>QCSH01000001.1 GCA_003211555.1 Pelagibacteraceae bacterium AG-470-G21
TAATTTATTTGCTAAGCCAATCTTCAAAATACTAATATTTTTGATTCCTAATTCTTTTGAAGACTCGATATATTTTTCACATACAATTTCATTTAACAATTTTAATCTTTTATTATTGCTAATGATGATTTTATTTTTGTTTTTAAATTCTACAAAATTTGCATGTATCATTAAAACTTTTTTATTATTTGCAAAAATTGCATTATTTCTTTTTAATTTAAATTGAAAATCATTAAAATTCCAAGCACCAATATTGAAAAATTTGTTGCTTATGGAAGAAAAACTTCTTTTGTAAAGAATAGGCCATTGATTTAAGTATAACTGGTCTCCTTTAATTAAAGTTTGGAAAGAATCATGTAGTGTAGTTGAGAAAAAACACTGCTTCATCCATAATCTTATACACTTTAGACTAATGGTATTTTTTTTAAATCCTAAAAATCCGACATTAAATTTTCCATTGATATTTTCTTGAAATTTATTTTTTTTACTGAAATTGTGCTCAGAGGTTATTATTGAGTATTTATCTAATTTACTAATAATTTTTTTACAGTCATCGAAAAATAATAAGTCGGCATCTGTATAAAAAATTTTTTTTAAAGATAATGTTCTTAAACAATAATCAATCAAGTATGGTGTTAGCAAAAAACAAAACTCATTAATTTTTCTCTTATATTTTTGGTTTTTCAACTCAGGATATTTTTTAAAAAAAACTCTCGTATTTATTATTTTAATATAATCTTTTTTTAATTCTTTTAGTTTTATGAAGGTTTTATAATCTAATGCAAGTACATAAAATTTGATATTTCTGTTATTTGATTTCAAAGAATCCATCATAGCAAGTCCTCTGGACAAGAAAGTTTCGTTAAAATATGTACAGAAATGTTTCATTTTTTTTCTAAATATAGATTTATATATTTTTCTTTTTTATTAAGTAAATATGGAGGATTATCAATTTTAAATATTTTAACTCTAAAATTTTTGAATAAATTTTTAACAAGATACTTTTCACTAAAAAACCAACAAGGATAAGTATATCTGTAAACTTTTGGGTCAGGATATTCTATTTTCAAATAATTTTTGCCACTATGGGATATAGTCAAATTTGTAATTATAAACTTGTTATTTTTTAATTGCAATTTTTTAAAAATTTCAATTGGGTTTGGAAGATATTGAAAAGATGTATTAAATACTACTAAGTCATATTTTTTTGATTTATTAGAAGAGCTTTTGAATTTTATATTTTTGAAGATTTTATTTTTATTTGCAAGTTTTACTTTCTCATTTTGCTCTATGATAGTCCAATCGAAATTTAGATGTATAAAATTTTTCAAAGAAAAAAATAAGTTACCAAAACTACCACCATAATCTAATACTTTGAATTTTTTTTTCACATTAAAGTCTTTTTGATTAATTAAATAATTTAAGAAACAGTATATTAGAAATTGATTTATTATTGGCTTGTTGTAAATAATGCCATCTTGCTCATAATTTTTTGTTTTTATTGCTAATTTTGCTTGGTTGTAAACATGACGAATTAAATTTTTGGTGGAATATCCATCACAATTTAATAATGCTTGGTCATAGGATATATATTTTTCAAAAAATCCAATTTTTTTTTTATAAATTTTATTAATTATATTCTTTAACATAAACTAGTTAAATATAGATTTATGTTTTAAGTACCATTCAATTGTTTTTTTTATACCTTTTGAGAATTGCGTTTTTGGTTTCCACTTAATTTTCTTTTTTATTTTACTTATATTTAATGCATATCGCTTATCGTGTCCTTTTCTATCTAAAACGTATGAAATATATTTTTTTGAATTTTTACTAGTTGTTGTTTGATCAAATAATTTACAGATTAATTTAACTAAATCGATATTTTTTTTAAATATATTTGATCCTATATTGTATACACTATTTTTTTTTCCACTCTTAATAATTTTAAAAATTGCGTCAACATTATCTTCCACATAGATCCACTCTCGGGTTTGATTTCCATTTCCATAAATCGGTATTTTTTTTTTATTTAATATAGATTTGATTACAACTGGAATCAGTTTTTCTTTGTGTTGAAAAGGTCCATAATTGTTTGAACTTCTAGTAATTATGTAATTTATATCATAAGTTCTGCTCCATGAAGTCACTAATAAATCTGCTGAAGCTTTGGATGATGAATAAGGTGAACTAGGATTTAAAATATCATTTTCACGTGATTTTATGCCTTTTTTTATATCACCATAAACTTCATCAGTCGATATTTGGAAAAAAATAAATTTTTTTTTTTTTGAAATATTTTTTTCTAAATATTCTTTTGAACAATTTAATAGATTTGAGGTTCCCAAAATATTTGTAATAATAAATTCTTTTGAACTGAATATTGAATTATCAACATGACTTTCTGCAGCAACGTTTATTAATAAGTCAGGCTTATACTTATTAAATATTGAATTTATAAATTTTTTATTATTGATATCTTTTCTAAAGAAGAGATAATTTTTGTTTTTTAATTTTAATTTTACATTTCTAGAAGCGTAAGTAAGTTTGTCAATATTTATTACAAAAAATTTATTTTTTAATAATTTTTGAACAAGATTTCTTCCGATAAAGCCTGAACCACCAGTAACAATTACTTTTTTCATATTTTAATAAATCTCATCAATTTTTTTAATATATTTTCTTTCCTATAAATTTTATTAAAAAATTTTTCAAAAAGAATTCTTGCTTTATTATTATCTCTAATTTCGACTTTTTTAAAACTTACTTTATTATTGAGATTATTCGTATAAAATTTTTTTTGTACAGACGAATTTGTTCCCGATCCATCATTTCCTATGTTTCTTACATAAGATTTTTTTGGATACAAAGTATACATATTTTTAATAAATGCAGATGCATACCATTTTATAGCCCATGAGTGATTTTTTTTTTCAGTAAGTCTTAGCATCTCGAGATATGGATAACTATAATTAAAATCAAATTCTCTCTGAAGATTTTTACTTTTTATAAAATTAATCAAATATTTTGAATTATTATTATATTCTTTCCAGGCTCTTTTCCAAGTCCCCCAACCCCAACAGTCTGCACCTTTTAGGAAAAAAGTTTCTTCATTATTTTTTTTAAATTTTATCGGGTAACAATAGCCATGAATTGAGGCGACATTTTCATTTTTGTTATACATTATTAAATTAGTATTCATAAATTTCAGAAATACATTTGAAACTAGAATATCATCTTCAATGATTATTGCTTTATTATATTTTCTAAAAGTTTGATTAATGCCATTAACAATATTGTTTGTTAATCCAATATTTTTTACTCTAAAAATAATTTTTTTTTTTTTGAAACCAGAGATCTTTTTTAGAAAACTTCTAACCCTAGAAACATTCACTTTATCTGATTTATTTTTTGGGCCGTCTGAATAAATTATCAAATCCGTATTTGAAATTTCCTTATTTTTTTTTAAAAATTTAATGGTTAATCTAAGATGATCTAATCTATTATATGCAAATAATACAATTGGTGCAAAATCCATTAATTTAATCTATCTAAATCAATAATTTCATCGCAAAATTCTAGTGTTTGTTTTTTATGACTGACCAGAATTATCAACATTTTAGATTTTATATTAATCAAATTCTCTATAAGTTTTTGTTCGTTTTCAATATCAAGCCCACTTGTACTTTCATCTAACATTAAACATTCTGGCTTTTTACACAATGCCCTAGCTATTGCCAATCTTTGCTTCTGACCTCCCGAAATTCTTACAGCATTATCACCAATTTTTGAATGAATACCATTTGGCAAACTATTAATGAAATCATCCAAAACCGAAGTTTTTAATGATGAATTTAATAATAAATTTAACTCTTTCTCATCATTTGTATCAGAGGAAATTGTTAAATTTTCAAAAATTGTCTCATCTAAGAAAAAATTTGATTGCGAAACTAATGAGACTTTATTTCTCCATAAATTTATTTTTTCTTTATTAATTAAAGTATTATCAACAAATAATTTTCCTTGCGTTGGAATTATTAGGCCTGAAATTATATTTAACAAAGTACTTTTCCCTGTTCCAGACGAACCTTTGATGCCATATATTTTTCCTTTTTCCAAATTGATATTTAAGTTTTTTATTACTTTTTCTGAATTATCTGGATAGGTAAAATTTACATTTTGTAAACTTAAAGATGAATGAAACTTCAATTCAACATTTGAATTCATAAGATTTTCATTATTTTGTTTTTTTATATTTTTAATTTCATTTAGTAAACTTATTCCTTCCAAAACAGATTCTTTGTAACCAGAAATTTGAGCGATACTTGAATATATATTATTTAATAAAGGCATAGATCTATAAGCAACAAAAGCAAATGAAGAGACTAGTGGTAATACATGAGATGAGTTGTAATTGTAAGTAAATAATAAATTGTATACGAATATAAAAATAATAAATATTAGAATATACTCTATTATGAACTTTGGAATTCCAGATATAATTCCTATAACAAATTGAGCTTTTCTAAACTTATCATCTGATTTTTTATATTTTTTTCTAAAGAACTCTTGACTATTATCTATAATTATTTCTCTAATAATTCCATAAGTTTCATTAACTATTTTGAACCTTTCAAAAATAGATTTTGATTGATTTAAGCTTTGTTTCGATAAAATTTTTTTTGTTAAAAAAATGATTATTAAAAAAATAAATACTATTAATGTTAATATTAAAAAGGAAAAGTTAGGCGTTATAAATAATAAGAATATTATTAGTGAAAACAATAATATAATAGAGGACATAGAACTTAAAATATTAAATATTGATTGTTTTGTAAGTTCTGCTTTTTCTGTTATTACACTCAAAAAATCACTAGAATTTTTTTTTGTAATAGAGAGATAATCATTATTTATAATCGAGGAATACATAAGGTTACTTAATTTTGATCCAACTTTTCTCTGAATGTGATTAACAAAAATAACAATTATTATTTTTGTTAAAGATGACAACAATAATAATGAAAGAAAGATGGTCATTAAAAAAACCACTAATTCTTTTCTTGTTTGAAAATTAAAATATTCTGTTATTAATATTACGAATTTGTTACGATTTGTCATGTTTTCAGAAAGGACAACTTCTAAAAAGGGTATAATAGATGCAATGCTCATTACCTCAATTAAAGACACAATTAAAGCTGTGAAAATAAATAAACTAAAATCTAATTTGTTACTTGTAATAAAAAAACTATAAAACCACTTAAATATCTTAATTTCTTTTTTCATTTAGATTTAATTATATGTAATAATAAATAATTATATTCTCACATTATATTATAACTTTAACTGACATTCCTATAGATTTTCATTTCTTGACGGATTTAGGTATATTATATAATAATTTTGATCATATATTATTAATTAATTGTCAAAAGTATGTCTGAGAATGTTGGTATTATTTTAGCCGGTGGCCTAGGTACTAGATTAAGACCTTTAACGCACACATCGAATAAACATTTATTGCCTGTATACAATAAACCAATGATTTACTATCCATTAAGTGTCTTAATGTTGGCAGGAATAAAAAAAATTATTATAGTTTCGGGTAAAAGTTCAATAAGCGGCTTTAAAAATTTACTAGGAAATGGAACTAAACTAGGTATTAAAATTGAATATGTCCCCCAACAAAAACCTAATGGAATACCTGAATGTTTTATATTAGCAAAAAAAAAAATTAAAAATAAAAGAGTAGTACTAATACTTGGAGATAATTTTTTCTTTGGGCAAAATTTTCCAGATCAAATTAAGAAAAGTATTGAATCAAATGTGAGTGGTTGTACTTTTTTTTGTTATAACGTTTCAAATCCAAAAGATTATGCGGTAGTTAATTTAAAAAAAAAAATAGATATTGAGGAAAAACCAAAAAAACCAAAAAGTAATTTAGTAGTTCCTGGGTTATATATTTTTGATGAAAATGTTTCATATTATGCCAAAAAATTGAAAAAATCTAAGCGAAATGAATTAGAAATAGTTGACCTTTTAAAGAAATATATGAATAAGAATAATTTTCAATATCAAATAATGAAAAGAGGTATAGCTTGGTTAGATATGGGATCATTCAATGATTTGGTTTCGGCATCTAATTTTATTCAAAGTTATGAGGAACGTCAGAATTTAATGATTGGATCACCTGAAGAAATAGCATGGAGAATGAGATATATCAGTACAAATCAACTCATAAAATTGGCATCTGAATATAAAAACAATTATGGATCTTATTTGGAAAAAATAACAAAAGATAAAACTAATGAATAAATTCTCAAAGTGCTTTCTAACAGGAAGTAAAATACCAACGATAATAAATTTTGGAAAAATGCCAATTGCAAACAAATTCCATAATGATGAGAGAGAAAAAGTTAATTATTTTAATATGAAACTTTCGTACAATAAGAAGTATTCACTTGCTCAATTAGCTAATGCTCCAAGTCCGAAAAAATTGTTTAATGATCAATATGCTTTTTTATCATCGACATCAAAAAGTATGGAAAAACATTTTGAAAAAACTGCTATAGAAATAAAAAAAAAGTTAAATAAAAATAATATCAGTATTTCTGAAATTGGTTGTAATGATGGAATTTTTTTAAAACACTTTAAAAAACAAAACCATTTAGGAATAGAACCAGCAAAAAATGTTGCCGATATCGCTAAAAAAAAAGGAATTAGAGTCCTTAACGAATTTTTAAATTTGCAAACTGTAAAAAAATTTAATCTTGAAGATAAATTTGATTGTATTTATTCAGCAAATGTAATCTGCCACATCAAAAATTTAGGAGAGATATTTGCTTCAGTAAAAAAAATGTTAAAAAAAAATGGTCTATTTATTTTTGAGGACCCATATTTGGGTGATATATTAAAAAAAGGTTCTTATGATCAAATTTATGATGAACATATTTTTTATTTTTCTACGAACTCAGTAAAAAAAATTGCAAAAGATTATGATCTGGCATTAGTAGACGCAAAAAAATTAGAGACTCATGGAGGATCTATGAGATATTATATTTCAAATAAAAAAAAATACAAACAATCCAAAAAATTATTATCAATTATAAATTATGAAAAAAGAAATCAGGTTGATAATATTAAATCTATTTATCATTTTAAAAAAAAAATTAATATTCTCAAAAGAAAATTTAAAAAAAAAATTCTTGACTTAAAAAATAAAAATATTGATATTTATGGTTATGGCGCAACATCAAAAAGTTCAACGATACTTCATTTCTGTAATATTGGTGGTAATCAAATTAAAGGAATTTTTGATAATTCTAAAACTAAAATAAATAAATTAAGCCCTGGAAAAAAAATCAAAATTATTAACCATACAAAAATAAATAATATTCATCCAAAATACTGTATTTTATTTGCTTGGAATCACTATAAAGAAATAATGAATAAAGAGAGTAAAAAAAAAATTAAATGGATTAGTCATTTGTCAAACAAAGAGTTTAGTGAACCTTATAAAAAAAAAATAATATGATAAATTTTTCAAATCCATTATCAGAATATTTATATTTAAAGAAGAATATTGATTCGAAAATTAAAGAGGTTTTAAAAAGTAACAATTATATACTCGGACCCCAGGTGGAGAAATTCGAAAATAATTTTGCAAAAATTAATAATTCAAAATATTGTGTTGGAGTTTCAAGCGGAACAGATGCTCTAATTATAGCTTTACAAAGTTTAAATATTGGTATGGGTGATTATGTCTTAGTTCCATCCCATACAGCTATGGCAACAGTATCAGCGATTGTTGAAGTTGGGGCAAAACCAGTCTTTATTGATATCAATGACGAATTTAACTTGGATGAAAACAGAATTCCAAAAAAATTAAATAAAAAAGTTAAGGCAATAATAACTGTGCATCTTTATGGAAATCCGTGTAACATGGATAGTATTTTAAAATTATGCAAAAAAAACAAATTAAAAATTATTGAAGATTGCTCACAAGCACACTTAGCTGAGTTTAACATGAAAAAAGTTGGAAACTTCGGGGATATTGCTTGTTTTAGTTTTTACCCAACTAAAAATCTATCTGCAATAGGTGATGCAGGCGCGATAATTACCAATTCAGCAAAATATTATAAAAATTGCAAACTAATAAGAGAGTATGGTTGGAAAAGAAAAAATTATTCTATAAGAGATGGATCAAATAAAAGATTAGATGAAATGCAAGCTGCCATACTAAATATAAAAATAAAAAAGCTAAATTTATTTACCAATAAAAGAATAAAAATTGCACGTTTTTATTCAAAACAAATTAAGAATGACAACATTATATTACCAAAATTGAATTCAAAAAAAAAACATGTATTTCATTTATTTGTGATTAAAATAAAAAATAACTTAAGAAATAAATTTATAGAAAAATTAAAAAAAAATAATATCAATCCAGGTATTCATTATTTATTACCTAATCATAAACAAATACCATATAAGAAATATGAAAACGCAAGTTTAAATGTTACAAATATGATTTCACCACAAATATTATCGATACCAATTTACCCGTTACTAAAAAAAAATGTTCAAAAGAAAATTGTAAATATATTGAATTCAATTAAATGAACTATTCATTGATAAAAAAAAAAATAGATGAAATAAAAGTAAACAAAATAAATAGATTTTATAAAACTAATAAGAAATACAATTATAAGGAGTTTATTGATAACTTAAAAAATGAAAAATTTGTTCTACAAACTATACAACAATTATCAGAAGGTGTGATTTTTATAATTAAAAATTCATTTGATATTAAGTTTATTGAGAATACAAAGAATACGTTAAGCAAATTTTTTAAAGAAGACTATTCCATAAATCCAAAGATGATTGATGGAATTAAAAATGGTCACTATATATCTAACAATCTGAGTGAGAGTGGATATAGGACTGTAGATAAATCATTTTATTTTTTTTCTTGGAATGAGGATAAAAGTGGAATTTACTCAAATTTCATTAACATTTATAAACCTTTTAAAGTTTTAAATGGTCTGAAAGATGATGAATTTTCAAATAATATTCCTTCAGACGGAATCATAGAAAGATTACATGTTATAAATTATCCAATTGGATCTGGTGAAATCAGTGAACATTTTGATCCAATAAATATCAGTGTAATGAATTTCGGAATTTATGGAACAGAGTATGGAGTAGATTATAGTTCGGGTGGTTTTTACGTAATGGATAATAAAAAAAAACTTATTAATTTAGATAAATTCATTAGAAAAACTGATATTGTAGTTTTCTTTCCTGGCTTAATTCACTGTGTAAAGCCAATTTCAAAACCACAAAACTTAGAGAAGAATAGTTACGAAGGTAGATGGTTTTTTAATATTAATTTGGTAGAGTCACATCATGTTAAAAATAGGCAGTTTACTACCAAATATAAGGTTTAATGAATATTTGGAAAAAAATTTCTTTAAAGAAAGTAGACAAAAAAGAGAACATAAAAAATTTTGGCTTTAACTCAACTATTTGGCTAAAAAAAATAAATAAAAAAATTTCTCTAAATATCTCACATTTCAAAAAGAAAAAGTATTATGATTATTATATATCTAGCTCACCAATACCATGGATATTATTAAATGAAAATAAACAAAATATAAAGATTTTAGACTTTGGGTCAGGTTTTCAAGAAGTTTTTTTTCAACTAATTAATTTAAAAAGTAAAAATAAATTTATAATTGACTCTATTGAAGAAAAAAATGTTTGCTTTGAATTAAAAAAAATTAATTTTTTTAAAAAAAAAAAAGTAGAAATTAATTTTTACGATGAAGTAAATTTTAATAAAAAATATGATTACATCCATATTAGTGACTCTTTGCAATATATAATAGATTGGGAACAATTTTTGAATAAAATTAAAAAAAAAAAACCAAAATTTATAATACTAAACAACCTTACAGCAGGAGATTTTAAAACTTATTTCACTGAGCAAAATTTTTACGGTGACAGATTAACTTATATTTTTTTTAATTTAGATAAAGTTAGAAAAGTACTTAAGAATTATGATATTGTACATAAATCATTATTTTTAAATAAAATTAAAAATAAATATTCTGAGTATCCTCAACAAAATTTTAATAAAAAAGATAAACTTGGATTTCCAAAAACATTAGTATTTAGAATTAAAGATTAAGTTTTTCGAATATATCCCTGTGGATTATTGGTGAACATTTGCTTATTACAAATTTCTTTATCAATTTTAAAATCCTTATTTTTTTTTAAGAAAACATCTAATGCATTTTTTGGATTATTTCCTTTTGACCACTCTCTTGCCCTGTGTTTTTGTTTAGGAATATGCTCAATAATTGTATCTCCTACAATTATGATGTCATTTTTTTTACAAAGCTTACTATAAATATTTAGTTCATTTAAAACATGCTTTTTAGTATGATTGCTGTCAAGGTGTATTAAGATACCCTTATTATTCTTAATTTTTGCCTTTAACTTTTCAAAAAATTTCATATTGGTGGAATCTTCTTCGTACAAATAAATGTTATTATTTTTTGCTTTCTTAATAATTCTTTTTTTTAACTTATCTGGAATGTAAATATCAATTCCGATTATTTTTTTTATACTATTCTGTTTTGAAATTGAATCATAAAATAGCATTGTTCCACCCCATGCAACGCCAACTTCTATTATTACTTCTGGCTTATACTTTGATATGATTTCCTGAAGTGTAATAATATCCTCAGGTGTTTGTAATATTGTTTCGCCCTGCCATGAGAAGAAATAAGAATAATTATGTTTGTCAGATTCTATATACATTTTTCTTGAAATTTTTTTTAATTTTTTATTTTTACTAAATGTCTTTATCCACAAATTTTTATTTTTTGAAAATTGTTGTTTTGAGATAATTTTTTTTTTCATAAATTTGTTATTAAATTATTGTTGCTCTTCATATAAATAGCTAATAGAACATACACAATATGATTTTTGGTGTAAAACTAATTACCATTAAAAGTAATAAAGATAAAAGGGGTTTTTTTAGAGAAATTTTTAGACCTGATGAAATAAGTCATAAGATAAATATTAAACAAATAAGTCACTCCTTTATAAAAAAAAATATTATTAAAGCATGGCATATACATAAAAAACAATTCCAATGGAACTATCTTTTAAAAGGAAAAATAATAGTAACATTATTAGATTTAAGGAGAAATTCAAAGACATATAGAAATACCAAAACTTTTGAAGTTTTGGATAATAATAACAAAATTGTATATTTTTTTCCCCCTGGGGTGGCTCATGGCTACATCACAAAAAATGATGAAAATCACATGATTTATGGAACATCAGGTTATTATAATCCCAAAGAAGAATATAAGTTAAAACCTAGCCGAATAGAAATTATAAATTATTTCAAGTGAAAAAAAGGCACATATTAATAATCGGATCGGATGGTTTTATTGGTACTAATCTATATGAAAAATTAAAAACTAATAAGAATTTTAATGTAGATACAGTTTCAAGAAAAGACTTTGGGGATATCTACAAAAATTTTGATTGGTTCAAAAAAA
Source organism: Pelagibacteraceae bacterium AG-470-G21 (assembly GCA_003211555.1). Classification (GTDB taxonomy): domain Bacteria; phylum Pseudomonadota; class Alphaproteobacteria; order Pelagibacterales; family Pelagibacteraceae; genus Pelagibacter. The sequence goes on from QCSH01000001.1 coordinate 11,574, forward strand.
TTAGAAAAAATACAGTTATATATTTATTAGCCTTTGAAAACGATCTAAATTTATTTGAGAATAATTTTAAGATTCTTACTAAAAAATATGAACTTTTTTGTAGGTGTTTATTTATCTATGTTAAGAAAAAAAAATATAATCCAAATATTATTTTTTCAAGCACTGTTACTCTTTATGGTTTAAAGAAAAAAAAAAATATTAATGAAAATTACAAAGAGGATGTAATAACTTGGTATGACTTTACAAAAAACTTAATAGAAAGATACTTTATTTTTTTTAGTAATATTAGTGATGTAAATTTTATTAGTCTTAGAATTTCTAATGTTTATGGTTTTAGTAGCTCAAATCAAAAAGGAAGGGGATTCATAAATAAGATTATAAAAAAATCAATTCAAAGAAATAACAATATTGTAAAAATTTACGATAATGGAAAATACTTAAGAGATTATATTTATATTGATGACGTAATTAACGCCTTAATTGGTTTTGCTAAAGAAAAGAGAGCTAAAGAAAAAATTTTTAATCTTTGTTATGGTAAAAGCCTGTCTATCTTAAAAGTTTTAAATATAATTAAGTCAAAATTAAAAAAAGAAAATATTACTTTAAAGATATTAAATACCATGGCTCCTAAAAATTTACATCTTATAAATAAAAGGGACTTTCAAGGAGATAATTTAAAAATAAAAAAAATTCTTGGATGGAAACCAAAATATAATATTAATAAGGGCATCGAATTAACTATTAAAAAGTATTTAAATAAATGAAAGTCTTAATAACTGGAGGATTTGGACATATTGGATCTGCTTTAATTGCAGATTTAATAAATAATAAAAAAATTAAAGAAATAATCGTTATAGATAATTTTATAACAAATAGATTTAATTCCTATATAAATTTAAAAAAAAAAAAACTAACTGTATTTGATGAAGATATATTAAATTTTAATTTTAATAAATTGAACAACATTGTTGATTGTGTAATTCATTTAGCAGCTATTACAAATGCAGAAAAGAGTTTTGAGCAAGGGGCCAAAGTAATAAGATATAATTTAAATGGGACTAGGAAAGTTGTAGAATTTGTAAAAAAAAATAATATTGGTTTAATTTTTGCTTCGAGTACTAGTGTTTATGGTAGTCAATTTAAAATAATTAACTCAAAGAATAATCTCGTTTGTCTTAATCCTCAAAGTCCTTATGCAAATTCAAAAATTTTAGAGGAAGAATTGATAAAAAGTAAATTAATAAAATATTGTATAATGAGGTTTGGAACAATTTCAGGGTTTTCGGATGGCATAAGATTCCACACTGCAGTTAACAAATTTTGTTATCAAGCGGCATTTAATAAACCACTAAGTGTATGGACTAAATTTTACAGAAAAAAAAGACCATACTTATCTCTTGTAGATTGTGTTAATTCAATTCATTTTGTAATAAAAAAAAAACTTTTTAATCAAATATTATTTGATGTTGTTACTGAAAATTTAAAAGTTATTGAAATTGTAAGTGAAATAAAAAAATACAAGAAAATTAAAATAAATTACGTGCAAACAAAAATGCTAAATCAATTTTCTTATGAAGTGCATAGCGATAAGATTATAAATTATGGTTTCAAATTCAGAGGAAAAATTTTCAAAGATATCAAATATTTACTAAAAAATTTAATATGTTAAAGAAAATAATTGATAAAAATTGTATTATTTCAATTTTTAACAAATTGGTATTTAAAAATTTTAAAACTCAAAGAATTTTTTTCTTACTACCTAAAAAAAATTGTAAAAGAGGTGGTCATGCTCACAAAAAATGTACTCAAATTTTTTTTTCTGTAAAAGGAACTTTTAAAATAAAAATATTTAATGGAAAAAAAGTTAAAAGAAAAATAATTACACCATTTATGAAAGGATTAGTTGTAAAACCAATGAACTGGGTAGACCTAGAATTAAAAAAAGGGAATGTATGCATGGTTTTATGTGATAGAAAATTTGAGGAAAGTGACTATGTAAGAAATATTGAAAAATTTAAAAAATATTAAATAATTTTTTTACTTATTTTTTCAAAATATTTATTTTTGTTAATATTTTTTTTAAAATTAATTTTAATTTTTAAAGTGTTCTTTATTTTTCTTATTGAAGAAATAGTTTTGTAAGAAATTTTTTTACTATCCTTTAGCTTTTGATAATAATAAATTTGAAGTAAATAATCTGATAACCTTCTAATATATTTATTAAAAATTAGTTTAATTTCCAAAGTGTCACTTTTTTTTATAGATTTTTTTTTTTTAATAATTTTAATTAAATTATTTGAGAGATTATAAAGATTTGCCTCAAAGTATTTTTTTATACTTGATTTGTGATCAGATGCTAAATTTGATCCTTGTGACTCTATCACGTTTACTTGTCTAAACAGAATAGTTCTATTTGTTTGGTATATACTACCTGAAATAAGTGGTATTGTTTTAAACAACAAAGCAAAATCATGAGCATTTTTGACCATTAATTTATTAGCATAATGAAATACACTTAATAAAACTTTTCTAGAAATTATTCCTTCGTAAGGTTGAAATTTGCGCAAGACTTTAAGTCTATATATTAAATTTGATGATTTAAAACATCTAATATCCTTATAAGACAATTTGCTATATTGGTAATTTTCCATTTTAATTTCAGACCAAATGTTTGATGCGTCTGCAATAGAAAAATTTTTTACTCTTCCTCCGAAAAAAATTAATTTTGAGTTATTAAGTTTTTTTAATCCATAGTTTAATACATATAAGCTTACAAAATCATCATCGCACAACCAATAAATATATTTAGTATCTAATTTTTTTAATGATCTATACATTTTTTTTAAAAATCTTGAATAATGATTGTCATATCCAAAATAATTATAACTAATCTTTAAGTTTCGGTATTTTTTTTTAAAAATTTCTGCATCCGATTTTGTTTTGCTTCCATCTGATATAAATATATTAAAATTACATTTGTTTTTGTCTAAGTAGGAAAGTGCTCTGTCTAAATAATGATTTAAATTATAGATTGGAATTAAAATAGTTAAATTTTTTTTATTATTCGTCATTTAAATATACTCTTATAAATTTTTAATTTTGGACTAATATTTTTATCTAAAAAATATTTTGCTTTAAACTTATTCTGTTTTTTTAAAATTTTACTAGTAAATTTTCTATTTTTAATAGTTTCCAAGATCATTATTATTTGGTTTTTGTTGTTTGCATAGAGTAATTTTGCATCTCTAAAGTTCCCCCAAAAGAAATTATCAGCATTTAACTGTAAAGTTATTTTTTGAAAATAAATACTCTGTATCAATGATGCTGTAAATGTTCCAACAATTAAATCACATTGATTAATTATCTTTTCTGTTGGCATATCACTTATGTAATATAAATTAGAGTTACTAACATTCTTTAATCTTTTGTTTTGATAATTTGGCCTATTCTTAATATATAAATTGTAATCTAATTTTACTTTTTTTAAACACTCAATAAACATATATAATGACTTAGTATCAATATCTTTTAGAATACCGCTGTTTGAAGTTATATATAATATATTTAATTTTTTATTTCTCTTTTTTATAGATTTTTTAAAATTAAAATTTCTTGCTGATCCAACTGGAATAATTTTTTTTGGCAATGTTATAAATTTTTTATCTTTATTTATTTTTTTATTAATAATTTTTTTATCTAAATCACCATAAGTAAAAAGTAGGTCGATTTGATTAAATAAATATTTAAATTCTAAACTAACGTTAGTGAACGAAATACCATTTAATGCGTATCCAAATATTTTTAAATTAGGGTTTTTTTTTTTTATATTATGTATCAAGCTCAATTTATTTATTGACCTATCAATAAATAACTTATCAGTAGAAATTTTATTAGTAATTTTTTTAGTTAAAAAAAAATCAAAAAGATATCTGTTAAATTTAATAATATTTATAAATTTTTTACGTTTAAAACTTCTTTTTATAAATAAGTAAGCCTCAATATTGCTCAAAAAGAATATTAAATATTCTAAATATAGTGTTGGTTTTAAAATATTATTAATATTTATAAGTGTTACATTTTTAAAAATTTTTTTGTATTCATTTTCTCTAATTGAATCATAAGTTTTAAAAACTATGCCCACTTTTTTTTTTTTCTTGCAACATAAATCTACAACTGGGGTAATATCCCTTTGGTCATTTGGATGTTGATCTAGGTAAAAAATAATATCAAAACTGTTTTTATTTATTTTTTTAAAAAAAAAAAACGAATATCTTTTAATAGATATTGGAAATTGAATAGTTTTTTTTATTATTGTTTTAAAAAAAATAATTATAGTTTTTAATGTATTTATCTCTTTTTTCGACTTAATTTTATAGATTTTGTTTATAAATTGCTCATAACTCAAATTTGATAAGAAAATTTTAAAATGAGAATTAATTTCTGGGTCCAAGGAATATTTAATTTTTGAATAAATAAATCTATGAATTTTTTTTGAGGGGTTTTTATTCATATTTTTAATTTTTTGAAATTCTTTGAAAAATAATCTGAGAAGAAACCATACTTTTGAAACTTATTTAATATAAGTTTATCATCATAATAAAAAAGGTTTAATTTATTCTTGAAAATTATTTTAAATACAATGAAAGCGCTACTATAAAAACTTATAAGTCCTTTAGGAAAGCTTGAACAATTTAACAAATAAATTTCAATAGGCAAATTTGTACTAACTAATTTAATCTTTTTTTTTAATAAAAAATTTCTAAAATTTTTAGAAATTTTTTCTCTAGGATGAGGAAAATAAATTAAATTTTTTTTGTAAAATTTTATTTTGATATTGTTTATGCGATTTAAATAATCTTTTTCTGATAAATATTTTTTATCATTTATTAGATTTGTGCCCAATATGAATATCTGCTTTTTATCAATTTTTTTTAAAAGAAATTTTTTTTTTAAAAAATTGTAATTATTTTTTATTTTGTGATTAAAAATTTTGTTTTTTAAATTATAACCAGAAAATAATATTAGCTTTAGATATGAACTATTATAAAATAGTTTAATAACATTTATTAGCCTTCCTCTATTTAAATTTTTATTAAAAAGAAGAGTTGATGTACCATCGTCAACAAAATATTTTTTTTTACTTCTGAGAAAAATAAATATATTAAATATATTAACAGAATAATTTCCATTAATTATTGAATTATATTTTTTTAATAAAAAAAATATAGTTATATTTAACAATAATCTTATACTTATAGTATGATCAATATAACAAGTTTCTAATTTTTTGATGTTATAAATATCTTCAATCACACCAATTATTTTTCTATTTTTAAAAATATTTAAATTATTAGTTACAATAAGGATATTTTGATTAATTTTTTTTTTGTAATATAGTTCTAAAGCATTTATGAGTTGCAAATAGTTAGTTATAAAAATTAAATTTTTTGCGTAATAAAATTTTCTCAACGTTTCTGATTGCATAACAAAAAAAATACCTTATTAATTATATATAATATTTCTTAAGTAATTAAATGAAAATTGCAGTTTGCTATTTTGGGAACACAGGTGGAAAAATTGGATCTTTTGGAGCAGGAGGTTTTATTGATCCTACATATGTTTTACAAAAAAATGACGAAATTTTTAAAAGTGAGGGTTTAGAAGTAGACTATTTTGTGCATTCTTGGAGTTTAGAATTTGAAGATAAGATAAAAAAATTAATAGAGCCAAAATCATTTATTTTTGAAAATTATAACAATAAAATTATTAAACCTTTTGAATCTTTTGGATTACTTCATTTTAATAGTTACCTGCAAAATTGCTTAAGTGCAAATACTAAAAATAGAATGGAAAGTTTGTTAGTTGCTTCTCAATATAGATGGTATAGCAATTCAACGTCGATAAATCTAATGAGAGATTTTTCTAAAAATAACAATCAAAACTATGATTGGGTAGTTCAAACTAGGTTAGATTTAATTTTTTTAAAAAAACTTGATCTTAAAAAAATGGATAAGAAAAATTTCTATGTACCTGTTCGGAAGAATGACAAAGAAAATTCTTTAGAGGATGTATTTTTTGTTTCTAACTATCAAAATGCTATTATTTTCTCAGAAATTTTTAATGAAAGAACCAATTATTCATTTTTACCACCTTATGCTTTAAAAAAATTTTTGATCGAAAAAAAAATCAAATTTCTAGAGTTAAAGAAACTTACTGTAGATTATGATTTAATAAGAAATATAAAAATAGATATTATTACAAAAATTAAAATAAAGTTTGTTAAAGCTATTGATATATTAATACATTTGTTAAATTTTTTGAAAAAAAAGATAATTCTTTAGATGTTTTCTTCTTTTAAAATCAATCAAAATAAAATTATTTATAAGAATAAAATAGCTTTTTTTTTAGAAGAACTTAATTTTAAAGATAAAATAACACTTATTGATATTGGGGCAAGATCTGGTTTAAATAAACCATTTTCTTATCTCGATGAAAAATATCTGAATATTATAGGTTTTGAACCTGACTTTGATGAATATAAAAAATTAAAAAAAACCTATAAAAATAGGAAATATTTTAATTATGCTATTGATAGAAAGATTAAACGTAGTAAGTTTTTTTTGCTGAAAGATGAGCCTGCATCTAGCCTATATAAACCTAATAATAATATTGGTTATAAATTTGAGAAACAGCATTTTGAAAAAAGAAGTATAAAAAAAATAATTAATCTTAATACAAATAAGCTTGACAATTTTAGACATAAAATAAAAAAAATAGACTTTTTAAAAATGGATACGCAAGGTAGTGAATTTGACATATTGGAAGGTGCAAAAAATATTCTAAAAAATCAAATACCTATTATTCTAACCGAAACTTGGTCTGAGGATATTTATCAAAACGCTAAAAAATTTTATGATATCGCTGGGTTACTTGATAGTTATGGTTTTAGAGCGATTAAGATTGATGATGCAGCTAACTGGAGATATAAATCTGATCTAAAATTTTCTGACTTCGATGAACCAGTAAGGGTTGGATATGAAATAATTTTTATTAAAAAAACTGAATTACTTTTCAAAAAACCATTTGAAGAAATAGTTAAAATTGCAATACTTCTAGATTTATTTGGTTTTAAAAATTTGTCATATTTCTTAATTAAGAATCATCCTAAACCCTTAGCTTCTGTTAAAAAAAATTATTTAAGTATTATAAAAGATTTAAATAATCGAGATTTATTTTTATCAAAAGGTTTGAGTAGAATTATTATTAAAATATTGATTAAACTTAAATTAATGGATTATATTAATCATCCACTACACACGTAATGTCAAATAAGTTAATATTCGGTACCGCTGGAAAAATAGATTTTAAATTATTATCAAGTGTTTACGAAAAAAATATAATTTTTCATACATCTTATGATTACGAAGGATACAATGCACTTAAAGATTTTTTATTTAATAAAAAGAAATCAGAGATAATTTTTAAAGTAAAGTATAAAAATTTAGACGATTTAAAAAATCTTATAGAAAAATATAGAAATGATTTTAATTTAAATAATATATATGCGATCCAAATTTCAAGAAATCCAAATTTTTTTAATGATATAATTGTTTTAAAATTTTTGGAAGAACAGAAAAAAAATAATTTAATTTCAAAAATTTACCTCGAGTTATACTGGGATTACTCTAAACAGATTAAAAATAAAATAGAAAATTCTATTATTGATGGTTATGTTTTTTGCTATAATTTAATAGAGAGGGAGGTGTCAAATTCAGTATTAAAAGAAATTAAGCTAAGTAATAAAGAAGTTATAAGTCTTAGATCTTTTAGTGGCTTTAATTTAAATAAAAAAAATAAAACTTTTTATCATGTGAGTTATTTAAAATTTTATTTAATAAAGATTTATATAATTATTTTAAAAAAAATAATGATGAAAAATTATCTTTCTGTTTGTATGATGTTTGCTAAATCAAACAAAGTGAACTATTCAGTATTTACAACAACAAAAACAAAGAATTTTGATGAGATAATTGATACATACGAGAATATGATTTATATAAAAAAATATGATTTTATAATAAAAATTATAGATGTTTTTCACAAGTTTTTTTGGATGTTTGGAGGAACAAATTCATCTTCTGCAATCCATATTAATACATCAGTATATTATAAAATTGAGAGAAAAATATTTAAATTTATTAAGAATAAAATAAATAAATGATTTTAGATAGAAGCAAACAAGATATTGAAAGCACTTACGTTAAACGTATTCTTGAAAAAGAAGGAATATGTATAATAAATAATTTTATCGAAGAAGCAAAAATAAAAGAGTTTAAAGTTGAATTTGATCAAATTTTTGATAGTTCCTCGGATGGTATAAACATACATGCAAAAAAAGATTCACTCATATCTAAAGTAGTAGATCCTCAAAAGTACAATTTTAATAAATATAAGATTTTTGATGAACTTAAACAAAGTCAACTTTTTAAAAATTTGTCAGAAAAATATCTAAAAGGAGATTTTAAGCTGGAAAAAATTATGCTTCAAAAAACAAAATTTGTTAGCAAAGAGGACATGGCAGATAAGAAGTTAGCTTTTGTCCCACACACGGATGAAACTCATTTTTTAAAGTTTTTTATTTATGTTAGTGATGTTGATGAACAAAATGGACCTTTCAGTGTTTTACCCGGTAGTCATATAAAATTTAAAAAAGATAGAAAAAAATGGATTTCTATGGGTAAAAATAGATATGATAGAGAAAAAGTTGTAAACCAAGATATTTCTAAAATGTTGCCAATTATTGGTAAATCTGGAACATTAATAATATTTGATACAGATGTTGCACATAAAGCTGGTATAGTGTCTGAAAATCAACATAGATCCATTGTAAGATTTGATTACTTTAGCAATTATGAAAACTCTAATTTATTTCACCAAAGAGCTTTAATTAAAATTAAGAATTTATTTTCCTCTGTTTAAAATTTTTTTTACTTTTTCAAAATCCGATTTTGTATCTATATCAATAGAGTTTTTTTCATCCATTAAATAAACTCCTGTCCTTCCAAATATTCTATTTTTTTTTTTAAAAAATCCTTTGGTTCTAAAGAAATAGAATGCTCCATTTTCAACTATGGTTCCTTTATTTTTTTGTCTCATTGGTCTATTAAAAGGATTATAGTTGATTGGCTTAATTCCTTTTTTTATATTTTTCCAGAAAAATTTTTTAGTTATATAACCACTTATCAAAGAATCATATTTACCGTTTAAATATTTTTTATAACCCAAAATAAGATCATCATCTTTTAGTAATGGTGATGTTGCCTGAACCAAACAAGTATTATCATATTTTGTATTTTTTTTTAGAACTTCAGAAATAACTTCTTCAGTAGGTGAATTATCCTTACTACTATTTAAAGATCTTTTAAAAAAAGATACCCTTTTATCAAAAATATATTTTTGGAGTTTTTTTTTATAAGAAAAATCGTCTACTGCGATGACGATTTTCTTAAATAATTTACAATTAGATACTGCCTTTATTGCGTATACTGACAAAGGAAATCCAGCTAACATTTTTATATTTTTATGTTTAATACTTTTACTTTTTGATCTAATTGGTATTATACATATCACGTTTTGATTTCGCATAATGTTATAAATATATGATAAAATTTAAAAAACCAATACTGATTGCTGAGATTGGGTGTAATCACATGGGTGATATAGAAATTGCGAAAAAAATGATTGAGACTGCTGCAGAATCTGGAGCTGATTATGTAAAATTTCAAAAAAGGAACAATAAATATTTACTTGGAGATGATTATAACAAGCCACATCCAGTGCCTGAAAACTCTTTTGCAAATACTTACGGTTTACACAGAGAATTCTTAGAATTTAATGTTTCTCAGCACAAAAAATTGAGTATGTTTTGTAAAAAAAAGAATATAAAGTACTCAACATCAGTTTGGGAAGTAATATCCGCCAAAGATATTATTAATAGTAAAATTGAAATGGATTTTATAAAAGTTCCCTCAGCTTGTAATTTAGATTTTGAATTATTAGGTCATTTAGTAAAAAATTTTAAAAAAAAGATCCACATATCAACTGGTATGACAAAAGAAAATGAAATATCAAAGATTGTTAAATTTTTTAAAAAGAACAATAGATTTAAGGATTTAGTTTTATATATTTGTACTTCTGATTACCCAGCAAAAGACGAGGATATATGTTTGCTTGAAATAAATAGAATAAAAAATAAGTACAAATTAAATAACCATCAATTAGGATTTTCAGGACATCATCTAGGTATAGCAGTAGATCCTATTGCTTATAGTCTTGGGGCGCAATATGTAGAAAGACATTTCACTTTAGATCGAACATTAAAAGGTACAGATCACGCTGCCTCACTTGAGCCTACAGGTTTAAAAAAATTAAAAAGAAACTTAGTTGTAGCATTTAAAGCCTTAAGTTACAAAACAAAGTCAGGTTTATTAAAAAACGAAATGTTTCAAAGAAAAAAACTTAAAAGAATTTTACTTTAAATTTTTTTTATATTTCTAAGATTAATGTTAAAAAAAATTTTTAGTATATGTATAACCCCTTCTGCAACCGCTCTATCACCAGATGATCTTTTAGTAACATAATCTGCTTCATCTAAAACATGGTCTAGAGAATTTTTTGGTGCTATTGCGTATAGTACTTTTTTCATAACCAAATGATCAAAGATTCCATCCCCAATATAAACACAATTTAGTAAACCAAATTCTTTTTCAACCCAATCAACTCTATCCATTGCAGATACAAGAGATATTTTAAAACCCATATCTGTAACTCTTTTTTTTGATATCTGAAATCCTTTCTTGTCACCTGACACAAAATGAATTTTCATATATTTTTTTAAAATTTTGAGGCTGTCGTGATCATCTGGACCAAAGATTTTAAATCTTTTTCCTTTAGTATCATAAATCATAGTTCCATCTGTTATTACTCCATCTACATCTAAAATTAAGTATTTTGGTATATGTTTTTTTCTCATTTATTTTTATTTAAGCTTTGAAATAAAGTGTACTTACCTAAGTAATATAAGAAAAATGAGTAAGGATAATGATGAAGAGGAGATATATTTAAATATATTAAAGATGTCAATATTTTAACTTTTTTTTCAGAAAAGTTATGTTTTTTTAAAAACTTGAAAAAAATTTTTTGGAACATTCTATTTTTCTCCTCTTGATAAAATTTAAATCTAATATTTGTTTTGCCAATATCAATCGAATATTTTGAATTTTTTATTATTTTATGATCGATTATAAATCCATGGTTAATTTTTGCTAAATCGTAATAAATATCACCATAATCAGTAATTTGTGAAAAATCCTCTCGCCAATCTAAAAGTGTAATTTTTTTTTTATTAATACAAATATTTTCTAAGTGTAAATCTCCATGGAAATTTGAAGGGATCCCGTTTATTAATTCTTTCCAATCAATGCGTGTCAATAAATCCGAAATTCTTGGAATTTTAATACCATTAATTATCTCATCTTTATCATCTAAATTATTTCTCTCAAATAACAAACTAATTCTACTAAGAGTTTTTTCATAATAAAAATCAAAACATCTTTCCTTAAATATAATTTTTTTATTTTTTGATAATTTTTTGATTTTCCAAAAATTATTTACAAGCCAATTTAAAAAAAATGTAAATACTTTTTTATCATGAACTGTTGATAAAATCTTACCATCTACAAATTTATAAACATAAAAATATCTGCCATATTTAAGAATTTTAGGTACATACTTTTGCAAAATCTTTGCTCTTTTAAGTCTTTTGTTGATAATATTTTTATTAACAAAAAACTTAATTACTCTTTTATCTTTAAAAAAAATTGCTTGATCGTATTTCGGGAGAATATTTTTTTTTAGAAAAAAATTTTCTGCTTTTGTTTTTTTTTCTTTATCGCCTATATCAAACCATGAACTAACAAATTTAAAGTCGATTTTATTTTGGTCTATTTTTTTGAAATAAGTTAATTCACCTCTATTTTCTTTATCATTTTTGACCAATTTTTTAAATAAAGTAAAATTTTTAATGAATGCAACTCCAGTATAATTATAACAATTTTTCTTTTGATAATTTAATTTATAATTAATTTTATTTTGACCATTAGCCATTTGAACTGTTGCATATTTCATTGTATCACTAGGTCCTTTATGAATATACATTGTATCTACCCTAACATTTTTGTGATATGATTTATCATTGAAAATAGTATCATTTGCATGAAAAAAAAAAGGTTTATTTATTTTCTTTAAGCAATTTTTTAATGTTAATGTTAAGCCGGACCCTCTGCCTTTATAATTTTTGACTTTAACAAAAGTAATTTTTTTGTTTGGATAAACTAAATTTAGATATTCTTTAATATGAACGCCTTTGTATCCTAATGCGATTATAAACTTTGTTTTAAGGGGATAACTTTCAATAATTCTTGACAAAACAGGTAAATCTCCCATTTGAAGCAAGGATTTATTCATATATCTTGTATTAAAATCAAGTCGAGAGCCTATTCCGGCTGTGGGTATCAGTACTAACATTTTTAAATTATTGATATATAACAATTCATAAGATTATTCAAAATTAAATTATGATAAAAAATGTATTTTTAGGTTTGGGCCCAATGAGTTATGAGATAATCAACTCAATTAATTTATTTTCTAAAATTTATGACAAAAAAATTATGTTAATATGTTCTAGGAATCAAATAGAAGCAGAAGAATTAGGAGGTGGTTATGTTAACAAATTTAATACTAAAACTTTTTCAGATTTCATTAAATCAAAAAAAAATAGAAAACTAATTTTAAGTAGAGATCATTCAGGACCTTACAAAAAAGATGGTAGCAAAACTAATTTATTAAAAGAGATCGAAAAATGTAAGATTTCTCTTGAAAACGATATTATTAATGACTTTAAAATAATCCATATAGATACGTCTGAATGTAAAAAATTAAAGTATGAGATAGCAGAAGAACTGATTTATTTTTGCAATAAAGTTGCAAAAAAAAATAAAAAGAAAATATATTTTGAGTTTGGGTGTGAAGAGCATGGAGTGCTAACAAGTTTTGAAAAATTCAAAAAAGATATTAATTTTTTTAAAAAGTTTGAAAATCGGCAGTACTTAGTATGCCAAACTGGTTCTCTGGTAAAATCAATTTTTCAATTAGGTCAATTCGATATAAATGGAGTTCGATATATGAAAAAAATAGCTGAAAATAATGGAATTCTTTTAAAAGAACATAATTGCGACTATTTAAATTTAGAGCAAATAAAACTAAGAAAATTATATGGGATATCAGCAATAAACATTGCTCCTGAGCTTGGTGTAATCCAAACAAACCTAATTTATAATTTAGGTATGCAGCTGAACTTAAAAAAAGAAATAAGTAATTTTATAAAACTTGTATTAAGAAAAAAAAAATGGGTTAAGTGGAATTACAATAATGAGAATAATTTAATAAAATTTTTTTCTGCTGGTCATTATCATTATACATCTGTTCAATATCATGAACTTAAATATAAAATACTAAGAAAAATTAATTATCAAAAGAAACTTGATAAAATTTTAGAAATATATTTAAAAAAATTCTATGTATAACTTAATTTAAGTTCTTTTATAATCGTCACTTAATCTGACAACATCTTCAAATTCTGGAGAACTAGCTTCTAAGTATGTACAATTTGTTACACCTTGCATTCTATGAATGATTTTTGGTTTTAAAGTAATACTTTGGCCCCTCTTATAAATTTTACTTTTAATTTTATTTTTCGAATTTCCATAAAAAATTCTCAAAATTCCTTTAAGTACAAGAATAGTTTCTGTTTTTTTTCTATGGTATTGAAGACTGCACCTATGTCCTTTTTTCATATACAACTTTTTGAACATATATTTATTGTTTTTTTCTAAAAGCTCTTCGTGTCCCCAGGGTTTTTTTATAATATTTCTCATAACTTATACGCCTTTATTTGACTTATCTTATTATATCTATCGAACATTAGAACATCAATTACATCTAAAGTGATTTTATCCAATTTGATTGTAATTTCACAAAAAACTATCTTATTTTTTTCATCAATTGCCATCGATATAACCTTTACATTAATTCTTTTAAATTTTTTAAAAACATCTGAATTAAACTTCAGAACTCTTTTTTTACCTTTAAATTTATTTTCCCAATCCTCTAAAGATATATTTCTGCTAAATGTTTCACTTAAGTTCTTTAAAGATTTTTTTGAGAAATCATCAAAGTATTTAACGCTTTTTTTTTTTAATAATTCTTTAATCAAAACCAATTCCAAATTTTAAAATAAAATATTATATATTATATTTTTTTATTAATGTTTCTGCAAAAATGAAATCTATCAAATAATGCAGTTAAAGGAGTAGCTGAATTTATTTTATTATTCTTTTTTAAAATATTCACACTTTTTTTAATTGTTGAAACTTTAATAAATGGATTAGTAACATGAAGAATAAAAATAATTTCATTATTTATAAATTTTAAAAAAATTTAATATATTATAAATTGACTTATTATTAATATTAATAATAGCATCCTCTGAATTAAAAGCATTATGGCTTGAAAGTATACAATTTGACAATTTTAAAAATTCAGAATTTTTCAAAATTGGTTCTTTCTCAAACACATCTATACCAGCTCCAGAAATAATGTTTCTTTTAAGAGCTTTAATAAGATCAATATTTTTAATTATAGCTCCTCTTGAAATATTTATCAAAAACGCATTTTTTTTCATTTTTTTTAGTTCTCGCATACCAATTAAATGTTTTGAAGTTGGGTTCAGGTCACAGCATACGAATATTATATCTGCATTTTTTATTAATACATCTTTGCTTACAAAATTTTTTGACTTATATTTTTTATCACATAAATAAAATTTTGGACTAAATATTTCTAAGATTTTTTTTATCTCTTTACCAATTTTACCAAATCCTATAATTCCAATTTTTTTTTTATAAATATTTTGATTTATTCTTTTACTCCAAATGCCTTTTTTTAAGTCTAAATGATTTGCCACGATATTTCTTGTTAAGGAAAGCATTAACCCCATCGCATGTTGAGCAACAGGCTCTGTAAAAGCACCAGGCGAATTTAGTATTTTTATATTTTTTTGCTTAGCATAATATGAATCTATGGAGTCTATTCCACTTCCCCATTTTGAAATAACTTTTAATTTTTTTGCTTTTTTAAGAACATTTTTATTTATTTCATCATCGCCACAAATAATTCCGTCATATTTGTGAATGACATTTATTAAATCTTTTTCTCCTAAGCCTTGCTTTTTATAAATAACATCATAGGTCAAATTATTTTTATGAAGTAAACTTTCATAATTATTCATATAATCAATCATCAATCTCCAAGTAATCAAAATTTTTTTTTTATTAATCATTTTTTTAAAATCAATTTAGATGCAATATTAAAATCTAGTTCTGTATCGATATCAAATGACTCGAATTCAGTAATTTCAAATAATTCATTTTTTTTACATATTCGTGATTTCTCTTTTTGGAAAATTTCTTTTCTAAAACAATATACTCCAGACTCTAAAAAAACTGGTTTCATAAATTGAGTACCTATAAGTTTATTATATTTATGGTTAATTGGTTTTTTTTTATACCAGAGCCTATTATAGATTGGATATACAGGTGTTACTGAGTCAATCCTAGAGTTATTTTTTAATAGATTAAAAATGTTTTTTAATGTTGAAATTTCGATAAATGGATTTGTAACAAATAACTGAATAATTATTTCATTCTCTATTCTATTTATACAATTCAAAATTAACTCGTTGCCTTGAGCATTAGGTAAATCGAGTTTTTTTGGTCTATTTAAAAAATTAAATTTATAATTTTGTGAAATTTTTTTAATAAGATTGCTTGAGGAATGAACATAAATATCAAAAAAATTTTTATATTTTTTAATTTTATCAAAAGTAAATTTATAAAGTGGTTTTTTTCCAATTTTTTTAAGATTTTTTCCCTTAAGTCTTTGACTGTTTAATTTAATATGAATTAAAATTGCAGGTTTATTATTTTTTGACATCATTTTTCTTTTCATTCTCTATAAGCTTCTTAATACTAGCATTGAAATTCATATATTTTTTTAGCTTTATCGGTTTTCCTTTTCTTAGTTTGTAAGTAAAAGGGTTGAATTTATAATTATACATCATGTAGTTCTTTTTACTAAATCTTAGATTTAGACCTGATATATTTGACTTAATAAACAATAAAACCTTTTTTAATTTTACTTTTTTGGGTCCATAAATATTTAGATAGCTGTTTGAATATTTTTTTTTTAAAACTTCAAAACATAGCTTACTTGCATCCAATACATGAATATAATTTCTAATTTCATTTCCATCCGATTTTCGAATAATTTTTTTTTTATATATTGCATCTTTAATAAAATTTTGAATTGTATTAAATGAATTTGCCCTTTCGCCATATATTGATCCAAATCTGAGACAAATAAATTTGAAATTATATTTTTTTGCATAATTCTCTACAATCATTTCAGCTGAAAATTTGCTAATACTATAAAATCCACCTTGTTCACTCAAAGAGTATATAGAACTAGCATAAATAATTTTTTTTACTTTATTTATCCTACATGCTTCTAAAATATTTATTGTCCCAAAAACATTGGTTTTTAATGTATTTAATGGATTATCATTAGCTAGATATAAATCTGCTACAGCTGCAAAATGATAAACATAATCAATTTTCTTTGTAGCTTTTATTAAATGATTAATATTGTTTATATCTCCAACAAATAACTTATTTTTCTTATTAAAAGATTTAGTTTTTTTTTTATCAAAAATAATTACCTGGTATCCATTTTCAGCTAATATATCGGATAAATGACTAGCAATAAAACCTAATCCACCAGTAATGAGAACTTTTTTTTTCATTGTGAATGTTTCAAATATATCTAACATTAATTAAGTGAAAAAAAAATTTAATAATGAAAAAGATGTCGCTTTGTTCCTGCATCATAACTTAAAACAAAAAACAAACCTCATAATAAGCGGTGGAAATACAATTAAATCTTTAATGGCTAAAATGATATCTCTAAACAAAAATTTATACTTTAAAAACCTTTTATTATCAGATGAAAGAATAGTTAATAAGAATTCAATCAATAGAAATGATAAATTTTTCAAGAAGTTAATTTCTAATAAAGTAATTAATACTAAAAACTTTATTCACTATGAACAATCCAAATTAGATTATCTGGAAATCAAAAGAGTGTCCCAAAAAATTTCTAAGACTAAGTTTAATAATTGTTTGCTCAGTTTAGGAAGTAACTGTCATCTGGCAAGTATTTTTGATTTTAACTTTAAAAGTATCTCAAATTTTTATCACATTGATAACTCGCCAAAAAAACCAAAAAACAGAGTTACTGTATCAAAAGAAGTTATATTTAAATGTAATAAAATATTTTTGGTTGCTAAAGTTCATTCCAAAAAAAAGGAGTTAAAACAATTTTTTAAAATAGCTTTTTTTAAAAAGATAAAAAAAAAAATTATCTTATTAACTTATTAGAATCTATATCAAAAATTTTTTTCAGTGCATAAATTAAGCCAATTGAGCTATTAGTACTGGTCAGCTACATGCGTTACCGCACTTCCACACCCAGCCTATCAACGTGGTGGTCTACCACGGCTCTATGGGAAGAACTAGTTTTGAGGTGAGTTTCCCGCTTAGATGCTTTCAGCAGTTATCTCTTCCGTACTTAGCTACCCGGCACTGCAGCTGGCGCTACAACCGGTCCACCAGTGGTACGTCCATCCCGGTCCTCTCGTACTAGGGACAGCTCCTCTCAATTCTTCTACACGCATAGCAGATAGGGACCGAACTGTCTCACGACGTTCTGAACCCAGCTCACGTACCACTTTAATTGGCGAACAGCCAAACCCTTGGGACCTGCTCCAGCCCCAGGATGTGATGAGCCGACATCGAGGTGCCAAACACTGCCGTCGATATGAGCTCTTGGGCAGTATCAGCCTGTTATCCCCGGCGTACCTTTTATCCGTTGAGCGATGGCCCTTCCACTCAGAACCACCGGATCACTATGACCGTCTTTCGACTCTGCTCGACTTGTCAGTCTCACAGTCAGGCAAGCTTATGCCATTGCACTCTACGAACGATTTCTGACCGTTCTGAGCTTACCTTCGCACGCCTCCGTTACTATTTGGGAGGCGACCGCCCCAGTCAAACTACCCACCATACAATGTCTTGATGCCGGATAACGGCAATCAGTTAGATGCCAAGAAAAACAAAAGAGGTATTTCACTGGTGACTCCACGACAACTGACGCCGTCGTTTCAATGTCTCCCTCCTATACTAAATATGTTTTTCCTAACACCAATGTAAAGTTGCAGTAAAGGTGCACGGGGTCTTTCCGTCTAACTACGCGAACTCCGCATCTTCACGGAGAATTCAATTTCACTGAGTTGATGTTGGAGACAGCGGAGAAATCGTTACGCCATTCATGCAGGTCGGAACTTACCCGACAAGGAATTTCGCTACCTTAGGACCGTTATAGTTACGGCCGCCGTTTACTGGGGCTTCAGAAATGAGCTTGCACCCATCGCATTAACCTTCCAGCACCGGGCAGGCGTCAGACCCTATACATCCACTTACGTGTTAGCAGAGCCCTGTGTTTTTGATAAACAGTCGCTTCTCCCTGGCTTGTGCCACCTTTTAATGGTTGCCCAAAAAAAGGTCTTCTTTATCCCGAAGTTACAGAAGCATTTTGCCGAGTTCCTTCAACATCATTCTCTCAAGCGCCTAAATATACTCTATTAATCCACCTGTGTCGGTTTAGGGTACGGTCTAATGATGGAGCTATTTCCTGAGACTTCTTCGCGGCAAGTTCAATCCATTAAGAACTTACAACTTACAAAATCTGTCACTACCATCTGGTTAAGGAATATTAACCTTATTTCCATCGACTACGGCTTTCGCCCTCGCCTTAGGGGCCGACTAACTCTGCGCGGATTAACCTTGCGCAGAAACCCTTGGATTTTCGGCGAATAAGTTTTTCACTTATTTTATCGTTACTCATGTCAGCATTCGCACTTCTGATACCTCCAGGATCCCTCACGGGTATCCCTTTACAGGCTTACAGAACGTTCCGCTACCGCTTATAAAGTTTGAAAACTTTATAAACCCACAGATTCGGTATGTGATTTTAGCCCCGTTACATCTTCGGCGCAGAAACTCTATTAGACCGGTGAGCTGTTACGCTATCTTTAAAGGATGGCTGCTTCTAAGCCAACCTCCCGGCTGTTAAGGAATTTCCACATCCTTTCACACTTAATCACAATTTTGGGACCTTATCTGGTGGTCTGGGCTCTTTCCCTCTCGACCATGGACCTTAGCACCCACAGTCTGTCTGTTGAAGAACTACTTTCAGCATTCGGAGTTTTATTAGGTTTGGTAAGAATCTCTTCCCCCTAGCCCATTTAGTGCTCTACCTCTGAAAGCATATTTATTCAACGCACTACCTAAATAGTTTTCGCGGAAAACCAGCTATCTACGAATTTGGTTGGCCTTTCACCCCTTACCACAAGTCATCCAAAGACTTTTCAACGTCAACTGGTTCGGTCCTCCAGCAAGTGTTACCTTGCATTCAACCTGCTCATGGTAAGCTCATTCGTTTTCGGGTCTAATTCATAAAACTAATCGCCCTATTAAGACTTGCTTTCGCTACGCCTACACCTAGATGGCTTAAGCTTGCTTTATAAATTAAGTCACTGACCCATTATACAAAAGGTACGCCGTCACTCTAAAAAGAGCTTCGACTGATTGTAGGCATGCAGTTTCAGGTTCTATTTCACTCCCCTAATAGGGGTTCTTTTCACCTTTCCCTCACGGTACTAGTTCACTATCGGTCACTGAAGAGTATTTAGGCTTAGAGGGTGGTCCCCCTATATTCGAGCAGGATTTCACGTGTCCCGCTTTACTCAAGAAACTTGTTAAACATTACTCATACGGGACTATCACCCTCTTTGGTTAGCTTTTCCAAACTATTCAAATTTTTTTAACAAATCTACTGGCCTGTTCCGTTTTCGCTCGCCACTACTAACGGAATCTCATTTGATTTCTTTTCCTCCGGTTACTTAGATGTTTCAGTTCTCCGGGTTATCTCTTTAAACCTATGTATTCAGTTTAAAGTAACACATAAAGTGCTGGGTTTCCCCATTCGGAAATTTACGGATCAAAACTTGCATACAGCTCCCCGTAACTTATCGCAGTATACCACGTCCTTCATCGGCTTTCAGTGCCAAGGCATCCGCCACACGCCCTTAAACGCTTAATTTATGCACAGAAAAAAATTCTGTGTAGAATTAAATTTTTACTCAATATTCATCTATTCGAATATTGGTTGATTGTTCATATCTTTGAACAATCGGATATAGATATTGATAATATTAAAAATTTTTTTACAAAATAAAATAACTAAATGTTTCTTGGTGGAGGATAGCGGGATCGAACCGCTGACCTCCTGAATGCAAATCAGGCGCTCTCCCAGCTGAGCTAATCCCCCAGTAGAAATGGTGGGCCGAGAAAGACTCGAACTTTCGACCCCACCCTTATCAAGGGTGTGCTCTAACCAACTGAGCTACCGGCCCTTTTCGCAGAAGAGTGAAACACTAATTTCAAGAAGAGAAATGAGGACGGTCAACATTAGCCTGTTATATTTTTTAGATTAAGAAATTTCTTAATCATCCTTAGAAAGGAGGTAATCCAGCCGCAGGTTCCCCTACGGCTACCTTGTTACGACTTCACCCCAGTCGCTGACTATACCGTGGTCAAGGGTTTTAAACCTTGCCTTAAGGTAGAACCAACTCCCATGGTGTGACGGGCGGTGTGTACAAGACCCGGGAACGTATTCACCGCGGCGCGCTGATCCGCGATTACTAGTAATTCCAGCTTCATGTACTCGAGTTGCAGAGTACAATCCGAACTGAGGCATCTTTTTAGGATTTGCTTGACGTCGCCATCTTGCTTCCTATTGTAAATGCCATTGTAGCACGTGTGTAGCCCAACACGTAAGGGCCATGAGGACTTGACGTCATCCCCACCTTCCTCCAGCTTATCACTGGCAGTTCTTTCAGAGTGCCCAACTTAATGATGGCAACTAAAAGTGAGGGTTGCGCTCGTTGCGGGACTTAACCCAACATCTCACGACACGAGCTGACGACAGCCATGCAGCACCTGTGTTTCGTCCGGCCGAACCGAAAACTTTAATCTCTTAAAGTCGCGACGAACATGTCAAGTGTTGGTAAGGTTCTGCGCGTATCTTCGAATTAAACCACATGCTCCACTACTTGTGCGGGTCCCCGTCAATTCATTTGAGTTTTAACCTTGCGGTCGTACTCCCCAGGCGGTGTGTTTAACGCTTTCGCTGCGACACTGAAAATAAATTTCCAACGTCTAACACACATCGTTTACGGCATGGACTACGAGGGTATCTAATCCTCTTCGCTACCCATGCTTTCGTTCCTCAGTGTCAGTAATGATCCAGAAAGCTGCCTTCGCAATTGGTATTCTTTCTAATATCTACGAATTTCACCTCTACACTAGAAATTCTGCTTTCCTCTATCATACTCTAGCTAAAAAGTTTTGATGGCAGTTCCAGAGTTAAGCTCTGGGATTTCACCACCAACTTTTTTAACCACCTACGAACTCTTTAAGCCCAGTAATTCCGAACTACGCTAGGTCCCTTCGTATTACCGCGGCTGCTGGCACGAAGTTAGCCGGACCTTCTTATTCGGGTACAGTCATTTTCTTCCCCGACGAAAGAGCTTTACAACCCAAAGGCCTTCTTCACTCACGCGGCATCGCTGCATCAGAGTTTCCTCCATTGTGCAATATTCCCTACTGCTGCCTCCCGTAGGAGTTTGGGCCGTGTCTCAGTCCCAATGTGGCTGATCATCCTCTCAGATCAGCTATTGATCAAAGTCTTGGTAGGCCATTACCCCACCAACAAACTAATCAAGTGCAGGCTCATCCTTCGGCGCATAAAGCTTTCTCTGTAAAGACTTATGAGGTATTAGCACAAGTTTCCTCGTGTTATTCCTCACCAAAGGGGAGATACCTACATGTTACTCACCCGTCTGCCACTAAGTATTACTACTTCGTTCGACTTGCATGTATAAGGCGTGCCGCCAGCGTACGTTCTGAGCCATGATCAAACTCTCAAGTTTAAAAACGGCGCACACTAGCTTCAACATAAATACTAAGAATAATATTTATGTGATTATGAAGTGTGTACGACAAATTTTGGTAACCTTAACCGTCCACACTTCTCTTCTTAAAATATATACAATAATAATAGCTAATTAGGTTTAACCCAATAAATAACATTTTTTAAATGTTGAGTGGAACGCTTATAAATAATAATATTAATAAATCAAGAAATTAGATTAATTAAAAAGTGTTTAAAATACTAGTAAATTCAAGGTTTTTGGCGCAACAGAATGAAAATATTTAAATTAGAGACTTATAAAGGATACTCTATTTTTTTTTGGATAATTTTTGTGTCAATTTTAGGGATCGTTGCAAGCTTATTTTATTCTCAAAACAAAATCGATCAATCTACGCAAATTAAATCTAGCCTTGATAATATTTATTTTCAAAAAACAATTAAAGAAATAACAAATAGTCTAAATCCTAGGTATACTGAAAAATCATATATCTCAAAATCAGGCGATACTCATCAAACTATCATAAACAAATTAGATTTAAGTAAGGAAGAAAAAGCAGTCTTGTTAAGTACAATAGCTGATGAAAAATCATTAAAAATTTTGAAAATTAATCAAAAATTTACATTTAAATTTGATCATTTATCTGAACAGAAAATAGTAGAATTTATAATAGAAACAGACAAGAAAAATGAGGTTTTATTCAGAAAATCTAAGACAGAAAATAAATTTTTATCAGAAAAAATTAAAAAAAATTTTAAAAAAAAATTAGTTTATAAAGAAACAATAATAACAAATAGCCTATACAATAGTGCAATAGATCTTGGTATAAAACCAAATATTATAATTGAGTTTGCTCGATTGTATGGTTTCCAAGTAGATTTTCAAAGGGATATATGGAAAAATGATAGTTTCCAAATAATTTACGAAGAATTTATAAATGAGAATAAAAAAATTGTAGATACCGGTGAAATTATTTTTGCAAATTTAAATTTACAAAATACTGACCTGCAACTTTATAAATTTGAGTATGAAAAAAATAAAATCGATTACTTTGATGAAAACGGAAAAAGTATTAAAAAAACTTTAATGAAAACACCTATAAATGGAGCCCGTCTCTCATCATCATATGGAAAAAGGAAACATCCAATTTTGGGTTATACTAAAATGCATACGGGCACTGATTTTGCAGCACCAATAGGGACACCTATTATGGCGTCAGGGGATGGTAAGGTGACAAAAGCAGGTTGGTGTGGGGGTGGAGGCAATTGTGTAAAAATTAAACACAATAGTAAATATCAAACGGTGTATGCTCATATGTCAAAATTCGGAAGAGGAATAAAAAAAGGTAAAAGAGTTAAACAAGGACAAGTAATTGGATACGTTGGATCTACAGGTTTATCTACCGGACCACACCTTCACTACGAAGTCATTGAAAATGGAAGAAAAGTTAATTCACAAAAACTTAAACTTCCTTCTGGAAAAATACTGAGAGGAGAAGAAAGAAAAAAATTTGAAGTTTCTAAAATTAAAATTGATGTTTTAAAATCAGACTTATTATTAAAATCAAATTAGTCAGATTTACTAATTTGGTTATCAATTACTATTTGGTCTTTACTATCTGATTTTATATTTTCAGTCTCTTTTGCAAAATTTTGTTCAATTACATTATTGCTGTCATCAATATTGTTATTGTTAATTTTTTTGATTTCTTGCAATTCCAAAACTCTGGAAAAATGATCTGCGTGCTGAAGGTAATTTTCCGAAAGTATTTTATCTCCAGTTGATAAGGCTTCTCTTGCTAAATTATTATACTTGTCTATCAATTTCGCAGCATTTTGATTATTTCTTCCAGGGTTTCTGTGTCTAAACTCTGAGCCAGAATTGAAGTCATTTTGGATTTTATGTCCATTTAGAGGTCTCTTTCTATACCCCCTGTCATTGTTAGATTTAAATCTGTGTTTTCTATTATTACGATAATTATTCATTATGATATCTTGGTTGATACCACTACTCTTGGTATCGAATTTATGTCTTGTGATATTTTATTTATATAAAATCCATTCATTTTTAAAAAAAATTTAGAAAATTCATCTTGTCCTTTACCAATTTCAAAAATTAATTTTCCGTTTGTTTTAAGCAAATTTTTACTTTTAGTTATTAATTTTTTTATCTTTCTAAAACCGTCAGTACCAGCATCAAGCGCAATACGTGGTTCATAATGATTTACATCACTATCTAATCTCTTTAAATCAATACTTTTTATATAAGGTGGATTAGATACAATTAAATCATATTTACTATCTTTAAATTTGTCAATATCGATGTTAATGAAATTAATTTTATTTTCCAAGTGATGTATTTTTGCATTATACTTTGCAATTTTAAGGGCTTTTTTGCATATATCAATTGCTTTTCCCTTTGCCTTTGGTCTTTCTTTCAATATAGATATAATTACACAACCAGATCCAGTTCCAATATCCAATAATCTTTTTGAATATTTAAATTCAAAGATCTTTAATGTTTCCTCAACAATCAATTCTGTTTCAGGTCTGGGAATTAAAACATTTTTATCTACATAAAATTTAGATTTCCAAAAATCTTTTTTTTTTAGTATGTATGCAACAGGTTCTTTCCTTATCCTTCGTTGTATTAGATTTTTATATTGTTTAAAATTCTCTTTTTTTATTTTTTTGCTTAAATTTATTAATATTTCTTCTCTTGTTGAATTAAGCACTTGTGCTAATAATAGTTCGCTGTCTAATTTGTTTGAAGTAAAATTATTATGCTTTAAAATTTTAGTTCCGAAATTTATTGCTTGGAAATAATTCATTAATTAATTTTTTTCAATTCTTCTTGTTGAGCCTGTAGAATTAAATTTTCAATCATTTCATCAAAGATTTCACCTTCCATAAATTCCTCTAGCTTATGCAATGTTAAATTAATTCGATGATCTGTTACTCTTCCTTGTGGAAAATTATAAGTTCTAATTCTTTCTGATCTATCACCTGTACCTATTTTACTTTTTCTATCTTCTGATCTTTCTTTATCAATTTTTTGTCTTTCAAAATCATAAATTCTTGACTTTAGAATTTTTAATCCTTTTTCCTTGTTACGAATTTGTGATTTTTCATCCTGTTGACTAACAACGATGCCTGTAGGTATATGTGTTATTCTTACAGCTGAGTCTGTTGTATTAACACTTTGACCACCAGGACCGCTACTCCTAAATACATCAATTCTCAAATCTTTTTCATCTAACTTTATATCCAAATCCTCTGCTTCCGGAAGCACTGCTACAGTTGCAGCTGAAGTATGAACTCTTCCTTGAGTTTCTGTATCAGGGACACGTTGTACGCGATGAACTCCACTTTCATATTTTAATGAAGAATAAATATTTTTACCTTTAATTAGAGCAATTACTTCTTTTAGACCACCAGCGTCGCTTCTAGATATAGATATGATTTCAATATTCCATTTTTTTTTTTGACAAATTTTTTCATACATTTTGTATAAATCGGAGGCAAAAAGACTCGCTTCAAGACCGCCTGTACCTGCTCTAATTTCTATAATAGCATTTTTTGAGTCCGCAAGATCTTTGGGAAGTAAAAATAATTTTATTTTTGTTTCATTAATTATGAAATTTTTTTTTAAATTTTCGAGTTCTAAGCTTGCAAATTCCTTAATTTCTTCATCTGAAGTTTGGTCATTTATTATATTATTTAAATCTTTGGTTTCTTTTTCAAAGTTTAAATAATTTTTCGCATATTTTATTATTTCATTTAAATCAGAGTATTCTTTTGATATCTCAGCATATTTATTTTTATCTATAAAGCCTGACGAGAGTTCTTTCTCAAGCTTAAGATGTCTATCAATTAAATTTTGGACTTTTTCTTGAGGAAGCATTTTTATTTATTTTGTATGTTGGCAGCTTTTTCCTCTACAAGGCTGACAATTTTGTCAATCATCTCATTTGTAGTAACTTTTTCAGTGTCTATTCCACTCAGATACAACATATGATTATTTTTACCTCCACCAGTAATTCCAATGTCTGTTTGTTTAGCTTCTCCAGGCCCATTAACGACGCATCCTATAATTGATAAAGTTATTGGTTCTTTTATATGAGAAAGTTTTTCTTCTAATATTTTAACCGTTTCAATAACTTGAAATGCTTGTCTAGCGCATGAGGGACATGAAATTATTTTTACTCCTCTGTTTCTAAGGTTTAAAGATTTTAAAATTTCATTACCTACTTTGATTTCTTCAACTGGATCATCGGAAAGCGAAACTCTGACAGTATCCCCAATACCATCTAATAGTAAACTTCCAAAGCCTATTGATGATTTAATACTTCCTGGTAAATAACTTCCAGCCTCGGTTATTCCAAGATGCAAAGGATAATTAGTTCTGTCAGATAGTAATCTATAAGCTGCAATGGACAAAAAAACATCAGAGGATTTAACACTTATTTTAAAATTTGAAAAATCCATATCTTCAATTATTTTTATATTTCTTATAGCACTATCAACCAAAGCCTCTGGGCAAGGTTCTTTATATTGTTCAAGTATATCTTTTTCTAATGACCCTGCGTTAACACCAATTCTAATTGAGCAATTGTTGTTTTTAGCTGCAGATATAACTTCTGCTATTCTCTTTTTTTCTCCTATATTACCAGGATTAATTCTAAGACAATGTGCACCATTCTCGGCAGCTTCAATTGCTCTTTTATAATGAAAATGAATATCTGCAACAATAGGAACATCAACATTTCTGATTATTGTCTTTAAAGACTTTGTAGAATTTTCGTCTGGACAAGAAACTCTTACTATATCTGCCCCAACTTCTGTAACTTTATTTATTTGCTCAATTGTAGATTTATGGTCAGTGGTAAGTGTATTGGTCATTGTCTGAACAGTAATTGGATTATTTCCTCCAATATTAACTTTCCCAACATTTATCACTTTTGTTTTTTTTCTGTAAATTTTTCTAAATGGTCTTAGTTCTGAAGTCATTTATTTAAGTTAAATTCTTTGTGTAAAGTTTTAATAGCTTTTGTAACTTTGTTTTTTTTTATAAGCACAGAAATTTTTATTTCTGAAGTTGAAATTACTTGTATATTTATTTTTTGCTTTGCCAGTGCTTGGAACATTCTAAACGTAACACCGGGAGTAGTGACCATACCAACGCCGATAATAGAAACTTTTGAAACATTTGTATCAAAAATCATTTTTTTAAAATTAATAAACTTATTATTTTTAATAATTTTTTTTGTTTTTATCAGATCATAAGACTTTATTGTAAATGTAAGATCAGTTTCTTTTCCATTAGACGATATATTTTGCACAACCATATCAACGTTAATTGAATTTTTAGAGAGTGGCTTAAAGATTGAGGCAGCAATACCTGGTCTATCTTTAACACCCAGTAATGTAATTTTTGAGTCATTTTCTGTAGATGAAATGCCTGTAATTATTTTGTTATTAATGATATTTTTTTTTTTCGTGATTAATGTACCTGATTTATTCAAAAATGAGGATTTAACCTCAATATTAATTCTATTTAATCTTGCATCTTGTATTGAGTGAGGTTGCATAACTTTTGAACCCAAAGATGCCATTTCCAACATTTCTTCATAAGATATGTTTTTAATTTTTTTTGCTTTTTTTAATTTATTTGGATCAGTTGTAAATATTCCCTCAACATCTGTGTATATTACACATCTATCTGCTTTAAAGAACTTAGCAAACATAATTGCACTTGCATCTGTGCCTCCTCTGCCAATTGTTGTAATTTTAAGATCTTTATTTATGCCCTGAAAGCCAGCTATTACAGGTACTCCTCCAGTGTTTAAAAATTTTAAAATTCGTTTTTTATAAATATACTTAATTCTAGAATGTTTATGCTGTCCTTCTGTTATTATCGGTATTTGCCAAGCCATTAGCGACCTCGCCTGTATTCCATTTTCTATCAATTGACCTGCTAAAAGTGAACATGAAATTTGTTCGCCAGCAGAAACTAAGGTGTCGTATTCATTATCAGCAAAATTGGCACTAATTTTTTTTGACATATCGATTAATTTATTTGTAGTTCCACTCATAGCTGATGATAGGATAATTACTTTGTATTTTTTTGTGTAAGACTTTACTATTCGTGCGACTTTTTTAATTCTACGGATAGATCCAATAGACGTTCCGCCAAATTTTAATACAATAATTTTCATTGGTAGTTTTATTTACAAGTTTAATAATATTGATACAATACATCAAATTTATAATTTCAATAAAAAATGAATACTAGCACTATTAATGAAGCAGAATTAGAAAAATTTAATAAAATTGCAGAAGAATGGTGGGATCCTAATGGTAAATTTAAACCTCTTCATAAATTTAATCCAATAAGAATTGAATACATTAAAGATAATATTATTAAAGATTTTAATAATTCAAAGGGAAAAAAGCCTCTTGATGGTGTATCTATTCTTGATATTGGATGTGGGGGAGGCTTGCTATCTGAACCTTTGGCTCGACTTGGGGCAAATGTTGTAGGAATTGATGCTTCAAAAAGAAATATAGATGTTGCAAAACATCATTTAAATAAAAGTAAATTAAAGATTAAATACTATAATTCATCTCCAGAGAATTTTTTATACGATAAAAAATTTGATGTAATTCTTAATATGGAAATAGTCGAGCATGTAGATAATGTTCAAAATTTTATGAATGAAAGTTCAAAATTTTTAAATAAAAATGGAATTATGTTTGTGGCAACATTAAATCAGACTCTAAAATCTTACATTTTTGCTATTATTGGAGCAGAATACATTTTAAGGTGGCTACCAATTGGAACTCATGATTGGAATAAATTTGTTAAACCTGATGAACTAGAAAAAATTTGTAAAATTTCCTCACTTAGTTTAAAAAAAATTGATGGTGTGAAATTTAACCCAATTTTAAATAAGTGGAGTCTTTCAAGTGATAAATCTGTGAATTATATAACAAAATATAAAAAGAATTAATTTTCCTTAGTTTCAATCCAAGGTATTGAGGAAGTTTCTATTCCCTCATCATTTAGTTCTTTAACATCATTAATCGATGCTTTGCCATAAATATTTTTTTTATTCTTTTTTTTACTAAAATGTATAGACCTTGCCTCATAAGCAAAATTTTCACCTACATATTCAAAATTTTTTTTAATAAAATTTTGGTACTCTAAAAGCTTTTTCTTTATTTTTTTGTTAACATTATTATCATTTTCTATTTTAAAATTGGAATTGGCTATATTTGGTCTCATTAACGATTTATCAATTTGCTTTGAATTACATTCTTGACAATTAAGGAGTTTTAGTTTTTTTAATTTATCGAATTCTTTTGAGCTAGCAAACCAACTTTCAAATTCTAAATTACAATTTTTACAGTTTAAGAGATATTTAATCATATGTTTTAGGTAATATTATTTTATCAAAATTCAATACTTATGATCTATAATCTGAATTAATATCTATATATTCTTTGGATAAGTCCATGGTATATGTAGTAAAATGTTTACTTCCATTAGATAAATTTACAGTTATTTCAATATTTTCATTTTTCATGTATTCACTTACATTTTTTTCATTATAATTTTCAACTAATTTACCATTCTTTAAAATGAAATAATGACCAATTGAAATTGATAATCTTTCAACATTAATTGATGCTCCACTCTTTCCAATTGCCATAGCAATTCTTCCCCAATTAGGATCTTCACCAGTTATAGCAGTTTTAACTAAAGGTGAGTTTGCTATTGAAAAACAAATATTTTTTGCATCTTTTTCGGATTTACTATTTTGACAATTAATAGTTATAAATTTTGTTGCACCTTCACCATCGCTCACAACTCGTTTCGCTAAATTTAACATTACTTGATGAACACTTTTAACAAATTGTTTTATTTTTGGATCTTTAAAATTTTTTATTTCTTTGTTATGAGCCTTACCAGTTGAAAAAATAGTTAACATATCATTTGTGCTAGTATCGCCATCACATGTGATCGCATTAAAAGTTGTTTTAATATTTAAATTTAATATCTGCTTTAATACAGAAGATGATATATTTGCATCAGTAAAAATAAATCCCAGAGTTGTTGCCATATTGGGATAAACCATTCCAGATCCTTTGGCTATTCCATAGATTTTAACTTCTGAATTACCTATTTTACACTCTGCCATTGATAACTTTGGTTTTGTATCAGTGGTCATAATTCCAAGAGCGGCCTTTATCCAAATTAATTTATTTTGGGTGTATTTTATTTTTTCAATTAAATTATTTAAATTATTTAAAATTTTAACTTCAGGAAATTTTTCACCTATTGTACCTGTGCATGCAAATAATATTTGATTAGGTTTGATATTTTTTGGAAAATCTTCATCAGAATTTTGTTTTTCATTTAATAATTTTGACAAATTAGTAGAAATATTTTTTAAAGAATTATATCCATTTTTACCTGTCATGGCATTTGCATTTCTTGTATTAATTAAAATTCCAAAAATCTTTTTTTCTTTAATTTTTTTATTCCATTTTATATTTTCAGAGACTAATTTGGATTGAGTATATACATTTGCATAATTTGCTCCTTCTCGAAAATAGAAAAAAACAAGATCATCTCGTTTCTTTTCGTAGAGACCGCAGCTTACTGTAGATATTGACAAACCATCTATATGTTCAAGATCCTGATAATGACCAATCTTAGAGTTTTTATGTTTTGTGTCAAAAAAGTTGTTTATGCCAAAATCCATGGTATTTAATTTTTTAAATTTATAACTATATAATTTATAATTATTAATACATCAAAAATATGCTTAATCCTTTAAACATTATTACCAAATTTATAAAAAGCGGGAATCAAAAAGAGTTAGATAGGATTCAAAAAGTAGTAAAAAAAATAAATGAACTGGAAAGCTATACAACAAAATTGGAAGATAAAAACTTTCCTGAAAAGACCAATGAGTTAATTATCAATCTTAAACAAGGAAAAAGTTTAGATGATTTGTTGCCAGATGCATTTGCACTAGTCAGAGAAGCCTCGAAAAGAACTAACCAAGAGAGACATTTTGATGTTCAATTAGTTGGTGGAATTGCTTTACATGAAAATAAAATAGCGGAAATGAAAACGGGTGAGGGAAAAACACTAACCATTGTTCTTTCGGCATACTTAAATGCCTTAGAAAAAAAAGGAGTACACATTGTAACAGTGAACGACTACCTTGCCAAAAGAGACAGTATCAATATGGGTAAAATTTATAATTTTTTAGGTTTATCTTGTGGATACATAAATTCTGATCAAACTGATGAGGAAAGAAGACTAAATTACAGCAAAGATATTACTTATGCCACAAACAGTGAATTGGGTTTTGACTATTTAAGAGATAATATGAAGTATTCAAAATCTGATATGGTTTTGAGAGATCATAACTTTGCAATTGTTGATGAGATTGATTCTTGTTTAATTGATGAAGCAAGAACACCTCTTGTAATATCAGGTGCAGCTGAAGATAAGACTATGCAATATATTGCTGTAGACAAATTAATTAAAAACTTAAATAAAACAGATTTTGATTTAGATGAAAAAGATAAAAATATTCTACTAACCAATGAGGGAATAGATAACGTAGAAAAAATATTTTCTGATGCAGGAATTTTAAAGAATAACAATTTTTATGATCCTGAAAATTTACATTTGGTTCATCATGTAAACCAAGCTTTAAGAGCAAATTATTTATTTGAAAATGGAAAGGATTACATAGTTAAAGATAACGAAATTATTATAATTGATGAACAAACTGGTAGACAGTTACCTGGAAGAAGATTTGGAGATGGACTTCATCAAAGTTTAGAAGCCAAAGAAAAAATTGAAGTCAAAGCGGAAAATCAAACTCTTGCATCAATCACTTATCAAAATTTCTTCAAGTTATATAAAAAACTTGCTGGGTGTACTGGTACAGCTCTCACTGAATCTGCAGAATTTTTTGAAATATATAATCTACCAGTTTTACAAATACCGACAAATAAGGAAATGATAAGAAAAGATCTCAATGACCAGATTTTTAGAACAGCAGAAGAAAAGGACGATGCTATAATTAAAAAAATTAAAGACTGTAACAATATTGGCCAGCCACTATTAGTGTTTACTTCGAGTATCAATAAATCTGAGCATTATTCAAATTTACTGAACCGAGAAAACATAAATCACATAGTATTAAATGCTAAAAATCATGAAAAAGAAGCTGAAATCATAGCTAATGCAGGCAAAACAAAATCGATAATTATTACAACAAGTATTTCTGGAAGAGGTGTTGATATTAAATTAGGGGGTAATGACCAATTAGAGAAAGAAGATGTAAAAGAAAAAGGTGGATTGTGTGTAATAGGTACGGAAAGAATGGAAAGCAGAAGAGTAGACAATCAAGCGAGAGGTCGTTCAGGTAGACAGGGTGATCAAGGAAGCTCAATTTTTTTTGTAAGTTTAGAGGATGATTTGATGAGACTTTTTGGTTCAGAAACAATGAACTCTATGCTTGAAAAATTAGGTTTAAAAGATGGTGAAAGTATTGATCATCCATGGATTAACAAAGCAATAGAAAGAGCTCAACAAAAAGTAGAAGCTAGAAATTTTGATATTAGAAAAACTCTTATCAAGTTTGACAATGTTTTAAATGATCAAAGACATGTGATTTTTGAACAAAGGAAAAATGTATTGGACGGTACAGAAAATTTCAACTATTCAGATATTTTTTTAAACAATGTTTTAGAAAATTTAAAAACTTTAAAATTAATTCATGAGAAATCACCTAATTCAAGTGAGTTTCCAAATACATTAAAACAAACGTTAGGTAAATCTATAAACAATGATGAATTTGATAATTTAATAAACTCAAGCTTTCAAAATATAAGTGATTTAATAACAAAAAAATTCAATGAAAATAGAGAAGATAGAAATAAATTGTTAGGCGATGAACAAGGTAAAGAAATTGAAAAAAGAATATTAATTCAAATCATAGATCAGAACTGGAAATCTCATATTCAATATCTTGAACAATTAAGACAAGTAGTTGGACTTAGATCTTATGGTCAAAGGGATCCTCTTGTTGAGTACAAAAAAGAAGCATTTCTTTTATTTGAAAACTTATTAAGTAAATTAAAAACTGATTTAGTGACTATGCTTTTAAATTTAAAAATTGTACAAAATGATAACGAACAAACTAAAAAAGATAATAATATGTCTAATAATCCTAAGTGTTTAATTACAGTAAAGAAAGAGGGAAAAATCTCTAGAAATGATAGGTGTGAAGCAACTGGTAAAAAATTTAAAAATTGTTGTGGTGCTCTATAAATTAATTAATTGTATAAATTATTAGAAAAAATAAGAGTATTGATATAAAAATAAAAATATTTTTTTTGTTATAGTATTTAAATAATTTTAATTTTTGTAACAAATTTGTTTTAGTTATAAGTTTATTTTGGCTTTCACCAGATGTAGTAAATCCTTTGTTTCTTCCGATATCTAAAAATTTATTTTTTCTCTGATTTAATATTTCATTGTCATCTAATGTAAGAAACTTATTTAAATTTCTGTCAATAGCTTCATAAACATTATCTAAAATTAAATCTTTGTCTCTATGTGCCCCTCCTAATGGTTCAGGTATTATTTCATCAATTATTTCAAGTCTTAAAAGGTCCTTTGCTGATAGTTTCATTGCCTTTGCAGCCTCTAGTGTTTTTGTAGGATCTCTCCACAGTATAGTTGCACACCCTTCTGGTGAAATTACTGAGTAGATTGCATTTTCTAACATCAAAACTTTACTTGATGAAGCTAAAGCAATTGCGCCACCTGAGCCTCCTTCTCCAATTATTATAGAAATGGTTGGGACTGATAATTTCATAGAACACTCAATCGATTTTGCAATAGCTTCTGCTTGTCCTCTTTCTTCTGCTCCTACACCTGGATACGCGCCAGGCGTGTCTACAAAAATGATTATTGGTATTTTAAACTTGTTAGCTAAATTCATTAATCTAATTGTTTTCCTGTAACCCTCCGGTCTCATCATTCCAAAATTACGCTCTATCCTAGTATCTAAATTTTCTCCTTTTTCTTGCCCAATAACTAATACTGATTTAGAATTAAATTTTGCAAATCCAGCTATTACGGATTTATCCTCTCCATAAAATCTATCACCAGATAAAGATATGAATTCATCAAATATATTATCTATAAAATATTTAGATTTAGGTCTGTCTTCGTGTCTAGCAACTAATGTTTTTTGCCATGGATCAAGATTTTCATAAATATCTTTGAGTTTTAAATCTATTTCATTTTGTAAATCAGTAATTTTAGATGTATCGACCTCAGAAAGTCCGTCTTGATTGTACGGATCTTTTAATTTATCTAATTCGTACTCTAAGTTTTTTATGTCAGTTTCAAAGTTTAGATAATTTTTCATCAGTGAACTATACAATACAATTAGGCGATAAAATGATCAAATTTTTATAAAATAATATTTTAAGGTTAAAAAAACACATTATTTCTCAAATAAAATTAATGACATAATTTACTACTTATCATATACAACTATCTCAAAATATAATTATGAGTAATTCTTTTGTTAAAATTAATTCTTTATCGGTATCAAAGGATTTAGCGGACTTTGTAAATAACGAACTTCTCGATGAATTAGAAATAAGTAGTGAAGAATTCTGGTCTGGTTTTGATAAACATGTTAATGAATTAGGGCCAATAAACAGAAAGTTATTAGAAACTCGAGAAACTCTTCAATCTGAAATTGATTTATGGTTAAAAAAAAATAGAGATGAAAAATTTAATTCTGAACAATATAAAAATTTTTTAAAAGAAATAGGTTATTTAAAAGAAGAAAAAGATAATTTTCAAATCGATACAAAAAATCTAGACATAGAAATCTCTCAAATAGCAGGACCACAACTTGTAGTGCCAATCATGAATTCAAGATATACACTAAATGCTGCAAATGCTAGATGGGTAAGTCTATATGACAGTTTATATGGAACAGATTTAATAGAGTCTGAAGATACTGGAAGCCAGAAATATGATCCTTTAAGAGGTCAAGAGGTAATCAAGTATGCTCGAAATTTTTTAAATGACCACTTTCCAATTAAAGATATTCACTGGAAAGACATCACTGGATTTAAAATTATAGATAATAGTTTAAAAATTATTAAAGACGAAATTAATTATGAATTAATTGATGATAATAAATATATTGGATATAGAGGTGAAAAAGATAATCCAACTACTATAATTTTAGAAAACAATAAATTAAAAATTGAAATTATAATTAATCCAAAAGCATTTAGTGCTGTTCAAGATGCTGCAGGAATAAGTGATATTATAATTGAGTCTGCTATTTCAACAATATGTGACAACGAAGATAGTGTAGCTGCTGTAGACTCTGAAGATAAGGTATTATGCTATAGAAATTGGTTAGGTTTGATGAAAGGTAATCTTAAATCAATTTTTGAAAAAGACGGCAAAACCTTTGAGAGAAAACTTAACCCTGACAGAAGTTATATTTCAAGAAATAACACAAAGGAGAAATTGCATGGCAGAAGCTTATTATTAATAAGAAATGTAGGACATTTAATGACGAATTCTGCAATAATATTAAATGATGGTTCTGAGGTGCCTGAAGGCATTATGGATGCTTTTATAACTTCAGCAGCTGCAATGCATGATTTAAAAAAAAAAGGTAATTCTAGAACAGGTTCTATATATATAGTTAAACCCAAGATGCATGGTCCAGAAGAAACAGCGTTTACTGATAAAATTTTTTCGAAAGTTGAAGAAGTGTTAAAACTTAAAAAAAATACTATTAAATGTGGAATTATGGACGAAGAAAGAAGAACCTCAGTTAATTTAAAAGAATGTATAAGAACACTTAAAAGTAGAGTTTTTTTTATAAACACTGGTTTTCTTGATAGAACAGGCGACGAGATGCATACATCTATGGAGGCAGGACCGATGATAAAAAAAGGTGATATGAAAAAATCTAAATGGATAACTGCATATGAAAATAATAATGTCAATATTGGTTTAAAATGCGGATTTTCTGGTGTCGCACAAATAGGTAAAGGTATGTGGGCCATGCCAGATAAAATGAAAGAAATGATTGATCAGAAAATTTCACATCTTGAAGCTGGTGCAAATTGTGCTTGGGTCCCCTCTCCTACAGCAGCTTCTTTACATGCAATGCATTATCATAGAGTAAATATTTTTGATAAACACGTAAATTTAAAAAATGATAAATCAAACTACTTAGATGATTTATTAAATATACCAATTGCTGACAGACCAAACTGGAGTAAAGATGAAATAAACACAGAGATATGTAATTCAGCTCAAACTATACTTGGATATGTTGTTAGATGGGTAGACCAGGGAATAGGATGTTCAAAAGTTCCTGATATCAACAATGTTGGATTAATGGAAGACAGAGCCACCTTAAGAATTTCATCTCAACATATATCTAATTGGTTGCATCATGGTATCTGTTCAAATAGGCAAGTTTTAGAGATACTCAAAAAAATGGCAAAGGTAGTAGATGAACAAAATAAAGGAGATCGTGGGTATGAAAATATGGCTCCTAATTTTGATAAATCAATTTCTTTTAAAGCTGCATGTGAATTGATATTCCATGGTAAATCTCAGCCATCAGGCTATACAGAACCTTTACTACATTTAAATAGATTGATAAAAAAAAGTTAGATTATTTTAACTTAAATCTTTTCTATTTTTAAAAGCAGATATCAAAGTACCATCATCTAAATTTTCTATTTCCCCACCCACAGGTAAACCTTGAGCTAATTTTGAAACTTTTACATTTGTATTTTTTAAACTGTCTTGAATATAAAATGCAGTTGTTTGTCCTTCTACAGTTGCGCTCGTTGCTAAAATTATTTCATCAATATTATCTTTCTTTATTCTTTCTATTAATGAATTAATTAATAAGTCTTCTCTGTTATTGTTATTATTACTTGATAAAGTTCCTCCAAGAATATGGAAATATCCTTGGAAAATTGAGGAACTCTCTATTGCCCATTGATCTGAAATATTTTCGACAACACAAATTTTGTTGTATTTTTTACTTACAATTATACAATTATTATAATCACAATTGATTTTACTAGGCTTTAACATGCCACAAATTTTACACCTTTCTACGTTTTTAAAAACCTCACTTAAGTTCTGAGCCAAAGGTTTTAATATCTCTTGTCGGTTGTTGATCATTTTTAAAATTATTCTTTTTGCAGATTTTGGTCCAAGTCCTGGCAATTTGGATATAAGCTTAATTAAATTTTCTATTTCAGGAATATTTTGCATTTAAATTACTATAGAGGCCACTTAAATCCTGGGATGCCAATTCCACCTGTTGCTTTAGATATTTCCTCTGAAGTTTTTGATTTTAACTTTGATTTTGCATCATTATGAGCTGCAGTGATCAAATCTTCAATAATCTCTTTATCCTCTTTAAAAATTTTATCATTAAGGGCTATTTTTATCATTTCTCCATCACCATTCAGAGTAACTTCAACTGCATCACCACCAGATACTCCATTAACTTCCATCTTTTTTAGATTTTCTTGGCTTTCTTTCATTTTTTTCTCAATTTCTTTAGCCTTCTCTAATATTTTATTAAAATCAGTCATTTTTGTTTTTTACATCAATCAACTCAATATCTGGAAAAGATTTTAACAATTGATCGTACTCATTTGATTTTTTAAATTTATCAATTATTTTTTCTTGAGATATTTTTTTTTCATCTTTTACAGATTTTTCACCTTTTTGTTTTGAAAAAGAAATAATCCATCTATTGTTGGTCCAGTCAAATAGTTTTTCTGATAAATCTTTTACAAAATCATTGCTTAATTTTTCATTAAATGAAATTTCTATTCTATTATTTGAAAATGAAACTAGGTTCACATTATTTTCCAACTCATATTTTAATTTCATTTCTTTTTTTTCCAAACATAATCTTATTATATCATTTACACTATTTATGGTCTCATTGT
Source organism: Pelagibacteraceae bacterium AG-470-G21 (assembly GCA_003211555.1). Lineage (GTDB taxonomy): Bacteria > Pseudomonadota > Alphaproteobacteria > Pelagibacterales > Pelagibacteraceae > Pelagibacter. The sequence continues at coordinate 49,932 of QCSH01000001.1, forward strand.
TTTTTTTTTCTAACTTTGCCTCTTCTTGCTTAATATTTTTTATTTGACTTACGGCTTCTGTATTTATTTTTAATGATTGCAAATCTTTTCTTTTAAATGAGGTATTTTTTGTCTCTTCAGGTTCTTCATTAGATTTTGAATTTCTATTGCTCAAATACATTAACTGAATTAAAAACATTTCAATTGAAAGGTTTGGGTTATTTACTAAATTTATTTCTTTAATTGTCTTTAAAGTAAATTCCCAAAATAAAAGAGTGTGTTCGGTCTTTATATTTTTTGATATATGGCTTATTTTTTTATAATCATTATCATTAAGAGAAAAATTTGTACCTTCAATTTTAATGTTAGAAATATTTTTTATATAATAAAGAATTTCTAGAAATTCGTTTAAAAAGTTATTTGGTTCAACTCCAGAGTCATAGAGATTTCGATAGTGTTTAAGGACTAATTCTTCATCACCTTTGAAAATCAATTCTAAAAGATCAATATATGAGCTTTTATCAACATAACCAAAAATTTTTTGAACATTTTCTAAAGATAGTCTGTCATCGTTGTTTGAAATTATTGCGCGGTCGAGCAAGGACAAAGAGTCTCTAACAGAACCTTCTGATATTTTAACAATTAATTTTAAAGCGGAATCATCAACATTTTTTTCCTCTTTTTTAGATATTTTTTTTAAATATTGAAATAGTTGCTCTGATTTAACTCTTGATAAATCGTATCTTTGACATCTTGAAATAACTGTTATTGGGATCTTTTTTACTTCTGTAGTAGCAAAAATAAATTTTAAATACGGAGGTGGTTCCTCTAGAGTTTTAAGCAGTGCGTTAAAAGCTTGCTTGCTCAACATATGAACTTCATCAATTATAAAAACTTTAAACTTTGCTATAGAGGGTGCGTATCTAGAAAATTCTATTAATTCTCTAACATCATCTACTCCGGTTTTGCTTGCTGCATCCATTTCAAGAACGTCAATATGATTTGAGTTAGTAATTGAGTCGCAATGTGAGCATTTTTTTTCACACATTTTTTCAATTCTATTTTCACAATTCAAGGCTTTTGCAACTATTCTAGCAAATGTAGTTTTTCCAACTCCCCTAATGCCAGTGAATAAGTATGCATTTGGCGATTTATTCATTTTTATTGAATTAAAAATTGTAGTGGCAACTTCTTCGTGGCCAATAAGATCCTCAAATTTTTGAGGTCTGTATTTTAATGCAAGAACTTTTGATTTATTGTTCATAATAGGAGACCAACCAACCTGAAAATTACTCATTACCCTTGCTCTTTTTCAAGTCTGGGGGAGTTCATGGTAATTTCACCTGGAAGGCCTCCAATTCTATTATAACAATAATTTTTTCTAATCTACAATAAAGTTAACTACTTTTTTTCTCTGAATTCATGAGCTTTATAAACACCTAGTACGTGCATATCCTCGCAATGAAAAGCCAATTCCTCTAATGAATTTTTAATTTTTTTTTCGTCTAGATGGCCATCAATATCACACAAAAAAAAGAAAGATGAAAATGAGTTCTTCTCTGGAAAACTTTGAAGTTTAGTCATATTTACTCCATTAATTGCGAAACCTGATAATGCTGAATACAGTGCGGCAGGCTTGTCTCTTAATTTAAATAAAAAAGAGGTGATATATTTATTATTATCAAATTCGGGTTGTAGAATTTCTTTTCCCATTATTAAAAATCTTGTGTAATTCTCATTATCATCTTGGATATTCTTTTTTAAAATTTCAAGATTATATATTTTAGCACTCAATTCAGATGCAATAGCACCTTTAGTTTTATCTTTTTCCTCTGATACGTATTTTGCTGATCCTGCAGTATCTGCTCTGACATTCGCAAAAAAATTATTGCTTTTTATAAACTCAGATGCTTGACTTAGTGCTTGAGCATGTGAGTATACATTTTTAATATCATTTATTTTAGAACCTTTAATACCTATTAAATTATGGTTTATTGGAAAAAAAAACTCTTGGTAGATATTAAGCCTATATTTAAATATCAGATATTCTACCCCAATATTGCCTGTAGTCTTATTTGACTCGGGTATAATTGCTCTTAAGTTGCTATCTGTACTTGCCTTTTCAAAGCATTCATCAAATGTTTTACATGAAATAGTTTCTACACCTGAATATAATTGTTTTGCACAGCTTTCACTGTAGCTACCTGCAATACCCTGATATACGATTTTCATTTTATTATTTATTAATTTTTTTTATATATTCTTCTAGATCTTTTTTTGTATCAATTCCACTGGAAAAATAATTTGCCAATATTACATTTATTTTCATTTTATTGTCTAATATCCTTAACTGTTCTAATTTTTCTTTAATCTCATTTTCACTTTTCTTTAAGTTCACAAACTTTTTTAACGCTGAAAACTTATAAAGGTATATTCCAAAATGGTGATATACATTATTATTTTTATTTAAATCAACTTTTCTACAAAAATTTAAAGCTTCTTCTGTAGAATTACCAGAAAGTTTATTTTTAGTAATAACTTTGACCACATTAGTATTTTCATAATCATCATTATTTTTAAGTTTAAAAGCAAGTGTTGAAATATTTAAATTCTTTTCTCTTGATATTTTACATAATCTTTCAATATCTAAAGGGTTAATCATTGGTTCATCGCCTTGTAGATTTATTATTAAATCTGTTTCTTGCATGTTTAATTTTTGGGTTGCCTCATAAACTCTATCCGTTCCAGTAGTGTGTCTACTGTCTGTCATAATACACTTGCCTCCATTCCTCTTTACTTCTAGAGCGATTTCATTATCGCAAGTAGCAACATAAACTTCTCCAATTTGGCTTTTAACTGCTTTCTCAAAAACATGTATGATTAGTGGTTTATTATTTATATTGATTAGTGGCTTGTTTGGTAGCCTTGTTGCAGCTAACCTCGAGGGGATTATTATAATGGATTTGCTCATAAATTCATATTTTATGCGTCTTTGGGACGCAAATTTATAAATTAAATTTCGTTTTAATTTTGTTTATCATGTTATACGACCATATTAAAAAGAAATCATGGATTCATTCGAAGTAAATAAAATCATTGCAGCTATACTGTTAGTTGCCCTTATTATAATTGGCATAGGTAAAATTTCTGATGTAGCATTTCACATAGATAAACCTGAAAAATCAGCTTACAAAGTAGAGACTTTGGAAAATAGCTCAGTTAATGAAACTAAGACTAAAGAAGTTGTTGAAAAAGTTGATATTGCTGCTTTGCTTGCTTTAGGTGACATTAATCATGGAGAAAAAGTTTTCAAAAAATGTTCTGCTTGCCATCTAGTTAATAAAGGGGGAGATAATAAAATAGGGCCTGCACTGTATGGTGTTCTAGGTAGAAAAGTTGCGTCAATAGAAAGTTACAAATATTCAAAAGCGATGGCCAGTTATGACAAAGAATGGACGTTTGAAGAAATGAACGGATATTTAAAGAAACCTCAAAGATATATTAAAGGTACGAAAATGGCTTTTGCTGGATTAAGAAAAGAAAAAGACAGAGCTTCCGTAATTTTATATCTAAATAAGAACTCAGATAATCCTTTACCATTACCTTAATTTTCCAAAACAGTACATTAATATACTTTTTTGAACGTGAGTTCTATTTGATGCTTGCTGCCAGACATAAGAATTTTTACTAAGAAATACATCCTCATAAACTTCATTTCCTCTTGGTAAGCAATGTAAAAAAATGCAGTTATTTTTTGCATAACTTATTAATTTTTTGCTAATTTTAAAATTTTTAAATTTTTCCAATTTTTTTTTTTTATTAACCTTATCATTTAAAGATACTACCTTGTCTGAAAAGATTACATCCGCTCCTAACACTGCTTTTTTAGGATCGTTATATATAGATATATTTTTATTATTTTGTTTTACCCAATTCTTTATTTCATTTTTAGGTTCAAATTCTTTTGGACATCCAATGCTTAATTTAAATGAAAACTTTACAGAAGCAACAATGAGGCTATTTAAAACATTATTAGAATCACCTATCCAACAGATTTTCATCTTTGAAATAGGTTTTTTTTTAATCTCTTCAACTGTAAAAATATCTGATAATACTTGTGTTGGATGAGATGACGGACTTAAACCGTTTATAAGTGGTATGGTCAAATATTTCTTAAAATTTTGAATTTTTTTATCACTATCGGTTCTCAACATGAATCCATCACCGTACGTTGAAAGAATCTTTGCAGTATCAGCAATACTTTCTCCTCCAACTCCAAGGTGTAACTCATTAGAACGAAGTGTTAAAGTGCCTCCTCCAAGCTGTTTAATAGATAAATAAAAGCTTATTCTAGTTCTTGAGCTTGCTTTTTCAAACATTTGAATCAACATCTTGCCTTTAAGTGGAGCTCCTTTATCAACCTCTAAAGTATTTAATTTTTTTCTGTGATTTTTTCTCTTTTTGGCATCAAGAATAATCTTTCTGAGATCTTTGCTTGGAATATCTTTTAAATTTGTGAAATGTTTCATTTTAATTATATTCTTTGCAAACCTTATTTAGAATTTTTAATGCCATATCAATTTCACTTTTTTTAACATTCAAAGGTGGCAGTATTCTTACAACATTTTCTGCAGCTCTAATTGTTAATAATTTATTATCCATTAATTTCTTAATAAAATTTGTTTGGTCTTTGTAAAGTTGTAATCCAATTAATAATCCAAGTCCTCTTACTTCTTTAATTACATTAGGATAATTTTTTTTTAATATTTTCAAATTTGAGATAAAGTATTTTGACATTTTTTTAACATTATCGAGTAATTTTTTATTTATTTGATCTAAAACTGCATTTCCAACTGCCATTGCGAGTGGGTTTCCTCCAAAAGTAGAGCCATGAGTTCCTGGTACCATTGCTTTTGCAACTTTATTTGTCATTAATACTGCTCCAATAGGAAATCCACCTCCAATCCCCTTAGCTATTGGCACTATGTCTGGCTTTACATTGGCATATTCAAAAGCAAAAAATTTGCCCGATCTGCCAATACCGCATTGAACTTCATCAAGAATTAAAAGTATTCCTTTTTTATCACAAATTTCTCTTATTGCTTTAATACACCAAGTGGGAATTACTTTAATTCCACCTTCCCCCATGACTGTTTCAATCATTATGGCAGCTGTATTTTTATTAATCATTTTTTTTAATTTTACATGATCACCAAATTCAAAATGGTCAAATCCTGGTACTTTCGGCCCAAATCCTTGGGTCATTTTTTTTGACCCACTTGCATGTATTGCGGCTATTGTTCTCCCATGAAATGAATTTTTTATACATATAATTCTATTTTTATATTCTTTGCCCTTCGAGTAAAAATATCTCCTCGCAACTTTAATTGCAGCTTCAGTTGCTTCTGCACCACTATTTTGAAAAATTATAGAATCTGCAAAAGTTCTTTTTGCCAATCTTTTAGCTAATTTTTCTCCTTCCGGTATTATGAAAGCATTAGATACGTGCCATAGTTTTTTTGATTGTCTATTAATTGCTTTAATTAACTTTTGATTTGCATGACCAAGTGAATTGACAGCAATTCCTTGAACAAAATCTAAATATTTTTTGCCTTGAGCAGTCACAAGAAAACTACCCTTTCCTTTGGCAAATGATAAATTTTTTCTTTTATAGTTAAATGCTAAAGCGCTCATATTAAGAAACTACTTATAATTTTTTTTATTTTATTTGACAGTTAAATTTACAACCTCAAGTTATAAACTTGTTAATTTGTTGAAAAATATCAAAAAAAACTTGTTTTATTTTTTAAAATGCAACATCATGTATTACTAAATATTAAATATACTAAATATAGTAAAACAATGAGTTGGACAGAAGAAAAGGTAAACAAACTAAAAGAGCTTTGGGGAAAAAGTAATACTGCTAGTCAAATTGCTGAAATTATTGGTGGCGTTTCAAGAAATGCGGTTATTGGAAAAGCTCATAGACTTAATTTATCATCAAAGATTAAAGCAAGATCATCAATACAAAATCAAAAAAGTTTAGATAAAAATCAAAATACATCTATCAAACTTAAAGGTAAAAGAGGAAGACTTAAAACCTTACTTTTAGACAAAAACTTTGAGCCTGCAAGAAATTTAAGTTTAGAGGAGTTATCGGATGACACATGTAAATATATGGAAGCAAACCCTGACGAAAAAAATGCTAGTTTTTGCGGTAGAAAAACCGTCGAAAAGTTTTCATATTGTCCATTACATTTAATGATAGTGTTTCAACCAAAAGGTAAAAAAGAAGAAGTCGTTGATAAGGATGATGAAGTTCCAAAATTTATTGAAAAAAAAATAAAATCAGCTTAATCTAATAATTTATTCTTTGCTTTCTCATATTCCTCTTCTGTTAATAAACCTTTATTTTTCAGATCACTTAACTTGGAAATTTCATCAGAAATAGAGTTTTTACTAACCTTATATTCATCATTATAATCAGAAATTGTCTTTTCATTTTCATCAATAATTTCTGAGTTATCATTTATTTTTCTTCTAGCTTCAATTCCCATGCTTATAGGTTTTGCAGAAATATAGACTACAATTATTAATAAAAATAGACAAAGTCCTATTACTAAATAAGTCATCATTTTAATTTATTTATTTTTGCTTTAGTAGCAAATTGCCCGCCTGTTTTCCAATTATAACTGTATTTATTTATCTCATTTTCGAATTTTCTTTTAGGAATATAACCTAAATCAAAATTATTTTTATAATTTTCCGTTTTACAATTATCATATTTTAACATTATTAATTGATCTTCTGTTAACAGTGGATTAGGCAGTAGTTGAAAAAATTTTGCAGTTAATTTTGCTATAGGTAGTGGTAAAGGTAATAAAGCTCTTTTTTTTTCGATTGCAATTAGTAATTTTTCTATAATTTCTTTAAATGTTATTACCTCTGGACCAATACATTCCAAAACTAAATTATCTTCCTTACTTTCAATTAAATTGAAAATTATGTCTACTAGATCGACAACATGTATTGGGCTAAATTTTGTTTTTCCGTTATAATACAATGGCATAATTGGAAGCATGCTCAACAAGGACATAAACCTTGTAGTAAATTTATCATCAACAGAATAAACAATTGAGGGTTTAATGATTATAGATTTTTTGAAATTTTCTTTAACTTTTCTTTCACCTTCCAGTTTACTTAAAGCATATTTGCTATCTGTAGCTTTTTCGATACCCAAAGCTGAAATATGAATGAACTTTTCAATTTGAAATTGATTTGCTTTTTTTGATAATAACGATGGAAAATCAGAGTGTAAGATTTGAAATTCATCTTTTCTTTTTTCATATAAAATACCAGTCAAATTTATACAAATTGAAGCATTTTTAATTAGACTCTCCACTCTATCTATATTGAAATTTTTTAATTCAACCAATTCCAGATAACCAGGATTGGCCTGGGTCTTTAAAACATAACCCGCACTATGTATATTTCTTGTAACAGCAGTAATTTTGTAGTTATTTTGCGATAACTTTCTAATTAAATTTCTTCCTATTTGTCCAGTTGCACCGAAGAGTAGAATTTCTTTTTGTTTCATATATATATCTTACAAATGAAACTAGATATTAAATTACACAACGAAGATTTGCCAGATCAATTAGAGCTAGGTGACAATATAGCTGTAGATTGTGAGTTTATGGGCCTGAACGTAGAAAGAGATGCACTTTGTTTGGTACAAATTTCAACTGGAAATCAAGATGCTCACATAGTTAAGTTAAATAGGGAAACCTATAATGCACCAAATTTGAAAAAATTGCTTAATAATAAAGAAGTAAAAAAAATTTTTCATTATGCTAGAGCTGACCTATTATTTATTAAGAGGTACCTAGGTGTAAAAGTTGAAAACGTAGATTGCACAAAGATAATGAGTAAGATTGCGAGAAGTTACAGTGATAAACATGGTTTAAAAGACTTAGTAAAAGAATTTACCGGAAATGAAATAAGTAAAAATCTACAATCATCGGATTTTGGAGGAGAGTTATCTGAGAAGCAGTTACAGTATTGTGCGAAAGATGTAATTTTTTTAAACCAAATATATATAAAGCTAAAAAAAATTTTAATTAGAGAAAAAAGAAATGATCTTTACGAAAACTCAATTAAATTTATATATAGTAGGGTTGATCTAGATTTAGCATCATTTAATTCTGACATTTGGTCTCATTAAATGAAAAACATTAAAATTAAAAATCTGGGTAAAGAAGTAATAAAATTAGAGATAGAAGCTTTAAAAAAACTTCATAAAAATATTGGAAACTCTTTTAACAAAATAATTCGCACAATTATTAATTGTAAAAATGGTAAAATAATAATTTCAGGAGTAGGCAAAAGTGGGATAATAGCAAAAAAATGGACTGCAACATTTTCTTCAACAGGAACTCCTTCATTTTTTCTTGATGCATCTGACGCTAGTCATGGTGATATGGGACAAATTACATCAAATGATATAGTTATTTTAATAAGCAACAGTGGTCAGAGTGAGGAATTAAAAAATATTATTCAGTATACCTCGAGAAACAAAAATATAAAATTGATAGGAATAACATCTAAGAAAGACTCTCTATTATATAAAAATTCAGATCTTGCATATTTAATGCCATCATTAAAGGAGGCGGGATTGGAGAATATTGTACCAACATCTTCAACTACAGCTCAATTAGCATTAGGTGATGCTTTAGCAATTGCTTGCATGAAATATAAAAATTTTACAAGGTTTGATTTTAAAAAAATTCATCCAAGCGGCTCTCTTTCTATAAAACTTAAAACCGTTAGCGATTTAATGTTAACAGGTAAAAAAATTCCAATTGTTAATGAAAATATTCATATAGATAAAGCTCTAAAAATAATAAATGACAAAAAATTGGGAGTACTGCTATTCAAAGATCTTAATGGCAATACAACTGGCATAATTACAGACGGAGATCTGAAAAGAATTGCACGGAAATTTAAAAAATTTGATAATTTGAATTTGAAGAAATTAATGACAAAAAATCCAATAAGTGTAGATTTTGAAACTCTTGCAGCGTCTGCCCTATCAATTATGAATACAAACAAAATTACATCTCTTTGTGTTCACAAGAATAAAAAAAAGAAAAAAACTGTTGGGATAGTTCATATGCATGATATTTTGAGATCTAATATTAATTAATGTCCATTAAATCTTTGTTACAAATAATATTATTTTTATTAATTTTAATAATAATTGGAGGAATTTATTATTTATATTTTTACTCCAATCCATCAAATAATAATAGAATTGAGAATTTAGAAAAATTATCAGAACAAAAAATAGTCTCTGAAGAAAATGAAATTTTAGAGACCATAACTGATCCTAAAATTAATAAAGATGAAGAAATAAAAATTATTTCAAAAAAGGAGATTAAATCTAAAAATAAACAAGTTGAAATTAATGCTTCGAAAAAAAATGATCAAATTAAAAACTTAACAAAAGAAATTGAATATATTACATCAAATAAAAATGGTGATAGTTTTAAAATCTTTGCAAAATATGGGGAAACTAATATTAAAAATTCTAATATCTTAGATTTAAAACAAGTAAATGGTGAAATTCTTTCTAGTGAAAGATCTACAATTTTTCTTTCATCTGATTTAGCAAATTATAATTATACCAATCAGAATTCAAGATTTTATAATAATGTGAAAATAGAATATGACAATATAGTTATAACCTGTGATAAATTAGATCTTAATATGAGTGATAATATGGCTGTTGCTTACGATAATGTTGTAATGAAAGATGATAAATCTACAATGAAAGCCCAAATAATCACTTTAGATATATTAACAAAAGATATAAATATAAATTCAAGTAAAAAAATAAAAATTGTTACAGATAATAATTAATGGCGCTTATTAAAAAATTTAGAATTAAAAGTTTTAAACAAGATGAAACTATTGTAGAGCTGAAAAATACGTCTGTTTTTTATAATAAAAGACAAATATTGAATAATTTAAATTTAATCGTAAAAAAACAAGAAATTCTTGGAATGCTTGGTCCTAATGGTGTTGGAAAATCAACAATTTTTAACTTAATTACTGGTCTTAAAAATCCAAATTATGGTGATGTAATTATAGAGGGCATCAATGTCACTAACTTACCAATTAACGAAAGATTTACTAAATTTAAACTTGGACTTGTTCCCCAATATGGCGGGGTCATACATGATCTAAGTATGATAGATAATTTGAAATTAGTTTCTGAAATCCACATTAAACAGAAGGAATTAAGAGAACAAAAAATAAATAAAATCATTACTCAATTTGAGTTTGAATCACTTTTAAATATTAAAGCTAAACATTTGTCTGGTGGTCAAAAAAAAAAGCTTGTAATAGCAATGGCATTAATAAATGAACCTAGAATATTGCTTTTGGATGAACCTTTTGCTGCTTTAGATATTTTAACAATAAAAATGTTGCAAGAGATAATTTTGAATTTACAATCAACTGAAGAGATTTCTATAGTAATTTGCGATCATCAAGCTAGAGATCTTTTGAATTGTGTTGACAGAGCAATAATTTTATCAAATGGAAAAATTATAGCCTCAGGTAGTCCTAATGAGGTGATTACTGACAAGGATGCAAAAACTCAATATTTTGGTGATGAATTTAATATAAATTAATTCTTTGATGAGAAACCATATTGAAATTTTAAGCGAAATAAAACCATTTAAAAAAAAAATTATTGTAAGCTCTGACAAAAGTATTTCAATAAGAAGTGTTTTGTTAGCATCGCAGGCCATTGGTAAGTCTAGACTATATAATTTATTAGAGTCTGAAGATGTAATGAATACTCTAAAGTCAATTTCAAAACTAGGGATAAAGTATAAAAAATTAAAAAATTGCTATTTAATAAATGGTTATGGCCTCAATGGGTTTGAAACTGAGAAAAATGTAACTATTGATGCAGGAAACTCAGGAACATTAGCAAGACTGATATTAGGATTATTAGTAAATGTAAAAAAATTAATAATTTTAAAAGGAGATGGTAGTCTTTCAAAAAGAGATTTTTCTAGAGTAACAAATCCATTAAAAAATTTTGGTGCAAACATTAGTTCAAAAAAAAATAGTCTTCCGGTAAAAATTTTAGGATCTGAATTCTTAAGACCAATTGATTATATTGAAGATTTAGGAAGCGCTCAATGCAAAAGTTCAGTGATGTTAGCAGCAATTAAAACCCCTGGTATAACAAAAATAAAAGCAAAAAAATCTAGAAATCATACTGAATTACTTTTTAAATATTTAAAAATTCCAATGAAAATATTGAAAACTAAAAATTACGATTATATAAAAATTAAGGGCCCATGTAATTTTAAAGGATTTAATTATATCATTCCTGGAGACATAAGTTCTTGTTCTTTTTTTTTAGTTTTGACACTACTTTCAGATAAATCCAGAATTAAAATTAAAAGTGTTAATATAAATAATACTAGAACAGGAATAATCAAAATTTTAAATAAAATGAATGCCAAAATATATTTTAAAAATAAAAGAAATTACAATGGGGAATTAGTAGCTGATATTTTTGTAACAAGCAAAAAAAACTTGAAAGGTATAAATTGTCCAAAAAATTTAAATAGTTCTGCGATAGACGAATTTTTAGTAATATTTCTAGTAGCTGCAAAAGCAAATGGAGTTTCTACATTTAGAGACTTGGGCGAGTTAAATAAAAAAGAAAGCCCAAGATTGGATTTGGCTTTAAAATTTCTTGATATGATTGGTATAAAAACTTTAAGAAATAAAAATGATGTTAAGATCTACGGAAATCCTAATTTAAAATTAAAAGGAAATTACATTGTAAAAGAATTTATGAAAGACCATAGAATATTTATGATGGCATGTGTTGCAGCCTTAACATTTGGTGGAAAATGGAAAATCTATGACAAAAATTCGATTAAAACATCTTTTCCAGAATTTTTGGTTAAAATTAAAGAATTAGGTGCAAAAATAATTTGAAAAAAAGAAAAAACATAATAACCATAGCTATAGACTCACCAGCTGCTGCGGGGGCTGGAACAGTTGCCAAAAACTTAGCACAACACTACAAATTATTTTATTTAGATACTGGAAAATTGTATCGCCTCATTGGCAAAATGAAAATAAGTAATAAAAACACAAACTATAAAATGATAAAATATAAGATTAAAAATTTGAAAATTAGTGATCTAAATAAAATTGAATTACTAAATAATAAAGTTGCAGCTTCTGCGTCAATAGTTGCGAGAGATAATAATATAAGAAGTATTGTAAAAAATTTTCAAATATTATGTGCATATAATCCACCTAGAAATTTTAAAGGATCAATTCTCGATGGAAGAGATATAACTTCAGTAATTATGAAGGATGCTATGTTTAAGTTCTATATAACTGCAAATTTAAAAGTTAGGGCGAAGAGAAGATTTATAGAATTTAAAAAATTGAAGAAGAAAACTTCCTACAATCAGGTGCTAAAAAGCCTAAAAAAACGGGATAATTTAGATAAAAATAGAAAACATAGTCCACTAAAAAGAACGGAAGATTCAATCTTGATTAATACTTCTAAATTAAGTAAGAAAGCGTGCTTTTTAAAAATAAAAAGAATTATTGATAAAAAATTAAATATTAATGGAAATATATAAAGATTTAAATTCACCTGCAAATCAACAATTTGAAAAGCTATTAAATTCTCAGTTATCAAAAAACAAAATCGAAGAAGGAAAAATTATAGAGGGTAAGATAACCAAAATAACAGACAAATTTGTGTTTATTTTTATCCCAGGCTTAAAAAGTGAGCCTATAGTAGATATAAGTGAGCTTAAAATGATAGGCTTAAATGATAAGATAACAGCAGGAAATAATATACCAGTTTTACTTGAGAAAATTGAGGATAAAAATGGAGAAGTTGTTGTATCTGCAATCAAAGCACAAAAAATTAAAGGCTGGTATAAACTTGAGAAAGCCTATGAGGATAATGAGTCGATTATGGGCAAGATTACCAGTAAATGTAAAGGCGGGGTAATTGTTGAGCACTCTGAGACTGGTTCTTTAATGTTTTGTCCAGGATCACAAATTAGTGACAAGCCTTTAAAAAATATAGATCATTTAATTGGAGTAGAACAAAAGTTTGCAATCATAAAATTAGATAAGATTAGAGGCAATGCGTGTGTGTCACGAAGACAAATCGTTTCATCAAATAAGAGAGAAGACAAAGCAAAGATTATAGAAAAATTCAAAGTTGGGGATATTATTAAAAATGCTGTTGTAAAGGGTTACTCATCATTTGGTTGTTTTTTTGAAGTGAATAATGAGATTGATGTTTTAGTTCATATTCAAGAAGTTTCATATTCAAGAGTTAATCACCCAGATGAAATATTTAATATAGGAGAAAAACACGATCTTAAGGTAATTTCCATTGATAAAGAAAAATTACAAATTGGATGTTCTATAAAACAACTTTCACCTGACCCATTTGAACACATATCTAATTATGAAATAGGAAAAAAATATGAGGTTAAAGTTGACAAAATAACTGAATATGGATGTTTCTGCTCTTTAGAACCAGGACTAAGCACGTTGTTACATAGTAGTGAGATGAGTTGGACTAAAAGAAATATTACTCCAAAGAAAATTTTTAAAGTTGGCGACATGATAGAATGCATAATAACGGAAATTGATAAAGATAAAAGAAGAGTGGCTATTTCCCATAAACTAGCATTAGATAATCCTTATCAGGTATTTATGGATAAATATCCTGAAGGTAGTGAAGTTGAAGGTGTAGTATCAAGTACAAATGAATATGCTTTGTATGTTAAATTAGATAAGTTTGAAATTGATGGGTTTTTGCATGCTAATGACTTAAGTTATACCAATAGTCCAGACGAAGAATTAAGAAAATATAAAAAAGGTCAAAAATTAAAAGTTAAAGTTTTAGAGATCAAAAAAGAAGAACAAAAAATAAGAATTGGATTAAAACAAATCGGCAAAGATCCATTTGATTGGTTCAAAGATAAAAAAATAAATGATATAATTACTGTGCAGGTAGTATCTACTGATAATAAAGGTTTAACTGTAAAACCAGAAAATTGTGAATTAGATTTTTTAATAAAAAAATCAAATATAGCTGTAAACTCTAATGATGCTAGACCATCAAGGTTTGTAGGTGGTGAAAGAATAGATGCTGCAATATCAGAATTGAATATTGAAAAAAGAAAAGTAAGCTTAAGTATAAAACTGCTTGAAGAACTACAAAATAAAGAGGCCGTATCTAAGTTTTCAAGTCCTTTAAGTGGTAAAAATCTTCCGTTTTCATCTTTATCTGAAAAATTAGATGATAAAAATAAAAAGGAAGATGAGTAATTAATTGGCTACAAACAAATCAGAAATAATCAATATTTTAGCTAAAAATTATCCAAACTTTTTAAAAAGAGATTTAAAAAAAATTGTAGAAATTTTTATTTCTGAGTTAAGAAATTCACTAAAAAGACATGAAAGAGTAGAATTAAGAGATGTATTTTCTTTAGAACCAAGATTAAAAAAAGCTAGATATGCAAGAAACCCTAAAAATAACGAAAAGGTATATGTTGATGAGAAATACTCCATAAACTTTAAATCTTCAAAAATGTGGTCAAAAAAAATTAATGAGGAAAAATAGAGTTTTCATAGCCTGTGATACTACTGATATTAAAAAATTAAGAAAAATTTTAAAAGAGACGAAAAATAAAAAAATAGTTTTTGGTTACAAATTTGGTTTAGAATTTTTAAACTCAAAAAATGGCAGGAAATTTGTAGGATCGCTAAAGAAATTAATAACATTTGGAGATTATAAATTTTCAGATATACCTAATACTTGCTCTTCGGCAATAAAAGCAGTTAGTGACTTAAATTTTAATTACATAACAATACACATCAGTTCGGGTTTAAATGCTTTAAAGGCTGCAAAGAAAGTAGCTGGAAAAACAAAATTAATTGGAGTAACAATACTCACATCGCTAGATAATAGGTCTTTAAAACAAATTGGATATTCAAAAAGTTTACAAAACATAGTTAAACATCAAGCTAAATTAGCCTCCAAAGCAAATCTAGATGCAGTGGTGTGTAGTTCTCATGAAGTAAAAGATGTAAAAAAAATATTTAAGAAAGAAATAATTACTCCAGGGATAAGATTTGAAAATGATTTTAATGACCAAAAAAGAGTTGTAACACCAAAAAAAGCTTTCCTAAATGGGAGTGACTGGATCGTTATTGGAAGACCAATTACAAAAGGAAATATTAAAAAAAATATTCAAAAGTTAATAGATCATCTAAATTGATTATGGATGCAAAAATTTGTGGAGTTAAAAATTCTAGTACATTAAATTTTTTATTGAAACATAAATACCCCCCTAAATACATAGGGTTTATTTGTAATTATCCAAAATCAAAAAGGTATTTGAATTTTGGTGATTTAAAAAAACTATTAAAAGTTACAAAAAACCCAAAAGTAAATTTTGTATCAGTCTTAGTTGATCCAAATGAGGAAACTTTGAGAAAAATAAGTAAATTAAATTTTGATTATTTGCAATTATATGATGTGAGTCCAGAGAAAACTTTAAAAATTAAAAAAGATTTAAAAATAAAAG
Source organism: Pelagibacteraceae bacterium AG-470-G21 (assembly GCA_003211555.1). Classification (GTDB taxonomy): domain Bacteria; phylum Pseudomonadota; class Alphaproteobacteria; order Pelagibacterales; family Pelagibacteraceae; genus Pelagibacter. Next base: position 65,582 of record QCSH01000001.1, read on the forward strand.
TAATAAGTGCAATTACAGTTAGTGATATTGAAGATGTTCTAATGTACAAAAAGTATAGAAATATTTCAGATATTATTTTATTTGATAGCAAGGGGTATGAAAAATCTGAGAGTTTTAATCATCATTTGTTAAAAATTGTATCTGATAAAATAAAGATAATGTTGGCTGGAAATATAAAATATATTGAAAAACTTGATAAATATAACAAAATAGCAGATATTATTGATTTATCAGGTAGCTTAGAAACTAATGGTGAAAAAGATATTTCAAAAATTAACATTTTTTTAAAAAATTTAAATAAATTAAAATATGAAACTAAAAAAAAAAATTCCACTTATAGATCAACATAATAAATATGGATTTTGGGGAGGTAAGTTTGGAGGGAGTTATATCCCTGAAACACTAAAAAAACCTGTTGATGATCTAACTAAAGAATTTCAAAGACTTAGAAAAAATAAATCCTTTCTCATAAAAAGAGATTATTATTTTAAGAATTATGTGGGTGCACCTACAAGATTTTTAAAATTAGATAAATTATCTAAACATTTGGGAGGTGCTCAAATTTGGGCGAAGGTAGTGTCAGATGCAAATGGTGGAGCACACAAGATTTATAATGCTACAGTTCACGCACTTATATGCAAAACTATGGGTAAAAAATATATAGTTGGTGATACAGGAGCTGGATATGCAGGAAAAATGTTGAGTATGGCTGCTAAAAAATTTGGTCTAAAATGTAAAATTTTTATGGGAGCTAAAGATATAAAAAGACAAAAGCCTAATTGTGATGCGATGAAAAAAAATGGTGCTGAAATTATTCCAGTAACCACTGGTAGTCAAACTTTGGTCGACGCTGTAAGCGAATGTATGCGTTATTGGGTTTCAAATTGTGATACTACACATATGTGTGTTGGATCTACCGTTGGTCCAAACATATTTGTTAAAATATGTGGCTGGAGTACAGCCCAAATATCTAGAGAGTTAAAGGTTCAATTGTTATCTGAATTTAAAAAAATACCGAAAAAAATTAAATTAATTAATTGTGTCGGCGGAGGAAGTTCTGCATATGGATTTTGGAGTGAATTTATTGATTTTCCAAAAAATCAAATAGAATTAATTGGCGTTGAAGCCGGAGGTCCAAAAAATTCTAAATTACACGCTGCTCCGTTAAGCCGTGGTGCAAAATTGGGTATTTTACACGGTGCAGCCTCTTATGTTTGCCAAAATAATGAAGGACAAATTAATGAAACTGAATCTATTAGTGCGGGACTAGATTATCCAGGTGTAAGTCCAATTCATTGTTTTCTCAAAGATGTAAAAAGAGCAAAATATACATTTGCAACTGATGAGGATGCCTTAAATGCATATAAATTAGTTACAGAATATGAAATGCTCAAACCTAGTTTAGAGCCTTGCCATGCATTTGCGGAGGCAATAAGAATTGCTCCGAAATTGACAAAAGATAATATCATAATTGTTAATTCTTGTGGAGATGCAAAAAAAGATAGGGATATTTTAAAACAAAGATTGGCAAAAAAATGAGCTCACCAATAAGTTTAGCATTCAAAAAGGCAAATATTAACAATAGACCAGCATTATTAACATACACCGTTGCCGGTGATAATAATAAAAAAAAATCTTTAGAAATTTTAAAAGCAATTTCAAATTACGTTGATATTTGTGAAATAGGTTTTCCTCATAACACACCTATTGCTGATGGTGGTCAAATACAAACAAGTGCATACCGAGCAATTAAGAATGGGATTAAAATTTCAGATGTTTTTGATATTGTTAAAAAGTACAAAAAAGATAAAAATGCTAAGCCTGTTATATTGATGGGTTACTATAATATGATCTTTCAATATAATGAATCTAAATTTTTAAAAAAGTGTAGAGAAGTAGGTGTCGATGGTCTTATAGTGGTTGATCTACCATGGCCTGAAAATAAAAAATTTGCGAGTAAATGTAAAAAAAATTTAATTAATTTTATACAATTATTATCTCCAACAACATCATCGGTAAGGTTGAAAAAGATTATAAAAGATTCACATGATATGATATATTATATAAGTATGTTATCTACAACAGGTGGAAAACTTAAAGTTTCCCCAAAACAAATTTTATTAAATTATAAAAAAATAAAAAAAATTAATCCAAGAAAAAAATGTGTTATTGGATTTGGAATCACAGAAAAAAATATCTCTAAACTAAAATCTTCAGATGGTTTGGTTGTTGGAAGTCAAATAAGTAAAGAAATATCAAGAAGTTTAAACAATAGACAAAATCCTGTCACAAATGTAAGTAGACTTGTAAAAAAATTAAAAAATAAGATTTTATGAACTGGATAACAAAAGCTTTAAGTTTTGGTGAAAAGATAAAAAAGGTTTTAAAAAAGAGACCTACCAAAGAAGATATTGCGAATTCTGATTGGACTAGCTGTTGTAAAGGTCCAATACTAAAAAAAGAGCTTCAAGAAAATTTATGGGTTTGTAATTCATGTGGAAAACATCACAGAATTAATTGTAGACAAAGATTTGATATTATCTTCGGTAAAAATGCTTATGAAATTCTAGATACACCAATACCTGCACAAGATCCACTTGGATGGGTAGATACCAAATCTTACAAAGATAGATTAAAATCAGCAAGAGTAAAAACGAACCAAGATTCTGCTGTAATGATTGCTAAAGGTACTTTGAACGGTATGGAGATAACAGTTGGAGCCATAAACTTTGATTTTATCGGAGGTTCAGTTGGGGCAGCAGAAGGAGAGGCAATTATTTATGGTGTTCAACACGCAATTGATAACCAAACACCGTTTGTGTTCTTTCCTTGTGGTGGAGGGCAAAGAATGTTTGAGTCTCCTATCGCACTTGCTAATATGACAAGAACAACACTTGCAATTAATGAGCTTAAAAAAAATAATCTTCCTTATTTAGTTTGTTTCACTGATCCAACAGCTGGAGGAATTACAGCTTCTTTTGCAATGTTAGGTGACATTCATTTTGCTGAGCCTGGTTGCTTAATAGCTTTTGCAGGAAAAAGAGTTATACAAGCAACTGTCAAGGAAGAACTTAGTTCTGACTTTCAGACTTCTGAATTTGTCGAAAAGCATGGATTTGTAGATAGAATTGTCGAACGAAAAGATTTAAAAACAGAAATAAGCCTACTATTATCAATATTGTTAAAAAAAGATAACGCGGTAAATGAAAAGCAAATAAATGAAACTTCAGACAATATTGAACCGCTTACAAAAGCTGCATCCTAAAGAAATTGACCTTAGCCTAGATAGAGTTAAGAACCTTTGTAATAAATTAGGTGATCCACAAAAAAAATTAAAATATATATCAGTAGTCGGTACAAATGGTAAGTATTCAACTATACAGGCAGTAAGATCAATTTTAAAATCTGCTAATATAAACTGTAACATTTATACCAGCCCACATATTCAAAAAATTAATGAGAGATTTATATTTAACGATGAAGAAATATCAGACGATAGCTTATCTAATTTATTAATAGAAGTTGAAAATGTTAATAGTGGTGAACAAATAACTTATTTTGAAATATTGACTGCAGCATATTTTTATCATGCAAGTAAATTTAAAGACAAAATAAATATAATAGAAAGTGGATTATTTCATAGATTTGATGCAACAAATATTATTGATAATAATTTATCTAGTATTGTTACTTCAATAGGTTTGGATCATTTAGATTGGTTGCCAAAAAATGAGCAAAATATTGAAAAAATTGTTTACGAAAAAACTTCGTCATTACTGAAATCAAATATAACTGTGAGCAAACAAAGCACCGAAGAAATTTTAAAATTAATAAGTAAATCAATTCAGAACAATCAATCAAAAAAAATAATTTATAAAGATCATTTTAATTATTCATTAAACGAGAATAATTTTATTTACTATGAAGATGAATATGGAGGAATAAAAGTACCAAAACCAAATCTTTTAGGCAACTTTCAAATAGATAATTGTGCTGCGGCTATTGCAACAATAAGAAATTTACAATTAGGAGTAAAAGATGAAAATATTAAAGAAGGTGTTACTAAAATAAAAAGTATTGCAAGACTTCAGGAAATTACATCAGGTAAGCTTAAAAATATATGTAAGAATAATAGATTATATTTAGATGGTTCACATAATCCTTTAGGTGCTAAAGCTCTGAATGAATATTTGAATACGTTAAATTGTAATAAGCATTTGATACTTGGAATGATGTCTAACAAAAATCATGAAGAATATATTAGCTACTTTAATAATATATCTTCTATAACAACCATTGATGTTCCAAACCAACCAAATGCTATCACGGGAGAGGAATTGAAGAAAAAATTAAATAAATATCCCAATGTAAATTATAAAAAATCTATTGAAGAGGCTCTTAATTCCCTAATTACAGATAAAGATGATTTAATTATGATGACGGGATCTTTATATCTTGCTGGTGAATTACTTAACAGAAATTAAATATTCTCTTTTATAAAAGCCACAATATCGCTCTTTGGTGTGGCTCCAACTTTAGTAGCTTTTAATTCACCTCCTTTAAACAAAAGCATTGTAGGAATACCACGAACTCCGTACTTAGTAGGCATATTAGGTTCTGAGTCTATATCATGCTTTGCAATAACAATATCATTAGCCATTTCATCAGAAATTTCCTCCAAAATAGGTCCAACCATTTTACATGGTCCGCACCATTCAGCCCAAAAATCTACTAAAACTGGTTTTTCGTTTTTTAAAACTTGCTCTTCAAATTTTTCATCTGTAACTTTTAATGTAGCCATTAACTTTATATATAAATTAAAATTTTTTTATCAATAGTTAAAAAGAAAATGTTAAAATTATCCACATCAAACATTTTCATACTTTTTTTGTATTGACATTGCATATTCATTAAATTCATCTAGTAATGCAAGTTTTTCGTTGTCATTCTCATTGGTATATTTTTCTCTTAATGTATCAATTTCTGTATAGAGTGTTGGAATAGTCCACCATTTTTCTTTTTTTTCACTTAGAATACGTTTTGCTATCTCTCTTTTTACTGATTTAAGCATATTTTCTGGGAGAACTTCTGGCGCCTCCTGAAAAATAATTTTTTTTCCAAATCCAACTAGTCTATCATCATCAAATTTGTCTAGTAAATTAAGTTTATCTTTCCATGATGCTGCATGCCAAGCAGGAAATAAGGCTGTATCTTTATTTGATGTAAATTTAGTATAAATACTCTCTTCTGCATATATATCTTCTTGTGTTTTTGATTGCTCTTTCTCTTCAGCTACTTCTCTTAATGCATGAAGTATGTTTTGTGAAAATTTCTCATTATTTTTAATTATATCTGCTCTTTTACTAATTAATGATTTATCCATTGCATTATAAGGTTCTGCTTGCATTCCATATTTTGCATCTACAATTATTGGCGCTTTATTAGATCTTATCGTTCTTAAGAATTTAGGGGACTTTTTCATTTCAACTTTAAGCTCATTTATTGATAATTTTAATAATGGCTCAACATCAGTTCTTAAATCGAATGCATAATACCAACCAGTATATATAGGGTGCATACAATATTTTTGATTCAAAGGTGCAACTAAATGAAGTCTAGATTTGCCATAATAATATTCATTTAAAGTAATTATTTCACCTTTTTTAATTATAGTTTCTGTGTCAGATTTGTTTGCAGTTTTAAAAAAAGATTCCCATGTCTCAGGTTGTTTTTTTTTTACTATATTTAAAACTTTAGTAGTCATTATACTATCACTTAATGCACTATGAGCATCGGTTGAGTCTATGCCCTGCATTCTTGCTAATGATTCTAGTTTAAACACTGCGTTATTTTTTTCATTAATTTCTACTTTTAAAATTGATGGATCAATTGCATATGCTGCACGAGCAATATTAATACCATCATGTCTTTTATTGGGAGCAGCATTTGTTAAATATGGATATCTAATCCCTTTAAAAAACTCTTTTCTTATCATTTCATCATCGAATCCAATATTAGACCAACCAAGAAATACAGCGGGACTCCACTTTTTAAATATTTTTTCAACTTCTGCTAACATTTGATAATGAGAAAGGTTAGTTTGAGTTAATTGCTTTATAGATGTTTTATTTACAATAAGTGCCATGGCCTGAAAGATTTCTCCCTCAGGTAAACTGCATCTTAGATTAAATCTGTCTTTCTCTTTAAAGTTCTCATCAACTAAAACTCCACCAATTTCAATTATGCTCCCAAAGTCTGTACTTGCACTCGATGATTCTATGTCCCAAATTGCTAAATTCATAATTTTATCCTCAAATTAGCTAATATTTATGGGTTTTTGGAAAGTTTTTTAAAGACTTAACCATTAGCATATAAACGATTAGCTCAGGTATTAATAATTCTTTTATGGATAGGTTAGGTAAAGTCAAGATATATTATTCAATTCGTAAAACTTTTTAACCCTTCCTAAAAATAAATTTTGATACATTTCTAATTCAGCTCCCTCAATTTTAAATTCTTGGAACAAAATATCTTTAGTACATAATAATATTATTCCTGCTTTCATTTTAGTTCCATGAACAACATCATGAGCTAAAGTGTATGCTCCCAATTGTAAGAAATAATCCTGAATATAATCTGTTTTTTTTGGTTTATTAGACTGTTTAAAATCTACTATAACATCTTTTCCTTCATACAATGCTATCATATCAGCTGTACCAGCGTACTGATCTGGATAATATAAAGTTTCTTCCATTCCATATACTTCATTAAGTCTTCCAGTAATTCCTTTTTGGATTATTTCTTTAGCCATATTTTTATATTGTTCATTGCTTTCAAAAAAACTCTCATTAATTCTACCTTTCAAATAATCTTCAATATAAGAGTGCATAGAAGTGCCCCTTGATGACGCTTCTGTTTTAATTCTATTTGCTTCCTTGATTCCTACCCTTTCTTTCCAATTTGCAAGAGCAGCCTTCTCTTCTTCTGACTTTGTGGCACCTAGAATTGTAGTAACACTTGGTAGTTTATTCTCTCCTAATAAATATTTTCTGTATCCATCTTCAATTGATCTTGAAGATTTGGGATAATTAAATTTATTATTCCACTTCATGAAATTTTTTATTTTAAAATCAATTTAATTTTTTGCTTGTCTTGGAATATCCTCAAATTTTTCGACATTTTCTGTTTCAATAGCCTTTTCAATTTGCTCTGGATCTTTTATATTTTCTAATGTTCTTTTAATAGATCTTGCATCCATTCCAAATTTATCAACAACTGTCATTGCCTCTTCTAATTTTTTTCTGAGATTAACAATTCCATCAAAATGTTTTGTAAATCTTGTGCTTATTGTTTTTAAATGATCATATATTTCTGTTGCATGTTTTTGAACTTTTAATGTTTGAAAACCCATGTGTAATGATTGTAAATACCCAGATAAATTATTTGGACCCATAACAGTTACTTTGTATTTTTTCATTAATTCTTGGGTCAATAATTCCTTAGTATTTGGGTCTTGGTAATTAGCTAACTCTAAAAACAAACTCTCTGTTGGCGCATACACAATTCCAAAATCAGTAGTTTTAGGTGGAACAATATATTTTTCATTTACACTTTTGGCTTTTTCTTTGAAAGCTCTTGCAAGTTTGGCTCTTGCGTCTGTAATAGCTTTTTTATCGTCTTCTTGATGAGCATCTTGAATAGCTTTAAATCTCTCAACAGGAAAATGGCTATCAACCGGAACCAATACACCCTCTTGGAGTTTAATAGCAAATTCAACGTTTTCACCAGTCTCCTCTTTCATTTTAACATTTGAAAGATACTGTGAAGAAGGAAGTAAATCCTTAATAAGCGAGCCCAGGCTAAACTCAGCTAAAGTTCCATACTTTTTAACTCCAGCTAAAATTTTATTAATACCTTTTTGACTTTCATTTAAATTTTCAACTTGGGAATTAAAAGCCGCAACTTTTTCATCAACTTTTGTTAGTGCTGCTGTCATATCTTTTGTAACACCAGTTGAAAGATTATTAAATGATGAGGACATCGAATTTAAGGAAGAATTAATAGTAGTATTTAAACTATCTTTTAATTTAACTATTTCTGCATTTAGATTTGCAATTTCATCAGCTTCTTTATTTGTGTCTTCTTTTATTGCATTCGACTTAATATTTAAATAAAGGATAGCCAAAGTAGCTATCAATATTAAAGCTAAAATAATTATTAAAATTGTATCCATGATTCGTATGTTACACTTACTTAATGATATTTAAAGTTTATTTAAAACACTTTTAAGATTTCTTATCTCTTTTTTTTTTTTTGATATCATTAAACAGGCCTGAGAATGAAGGATTATTCCGTCTTTTAATATTCTTAGATTGTTAGCTTTTAAAGTTGCTCCAGTTGAAGTTATATCGGTTATAATTTCAGATGATCCAGTAAATGGATATATCTCTGTTGCTCCAAGGCTCTGCACCAATTTAAATTGTGTAACTCCTCTAGAAAACATGAATTCTCTAGTTAGATTTGGGTATTTTGATGCTATACGCAATCTATTTCTTTTTTTATCTTTAAATTCAAAAGCTATTTCTTCAAGATCAGGCATTGTCTGTACATCTATCCAATCATCAGGAATAGCAACTACCAATGTAGCTTCACCAAAATCATACTTTTTTTTTACACTCACTTTTTTTTGAATATTCATTGCACTTTCCATTAATAAATCATATCCAGAAAAACCAATATCTAAGGATCCATCTGCAAGACGCTCTATTATCTCTCTTGCGTGTAAGTAATTAATAATAATATTTTCTTTCCCTTTAATAAATCCAAATAAATCTCTTTCACCTCTTTCAGAAATAATTTTTAGTTTTTTTTTTCTAAAAATATTCAATACTCCAGATCGTAAACGACCTTTGCTTGGAATTCCAATTTTTATAATATTATCACTCATATTTATATTTTACTAATTCTTCTTGAAATAAATTATTCATTTTGTTTATTAAACTCTCATCAAGTAATTTTCTGTAATCATTATCTTTTCCTAAATTAAAAAATTTTATTTTTTCGTCTGAACCTTTTTTTGTAATTGCTTCTGAAAAACCTTTTTCATCCTCTAGCTTTTTTAAATTATTAAAATTACAATTACTTATACATTTTAAAGCCTTTTCTTTATTAAATCTTTCATCTGATTTAGAAAGTTTATTAATAAAATTAATGACTTGTTTAAAAGTATTTAGTGCATCAATTTGTAGATCTTCATACCTTACAGTTAAAACTGGATATAATTTATTATCTACCCATGATTTCTGATTTAACTTCCACGAAAAAAGTGCCTGAAAGCCTAAAAATCGCTCTTTTTCTTTGGAGACAATTCCTCTTTTTTCATCTGTCATAAATTGAAAAGCTTCATCAACAGAAATTTGGTAATGGTTTGATAATGAGGAGATTACGTTTCTTGGATCTCTTACTATATAAATAACACCCAATGTATTTTCTTTATTAGTAAATTGATTATCTCCTATTTTACAAAGTGCATTATGAGTTTTAAAAAATTTCAAATCTTTGGATTGATTAATTTTTTCTTGCTCCTTTAACCAATATTTTGAAGTATCATGAGGTTGGTTAAATTTATCTAAATAATTTCTAAAATATTTGTTGCTTGGAAAGGATTCTATTTTTTCTAAAAGTTCAAAATCAAATTCACCAGTATCTGAAAAATAGTAATTTGCAATTAGTGATCTCAACCAAGTATTTCCACTTTTAGGATATGAAGCTAACCAAATTATCATATTTTCTCTAAGTTAATAGCAGCCCCAACAGCTGGTATATTTTTTTTATACCCAAGATCTTTAATTAAAGAATCATATCTACCACCTCTAATATTTAATTTCTCAGATTTTGATTTGATATCAATTTTAAATACTAAACCTGTATAATATTCCAAATGTCTTCCAAAAGAAGAATTGAATGTAACATTTAAATCATTAATTTTATTTTTTGTTATCGGGAAATAATCGTCCTGAACTCTTAAGTTAATTTTGTATTTTTTAAAAAACAAATTTAACTTTTTAGATGCTTGATTGATGGGACATTCAATTTTTAAGTACTCTTTTAAAATTTTTACGACATTACCACCTTTTTTTGTTCTTCTTGGATCTTTAATTTTAGAGTCAAATCTTAATAAAATTTCTTCTATTGACCTTCCGGCAACTTCTTTTTTTTGGTTTCCATTAATCATTTTAGAAAATTTTTTTTTGTCTATTTCAACAATTGTTGGATCAATATCAGAGTTGGTCTCTAATCTTTTTAGTAAATCATTAAAATATTTTTCTCTCCAAAAATGACGTTGTAATCTTAATTTCCATCTTGCTGGGCAATCTAATTTATCTAACAAAAGCCTAAAAATTTCTATGTTACCTATTACTAAATTTCCGCTTTTATACTTAATTTTTGATAATACTTTTAGTGAAGTTTCTATTATTTTTTTATCATCTTTTTTTTCAGTAAAAGATCCCAGTATTTCAAACCCGATTTGATTTCTTACAACAGGATCTTTTTTATTTAATCCTTTTCTAAATGCTTGACCACTATAAAAAATTTTTTCACTATTTTTTCTATTTTGATTTAAATATCTAACACAAGATGCAATTGTTAAATCAGGTCTTAAACAAAGTTCATTTCCCAATTGATCATTGAAAGAAAATATAAATCTTTTAAAATTTTCTCCCGATCTTTCTAATATTAAATTTGTGTCAATTACTGTATCAAGATCAATATATTTATATCCATTTGACTTAATGATTTTTAAAATATTCTCAGATAAGTTTTTTGATTTCATCAATCAGGTTCTCCTTATCAAATGTAATTTGAGTATTTTCAGATTTTTTCCATTCTTCTCTAGATAAATTTTTTGAAGTTTCTTCTAAGTTGGGGTTTAGCTTTTTTAAGGTGATTTTATTATCTTTAAATTCATCATCCCCACAAAGAATTACAGCTGGCGAACTCCTTTTATCTGCATATTTTAATTGAGATTTCAAACCTGAGTCTCCGAGATAAACTTCAGATCTTATATTTTGATTTCTAAGTTGTGATAACAATTCATAATAATTGGGGAGATATTTTTTATCTAAAACACATATTATTATTGGAGAATTATTTTTTACCTCGATTTTATTTAACTGAACTAATGCGTATAGTAAACGGTCAAGCCCTATAGATACACCTGTTGCAGACAAGTCTACTTTTTTAAACCGTGAAACTAAAGAATTATATCTTCCACCTCCACCTACTGATCCAAACTCCACCTCTTGGTTTTTTTGGTTTTTAACTTTAAATGTTAAGTTTGCCTCAAATATTGGACCATCATAATATTCAAGCCCTCTTATAACTTCAGGAGAAAATATTATTTGATCAAAATTAGATGAGTAATTTAATCCATCTAATATTTGATTTAGTTCATCAACACCATCTTCGACTAATTTGTTTGATATAGTCGACTTAATTTTATCCAATGACTTCATGTTAATAAAACCAAGTATTTCTTCAGCTTGATTGTCTGAAAGATTGGCACCAATAGTTTTATCTCCAGATTTATCTTCACGGCCTTTTGTGAGTAATAGTTTTACGCCGTCTGCTCCAATTCTATCAAGTTTATCTATAGCTCTTAAAATAGTGAGTTGTTGTTTACTTTCTGAAATTTTTAAATTTTCAATAAGTCCTTGAATTAATTTTCTATTACTTAACTTGATTTGATATTGATTTTTTTCTAAGCCACAGAAATATAATGTGTCAGCTAAAAGATTGCACATCTCTGCATCTGCTAAAGGATTGTTAGATCCAATAATATCACAATCAGCTTGAGTAAACTCTCTAAATCTCCCTGGGCCAGGTTTCTCATTTCGCCACACATTACCGATTTGATATCTTTTGAAAGGATTTGAGATATTTAAATAGTTTTGAGATACATATCTCGCTAATGGTGCAGTTAAATCATAACGTAATGATATCCAACTATCATTTTCCTCTTGAAAACCAAATACACCAGAGCTTGGTCTATCTTCATCTGGTAAAAATTTTCCTATATTTTCTGATATTTCAAAACTTGGAGTTTCTAGCTTAGAAAAACCAAATTTTAAAAAATTTTCTTCAATCTTAGCAATTAAATTTTCTTTTAGTGCTAATTCTTTACCGTATCTATCAACAAAACCCGAAGGGGTATTGGCTGACAATTTTTTTTCTTTATTCATTTTTTGGTACACGGGGACAGATTCGAACTGTCGACCTTCGGTTCCACAAACCGCTGCTCTAACCAACTGAGCTACCCGTGCTCCTTACATTGTTTTATACTAAATGTGGATAAAATTAAATTTATAAATAATTAAATAGCTAGCGTGCAGCCAGCATGAATATGATGTCTGTGAATTTTTCTGTCAGTAGTAACAAATTTGATCATTGATGTGTTATTAGCATTTTTTTTTTCAAATGCAAGTAAGATGATCATTGCACAGGAATAGCTATATTTTCTAACATATACTATTCCTATACAAATATTTTGATTAATTAAATTTTATGAACCTAATTTTTTCAAATTTACGGCGCTTGGACCTTTGTCGCCATCCTGAATTTCAAATTCTATAGCGTCATTTTCATTCAAAAACCTCAATCCAGCTTCACGAACTGCACTTGCATGAACGAAACAATCTTTTTCTCCGTCTTCTCTTTCAATAAAACCGTAGCCCTTTTTTCCATTGAACCACTTTACTTTACCTTTTAATGTACTCATACTTTAGTTTACTCTCTTTTTGTTATTATATTATTAGCTATAAATAGCTGAAGGATACGTATTAGATTTTATATTTGAATGCAAGCATAATGATAAACATTAGTACCACATAGAGTGGTGGCTTCGGCGGGACTCGAACCAGCGACACAAGCCTTTTCAGGGCTCTGCTCTACCAACTGAGCTACGAAGCCATTATTATTAATATCTAAATGAGATCCGTCCTCTCGTTAAATCATATGGACTTACTTCAACTTTGACTCGGTCTTGAGACAAAACACGAATTCTCATTTTTCGCATTTTCCCACTAACTGTACAAATCAGTGTTTGTCCATTGTCTAACATAACTTTACTTTGGGCATTTGGAAGCAATTCTTTAACTACCCCTTCAAATACCAAAATATCTTCTTTTGCCAAACTTTAACTCCTCATTCTAGATTTAATACTTTGAGCATGATTATCTAGTTCTTCATACTCAGCGAGATGTGTAGCGGATTCTCCTAATTTCTCAATACCTTTTTTTGTAAGAATTATATGACTTATTTTTTTATAAAATTCACTAAGATTTAGTCCAGATGAAAATTTTGCAGAGCCTAATGTTGGTAAAACATGGTTTGTGCCAACATTATAGTCTGAAACAGCCATAGGAGAATACTTTCCAATCATAATACTTCCTGCATTATGAATTTGGTTTAAATATTTTTTATAATTAGATACATTTATTTCTAAGTGTTCTGGAGCAACTTCATTAATTGCCTCTATTATTTGCTTATCACTGTTTGCTAATACAATTAATCCATTATTTTTTAAACTTTTTAAAACAACTGTTTTTTTCTGAACTTTTTTGATTCTTTCTTTAATTTCAATATTAAATTTATTTACTAATGTTTTATCTTTTGTAATTAAAATACATTGGGAGTTTACATCATGTTCTGCTTGTCCAATTATAGATGTTACAACTTGATTTAGATCAGTTTTTCCATCTGCTAAAACAGAAATTTCACTAGGCCCAGCAACCATTCCTTCTGTCCCAACATCTCCAAATACTTCGCGCTTGCTTCTTGCAACATAAATATTTCCAGGCCCAACAATTTTATTCACTTTTTGAATATATGCTAAACTTGCTATTGCTTGAGCCCCGCCCATTGAATAAATTTCTTTGATTCCAACTTTTTTAGCTGCATATAGAACAGCGGGGTTTAGTTTTCCATCAAGTTTTGGATTGGCTAAAACAATTCTTTTTACACCAGAAATTTTTGCTGGCACTGCATTCATTAATAATGTTGATGGTAGATTTGCTGGAACATAAACACCAACAGACTGTATAGGCACATGCTTATATTCGATTTTATTTTTAAACTTATCTACATACTTAATATCTTTTGGTTTTTGACTTGAATGAAATTCAAAAATTCTATTATAAGCTAAATCAATGCTATTTTTAATCTTAGGTTCTAACGTTCTTATTGCTTTATTTATTTTGTCTTTAGAAGGTACAATCTCTGCATTTTTACTAAATTCTTTCTCATATCTTAAAAGTGCTTTTTTTCCATTAATTTTGATGTCTTTTAAAATTTTTGGAACTATCGAAGTATCCACTGCTTTTCCAGATCTTCTTTTATTCAAAAAAGATACTAATTCTCTTTTATAATTTTTTTTCTTACAATTAATAACTTTTATCATTTTCGATTTTTTGGTCTTCTAACGTTACATCAATAACTTCCGTCGAGAGTGTTATAATTCTATTTTTTGAAAATAACAGAACTATTTCAAAAATTTCCTTTTTTTTAAAAATATCAATTGCGAATAACTCTAAAGTTAAATCTGAATTAGACTGGTCAATATTTTTAGATTTAGAACTTTCGATAAATTCAAATTTTACAACACTATTAATAGGTTTATCATTATCTATTTCTTTATCCTTTCTTAAAACAGAAAGTAAAAAAATTTTCGTAGAAGGCAGATACTTTATGTCAGAAATTTTGACTTTAGACTCTGCGCAAATTGCTGATATCATTTGTAAGTCATCTGGTGATTGAGCGATTACTTTCTTTAAAAAACTATTCACAGAGATATCCTTTTAATTTTTACCCCAATTTTTTTTAATTTATTTTCAAATTTTTCGTACCCTCTATCTAAATGATAGATTCTTGAAACTATTGTTTCTCCTTTTGCGGCAATACCAGCAAGTACTAATGCAGCCGAAGCTCTAAGATCCGAGCTCATTACCTCTGTGCCACTCAAATTAGCGTTGCCTTCAATTATAGCTGTATTATTTTTGATTTTTATTTTTGCTCCTAATCTTTGAAGTTCCATCACGTGTATAAATCTACCTTGAAAAATTTTCTCTGTAATTGAACTAACACCATTTGCTTTACAAAGAAGAACCATGAATTGAGGCTGAAGATCTGTACTAAATCCATTATACTCTTTAGTGGTTATATTATTTATATTTTTTATTTTTTGCGGCCCTTTTATATGAATTTTACTTTTAAATGTTTTTATTTTTGCACCAACTTTTTTTAACAAATTTAATTCTGTCTGAATTATTTTTGGATTAAAATTTTTTATCATTAAATTTCCTTTAGCCAAAGTTGCTGCTACGCAAAATGTTCCAGTTTCTATCCTATCTCCCATAACCGAAAAAGTAGTTTGGTTTAATGAATTAACACCTATTATTTGACAGGTTCTTTTTCCAATCCATTTAATATTTGCTCCAGCTGATTTTAAAAAATTTGTTAAATCTTTTATTTCTGGTTCGATCGCAGCGTGCTTAATCAAAGTCTTGCCTTCTGCCAAAACCGCAGACATTATTATTTGTTCAGTTGCACCAACGCTAATTTTGGGAAATTTGATAGTTGTACCTTTTAATTTTCCATTTGATTTTGCATGAATATATCCTTTTTTTATTTCGTATTTCATTCCCATTTTTTTTAAAGCATTTAAATGTAAATTAACTGGTCTGCCGGAATTACCATTTAAAACGCATCCACCGGGAAAACTACAAATTGATTTGTGGTACTTAGAAACTAACGGTCCTAAGATTAATATTCCAGCTCTCATTGTCTTAAGAATCGAATACGATCCAAAATATTTATGTTTTTTTGTTTTATAAATCTTTACTGTTTTTTTGTTTTTTGAAAATTGAATTTTCGATCCAAGAGATTTTAAAAGACTTAGCATTGTATCAATGTCTCTTACTCTTGGAAGATTTTCTATAATCACTGGTTTATCAAATAATAGTGTTGAAGCTAATATTGGGAGTGCAGCATTTTTTGAACCGCTGATTGAAACTTCCCCACTGATCTTAGAGGGACCAATGACTTTAAATTTATCCATTTTATATTTTAGGGAGAGTTACTCCTTTTTGACCCATATATTTTCCATTTCTATCCGCATATGAGACATCTGGTTTCTCGTTCCCTTTTAAAAATATAAATTGGGCAACACCTTCATTAGCATAAATTTTGGCTGGCAGAGGAGTAGTGTTACTAAATTCAAGAGTTACATGACCTTCCCAACCTGGTTCTAAAGGTGTTACATTAACAATAATTCCACATCTAGCATAAGTAGACTTTCCAAGGCAAATAACTAGTACGTCTTTTGGAATCTTAAAGTACTCTACTGTTCTAGCAAGAACAAATGAGTTTGGTGGAATAATACACTCAGATGACTCTTTAGTTACAAAATTAGTTGGTTTAAAATTTTTTGGATCAACAATTTCTGAATTTACATTTGTAAATATCTTGAATTCATTAGAAACTCTTGCATCATATCCATAAGAAGAAACACCAAATGAAATTTTACCGTCTCTTATTTGTTTATCTTCAAATGGTGAAATCATATGATGTTCTTTTGCCATTTTGATTATCCACTTATCTGACTGAACTGACATTTATTTGGTTTTTTTATTTTTTTTTTGGAATATTTTTCTTTTTCTTAAATTTTTACGTAAAGCTTCCTCTAGTTTAGCCTTTTTGTCTTTCTTATTATCCATGAAATTACTTTTTATCTGGATTGGTAAGATGATCTAATGTGATAACCTGGTCAATAGGAATAGTTTTATCTTCTATAATTTTGGGATCACCTTGCTTCGCTAATTTTTTGGCTTTTTTATCAGCAAGCTTTTTTTCTCTTTTAGCTTGCTTTTCCATAGCCTTAGCTCCTCTTGTAGATTTATAATCGTAGTGAATTCCCATATCATTTACCTTATTAAGATATAAACGATTTTTAGAAAAAATTAAGGCAATAATTTGAAAAATACAATTTTATACACTAATTATGATTAAGAAAAGCCCTTATAGTTAAATGGTATAACACATCCATGGTAAGGATGAGTTTCCAGTTCAATTCTGGGTGAGGGCACCATGACTATTTATAAAATTTTTTTCTTATAAAAAAACCTAACAAAACTAGGATTGCTATACCTATTACAGGCAAATAGATATCTGGGGTAAATAATATTTGAAAAAAACTTGGAGGCTCTTCGTTATTTTCGATTACTTTGTTAAGACCAGATCCTAATGATGCTCCAACAAATAATTGTGGGGCCATACCTATAACAGATCCAAAGAAAAAATTTTTAACTTTAACATTAAATAATGTGGGTAAAATATTAGAGATAAAAAAAGGTATCCCACCAACAAATCTATATATTAAGAAAAAAGTAAACTCATTTTGCTTAAACTTATCTTTAAGATTAGAAAATTTAGATGAAAATTTTTTTTCTATTAAATCTTTAAAAAAATAATTTGCAGTTATATATAGTAGAGTTGCACCGATTGACAAACCAAATACAACTAACAAAGTACCTATCCATTTTCCAAAAATAAATCCCCCAACTAAAAATACTGGTGAGCCAAAGCCTAATAGCATCACCCAAATAATTACTCCTACTAAAAATAGAAAACTTGTTATTAAAAGATTTGAATTTTTAATCTCATTTAAATTATCTCTATTATTTTTGATAAGTTCGAAACTTGAAAAATCTTCAAAAGAGAGATGACTAAAAAATATAAGTAAAAATGCTGAAACTATAGAGAGATAGATAATTCCTAAAAGAATTTTTAATTTATTTTCATTAAGCATTTATTTACAATTTATTAAAAATCGCTGTACTTATATACATTAAATTGTATAACTACCGAAATTTAACAAAAAAGTAGCCTTATAATGAAACGTACATATCAACCCAGTAATAAAGTTAGAAAAAGAAGACACGGTTTTCGGTCTAAAATGAAAACTAAAGGTGGAAAAAAACTAATCAAAAGAAGAAGAAGCAAAGGTAGAAAAAAACTTACTGTTTGATGCAAGTTAAATTGAAAAGTCTATCTAAAAATGAAGATTTTAAATTTATTCTTAATGGTAGAAAAGCTTCAAATAAGTATTCAACAATATTTTATAGGAATTTAGTAAGCAGAAGTAAGAAAAATTTAAATATTAGCTTTATTACGAAAAAAAAAATTGGTACCGCGGTGATTAGAAATAAAATAAAAAGAAGGCTTAGAAATATAATGAATGAAGCTTTAAAAAAAATTAAAATAAACTTAAATTATAGCTATTTATTAATTGCTAGAAAAACAGTTCTAGATGATGAGTATAAATTTATTAAAGTGAAAATATTCAAAGAATTTGAAAAAATTAAATAAATGATAAAAAAAATTTTAATATGCATAATCAAGTTTTATAAGTTTTTAATTTCACCAGTTTTAGGTAATAATTGCAGATATCTTCCGACATGTTCAGAATATTTTATTGAATGTTTAAACGAATATGGTGTTTTGAAAGGTAGTTATAAAGGAATTAAAAGAATTTTATCATGCCATCCAATTAAATTTTTAGGTGGTGGACATGGTTTAGATCCAGTGAAGAAGAAAAATATAAAATAATGGATACGAAAAATGTAATCGCAGCAATTGCACTTAGTGCGGCAGTAATAATTCTTTATGGATTATTTTTTGCTCCACCAGTTACTAATCAAAATCAAATAAAGGATAGTGATCAAAATAAACAAAATCTCTTAGTAAGTGAAGCACCGAAAATAGAGCAGAACATTGAAAATAATAAAATTTCAAGAAATGAGGCAATAAATAAAGTTGAGAGAATTACTTTTGAAAATGAAAATATAAAAGGTTCTATTTCTTTAGAAGGTTCACTGATAGACGATTTAATTTTCAAAAAATATACAGAAACATTAGATACTGAAGATAAAGTAGTTTTGTTAAACCCGAAAGAATCTGAAAACGGTTATTATATTGAAACGGGTTGGGCTATAAATAATAAGGATATAGATGTTCCAAACTCAAAAACCAAGTGGGAAGTAATAGGTAATAAATTTATATCTCCAAATAACCCCGTTAAAATAATATGGAATAATAAACAGAACATTACTTTTGAAAAAGAGATAAGTATTGACGATAAATTTTTATTTACAGTAAACCAAAAAATCACAAATAATACTCAGAGTACTTATAATTTTTATCCTTATGGACAAATAATTAGAAACTTAGCTCCTGATGTAACTGACTTTTATATATTACATGAAGGTCTACTAGGTGTTTTTGATGATAATCTTGTTGAGGAAGATTACGATGATATTATTGACAAGAAATTCTCAGTAAATGCTACTAAAGGATGGCTTGGTATAACTGATAAGTACTGGATAACAAGCCTTATTCCCGAAAGCAATAAAAGTTTTAGATCAGATTTTGACTATAAAAATAAATTTAAAGCAAATTTCATAGAGACAGATGCTACCGAAGTTAGAGCTAATGAAAGCAAAACTAATCAAGTAAAAGTAATCGTTGCTGCAAAAGAAGTTGATGTGGTTGATGGTTACGCGGAAAAATTAAATATTAATAAATTTGATTTAGCCATTGATTGGGGCTTTTTATATTTCCTAACTAAACCTATATTTTTGATATCAGATTATTTCTTTAAACTAACCGGCAATTATGGAATTGCTATAATTCTTATCACTGCCTGTATAAGGATATTATTTTTTCCACTAGCAAATTACTCATTTAGATCAATGGCAAAAATGAAAGTTCTTCAACCTGAAATGGTTAGACTTAAAGAATTGCATAAAGAGGATAAAATGAAACTACAACAAGAAATGATGGCTCTTTACAAGAGGGAGAAGGTAAACCCAGTTAGTGGGTGTTTGCCTATTTTGATACAAATACCATTTTTCTTTGCAATTTATAAAATGTTGTTTGTAACAATCGAAATGAGGCATCAGCCTTTCTTTGGTTGGATAAATGATTTAAGTGAACGAGATCCAACAAGTTTATTTAATTTATTTGGTCTATTGCCATATGATGTTCCATCTTTCCTAATTATAGGAGCATGGCCTGTGGCTATGGGTGTAACAATGTGGATGCAACAAAAACTTAATCCTACTCCACCAGATCCTATTCAACAAAAAATATTTATGTTTTTTCCTGTTTTCTTAACAGTTATACTTGCGCCTTTTCCTTCAGGGCTAGTTATATATTGGACAATAAATAACGTGCTTACCATGGCACAACAATATGTAATTATGAAAAGAACTTCAGTTAAAACAGTTTAGTCAATGGAATTAGCTAAGATTATTCCAAAAGATGGACCAAATATTAATGAAGTCGAAAAGTATATAAATAAATATGAGTCTGAAGTTATAGTCATTAAATGTGGTGGATCTGTTTTATTAGAGAAAAAATTATTCAATCAATTTATAGAGGATATATCTATAATAAATAAGATTGGTTTGTCAGCAATCGTTGTTCATGGAGGAGGGAAAAATATAAAAAAAAAATTAGATGAAAATAATATCGAAACAAGATTTGTTAAAGGACTCAGGGTTTCAGATGAAAGAACAATACATCATATAGAAGAAGCCTTATTAGATCTCAATACAGAAATAATACAAGAATTAAAATCTAAAAAATCTAATGTTTGCTCAATCTCGCCAAGAAATAATAATATAATTAATATAGTTCCAGAAAATGAAGAATTGGGTTATGTTGGCATACCAAAAAAAATCAATAAAGAGAAAATTTTAAAATTAATAAATAATCAACAAATTCCAATTGTTGCTCCATTAGGATTGGGTGATGATGAAAAAGTTTATAATATAAATGCAGATGTAGCGGCTGGATCGATTGCAAAAGAACTTAATGCTAGAAGACTTCTTTTAATGACAGATGTAGAGGGAGTTCTAGATGAAAATCAAAATTTAATATCTGAAATTAATCTAGATCTTGCAAACGAAATGTTAAAAAATAATATTATTACTGGTGGAATGATACCAAAAATTAATACTTGTTTGGATGCAATATCTAATGGTGTCAGGGGGGTTGTTATAGTTGATGGGAGAAAACCTCATTCAATATTGTATGAATTGTTTTCTGATAAGGGTGCAGGGACCTTGATAAGAAAATGAATAAACTAAAAAATATAAAAAATATTTTATTCGACTGTGATGGTGTTTTATATAATGATTTAGAAGCTGTTTTTGGTCAAGTCAGCAAAAGAATGACAAAATATATCTCAAATAAACTTAATTTAGATTTTGTAAAAGCTAAAGAATTACAAAGAAATTATTTTCATAAATACAACACGAGCTTAAATGGATTGATGATTCATCATGATATTCCTCCTGAGGAATTCTTAGAATACGTACATGATATTGATCTTTCTTTTATGGAAAAAGATGTAGTTTTGAGAAATGAGCTTGAAAATATAAATTTAAATAAATTTGTATTCACAAATGGAAGTCAAGCTCATGTAAAAAACATAGTGAAAACTCTTGGTATTGAAGATCAATTTAAAGACATATTTGACATTGTAGATGCAAAATATCACCCTAAGCCTGAGGCCAAAGCGTTTGATCTTATGGTTGATAAATTTAAGATTGACCCAAAAGAAACTCTTTATATCGAAGATATAGCTAAAAATTTATCTATAGGTAAAGAGAGAGGGACCGTAACAGCTTGGCTTATCAATAATGAATACTGGGGTAAAAAAGAGTCTGATAAAGATTACATCGACTATAAAATCGAAAATCTCTCTTTATTTTTAAAAGAAATAAGGTTATTAAAAAACTCTTAAATTTATGAGTATAGAAAAAACAATTAATGATGCTTGGGAAAATAGAGACCAAGTCAGTCCAAGCTCAGACGAGAATTTAAAAAATACCGTTAATCAAATTATTGATGACTTAGATAGTGGTAAGGCTAGAGTAGCTGAAAAAATCAATGGAGGGTGGGTAACCCATCAGCATATAAAAAAAGCAATTATGTTAAGTTTTAGAATGTATCCAATGGAAAATTTGAATGGCCCTTACAGCAGTTGGTATGATAAGGCACATCTTTTAAAAGGTAAAACAGCAGGTTGGTCAAAAGAAGATCATGTGAAAGCAGGTTTCAGAATGGTTCCTAATTCCCCCGTGAGAAAAGGATCTTTTGTTGGTAAAAATGCAGTTTTAATGCCGTGCTATGTAAATATAGGTGCATATATTGATGAAGGCACCATGATAGATACTTTTGCAAGAGCAGGTAGTTGTTCCCAGATAGGAAAGAATTGCCATATCTCAGCAGGCAGTGGTGTAGGAGGTGTGTTAGAGCCTGCTCAAGCTTTACCAACAATTATTGAAGACAATGTTTTTTTAGGAGCTATGTCTGAAGTTGTAGAGGGAGTAATAGTTGGTGAAGGTTCAGTTTTAAGTATGGGTATGTATATCGGTCAATCTACAAAAATTGTAAATAGAAAAACAGGCGAAATAAGCTACGGTAAAATTCCTCCTTACTCTGTGGTTGTTCCTGGTTCTTTACCAGATAAAAATAATTCAAATGCACCTTCACTATATTGTGCAGTAATAATCAAACAAGTAGATGAAAAAACTAGATCAAAAACATCTATTAATGATCTTTTAAGAGAATAAAATGCAAAGATTAAATGAACTTCAATTAGCGAAAGAGCTAATTAGATTTCCATCGGTCACACCAATTGATGCTGGGGTAATGAGTTTCTTAGAAAAAAAATTAAAGTTACTTGGATTTAAAACAAAGATACTTGAATTTAAGGAAAAAAATACAAAAACAGTTAAAAATCTTTACGCTAGGCTTGGTACAAAAGGTTTAAATTTCTGTTATGCGGGCCATTTGGACGTTGTGCCTGCTGGAAATTTAAAAGATTGGACAATAAATCCATTTAAACCATCAGTTAAACATGGTCATTTAATTGGAAGAGGTGCCAATGATATGAAAAGCTCTGTTGCAGCATTTGTTGCTGGGGTTAGCAGTTTTATATACAAAAAAAAAAAATTTAATGGTTCAATCAGTCTTTTAATTACAGGTGATGAAGAAGGTGTAGCAATTAATGGCACTAAAAAAGTCGTTGAATATTTAAAGAAAAAAAATGAGAAGATAAGTTTTTGTTTAGTAGGGGAACCAACTAATCCAAATAAACTTGGTGAAATGATCAAGATTGGTAGGAGAGGAAGTATAACCGGTAAATTATCTGTGATTGGAGTACAAGGACACGTTGCATATCCTAAAAGAGCTAATAATCCGTCAACTGCACTTGTTCAAATTTTAAAAGAGTTAAAAGAAATTAAATTTGATAAAGGAACAAAAGACTTTCAGCCTACAAATTTGGAAGTTACTCAAATAAATATTGACAATCCAGCTGACAATGTAATTCCAGGATTAGCAAATGCAAATTTTAATATAAGATTTAATAATAAACATACCTCATCTTCTTTAAAAAAAAAGTTAAATAAAATTATTAAAAAAATTTGTATTAAAAATAAATCCAAATACAGTATAGAATACTATGTTTCTGGTGAAGCATTCATAACTAAGCCAAATGCAACAACATTTATGATACAAGATACCATACAAAAAATTACAAAAATAAAACCGAAATTCTCAACAACCGGTGGTACATCTGACGCAAGATTCATCAGAAAGATTTCCCCCTGTTTAGAGTTTGGGTTAGTAGGAAAAACAATGCATAAAGTGGATGAAGCAGTTGCATTATCAGATTTAAAAAAATTAACTTTAATATATAAAAATATTTTAGAAAATTATTTCGAGTGAAAACCGCCCTAATAACTTCAGATACTTATCATCATCATAATACTGGTGACGGTCACCCAGAAAAAATTGATCGAGTTACTGCTATAATTGAAAATTTTAAAAGACTAGATAATAAAAATTTAGTCTGGGAAAAACCTAATGAATTTGATGAATCACTTTTGATTACAACTCATTCATCAGATTATATTAAAATGGTTAATAATTCATTTCCCAAAAATGGATTTAATTTTCTTGACGGAGACACGATTGTTTCACCTGGAAGTAAAGGTGCTACTAAAGATGCAGTAGGATCAATTATTGCTGCAATTGATGGTGTCGAGCAAAAAAAATATAAAAATGCTTTTTGCTGTGTAAGACCACCAGGACATCATGCTGAAAAAGAAAAAGCAATGGGTTTCTGTATTTATAATAATGTGGCTGTTGGAGCTAATTATTTGATAAAAAAATATGGATATAAAAAAATTGCTATAATTGATTTTGATGTTCATCATGGAAACGGAACACAAGATATTTTTTTTGATAATAAAAATGTTTTATATGTATCAACTCACCAGTATCCTTATTATCCGGGATCTGGCTCCGAAAAAGAAGTCGGTAAGTACAATAATATTTTAAATATTCCTCTAAAAGCTGGGACAACTGGGGATGAGTACCTAAATGCTTACGAAAATGTTTTAAAGAAAATTCAAGAATTTAAGCCAGAATTTTTATTATTTTCAGCAGGTTTCGATGCTCATGATAATGATCCACTTGCGCAATTAAAATTAAATTCAGAAGATTTTTACTTAATCACACAAAGAACTTTGCAAATCTCAAAATCATTTTGTAACGGAAATATTGTATCTATTCTTGAAGGAGGATACGATTTAAAAGCTTTACAAGAAAGTACACAAAGACATGTAGATGCACTAATGGAATTTAATTGATTGAATAATTCATATATCTAAATAAAAAATTAATGAAACTATATAAAATTAAGAAATCCAATATTGATAGAAAAGGTAGAGGATTGTATGCTTCAAAAGATATAAAAGCTGGAACGAAAATTATCGACTATATTGGTAAAATTGTAACTAACAAACAAATAGATGAATCTGATAAATATGACAATTCAAAACCTATTTATTTATTCACTCTTAATAAGAGATATACCTTAGATGGTGATTTTCCTTGGAATATAGCAGGATTGATTAATCACTCTTGTGATAATAATTGTGAGTATGAAGGCAAAGGTTTAAAGATATGGATCACATCTGTAAAGAATATAAAAAAAGGTGAAGAGCTTACTTGCGATTATGGATTTGGATATGATAAAGATTATAAGCAATTTCCATGTAAGTGTAGAGAGAAAAATTGTTGTGGTTATATAGTTAGAGCTGAGTCGAGATGGAGAATTAATAAAAAATTTGCAATAAGCAACAAAAAAAACTAATAAATTACCTTTTCAAGGTATAATCCATTTGGCGGGGCTAGAGGTGCACAATTTTTTCTATCTTTTGAATTAAAAACTTTTTCGAATTTTTTTAAATCCCATTTATTTTCAGATAAATACTTTAAGGACCCAACAATTGATCTCACCTGACTTTTTAAAAAAGATTGAGATTTAATTCTTATTTTAATTTGCTTTTTGGACTTTAAAATTTGTATTTCTTTAATTGTTTTTATTGAATTCTTTGCACTACAATTCGCCGCTCTAAAAGTAGAGAAATCGTGTGTTCCAATTAATTTTTTTGCTCCTTTCTTCATTAAACTTACATCTAATCTTTTTTTTATATTCCACTCTCTATTATAATTTATCATAGATGGTGAATGATCATTTCTAATTATATATAAATATATTCTCTCTTTGGCTGAGAATCTTGAATGAAAATTATTTTTTTTTTGTTTTATTTGAAGTATTGAAATATTTTTCTTATTAAGAAAATAATTTAAGGAATTTATTAATTTTTTAATATCAATTATTTTTTTTTTACAATCGAAGTGAGCTGATTGTTCTATAGCATGTACACCTTTATCTGTTCGTCCAGACCCATGAATTTTAATTTTTTCCTTTAGAATCTTGCAAAGTATATTTTGTATAGTTTTTTGAATAGATTTTCCATGTTTCTGGCTTTGCCAACCAATAAATGATGTTCCAACATATTCGACAAGCAATTGGTATCTAATCATTACTTAAAATGACACCTTTTTTTAATTTACTACCCAAGAGAAAATCCTCAACAGACTGAGGTTTTTTTCCTTCTCTTTGAATTTTAATCACTTTAATTGATTTGGACCCACAAGAAATTGTTAGTTTTTCATCAAGAATTTCCCCTGGTTTTTTGTTTTGTCCTGATAATACTGCTTTCAGAATTTTATATCTGTTATTTTCAAAATTAAACCAACAACCCGGCTTAGGATATAAACCATTAACTTTTGCGAGAATAATATAAGCATCCTCTTTCCAATTTATTTTTCCCTCATTTTTTTTGATTTTTTTTGCATATGTTGCTTTTGATTCATTTTGATCCTCAAAAATTGCTTCATCCTTTAAAATTTTCTGTACGTTTTCAAAGATTTTTTCTGCGCTAAGATTGGATAATTTTTCTGATAAAATTTCAGTATTATCTTGGTCTGAAATTTCTATTTTATATTTGCTACATATTGGTCCTGAGTCTAATTTTTCATTAATTTTCATAAATGTTACACCTGTTTCTTTTTCATTACTCAATATTGATCTTTGTATTGGGGCTGCTCCTCTCCATTTAGGTAATAATGAAGCATGAATATTTAAAAACCCCTTTTTACTTAAATTTAAAACTTTCTTTGGAAGAATCTGACCATAAGCAACTACAATTCCAAGATCTAAATTTAGTTCTTTTAAATATTCAAATTCTTCATCAATATTTTTTGGTGTTTTAATTTTTAAATTAAGTTCTTCTGCACTTATGTGAATTGGGGATTTTGTAAATTTTTGACCTCTATTTGATTTACTAGGTGGTTGGGTAAATACACATTTAATATTAAATTTATTAGATAAATTTCTTAAAATTGGTACAGCAAATTTTGGCGTACCCATAAAAACTATATTTGTCATTTAAACAACAACTCTATTTGAAGTTTTTTGTTTAGATAATTTTTTTATTATTAAATCTTTCTTAATTTTAGATAAGTAATCAATTATTAATTTTCCATCTAAATGATTTATTTCATGCTGTATACAGGTTGCAAGAAGTCCATCGCAATCCATTTCTCTTTTTGCTCCCTCTTGGTCTACATAAGATATGGTGCAAATCTTGGGTCTTTCTATTTCAATAAATGTATTTGGTATTGATAAGCATCCCTCTTCATAAATAGAAGTTTTTTGGCTTATTTTTTTTATTACTGGATTAATAAAACATAATGGTTTCTTTTCATCATCTTTTTTTGAAACATCTAAAACGATGATTCTTTTATGTATGCCTACTTGAACTGCTGCTAAACCTATACCATTATGGTGATACATTGTTTCAAATAAATCTTTTATTAGTTTTTTTTCATTCAACTCTACTTTATTTAGTGGCTCAGATATTTTTCTAAGCGTATCATCGGGTACTGTTATTAATTCTCTTACAGGCATATTTTTTATTATTTAGACCTTCAAAGGTAAGACTTCTATTAGAATTTCGTTTCTTAAATCAGCATTCTTTATTTGATTCATGGTTGAAACCAGCAAATTTACTGTATCAATATCAAGATCTTCAAGCTCATTTTCACCAATAATATCAACAATTTTAATTAGTAATAATCCCAATTCTCCGTTTGATAACATTTGTTGTATATCAGGAGAAAAGGTGAAATTGTATTCGTAGAGGTTTGAATATTTTTTATCTATTTTAATTCCATCAGATTTAAGTGACTCGATTAAGATTATATCCTTTGTTGAAAAGACATATTTTTTATCTCTTTTAATTTTTTTTAAGAAATCATTTGTTTCTTTTTCGGCTCTTGGCAAACTAGTTTTATTTAAAAAGTAATTTAGTAGTTTTGATTGGTGTATTTTTTTATTATTAAATTTAATCTTTCTCTTTTGTGTTAACTTATTTTCAATATTATTTTCATAAAATGTTGTAAAATTTGCTGGAACATTATTTTCATTTATGTCCTTAAGTATTATTTTTGTCTCGTTATCAAATGCATTTTCCAATTTAGATTTTTGAAAAGATTTTTTTATCTCAGATACCATGTTTAATCTTTGTCCTGTATCTACAGATAATAATAACCTTTGGTACAATAATGCTCTACCTTCATAATCTGGAAGTAATTTATAAACTTCTCTAGCATTTAAAAGTTGAGTTAAATTAAATTGAAATTTTTTGTAAGTATCTAATAATTCTGACTCTTGAAAAACTCCTTCATGAGTGGCTCTTTCTAATAATCTCAGCTCATCTGGATTGTCAATATCAAAAGAACTAGCATTTTTTAGAATATTTGAAGATGATAAATAACTCCAGATATATCTTGGTGAATTTATTTTTGGCTCATAATTAAATTCATTATTTGTTTTATGAGAAAGGTGAAAATATAAAATATTTTCATCTGAAATGATTTCATCTTTAGCGTCATAACCCATCATTATGTTAAATTTTTTCTCAAAAAATGTATCAATTTCTCCTAATTCTTTTGATAAATCAAATAACAATTGAGCTTGTTCTTTTTTTTCTTCTAAAATTAAGCAATAAATTTTAAAGTTGTTTAAATAATTATCAGATACCGCTTCACTTATATTAAAAATTTCACAGGCTTTTTTTAACTCAGATTTAGAAAGAAAATAATCAGCATAAAATTTAATTAATTTATTTTTATTAGGAACTTCAGAATTATTAATTAAAAAATCTTTAATTAGCTCAAAATCTTTTTTCTTAATTAAATGGGTAAATTTAAATTCTAAAAATTCTTCTTCAGTTATGTTATTTGTTGGAATATAAGAATTTGTTAATAAAGCTATATCTAGTATTTTTTTTGAGAATTCAGATAAATTTTTATTTAAATTTTTATTCAAAATGGTTTTAATTAAATTACCATCACTATTTGACCACATATCAATTTTTAAACCATTTTGAGCTGGATCATATAAGCCAGCTAATTTAATAGATGATGATTCAATGGCTTCATTAATTACTATTTCAGAATTAGATTTAACAGATAATGCCGAGTTATTATTCTGAGTCTTAACTTCTTGCATATTTGAAATTGAGTTATCAGTTTTATCAATATCCTTTTTTTCAATTTTCCATATATCAATAGGTTCATTTGCAAATGAATAATTAAGAAATAATAAAGCTAAAGTTAATTGCGATATTATCTTACTTAATAGTTTTAAAATTTTCATTAGGTAGTATCACTTCGATTTTTTTATTTGGAGATGGAAAATTAATCTGGCTTAAAATAACAACAGATAAAATTAGTATAAAAAAAATTATACCGGCTTTAATTGCAAATTTCATATTTTGTTATATTCCTATGTAGTATAATGTTTTAAAAGCATATAATTTTGTAAATTCAAAATAAGACATATTTGTGTTTTTTCAACTTAGAAATATATGGAATCAAGTAAAAATCTAGTTTTAGTGGGCATGATGGGTTCTGGAAAAACTCTAATTGGGAAATTAATTTCTAAACAAATGAAACTTAGATTTGTTGATATAGATATTGAAATTGAAGAAAAAGAAAAAATGAAGATTGCAGATATTTTCAAAAAAAAAGGTGAAAAGTACTTTCGTGAATGTGAAGAAAAAATTACAATATCATATCTTAAAAGTGAAAAACGTATTTTATCATTAGGTGGTGGAGCTTATATTAATGCAAATATAAGAAAAGAATGTAACAAAAACTCTTTAACCTTTTGGTTAAATTGGAAAAAAGATATAATATTGAAAAGGATAAATGGTAGTAAAAAACGACCTTTAGCTATGGGTTTAAGTGCAACAGATCTAGAAAATCTATTTCATGCAAGGTCTAAAATATACAGCTTCGCAGATTTTACAATTAACTGTGATCAGTTAGATAAAAAAGAAATAGCAAATAAAATTATAAAAAAGTATGAAATCAAAAATAATAAAAGTTAAAACCAAAAGTAAAAATTACGAAGTTCACATTGGTCCAGATTTAATCTCAAATTTGAATTTAATATTAAAAAAAAAAAAAATAATATTTTCGAAATGTTTGATTGTAATTGATAATAAAATTCCTAAAAAATTTATTAAATTAATTATCAAAAACTTTAAAGGTAGAAAATTTTATACACTAAGCTTTAATGCTAACGAAAAAAATAAAAATTATCTAAGTATTAATAAAATACATAACGCCTTGTTTAATAAAAACTTTTATAGAGACGACTGTGTAATTTCTTTTGGCGGTGGCATAACAGGTGATGTTGTAGGATACGCCGCAAGTACTTTTAAAAGAGGTATAAAATTCATTAATATACCCTCAACTTTATTAGCTCAGGTTGACTCATCCATAGGTGGAAAGACTGGTATTAACAATAAATTTGGGAAAAATCTTGTTGGAAGTTTTTATCAACCTGATTTGGTAATCTCAGATATTAATTTATTAAATTCTTTGCCTAAAAGAGAAATTATATGCGGATATGCAGAAATATTAAAAAGTAGCTTAATAGATAGTAAAACAAATTTTATATATTTAGATAAAAATCTAAATAAAATTTTAAGTTTAAAAGAAAGTTTTATTATGAATGCTATATTAAATAGCTGTTTGTTGAAAAAAAGAATTATAGAAAAAGATGAAAAGGAAAAAAATTTAAGAAAATCATTAAATCTTGGTCATACTTTTGCACATGCATATGAGGCTACACTGGGATATTCAAAAAAAATAAATCACGGAGAAGCAGTAATATTTGGTTTGATGAACGCGATAAATTTTAGTAGAGATGTAAGAATTATTTCTCTAAAAAACTCAGAATTAATAAACAATCATATTAGAAGAATTAAAATTAAAAATAAATATCGAAACCTTTTTGGTAAAAGAAAAATCCCATCTATTTTAAATTTTATGAAAAGTGATAAGAAGAATAAATCTGATAGTATCAATTTAATATTATTGAGTAATTTTGGTAAGCTAAACCTCAATTATCAAGCAAGTACTGCTCAATTAAATAATTTCTTAATTGATGAACTAAATAAAGCTAATTTGTAAAGAGTGAATTTCAGTCTTAAGTTCCTCGCTTAAAATTTTATAAATTACCTTGTTAGACTCAACTCTATTTTTATTTTTTAACAAATCAGAATTTATTTCTAATTTAATGTGAAATTTACCTTTTTGATGGGAACTATGTTTTAAATGTTTAAAAGTATTATCAATTATCTTTACATCTCTTATTGAAGTGTCACTCAAAAGTTTACTTTCAATTTTTTTTGAAATTTTATTAATATCCATTAAGTTAGATAATATATAATATGAAAAATATTTGTGAATGGAATAATTGTAACGAAGAGGGGCTTTATAGAGCTCCAAAAGAAAAGGATAATAGTAAAGAATATAGGCTTCTCTGTCTTAATCATGTAAAGGAATTTAACAAAAGTTGGAATTATTTTTCAGGAATGAGCGATGATCAAGTTATAAATTTTCTAAAATCTGACATTACATGGCATAAACCAACACAAAGTTTTAGTTCTTCAGATAATTTTTTTAAAATATTATGGAACAACACGCTAAAAGATGAAGATGGAAAATTTAAAGAATTCAATAAATTTAATCATATGAATAAATTTAAATTTAATAGTAATGATCTCAAAGCTTTTGAAATTTTAGGAGTAACAGCCGGTTTAAAATGGCCCAAAATACAGGAAAAATTCAAAAGACTTGTCAAAAAATTTCACCCTGATATGAATGCTGGAAATAAAAAATTTGAAGATAAGCTTAAGATTATTACTCT
Source organism: Pelagibacteraceae bacterium AG-470-G21 (assembly GCA_003211555.1). GTDB lineage: Bacteria > Pseudomonadota > Alphaproteobacteria > Pelagibacterales > Pelagibacteraceae > Pelagibacter. The sequence continues at coordinate 97,353 of QCSH01000001.1, forward strand.
AGCTTATACCCAACTAAAAAATACGTATAAGGATAAAATTGACAACAAATATTGAGCATACACCAGATATTAAACTATCAATAAAACAAACTTTTGGAATCGACTCTGATATGGAGGTGGAAGCATTTTCAAAAAAAACTGATTATGTTCCTGAGATAGATAAAACCTATAAATTTGATAAAGATACAACTTTAGCTATCCTTTCTGGTTTTTCATTCAATAAAAGAGTTTTAGTTCAAGGTTATCATGGTACTGGAAAATCAACACATATAGAGCAAATTGCAGCCCGATTAAATTGGCCATGTATTAGAATTAATTTAGATAGCCATGTTAGTAGAATAGATTTAATTGGTAAAGATTCAATTGTAATAAAAGATGGAAAACAAGTTACAGAATTTAAGGAAGGAATTCTTCCTTGGTCAATACAAAATCCAATAGCTTTAGTATTTGATGAATATGATGCTGGTAGACCTGATGTAATGTTTGTAATTCAGAGAGTTTTAGAAGCAGAAGGTAACTTTACATTATTAGATAAGAATAAAGTGATAAAACAAAACAAATACTTCAGATTATTTGCAACTTCAAATACTGTTGGTTTGGGAGATACGACTGGTTTATACCACGGAACACAACAAATTAACCAGGGGCAAATGGATAGATGGAACATTGTTACAACTTTAAACTATTTAGCATTAGAAAAAGAGATGGAAATAATTATTGGTAAAAACAAGTCACTAGACAACAATAAAGGTAAAGAGCGAGTTGCAAATATGATTAAAGTTGCAACACTTACAAGAAAAGGCTTTATGGCTGGAGATATTTCAACAGTTATGAGTCCTAGAACAGTCCTTCACTGGGCAGAAAATTCTGAAATATTTAAAGATGTGGGCTATGCATTCAGGGTAACATTTTTAAACAAATGCGACGAAGTAGAAAAAAATACAATAGCAGAGTATTATCAAAGATGTTTTGGCGAAGAACTTCCAGAATCTATGATTAATATTCAAGTTTGATGAATAAAGATGACTTAATAAAAGAGCAGTTCAAGCATGCTCTAAATTCCACAATTAAAGCGATTTCCGAAGAAACAAATCAATTAAATATTAAAAAAAATCAAAAAGAATTTAATATTTCTAAATTTGATAATTTAAAAGATAAAGAAAATTTTACTAAATTAAGAGCAGAAGCCGACTCTGAAGCATTAAAAAGGAAATTTTCTAATAACTCTACATTGGAGCAGAATATTCCTAGGACACCGACCTGTCATACACTTTATAAAATTTCTGAAAAAATAAGATATGAACTTTTAGGCTCACAAATGATGAAAGGAATATCAAAAAATTTGATTTCTCAATATAATAATAAGATTAGAATGGCAAAATCTGAAAACATAAAAAGTAAAGAAGAGTCTAATATTTCTGAGGCATTTGAGTATTACATGCTTAATAAAATAATGAATATAAACTTATCTAAGAGTGCTGATAAAATTTTATCGTATTGGAAAGATGATTTTGAAAAATCACTAGATAAACATATAAATTTTTTAAGAGAAAACGCAGAAAATCAAGACATATATAATTCTAAAATGTCAGAAATTTTACAAAGTATGGAAATTTTTGAGTCTGAAGAAGAAGATAAAAAAGAAGAACAGAACGAAGATGAAAATGAAAATAATAATTCAAATGATGATCAAAAAGCAGATAGTGGTGACTCTCAGGATAAGGAGGAAGAAAGTATAAATGAAGGTGTTGATAGTTCTGATGAAATGAATGAATTTAGACTTGATGAACAGCTTGGGAATGACGATGCAGAAAATAACGAAATTGAGAATATCGTTCAAAAAAAAAATTTAGGTATAAGCAATAAAGAATACAAAATATACACATCAGAATTTGATGAGACAGAAAAAGCAGAAACTTTAGAAAATTCAGAGGAAATTTCAAAATTAAGAAAAAATTTAGATCAACAGCTAACAAGTTTCCAAGATATAATTACAAAACTTGCAAACAAGTTACAAAGACAATTACTTGCAAAGCAAAATAGATCTTGGGAATTTGATCTCGAAGAAGGTTTATTAGACAGTTCAAAATTACCAAGAATAATTATAGATCCTTATAATTCTCTTTCTTTCAAAAAAGAAAAGGATTTAGAATTTAAAGATACGGTTGTAACTTTACTTATAGATAATTCTGGATCAATGAGAGGCAGACCTATTACTATTGCAGCCCTTTGTGCAGATATATTATCTAGAACATTGGAAAGATGCTCTGTTAAAGTAGAAATTCTTGGATTTACTACTAAAAATTGGAAGGGCGGCAAGAGCAGAGAAAAATGGAATAAACATGGAAAATTAAAAAATCCAGGCCGATTAAATGATCTAAGACATATAATTTATAAATCTGCAGATACTCATTGGAGACAATCAAAAAAAAATTTAGGTTTAATGCTTAAAGAGGGTTTGCTTAAAGAAAATATAGACGGTGAGGCAATTACTTGGGCTTTTAACAGACTTAAAAAGAGAAAAGAGGAAAGAAAGATTCTTATGGTTATATCGGATGGGGCGCCAGTTGATGATTCAACATTATCTGTTAATTCAGGAGATTTTTTAGAAAAACATCTTAAACAAACTGTTAAATCAATCGAAAAAAATAGCGATATAGAAATACTTGCAATTGGAATAGGGCATGATGTTTCAAGATACTACAAAAAAGCGATAAAGATAGCTGATGTACAAGAGCTTGGAGACGTAATGATCAGTCAGCTTAGTGGATTATTTGAAAACAATAATAAATTACACTAATTTTTTTAAGTTTTTATTTTCCCAGTCAATTTTCACTTCAGCTCCCCCTCTTGTTTCTGAATTTCTAATTATTATTTTAGCCGAATTTTTTTCTAATAAGGTCTTACCAATAAATATACCTAGCCCAAGTCCAGATTTCTTACTATCTTTGTTCTTAAGCGTTTTTATATAAGGTTCGCCAATCTTGTTTAATATATCTTTAGGTATTCCAGGACCATCATCCTCAATTGTAATTTCGGTATTTTGGCTATCACTTCTTATAGAAATATAAATATTTTCATTTGCAAATTTATTTGCATTTCCTATGAAATTTCTTAAACCATATACAATTTCAACAGATTTGAGTATTTCAAAAGAATTAGAATCTTGTTCCTTATCAACATTAAAATTCTTATTAGAAATTTCCTTAAATGAATTAACTATCTCATTAATATAATCATAGAGAGTTTTATTTTTATCAAGAAAATCATCTTCGATAGCAGGATTTAAAGTTAGTTTTTTTAATATTACGTTGCATCTATCAACTTGGCTTACTAACAATTCTAGATCTTTTTTTACTTCGTTATTGTCTTTAAATTGATCAAATAAATCATGAGAGATAATTTTTATTGTTGAAAGAGGAGTTCCAAATGAATGGGCGGCGGCGGCGGCTTGACCGCCCAAAGAAACAAGTTCATGTTCTTTGGATATTACTTCTTGAATTTTATCTAATGCATCTTTTCTTAAGTTTGTTTCTTGTCCAAAAATAAAAGCAAAATAATTTAAAAAAACTAAAGCAATTATTAATGCTAAAGGAATTGCATAATAATAATATAAACTAATTCTAAATTCATTTAATGGTTTTGGAAGATCATGGTGATAGAATGTTAAGAATATAATCAAAATTAAAGTAATAAAAATCAAAGGAATATTAGTTTTAATATTTAAGTTTGAAGAAGCAAACACACTAGGTATCAAAAGGAATATTGAAAAAGGATTTAAAATACCTCCAGACAAATAAAGTAGAGCACTTAACTGAATAATATCAAGAAAAAGAAAATTAAAAGAAGTAATATTTGTGAGTATAGGCTTTTTGTAAAAATAAATTAAATATAAATTACTTAAAGCTCCAATAAAAATAATCACATTAGACAAAATAAAATTAAATTCAAAGCCAAAAATAAATTTTACAGAATTAATTGTTATAAATTGACCTAAAATTCCAATCCATCTTAAATTGATATATGTTGATTTATTCAATGATGCTGTTTTGACAGATTGTTTTAAATCCATCTAAATATCTAAATTAGAAACATTAATTGCATTTTCAATAATAAAATCTTTTCTTGATGAAACATCATTTCCCATTAAAGTTTGTATCAAGTCATGATCTTTCTTTATATTTTTTGAATACTGTACTTGCAATAAGTTTCTTGTTTCAGGATTTAAAGTTGTATTCCATAACTCGTCTGGGTTCATTTCTCCAAGTCCTTTAAATCTTTGTATATTAAGTTTTGATTTCTCAATTTGAAGAATTTTTTCAAATTCTTTAGAATTTTTTTTATATTTTTTTAAATCTTTAGAGTTTTTTATAAGATATCTTTCAAGTTCGATTTCATCTTTAATATATGTACTTTTAGTTCCTTTGTTGATTTTAAACAATGGTGGCTGGGCAAGGTAGACGTGTCCAAATTCAATTAGTTTATCAAATGGTTTGTTATTAAAAAATGTTAGTAACAAAGCTCTTATATGTGAACCATCAACATCTGCATCAGTCATAATAATTATTTTTCCGTATCTTAAATCCTTTAAATCAATATCTTCATTCTTTGGATCAAGGCCTAATGCATTTATTAGTGTAACTATTTCATTTGATGAGATCATTTTTGCTAGACTTTTAGTTCTTAAATCGTTTGAATTACCATTTTTTTTCGATCCATTTAGCTCAGTAAATGTATTCAATATCTTTCCTCGTAGAGGTAAAACAGCTTGGTTTTCTCGGTTTCTTCCCTGTTTTGCTGATCCACCAGCAGAATCTCCCTCAACTATAAATAATTCAGTACCATCTTGTTTAGAGTTTTGACAATCTGCTAACTTTCCAGGCAATCCTGTTAATTCCAAAGCTCCTTTTCTTCTTACGTTTTCTCTTGCCTTTCGGGCTACATCTCTTGCAACAGCAGCCTGAATAATTTTAGTCAAAATAATCTTTGAAATCGATGGATTTTGATCAAACCAAATTGAAAGTTTTTCATTTATGATAGTTTCAACAATATTTCTCACTTCAGATGAGACCAACTTATCTTTTGTTTGAGATGAAAATTTAGGATCAGGAATCTTGACAGAAAGAACCGACGTTAATCCCTCTTTAACATCGTCTCCTGATAATGATACTTTATTTTTTTTAAGCAAATTTTGTTCATTAGCATATTTATTTACAACTCTTGTTAATGCACTTCTGAAACCCAAAAGATGGGTACCTCCATCTTTTTGATAAATATTATTTGTATAAGGCAGTACTTCTTCGCTGTATTCCGCATTCCATTTTAACGAACATTGAACATCTATGCTGTTTTTTACTCCTTCTATATAGATAGGTTTTTTAAATAGATCATTATCATTTTTATTTTTTAAACTATCTTTTTTTTCGTCAACAAATTGAACAAATTCAGAAATTCCTCCATCAAATTTAAATTCTAAAGTTTTAGTTTTTTTTTGCCTTAAATCACTTAAAATAATTTTTATACCTTTATTTAGAAATGCCAATTCTCTCATTCTTTTTTCTAATACTGAAAAGCTAAACTTTATAGTGGAAAAAATATCTGTTGAAGGAATAAAATTTATTTCAGTCCCACTTGTTTTTGATTTTCCAATATTTTTTAGTGAAGTCTTGGCGTCGCCATTGTTAAATTCTATGTAATACTTTTTGTTATCTCTGTTTATAGTAAGTTTTAATTTTTCTGATAAGGCATTTACAACTGACACACCAACACCGTGTAATCCTCCAGAGACTTTGTAAGAATCATGATCAAATTTACCTCCAGCATGAAGTTGAGTCATTATGACCTCTGCTGCAGATTTTTTTTCACCTTTGTGCATATCCACAGGTATCCCACGGCCGTCATCAATTACTGTTACTGAATTGTCTTCATTTATATTTACTTCAATTTTTTTACAATAACCTGCAAGAGCTTCATCAATAGAATTATCTACAACCTCATAAACCATATGATGAAGACCAGTTCCATCATCAGTATCTCCGATATACATTCCTGGTCTTTTTCTGACGGCTTCTAAACCTTTCAGTACTTTTATCGAGTCAGCTTGATAATTGTTTGGATTACTTTTTGTCATTTATTTATATATTGGGAAAATTTGTATAGCATTTTTAGAAAAAATTTAAAAATCACAAGATGTTAAATAGTTAAATAAGTGTTGAATACCAATGCTTATCTCTTGATTTTTAGATTTTTTTTCTATTTTTCAAAATCTATTAAAAATGATCATTTTTAAGCATAAATATAGTTAAAAAAATGGGATTCGAACCCATAATAGAATTTTACCAATATTAACTTTTCAAGGTTTCACTTTCAAATATTCAATTTAGAATTATTGATAATTCTATTTTTTATTTTAAAAGGGTCAAAACGTATACTTACTAATTATATAGAAAAAAGATAATAACTGGCATGAAATTTTCTCAAGACAAACTAAATCCTAAAGTATCTGATGCTACAGATATTAGTAAGCCTTGGGATAAAGATAATCAAGCTTGGTGGGACTGGTATGTAAGTCTTGCGGATAATAAAAATGTGGAAGATAAACTTATCACAGTCAAACCTCTACCAAATGCTAAAATTCCCAGCAATGATGAGATTATATCTGAATTGGCAGAGACCTATCCTCTGACAAAAGAACAAATTATTTTCTTTAAAAAAAATGGTTTCATCAAACTCAAGAATGTTTTCTCACCTGGAGCTGTGTTAAAACTTCGAACTGAACTTATAAACTTGTTAAAAAAAGAATTTAATGTTGATCCTGATAAAGGTGCCCATGAAAGATTTCTTAGTCTTGAAATGACTTGGCTAAATAACACATTGCTACGTGCCTTTGTATTATCACCACGCCTTGGGCAAATTTCAGCAGATCTTCTGAGTGTCCCAGCAATTAGACTTTATCATGATAACGTTTTAGCAAAACAAGCTGGTTGCGGTAGAACACCATGGCACTTTGATGACCAACATTTTCCATTAGATACTAATGACGTAGTTACTGCTTGGATACCAGCACAACCAACTCCAGTTGAAATGGGACCACTCTCTTTCGCCTACCCACTTGAAGTACATAAGTTAGTTAATGCAGTTAAATTTGAAAAGGCGGGTGCTGGCTATGATCGAGGAGTTTCTGAAGTATTTGCTAAAAATGATGTTACCATAAATGAAACTCCATTTGAGTTGGGTGAAGTTAGCTTTCACCATAATTTAAATTTTCATACTGCCTCACGGAATAGAACTAATCGCAGCAGAGTTGTTCTGGCTAACACTTATTATAAAGATGGGGCAAGGGTGATTAATTCTCCTACAATGATTTCTGGTGATTGGCAGAAATTTATGCCAAATGTAAAACCAGGTGATTTAGCTGCTAGTCCTTTAAATCCAATTTGCTGGCCAATTGATGACGAATAGAAATATAGATGATCAGGGTAGTCTTAGCTCCTCTATATGGACAGATAGCATTGCTAATAATAAACAGCCAAATGGTAAAGAGTTAATTGCACATCTTAAAACTGTTCATAGAGAGCATGCAGGCTTTACTGAGAAATGCGCAAGCACCTGCCGTGACAAAGCTGGGCTTAATAGCTATGAATGGTTAGCTGAAATTGTGCCAGATATTGATGGTACTCGTGTACTAGATCTTGCCTGTGGATCAGGGCCATTGTTAAAAATCTTATATGATCGAAATAAAAAGCTTAAATTAACAGGAGTTGATATGAGTCCTGAAGAATTAGAAATAGCTAAGACACGTATTTCAGATGACTCTGCCGACTTATTTGAGCTAAAGGCGCAGAATCTAAGTACAATTAGTGATGACTCATTAGATGTTGTGCTTTGTCATTGGGCTTTGACACTGATGGACCCGATTGCACCAGTGTTAAGTGAAGTCCGTCGGGTTTTATCCGTAGGTGGAAAGTTTGCTGCTTTAGTTGATGGACCAATGAATGATGCACCAGGATACTCAGATGTGCATGATTTAATATATAGCTATGTGCAAGATAAACTACCCAGTTATGGTGAATTTGATTTAGGTGATCCAAGAATACGTAGCACCAACAGCTTAAAAAACCTTGCAAGTGAAGCTTTTCCTGACGCAACTATAAAAGTCGAATCTAAGATAGTCTCTATGCAAGGACCCATCGCTGAAGTGACAAAGACTGCTGCAGGATTTTTTTATGCTTCATTCATGTTGCCACCAGAAATTCATAATACTATGCTTTCAAAACTATCTAACTTGCTCTCAATAACAAAACAAAAAGAAGAATTAGGAAATCAAGGACGATTTATAATGCCAATTAGTCGAATAGTTATAAATAATTAATTAATTATAAATGGCGGAGAGAATGGGATTCGAACCCATGATAGAGTTTCCTCTATACACGCTTTCCAAGCGTGCGCCTTCAACCACTCGGCCACCTCTCCGAACGTGTCTAATCTTTATTAATTCTTAGGACACCAATAAATGCTTCTTGAGGGATCTCAACTTTTCCAAATTGCTTAGATCTAGCTTTACCTTTTTTTTGTTTTTCAAGCAATTTTCTTTTTCTGTCTACTGCCCCACCTCCGTGAATTTTTGTTAAAACATCTTTTTTGAAACCTTTTATGGTTTCTCTAGCAATAATTTTTCCTCCAATGGCAGCTTGAACTGGTATCATGAAGTTATGTCTTGGAATTAAATCTTTCAATTTTTCACAAACCTCTCTACCTGTGGTTTGTGCAAAATCTTTATGTATCATCATTGAAAGAGCATCAACAGGCTCCGAGTTTACAAGTATATTCATTTTTACCAGGTCACCTTCCTTATGTTCAATAATTTCATAGTCGAAACTAGCATACCCACTTGTCATAGATTTTAAACGATCATTAAAATCAAATACTACCTCATTTAAAGGTATCTCATAATTTATTACTGCACGATTTCCTGAGTAACTTAAGTTTGTTTGAATACCTCTTTTATTTTGACATAACTTAATAATTGAACCTAAGTATTGATCTGGGGTGATAATTGTTGCCTTAATCCATGGTTCTTCAATAAATTTAATATAAGTGGGATCTGGTAAATTTGAGGGATTTTGAAGCTCAATAGTCTCCCCATTATTTAAGTGAACTTTATAAACAACTCCAGGTGTTGTAGTTAATAAATTTATATCGAATTCTCTTTCAAGCCTTTCAGTAATAATTTCAAGATGTAAAAGACCCAAAAATCCGCATCTAAAACCAAGACCTAAAGCTGATGACGATTCTGCCTCATAAGAAAAGCTTGCATCATTTAATTGTAGTTTTGCAAGTCCATCTTTTAACTTCTGATATTCTGAGCTGTCTACAGGAAATAAGCCACAAAAAACCACTGGTTTGCTTGGCTTAAAACCCGGTAGAGCTTCATTTAAAGGATTGTCTGCATCACAAATAGTATCTCCAACTTTAGTTTCTGATAAAACTTTAATACCAGTTGTAATAAAGCCTATCTCACCTGCATTAAGTTCATTTATATCTTTTGCTTTTGGAGTAAATACTCCAACTTTTTCTATAAAATATTCTTGACCCGTAGACATCATTTTTATTTTCATATTCTTTTTAAGTTTTCCGTCTATTATCCTTACTAATATTACAACTCCTAAGTAAGTGTCATACCAACTATCAACCAGCAAACATTTTAATTTATTATTTTTTTCACCTTTAGGTCCAGGTAATGAATTAATAATTTGCTCTAGTATCTCCTCTATTCCTTGACCGGTTTTTCCAGAACATGGAATAGAATTAGATGTATCTATGCCAATAACATCTTCAATTTGATTATTTGTTCTCTCAAGATCAGACGCTGGGAGATCGATTTTATTTAATACTGGAATAATTTCATGATCAATATCAAGTGCTTGATACACATTTGCAAGTGTTTGTGCTTCCACACCTTGAGTACTATCTACAATTAAAATTGATCCCTCGCATGCATAAAGACTTCTGCTAACTTCATAACTAAAATCTACGTGTCCTGGGGTGTCTATAATATTTAGAATATAATTTTTTCCATTTTTAGCTTTATAATTTAATTTAACTGTTTGAGCTTTTATTGTTATTCCTCTTTCTCTTTCTATATCCATAGAATCAAGCACTTGAGATTTCATTTCTCTATCACTAAGACCTCCACATTTATGGATAATCCTATCCGCAATTGTAGATTTACCATGGTCTATGTGAGCAATAATGGCAAAATTTCTTATGTTATCTATTGTATTGTTCATTTTTAAGATCTAATTTTTGCACCAGACTTTGACTCAACCATAGAGATGATTAATTTATTTATATTTTCTAAGTCTGTTTCATTTAATGTCTTTTCTGTTGATTGAATGGTTACATTAAGAGCTATTGACTTTTTTCCCTCAGGGATATTTTCACCTTCATATACGTCAAATACTCTTACTGACTTAATTAATTTATTATCAACTAACTTAATCAAATTAACTAATTCTTGTGATTTAAAATTTTTATCAATAATAAATGCAAAATCTCTCTCTGATTTTTGGAAATCAGAATATTTATACTCAGATTTTGAATCTTTCATTTTTTGTTTTGACTCTTTTATATAATCAAGACAAATTTCAAAAATTACTAAACCTTCAGTTTTTATATCTAATTTTTTTATTATATTTGGATGTATCTCTCCAAAATACGCTAAAGCATTTTTCTCATTTTTATTTTGGTACACCGATCCAGACTTTCCAGGATGATAATAAGATGGGGTTTTGTCATCTATAAAAATTTCATCTCTTCCTATTCCTGCTTCATGTAGACTTTGTATTACATCTTTTTTTACATCGAATGCATCTACAACTCTTTCTTTATCATTCCAATTTAATCTTGAAACTTTCCCTGCTCTTACAGCACTTATCACTGTCAATTGATCTCCTGGTTTTTTTCCTTTAAAAGCTGGCCCAATTTCAAACAAAGAAATATCTTTAAAACCTCTATCTAAATTTTTTTTTAAATAAAACAACAAATTTGGGAAAATAGAATTTCTTAAAACATTTAGATCTGAACTAATTGGATTTATAATTGGTATTTCTTTATCATTTTCTCTAAACATTTGGTTAATTTTAGAATCAGTAAATGACCAAGTCACAGTCTCTAAATACCCTTTTGATGCGATAGATCTTTGTAAAAAATGAAATAATTTCTGGTAATAATTAAGCGTTGGCTTCAACCTTGTTTTAATAGGTTCTGTAGTATTTATATGCTCATAACCTTTTATTCTTACTATTTCTTCTACAATATCAATCGATTGAGTTATATCGGGCCTCCATGATGGTACTGTTAACTTTAAAAATTTTTTATTTTTAGAAATATTAAAACCTAAGTTTTCAAGTATTTTAATTAATTCTTTATTTTCAATATTAAATCCAGTTGTTTTTTCGAAAAGGAAAGGGTCAAAATTAATTTTTGTATTTATATGATTTTCTATTTTTTTTACATCGAGACTACTTGTTTCACCTCCACAAATTTGTTTTATTAGCTTAGATGCTTTTAATAACCCTTCTTCTATTGATAAAGGATCTATACCTCTTTCAAATCTAAATTTTGCATCTGTGTCTATGTTTAATTTTTTTGAAGTTTTTCTTATTGAGCGAGGAAGAAAATAAGCAGACTCTAATAGTATGTTTTTAGTTGAGAATTCTGTTCCAGATCTTTTTCCACCTATTATACCACCTAAACCAAGGACACCAGATCGATCAGAAATTACACACATATCATTTTCTAAAGTATATTTTTTATTATCCAAGGCTTCGAAACTTTCTCCTTTGGAAGAACTTCTAACTATAATTTCTTTATCAATTTTGTCTGCATCATACGCATGCAAAGGTCTATTTAAATCAAACATTACATAATTAGTAATATCAACTATTGCAGATATTGGTTTCTGACCTAAAGATAAAATTTTGTCTTTTAGCCATTTAGGGCTTTCTTTATTAGTTACACCTTTAATTAGACAACTTCCAAAAGTTGTACATCCTTGATTTTTTTCCTTTTTTACAGTTACTTTTACAGTTTGATTTCCTATGAATTTTATATTTGGTTTTTGATCAATTTTTAATTTACCTGCGCCTGCAGCAGATAGATCTCTTGCAATTCCTCTTACGCCTAAACAATCCGGTCTATTGGGAGTGATTGATAAATCTATTACTTTTTCAGAAGTGTTTTTAAAATATTTATCTCCAACTTGACTTTCATACTTATCATTTTTTAATTCTATTATGCCATCACTTTCATTTGATAATTGTAACTCTGACTCGGAACAAAGCATTCCATATGATGTTATACCTCTTATTTTACTAACGGATAGTTTCATCTGATTTTTTGGTATTATGGATCCTGGAGGTGCATAAACTGTCAAGAGACCACTTTTTGCATTTGGAGCACCACAGACTACTTCTATTGTTTTTTCACCACCAATATCAACATCACAAAGCTTCAATCTATCTGCATTGGGATGAGTTTTAGCGTTTATAATTTTTGCAACAATAAAAGAATCTAATTCAGTTTCAGAACTCTCAAAGCTTTCTACCTCTAATCCAATATTAGTTAACTTATTTATTATTTGATTATTATTAAAATTTGTATCTAAATGGTTCTTCAACCAGTCAACTGTGAACTTCATCTACTTAATCCTCGGTAATTCGAAGGTACATCTAATGGATCAAAACCAAAGTGACTTAACCATCTGTAATCAGTTTCAAAAAAGGCCCTTAAATCGTTAATTCCATATTTTAACATTCCTAATCTGTCTATGCCAATTCCAAAGGCATATCCTTGGTATTTGCCTGGGTCAACTTTTACATTTTTTAAAACATTTGGATGAACCATTCCACAACCTAAAATTTCTAACCATTTATCTCCCTCACCAATTACTATCTTTCCATTTTTAATTTTATATCCAATATCTACTTCTGCTGAAGGTTCGGTAAATGGAAAATGACTAGGTCTAAATCTCATTTTAATTTTATCAACTTCAAAAAACTCCTTAATAAAATAATTTAAACACCCTTTTAAATGGCCCATATTTATATTTTTATCTATATGTAAGCCCTCAACCTGATGAAACATTGGAGCATGAGTTTGATCACTATCAGATCTATATGTTCTTCCTGGAGCGATTATTTTAAAAGGAGGTTTGCCTTTCAACATTGTTCTTACCTGAACTGGAGATGTATGTGTTCTCAAAAGTAATTCCTTATTATTATCAAGGTAAAAAGTATCGTGCATATCTCTAGCTGGGTGGTTGTCGGGAGTATTTAATGCTGTAAAATTATTATATTCATTTTCTACATCTGGCCCTTCCTCAACACTAAATCCAATCTCAGAAAATATAGATGAGATTTCATCTATCACTTGCGATACAGGATGAATTTTTCCAATTTCAATATTTCTTTCTGGAAGAGTTACATCAATTTTTTCTTTTTGAAGTTTCGAATTAATCTCTTTAGTTTCTATTTCTTGAATTTTGCTAGTTATTTTATTTTGTAATTCATCTTTAATATTATTTAAATCTGAGGCTAATTTTTTTCTTTCTTCTACAGAAACTAAACCTAATTTTTTAAATTCGTTTGATATAATTCCATTCTTTCCAAATAACTCAGATTTGATATTATTTACTGTATCAAGATTATTCCCACTATTTAGCTGATCGATATACTTATCTTTTATTTTTTTAATATCAGACATTTTAATAGAATATTTGTTAGAAGAGGAAAAACAATAGTCTAGATTAATTTAATGCTGCTTGAGCTCTTTTAACTATGGTTTTGAATGCTTCGGGGTTATCATAAGCAATTTCTGCAAGAATTTTTCTATCCAGCTTAATTCCTGACTTACTTAAACCATTAATAAACTTTGAATATGTAATACCTTCAGATCTAACACCAGCATTAATTCTTTGTATCCACAATGATTTGAAATCTCTTTTTTTATTTCTTCTATCTCTATAAGCATACTGCATAGCTTTTTCCATTGCTTGTCTTGCAACTCTTATAGTATTTTTTCTTCTTCCCCACTGACCTTTAACAGCTTTTAAAACTTTTTTATGTTTAGCTCTACTAGTTACACCTCTTTTAACTCTTGCCATTTTATCCTCTTAAACTGTAAGGCATGTATGACTTCACAATTTTTCCATCTTGCTTGGATAGTGCAGTTGTGCCTCTTTGTTTTCTAATTTGTGAATTTGTTCTTTTTATCATGCCATGTCTCTTGCCTGCCTGAGCAGTTATAACTTTTCCCTTTGCCGATATTTTAAATCTTTTTTTTGCTGAACTTTTAGTTTTTAACTTGGGCATAAATTTTCGGCTTTATACAAATATTAAATTAAATTTACAACCAGAAATATGTCTTATAATGGCTGAATTACCATAATCATTTGCTTACCATCAAACTTTGGTTGAAGTTCGACCCGGCCAATAGTCTCCATATCTACTTTAATCTTGTCCATTAATTCATGACCTAAATTTGAGTGCTGTAACTCTCTCCCTTTAAATCTTATTGTAAACTTTACTTTATCACCTTTAGCCAAAAATTTTTGAGCATTTTTTATCTTAAAAGTATAATCGTGAACTTCAGTTACTGGACGCAATTTTATCTCTTTTAGTTCAATCTTTTTTTGTTTCTTTTTAGCTTTATTGGCTTTTTTCTGTGCATCATATTTATATTTACCCATATCCATAATTTTACATACGGGAGGTTTTGCGTTTGGGGCTATTTCAATTAAATCTAGATTTTCGTTTTTAGCTTTGTTAATAGCTTCATTTAAATTTAATATTCCTAAGTTTTCACCATTACTATCAATAACTTGAACTTCATTAGATGTTATTCTATTATTAGATCTCGGGCCTCTAGCCTTGGTTCTTCTTTGAAAATAATTTTGTTTAAATTCTGCCACTTAAATTGAAGGGGCTTTATTAAGATCTGAATATTTTTTAATGAATTCTTTTACAGCCATATTTTCTTGTTTATTAGAGTCCAATCTTCTAATAGTTACACTATTAGAGTCAACTTCTTTTTTTCCACAGATCAATAACATTGGTACTTTTGTTAAGGAATGATCTCGAATTTTATAATTTAGATTATGATTTTTTAAGTCCACTTTGGCAGATAGTCCGCTCTGTTTTAATTCTTTT
Organism: Pelagibacteraceae bacterium AG-470-G21; assembly: GCA_003211555.1. Taxonomy (GTDB): domain Bacteria; phylum Pseudomonadota; class Alphaproteobacteria; order Pelagibacterales; family Pelagibacteraceae; genus Pelagibacter. The sequence goes on from QCSH01000001.1 coordinate 112,562, forward strand.
GTTACACTTTTTGCATAGTCATCAAAATCATTAGAGATTGGAATTACAACTACTTGCAATGGTGACAACCAAAATGGTAACTTACCAGCATAATTTTCAATTAATATTCCAATGAATCTTTCTAAAGATCCAAATAAAGCTCTATGCAACATAACTGGAACTTTTTTACTTCCATCTTTATCAACAAAAGATGCCCCTAATCTTCCAGGTAAATTTAAATCAACCTGTAAAGTTCCACACTGCCAATCTCTGCCAATTGCATCTCTTAAAACAAATTCTATTTTTGGTCCATAAAATGCGCCCTCTCCCTTATTTATTGAATACTCAAGTTTTGTTTCTTTAATAGCTTCTAATAAAGCTGCTTCTGATTTATCCCAAACATTATCTTCTCCAACCCTTAAATCAGGTCTATCTGAATATTTTAAAATAACGTTTTCAAATCCAAGATCTTTATAAATTTCTAAAATCAAATTTGTAACACTCAAACATTCTTCAGTTATTTGTTCCTCTGTACAGAAGATATGCGCATCATCTTGTGTAAAAGCTCTCACTCTTAGTAAACCATGTAAAGCACCCGAAGGCTCATACCTATGAACTTTACCAAATTCTGACATTTTTAGTGGTAAGTCTCTGTAACTTTTAAGACCTTGATTAAATACCTGAACACACCCTGGACAATTCATGGGTTTTATTGCAAAGACTTTTTCATCTGGTGTTGTTGAAGTATACATATTTGCCCCAAATTTTTCCCAATGACCTGATTTTTCCCATAAAGATCTATCAAGAATTTCTGGGGTATTTATTTCGTAATATCCATCATGATCTTGTTTCATTCTCATGTAGGAAACAAGTTTTTGAAATAAACTCCAACCTTTTTGATGCCAAAATACTGATCCAGGACTCTCTTCCCTGAAATGAAATAAATCCATTTCTTTTCCAATTTTTCTATGATCTCTTCTTTCAGCTTCCTCAATTCTCTTAAGATAAAGTTCTAATTCTTTATGAGTTGCCCAGCCCGTACCATAAATTCTTTGAAGCATCTCATTATTAGAATCTCCTCGCCAATATGCTCCTGAAACTTTTGTTAACTTGAATGCCTTACCAATTTTTCCAGAAGATACTAAATGAGGTCCTCTGCATAAATCATGCCACGTATCCCCATGATGATAAATAGTAAGTTCTTCATTCTTTGGGATACTTTCAATTATTTCAGCCTTATATTTTTCTCCTATATTATTGAAATGTTTTATTGCTTTATCTCTTTCCCAAACCTCTCTTGTTGTTTTTACATCTTTATCAATTATCTCTGACATTCTTTTTTCAATCTTATTAAGATCATCACTTGTGAAAGGTTCTTTTCTTGCAAAGTCGTAGTAAAAACCATTTTCTATCACTGGTCCTATTGTAACTTGAGTACCTGGGTATAATTCTTGAACAGCCATAGCCATTATATGTGCTGTATCATGTCTAATAACTTCCAATCCCTCTGGGTCTTTTGCTGTGAAAATTTTAATAGAACTGTCTTTATCAATAATAGAATATAAATCTTTAAGTTCTCCATTTACACTCATAACCAAAGCTTGGTTTGCCAGAGATTTGCTTATTTTTTCCGCAATCTCTAAACCAGTTATATTTTTCTCAAAATTTATTTTTTTTCCATCAGGTAGAATTATATCTGGCATTAGTTTATTAATTTTTTATACTCTGAATAAGTAGAAAAACACATTTTTTCAACATTAAATTTCGAAACGACATTTTTTCTTCCTTCTACACCCATTTGATTAATAGTCTGCTGATCTAAATTCATGATTTCTATTAATTTTTTTGAAAGCTGGTCAGAGTTATTAGCCTCATATAAAAATCCGGTTTTGTTCTCTATGATTGTCTCTCTTGAACCTCCAATATTACTTGCAATGATTGGCTTTTTCATTGCTTGTGCTTCAACAGATATTCTTCCAAAAGCTTCTGGTTCAATTGATGCTGAAACTATTATATCTGAAATTTTATATGCTAACGGCATATTTTTACAGTGATTTATAAATTTTACTTGATTAGTAAGTCTATGTTGTTCAACTAATCTAATAAGTTTCTTTTTATAAAGATCTCTTCCTTGGTCACTACCTAAAATAATTACATTAAATACTTCATGACCTAGATTTATATTTACCTTGCTAATTGCATCTAAAAACATTTCTTGACCCTTCCACTCAGTCAGTCTTCCTGGAAGTAAAATAGTTTTTCTCTCAATCTTTAGACTCCAAGATTTAAATAATTCATCTTCATCTTTCTCCAATGTTGTTGATGGATCAAAGTAATCTATATTAATACCTCGAAATATTACTAAAAATTTTTTATTGTCTTTTAAATATTCTGAGTATTTTTCTTTAATATGAGAAAATATAAAATTAGAACCCGCAATGATCAAATCAGATCTTAACATCACTGAATTATAGAATTTTTTTAACTTACTTTTAAAATTATAAGTGCCGTGAAATGTTGTTACAAACTTACGCCTAGTAATCTTAGTTGCGAACAAACAAGACCATGCTGGTGCTCTACTTCTTGCATGTACAATGTTAATGCCATAAATTAAAATTATAAATGAGATTATTATTGAGTTTATAAGAACTAAGATAGGGTTTTTAGAATTTACAGGTAGTCTTATATATCTGACTTTCTTTTTATCTATAAACTTCGTTAATTCACCACCATTACAAATCAAAAAAGATTTACAATTATTTTCGTGAAGATAATGTGCAATATCATAACATCCTGTTTCTGCACCTCCATACCCCAACTTTGGTATAACTTGCAGAACTTTTAATTTTGGATGCATATGTTAGAATTATAATATATCAAATCAATTTTTATACTTTATATGAAAAAATTTAAATTTCTAAAAATATCTAAAACAAAAAAACTAAGATATATAAGCAATTATTATAAGAAAAATCTTTATATAATATTTTTACCTGGCTTTGCCTCAGATATAGAAGGAGATAAACCAAAAAAATTTTTGAATTATGCTAAAAAAAATAATCTGGGTTTTTTGGCATTAGAGTATTCGGGATATGGTAAGTCTTCAGGTGAATTTACAAAAGGAAATATTTCTATATGGGCAAATGATGCAAAACTTACAATTAAAAATATAGTAAGAAAAAATGACATAATTTTAATTGGTTCTAGTATGGGTGCTTGGATTTCTTTATTATTATTTAAATCAATAAAAAAACAGATTAAAGGCTTCATAGGAATAGGATCTGCTCCAGAATTTTTAACAAGAATAATGTGGAAAAAATTTTCAAAAAAAACAAAGAATGAAATTATGAAAGAAGGAATTAGTAAGATTAAAAATGGTGATTATGAGTATCTTATAACAAATCAATTAATTAAAGATGGAAAAAAAAAACAAAACAAAGTTATAAATGTTAAAATTCCAATGAAAATACCTGTTACTATGGTCCACGGTCAAAAAGATGAAGTTGTGCCAATTAAGTACTCAAGAGAAGTTTTAAAAATCTTCAGTAATGCAAAAAAAAAATTAAATATAATTAAAAATGGCGACCATAGTCTCTCTTCGAAAAAAAATTTAAATATTATTTGTAAAGAGTTAGATAATATAATTAAAAATATTAACTAGCTTGAACGACTAATTTTTTATTTGAAATAGGATTTTCTAATTTATCTAACATTTCTTTTGGACAAACTTGGACAAAGTTATTTATTTCATTTTCAAAATTTTTAATTATTTTTTTTGAGATTAGAGAGTTTGTTTCTAATGCATGCAATTGTATTAATTGTTTTAAATGTTCAATCCAAAATTTAGTTTCTGGTGTTTGCCAGACTACACTTTCAGGATTTACTTTTTTATCAAAATGATTTTCAGGGTCATAAATAAATGCCATACCACCTGTCATACCAGCTCCAAAATTATCACCAATTTCTCCTAATATAACTATGTTTCCTCCTGTCATGTATTCACAGCCATTTGAGTCACAACCTTCTACTACAGCTGTTGCACCTGAATTTCTAACAGCAAATCTTTCTCCTGCCTGTCCTGCTGCCAACAATTTTCCAGAAGTAGCTCCATACAAAACTGTGTTTCCAATTATAGTATTTTCATTTGAAATAAGATTGCTTTCATCTTGTAATTTTATCACAATGGTTCCTCCTGAAAGTCCTTTAGCAACATAATCATTTGCATCACCTTTTAAAATTAATTTTAAACCTTTAATGGCAAAAGCACCAAATGATTGACCTGCTGAACCTTTAAAATTTAATATGAGCGAATCTTCAATAAGATTGTTGTTTCCAAATTTTTTATACAAATGATAAGAAATTCTAGTACCCACTGCTCTATCTGTGTTTTGAATTTCAAATTCTTCTTTTACATTTTCCTTTTTATTTATTTTTTTTTCTATTTCTGGCCATAATTTTTGATCTAAAGTATCTGGGACAGTGTTGATTTCTTGTTTTTCACAATATCTTTTATTTTTTCCAGAATCTGCTTGAACAAAAAGAGGATTTAAATCCAAATCGTCTAAGTTCGGCGAACCTTTGCTTACTTGTCTTAATAAATCAGTTCTTCCAATTACGTCATTAAGTGATTTGAAACCAAGATCTGCAAGTATTTCTCTGACTTCTTCTGCTATAAATGTGAAAAGGTTTACAATTTTTTCAGGGGTTCCCGTAAATTTCTCTCTCAACTTGTCATCTTGAGTGCAAACACCAACTGGACATGTATTTGAGTGACATTGTCTAACCATTATACAGCCCATTGCTACCAAAGCAGTTGTTGCTACACCAAATTCCTCTGCACCCATCATAGCGGCGATTACAACATCTCTACCTGTTTTTATCCCACCATCTGTTCTAAGAGTCACTTGATGTCTTAAGTTGTTCAAAGTCAAGACCTGATTAGCCTCTGTTAAACCCATCTCCCAAGGAACTCCAACATATTTAACACTTGTTTGTGGAGTGGCACCTGTACCTCCTGAATGGCCTGAGATTAAAATTATATCTGCTTTAGCTTTTGCAACTCCAGCAGCTATTGTTCCAATTCCTGATGAAGCAACCAATTTAACTCCAACTCTAGCTTTTGGATTTATTTGTTTTAAATCATAAATTAACTGGGCCAAATCTTCTATTGAGTAAATATCATGATGTGGCGGAGGTGAAATTAAAGTAACCCCTGGAGTTGAGTGTCGCAATCTTGCAATTTCATCTGTAACTTTAAAACCTGGTAACTGTCCACCTTCTCCTGGTTTTGCACCTTGTGCAATTTTAATTTCAATTTCGTTACAATTATTTAAATAATTAATTGTTACTCCAAATCTAGCTGAAGCTATCTGTTTAACTCTAGAATTTGCACTATCTCCATTTTCCATTATTTTAAATCTTTTTTCGTCTTCTCCACCTTCACCACTACATGAAGCCCCTTTTATTCTATTCATTCCAACTGCAAGAGTTTCGTGCGCTTCCTTTGATAACGCTCCGTGGGACATGCTTCCGCTTCCAAATCTTTTCAATATATTTGATGCTGGCTCTACACTAGATTTATCTATTGGATTTTTAGATTTAAAATCAATTAAATCTCTCAGGCTAATTGGATTTAAATTATATATACCTTTTGTATATTTTTTGTAAATTTCATAAGAACCTTGTCCAACAGCAGTTTGAAGAAGATGAATAAGCTTACCTTGATATTGATGAGTTTCTCCATTCTTTCTATATCTATAAATACCACCAATAGGTAAAATATTCGAATTATTAAAAAAAGCCTCTTGATGAATTGTTCTAATTTTCTTTTCTATACCTTTTAAACCTATGCCAGAAATCTTTGATAACATTCCAGGAAAATAATCTTTTACAATTGTTCTGCTTAATCCTACCGTTTCAAAATTGCATCCACCTCTATAAGAACTTAAAACTGATATTCCCATCTTGGACATGATCTTAAGAAGGCCAAGATTTACAGATTTTATGTATCTTGAAACACATTCATCAAATGTGAAATTTCCAAATAATTTTTTGGAATGTCTTTGATAGAGACTATCGAAAGCTAAGTATGGGTTTACGGTAGTAGCTCCAACTCCAATAAGTGTAGCGAAAGAGTGTGTATCTAGAGCATCACCAGTTTGAACATTTATTGATACATATCCTCTTAAACCCAATTTAACTAAATGTGTATTTATCGCTCCAATACATAAAAGCATTGGCATTGGCATCTTATTTTCTGAAATATTTTTATCAGATAAAATTATTTGTTTGATGCCCTCTCTAACAGCTTGCTCAGCTTTTGATTTTAGTTGATTAATTGAGCTTTCTAAATCTTCATCTTTATTAAATGTACAATCTAAAACTTTATTGTTGTTTCCAAAAAACTTTATAAACCTTTCAAATTGAGCATTTGATAATACTGGACTGTTCAAAACATAGATATTATCTTTTGTAAGTTTACTAAAATCTAAAATATTTCCAAGATTTCCAAATCTTGTTTTTAAACTCATAACTTTATTTTCTCTTAAAGAGTCTATAGGTGGGTTAGTAACTTGGCTAAAATTCTGTCTAAAATAGTGATATAACGGTCTATATTTATCTGATAATACTGCCAATGGTGTATCATCACCCATTGATCCTGTTGCTTCTTTAGCATCTTCGGCCATAGGATGTAAGATTAATTCTAAATCTTCAATGCTATATCCAAAGCAATGTTGAAAATTTCTCAAATTAGAGCCTTCAATCTCTACTTTTTCGTTTTCTGTTTCTAATTTTTTATCGAGATCAATAATTTGGTCATTATAATGTTTGTATTCTTTTGAAAGGTAGTTCTTTATTTCATCATTTGAGTATACTTTTCCTTTTTCAACTCTAACCCCTAATATTTCTCCCGGACCCAATCTACCCTTTGATACAATTTTTTTTTCATTTAGGTCAATCATTCCTGTTTCGCTCCCAGCAAAAAGAAGTTTGTCTCTTGTGACTGTGTACCTGAGAGGTCTTAATCCATTTCTATCAGTTGCAACAATTACCCATTCATTATCTGTTGCAGCAATAGCTGCAGGACCATCCCAAGGTTCCATAGTGCTATTTAAAAAATTAAATAATTGTTGGTGATCTTTTTTTAACACTTTATTTTTTTTTGACCAAGCATCTGGTATCAACATAAGCTTAGCCAAAGGAGCTGGTTGTCCAGAAATATTTAACAATTCAAAAACATTATCGAGTGATGCTGAGTCAGAATTTCCTGCAGGAATAACTGGCTTAAGATTCTCAATATCCTCGAATGCTGGGCTAAACATTTCCTCTTCATGGACCTTCATCCAATTTATATTTCCTTTAAGAGTGTTTATTTCACCATTATGAGCTATAGATCTAAATGGTTGAGCTAAATCCCAACTTGGTGCTGTATTTGTAGAGAACCTTTGGTGAAATATTGCATATCTTGATATAAACCTTTCGTCTTTCAAATCTGTATAAAAATCTGACAGAGCCTCGGCCAAAAACATGCCTTTATAAATGATTGATTTAGAGCTGAATGAGCATATGTAAAAATTATTTAGTTGGTTCTTAAGAGCTTCTCTTTCAATTATTCTTCTTGTTTCATATAACTTTTGCTCCAAAAATTTATTAATTACTTTTTTATCATTGTATGTAAATAATACTTGTGTAATTTCTGGTCTTGTTTGCTCAGCTTTCTCACCTAAAACTGATGCGTTTACTGGAACTTGTCTCCATCCATAAATACTAAAGTTTCTCTTGGTTAATTCACTTTCAACAATAGTTCTACATTTTTCTTGCGCCTCATAATCGTTTCTAGGTAAAAAAATCATGCCAACACATAACTCTGAATCATCATGTTTGTGACCTGTTATCTCAATTTTTTCTTCAAAAAAGTCTTTTGGTATTTCTATGTGTATTCCAGCACCATCTCCTGTCTTTCCATCTGCATCAATAGCACCTCTATGCCAAACTGCTTTTAATGCATCAATTCCATATTGGACAACTTTTCTTGATTTCAAACCTTCGGTAGACGCTACCAATCCTACACCACATGCATCATGTTCCATCTCTTCTGAATAAACGTGATTTTTCTTCAAAATTTTTAAATTTTTATCTCTTAATTTCATTATGCAACTTTAAGTTTTTCTTTGCTTTGCAGGTAATTATCAATTGAGGTTGCTGCATCTCTTCCATCTTTAATTGCCCAAACTACTAGTGAAGCACCTCTAACAATATCGCCTGCAGCAAAAACACCTTCGACACTCGTTTCCATAGTATCAAAATCTGCTTTTATAGTTCCCCATCTTGAAACTTTTAATTTTTCTTCATTGAATAATTTTGGAAGATCTTCTGGATCAAATCCAAGGGCTTTAATTACTAGGTCTGCTTTGATTTCAAATTCAGAATTTTCTTTAACAACAGGTTTTCTTCTACCGCTTTCATCCGGCTCACCTAAATCCATTTTATCTACCAATAAGCTATTTACCTTGTTTATACCTTTGAACTCTTTTGGATTGCTTAACCATATAAACTCAACACCTTCCTCTTCAGCATTTCCAACTTCCCTTGCTGAGCCTGGCATATTTTCTCTATCTCTTCTGTATAAACATTTTACAGATTTAGCATTTTGTCTTACTGATGTTCGCACACAATCCATTGCTGTATCTCCACCACCTATTACTACAACGTCTTTACCTTCAGCATTTAAAGTTCCATTGTCAAATAATTCAACTGCATCCCCCAAGCCTTTTTTGTTTGAAGCAGTTAAAAATTCCATTGCAGGAAAGATATTGCTTAAATCATTACCGGGCAGGTTTACTTCTCTTGCTTTATAAACTCCTGTAGCAATTAATATTGCGTCGTGTTTGTTTCTAAGTTCTGATAATGTTGCATCTTTTCCAACTTCAAAATTCTGAACGAATTTTATTCCTCCCTCATTAAGTAACTTAATCCTTCTTTCAACAACATGTTTTTCTAATTTAAAATTTGGAATACCATAAATAAGCAAGCCTCCAGCTCTATCATATCTATCGTATATGGTAACTTGATAACCTTTTTTTCTTAATTGTTCTCCACAAGCTAGACCCGCTGGTCCAGATCCAATAATTCCTATACTTTGATTTTTTGAATTTTTTACATCAATTGGTTTAACCCAGCCATTCTCCCATGCTTTTTCAGTGATATATTTTTCTATAGATCCTATGGTAACAGTTCCGTGGCCTGATTGTTCAATTACACAGTTTCCTTCACATAATCTGTCCTGCGGACATATTCTTCCACAAACTTCGGGCATATTATTTGTGCTTTGAGACAAATGATAAGCTTCCTCATATCTTCCTTCTGCTGTTAATTTTAACCAGTCTGGAATATTATTGCTTAATGGACAATGTACCTGGCAAAATGGAACCCCGCACTGAGAACACCTACTTGACTGTTCCTTTGCCTTATCTTGAAGAAATTCTTTGTAAATTTCATTAAAATCGTCTTTTCTGTCAGTTTTATCTCTTTTAGGTGGATTTTGTTGACCTATATCCACAAATTTTAACATTTTTTCAGTCATGGAGGTCGATATATATCCGATTAAAATTAAATAATAAAGAAATACAAGGTCATAATTATTGACATATAAATTAAAAAAAGCAAGTTAAATAGGGAATTTTTCATAATTCGCATAGATGATATGCAAATATGTAATTGCTTTATTTTGGTTACATTTTCATTATGAATTAACGCTTTTTATGATTTCAAAATATATCGAAACTCTAATTTTAGCAATAATCCAAGGGATTTCAGAATTTACCCCTGTAAGTTCATCTGCGCATTTAATAATTGTATCAAAAATCAGTGACTTTGAATTAGGCAACCTTCAATTGGATATAAGTCTGCATTTAGGGTCATTGCTAGCAATAATTATATTTTTTAGGAAAGATTTGTTAGATATCATTAATAATAAAAATATTTTTTTACTTATTATTTTTGGATCCATACCCTTAGTCATTGTTGGTTATATTTTTTACACAACAAATTTAATTGATCAATTTAGAAATTTAAAAATTATTGCATGGACAACTTTAACTTTTGGAATTTTATTATATTTTTCAGATAAAATTGAATTAAAAAAAAAAATTTCATCAGATTTAAATATTAAAAGTATTATTATAATTGGAGTATTTCAAATTTTTGCTATTATTCCTGGAGTTAGTAGATCTGGCATAGTAATTACTGCTTCGAGATTTTTGAAATTTGATAGAGTTGAGTCTTCAAAAATAGCATTTTATTTATCAATACCAGCTTTAGCTGGAGCAAGTTTTTTAGGAATTAATGATGCATTTAACGATCAATTAAGTTTAGATTCAATATTTATTTTTTCTACATTATTTTCTTTTTTATTCTCTTATATTACAATTAAATATTTTCTTATTTACGTAAAAATGTTCAGTTTAAACTTTTTCGTAATTTATAGATTAATTTTAAGTCTTATTCTTTTCTTGATAATATACTTATAATTTTTTTGTTGTTGGAGAAACTTGAGAAAATATAACTGCAATAAGTATTAGTATACATCCAATAATATTATTGATATTCAAAATTTGACTTAGTATAACCCATCCTGCAATAGTAGCAAATACTCCCTCTAATGAATAAATTATTGCAGCTGGTGTTTCTTCAATATTCTTTTGGGCAAACATTTGCAAAGTAAAGGCAATCCCACCTGATAGTACACCTGCATACAGTATTGAACTGTATTCCATTAAGATTTTTGTTATTACTATTTCCTCCAAAAAAGAGGCGAAAAATATTGAAAGAGTAAAAACAAGAGCAGCCTGTAATGCTGCATAAAAGATTGGTATGTTAAATTTTTCCATAAATTTTCCAGCAAAAATTATATGCAAAGCCCAAAATAATGAGCATAGAATAACAAGAGCATCACCAATCATTATTTCTGAGTTTGAAAAATCACTTAAGAGATAAACACCTATTATACATAAACCAATAGATGGCCATATGCTCCAATGCACTTTAGATGAATAAATAAAAAATAATAAGATCGGAACCAAAGGAACATAAAAAACAGTAAAGAAGGCTGCATTTGCTATATTAGTATACTGTAAAGCCGCTTGCTGTAAGTATGTGCCTAAAAATAAAGATATTCCCATTAAAATTAAATACTTAAAAAATAATTTTCTATTTGAATTTATCTCTAGTTTAATCTTTCCTCTCTCTAATATTAAAGCGATGGGTAATACAGTTAAAAATCCAACAAAAAATCTTGAGGCGTTAAATGTCAATGGACCAATATTATCCATACCTGTATCTTGAGCGATAAAAGCAGTACCCCATATAAACGTTGTTATTAGTGCACAAATAAGCGATGAAAATCTCGACATTTAATATAAAATTTAATTAATATTGTTAATTCTACAGCAACTATCGAAATCTTCCTTGTTGATATAGCATCCAGCCATTTTTCTTATACCAGAGAACGCTCCTCTTCCATGCATTACCCTCCAATTATTGAATATTAATAGTTCTCCAGGTTTTAAAATATGTCTCCACTGATATTTTTGATGATTTGCCAATGTATCAAATAATTTAATTGCTTTATAAAAATTTATTGTTTTTTGATTAGTATCTCTAAAAGGTGCTCGGTCGTAATTATTAAAACTTATTTGATCAAAATTATTTTTATTATTAAGTTTTATTATTGGCCTCTCAGCTTCAAGCCTTACACCATCTCCAATATAAGAACCTTTAACTTTTGTTTTTGTTAGAGTTTTAAAATAACTTGTATTTTTTTTTTTAATTTCTTCTGCTAATTTAAATCCGTCCACCATTATAGAATCTCCACCTTTAGCTTTGTATTTACAACAAAGTAATAATTGTAAACCTGGAGCATCATTGCTGTATGTTGAGTCAGTGTGTGGTCTTAATTCTTGGTTTGAATATGCGCTGTCTGCTTTTTTATTATTTGACTCAAATGTCCATAATCCTCCAAATATAGAGTTTCTCACGTATCCAATTTTTTTTGCAATTTTCTTAACAGAATTCAGATCTTTTGAGCAATTTCTTACAACTGCAAAACCATATTTATTAATTTTTTTTAATAAATTTTTAAATCCTTTTTTTGTTAAAATATGATTATAGCTCATAAAAATTTGATTTTTTATGTCTGTATTTTTCCAATAGTAAAGATCCTTTTTGATTTCTTTTTTTTTTAATGAATTCTCTTTTAAAAAATTGTAAGAATATCTAACTGGCTTTATTTCATTTGACCATAATATTTCTATATACTTTCCATTTTCTAATATTTTCGCTTTTCTAATTTTAATATTAAGATCTATATTGGCTGTAAAAGTGGTCCTTTGATTTGTTTTAAAATCCCAATTCTCTTTATTTTTTACATGATCTCTTAACCAAATGTTTGGGAAAGTTTCAAATTTGTTATTTTTGAAAATAAAAGAAGTTTTATTTTTTAAAGTTTTAAAATCTTTAATCATTATTTAGCAAGTTTATAGGCAAAATTTTTACCCAAATTAACTTTTAATTCATTATTAAATCTTGATCCTTCTGCACCATCAATAATTCTATGATCATAGGATAAGGATAAAGGCAGCATTGTTCTAGGTTTAAAATCACCATCGATAAACACTGGTTTAACATAGGATCTACCAATACCTAATATTGCTACTTCAGGATAATTGATAATTGGTGAGAAATAAGTTCCTCCAATTCCACCTAGGCTAGTAATTGTTATAGATCCACCATAAAACTCTTTTTTATTAATTTTGAGATTTCGACAGTCTTCACTGACTTTTTTTAAGTCTTTGCTAATTTGATCGATATTTTTTTGATTGGCATCCCTTATTTTTGGAACCATAAGTCCATTTGGAGTGTCAACAGCTATCCCAATATGAAAGTATTTTTTGAAAGTTATTTTACCCTTTTCGATATCATCAATAGAACTATTAAATCTTGGGAAATTTTTCAAAGCTTCTACAACAGCTTTTATGATAAATGCCAATGGGGTAATCTTTTTTTTCTCCCCAGTAAAAGTGTCTGTTAAATTTCGCCTAAACTCATCTAATTCAGTTATATCTGCCTCATCATAATTAGTGACATGTGGTATTGTTTGCCATGAATTCGTTAAATGAGGAGCAGCAATTTTTTTTATTCTTGGAATATCTTTGATTTCAATCTCTCCAAAATCAGAATGATCATATTCAGATTGCTTAAAAGGTTTGTTTATTTTTTCTTCTTTAGGTTTATCAAAATTAGTTGAAACAAATTTTTTTATATCTTCCTCAATAATTCTTCCTGATCTTTGAGACCCTATTACATTATTAATATCAACACCTAATTCTCTTGCAAATTTTCTAGTTTTTGGACTAGCAAGCGCTTTACTTGATTTAAAAACACTTACTTTATTTTTTTGTAAAGTTTCGTTTGGTTTTGTAATTACAGGATCAGGAGTTTTTTGAATAATATTTTCCTTTTGAATTTCTTTTACTTCTTCATCCTTAATTTCCTCTATTTTTTCTTCCTCAGTACCTATTAGAAGTATTAAAGAACCTTCAGAAACTTTATCTCCGACTTTTAAATTTACTTGCTTAACACTACCAGAGTAAGGTGAAGGAATTTCAACACTTGATTTATCACTTTCAATAGTAATTATTGGATCATCCTTATTAATTTTTGAGCCTGTTGATGTTAAAACTTCAATTACTTCAACATCTTTAAAATCACCTATATTTGGAACTAAGACTTCTTTGTCACTCATTTTATAACTTCGTAGGCATTGGCTTATTTTTATCAATCTTATATTTTTTAATAGCCTCAACCGCATGCTTAGAAGCGATTAATTGTTCATTTGATAAAATACTTAAACCATATGCAACAATATGCTCTTTATCCACTTCAAAAAACTTTCTAAGATTTTTTCTAGTATCACTTCTTCCAAATCCATCAGTGCCCAAAGAATAAAAACTTTTTTTAATATATGGTCTTATTTGATCAGAATTCATTCTCATATAATCTGAAGCTGCAAGAATAGGACCTTCTGTTTTTCCAAGGCATTTTTCAACATAAGAGATTTTTTTCTCACCTCCTGGATTTAATAAATTGTATCTCTCTGTCTCCAAACCATCTCGTCTTAACTCATTGAAGCTTGTGACGCTCCAAACTTCACTATCTACTTGGTATTCATTTTGTAAAATCTGTGCTGCTTCTATCATTTCTCTTAAAATTGTGCCTGAGCCTAAAAGTTGAATTTTATTTTTTTTGTTTTTGTTAAATTCTCTTATTTTATACATTCCTTTTAGTATTCCTTCGGCAGAGTCTTTTGGCATCTCGGGATGAGAATAATTTTCGTTCATTGTCGTAATATAATAAAAAATGTTCTCATGTTTCTCATGCATCCTTCTTAAACCTTCTTTAAAAATTGTTGCTAGTTCATAATGAAAAGTTGGATCGTACGAGACACAGTTAGGGATTGTTGACGCAATTAAATGGCTATGCCCATCTTGGTGTTGGAGTCCTTCTCCAGCTAAAGTTGTTCTTCCAGCAGTAGCTCCAATTAAAAAACCTCTTGTTTGACTATCGCCAGCTGCATATGCAAAATCTCCTGTTCTTTGAAAACCAAACATAGAGTAAAAAAGATAAATTGGTATCATTTCGACATCATGGTTTGAATAGGAGGTTCCTGCTGCAATCCATGACGCCATTGATCCTGCCTCGTTTATTCCTTCTTCTAAAACTTGACCACTTTTCTCCTCTTTGTAAGAACTTAATTGCGCAGAGTCCTCTGGCTCGTACTTCTGACCTTCGTGAGCATAAATACCTATTTTTTGAAAAAATCCTTCCATTCCAAATGTTCTAGCCTCATCTGGTATTATTGGAACAAGTCTTGGTGCAACATTTTTATCTCTGAGCAAATTTGTTAACATTCTTACTAAAGCCATTGTCGTAGACATTTCTTTTTGGCCAGTTGATTTTTTCATAAAATCAAAAATATCATTACTTGGAGTTTTGATAGGTTTCGAAAATGAACTTCTCTCTGGAATATATCCACCCAAAGCAAGCCTTCTTTTTTTTAAGTATTTTATTTCTTCTGAGTTCTCATCAGGCCTAAAATACTCTATATTTTTAACTTGCTCATTTGTTAAAGGAACATCAAATCTATCTCTGTAATATAACAAGTCATCTACATCCAATTTTTTTTGCTGGTGAGTAGTATTTATACTTTCGCCAGACTTACCCATCCCATAACCCTTGATAGTTTTGGCTAATATTACTGTAGGTCTACCTTTTGTATTTACAGCTTTATTATAAGCAGCATAAACTTTATGTGGATCGTGCCCACCTCTATTTAATTTCCAAATATCACTATCAGTATAACTTGCCACTAATTTTTTCAACTCAGGATATTTTCCAAAAAAATTATCTCTTACATAAAGACCACCTTTTGCTTTAAAAGCTTGATACTCACCATCAACTGCCTCGTTCATTCTTTTTACAAGTAATCCTGATTTGTCATTTGCTAATAGCGGATCCCAGTATGAACCCCAAATAACTTTTATAACATTCCAACCTGCTCCTCTAAAAATTCCCTCTAATTCTTGAATTATTTTACCATTTCCTCTAACAGGTCCATCTAATCTTTGGAGGTTACAATTAACAACATAAATTAAATTGTCTAATTTTTCTCTTGCTGCTAAACCTATAGAACCTAATGCCTCAGGTTCATCAATTTCACCGTCACCTAAAAAAGACCAAACTTTTCTATCCTCATCTTTAATTAACTTTCTGTTAATTAGATATTTCATAAACCTTGCCTGATAAGTTGCCATCATTGGACCAAGACCCATAGAAACTGTTGGAAATTGCCAAAACTTAGGCATTAACCACGGATGTGGATAAGATGAAAGACCACCTGGATAGACTTCTTGTCTAAATCTATCTAATTGTTTTTCGTTTAATCTTCCTTCCAAAAATGCTCTTGCATAAATTCCTGGTGCTGAATGACCTTGAAAATATATTAAGTCTCCACCAAATTTATTATTTTTTGCTCTCCAAAAATGATTCATACCTATGTCATATAAAGTTGCAGCAGAAGCAAATGTTCCAATGTGACCTCCTAAAGAAGGATCTCTCATATTTGCTCTCACAACCATCACAGCAGAGTTCCAACGAATTAATGCTCTAATTTTTCTCTCTATATTTTGATCTCCTGGAGATTTTATTTCTTCATCTGAAGGTATTGTATTTATATATGGTGTATTTTGATTATAAGGGATGTTTGATCCTTCTTTATATGCTTGATCGATTAATTGTTTAATTAAAAAATGAGCTCTTTCGGGTCCTTCAGTATGAACAACAGCAGATAAAGACTCTAACCATTCTTTTGTTTCTAAAGGATCAATGTCATTATTGCTCACAACTATCTCTGATTTTTCATTACTGGCATCTAATTTAGAATTTTCTTCTATGATCTCTTCACGCTGATTAGTATCTAATTCAGAATTTTTATAACCATTCGAAGTTTCTGCCTCTGCAATTATTTTTTCTGTTAGAGGTGGGATTTTTTCATTTATTTCTTGTTTTTGTTGAGTTCCATTCTCAGATGATAACGTTAGTATTAAGTCTCCCTTTGAGACTTTATCACCAATCTTTATGTTTATATTATCAATAATGCCCTCAAAAGTAGATGGTACCTCAACACTTGATTTATCACTTTCTAAAGTTATTATTGGGTCATTCTTAGAAATTTTGTCTCCTTCTTTTACAAGAATTTCTATAATTTCTACCTCTTCAAAATCTCCTATGTCAGGAACTAGTATTTTTTCATTCATTTAATTGTCTGTATATATATATATTATTTACTTTAAATAGATGTATATTTTTGACCATTATTAACTTTAGTAAATTTAACAATAAATGCTAAAAGAATAGTTTATAATTAGCGCCTGTAGCTCAATTGGATAGAGCGCTTGGCTACGGACCAGGAGGTTCTGGGTTCGACTCCTAGCAGGCGCGCCAAAATTAGGAAAAAATGAAAGTATCTTTACAAAAATCAGTCATTTATTTTTTTACAATAGTGTTAATAATATTATTTTTAATAACTTTAATAATTTAATGAAAAAATTTAAACAAATAAGCATCAAAAAAGGTTTTATGATGCACAACGGTGGTTTGCTACTAAGAGATATTTCAAAAACTAAGTATGAATTTAAAACTAAAATAAAAAGAAATCACCTTAATAGAGCAGGCATAACTCATGGTGGGTATATAGCATCAATTATTGATACTGGTTGTGGATCTGGAGCTCATAGAATTTCTGGTAATCAGCCTTGTGTAACTATAACACTGAATATAAATTTTATAGGACCATCAACTATTGGTGATGAAATTTTTGGATATGTAAAAATTAAGAAGAAAACTAAAAGTATGGTTTTTTTAGAGTGTTATTTAGAATGTAAAGGCAAAATTATTGCATCTGCTACAGGTATTTGGAAAATACTTCAACGTAAGTTACCCCATGCAGGTCTAAGCTAAACTCTTCTTCTTATATTTAAATAACCAAAAATTGATAAAAAAATAAGAGCAATAGGATAAATTATTTCTTTTTTTGGTCTATTCTGATTTTCGATTTTAAATTCATTAATAATATCTCCCATATCTAAACCAGATTTTTTTGCAATTCCATTCCATTTTAAAGTATCAATTATGGTTTTATTATCTTCTATAACTAAGCTCATTCCATAATCATCTAAACTAAAATTTTCATCAAAAATATTTTTTTCAATTACAAATAATTTATATCTTTCACCGTACTCTGTAAGTCTAGTAATTTTAATTCTTATCTCTTTATTATAATCAAACTGTTTTTGGTTTATTTCTTCAATACTTAAATAGTTATATTTTGGGTAAAATTTATTTAGAACAAACTCTGGAGATAATAATGATATTGAAATTATTAAAAAAATAATAATCTCATACCATCTCAGTTTATTTATAAACCATCCCTGAGTAGCAGAAGTAAATACTAAAATCCCAATTAATGAGGTTGCTATGACCATTAAGCCATGCCATATACTTTCAATACCAATTAATAATAACTCGCTGTTAAATAAGAATACAATAGGAAGTATTCCTGTTCTCAAACTATACCAAAATGCCTGGGCTCCTGTTCTTAACGGGTCTCCACCAGAAATGGCAGCAGCTGCGTAAGATGCTAAGCCAACTGGAGGTGTTACGTCAGCCATTAAGCCAAAATAGAATACGAATAAATGAACCGCAATTAAAGGAAAAATAAATCCTGATGCATTTCCAACATCCACAAGAACAGTTGCCATTAGAGATGCTACAACAACGTAGTTTGCAGTAGTTGGTAAACCCATACCCAATAGTAAACACAAAATAATAGTTAAAAATAAAAGAATAATAACATTATCTTTTGCAATCGACTCAATTACGATTATTAAATTAGTACTCAAACCTGTAGATCCAACTGCACCAACTATAATACCTGCAGTTGCAATTGCTATTCCGACACTAACCATATTCAAGGCACCCTTTTCAAAACCTACAACAGTTTGGTTGTACCAATATATTAAAGCATTTTTAAAATTCTTTTCTTTAAAAATTTTATTTAAAAGATTGACAATTATTAAAGTCAAAATTGCAAAAAAAATTGAATAAGAGGCAGTAAGTCTCATATAAACTAATAAATGTATAAGAACAAAAATTGGAACTAAAAAATGAATACCCTCAAAAAATGTTTTTTTTAATTTTGGAATATCTCTTTCATCCATTCCTTTTAAATTTAATTTTAGTGCCTCAAGATGAGATATATAAAATAATGCAATGTAAGAAATTATGGCTGGTAGAAAAGCATGTTTAACAACTTCAAAGTATGTAACGCCAATAAAACTTGCCATCACAAAAGCTGCAGCTCCCATAACAGGAGGCATTATTTGACCATTAACTGAAGAAGATACCTCAATTGCACCAGCTTTTTCTTTAGAAAATCCAGTTTTTTTCATGATTGGAATTGTAAAAGTTCCTGTTGTAACGGTGTTAGCAATAGATGAGCCAGATATTAAACCTGTCATTCCAGATCCTAGAATTGCTGCCTTGGCAGGGCCACCTCTCATTTTTCCAACCATTGCAAAAGCTAAATCTAAAAAATATTTACCACCACCTGCGGTCTCTAGAAGGGCGCCAAATAGAACAAATAGAAATATGAAATCAACCGAAACACCTATTGGAATTCCAAAAATTGCTTCTTGGTCAAACCATTGAAAACCAACTAATCTTTTTAATGATAAACCTCCATGTGAAATTATATCCGGAGCATATTGGCCAAAATAGGAAAACAGCAAAAAACAAACTGCAATTACAACTAATGGAATGCCTATTACTCTTCTTGTAGCCTCTAGTAAAATTGATATTCCGATTATTCCAAGTATCAGCTCTATTGGAATAGTAAAATCATAAAAAAAATTTATTTTTAATAATATTCCACCCCTATCGACAAGTTGATCGTAAAATACATAAATATATAGGCAACAAATTGCACCAGTTACTGCAATTATTATATCTATAAAATTTACTTTTTTACCCCTTGAATAAGGGAATATTAAGAATGCTAATAAAAGAGCAAAACCAAGGTGAATTGCTCTAGCTGGTAAACCTTTAAACATTCCAAAATTGAACCAAAACGGAAATGGAGAAGCATACCAAAGCTGAAATAATGACCAAGTAATAGCAATAGATGCAACTAACTTTAGATGAAAACCTGTTAGATTTCTTGTTGGAGAAAGATCTTCTTTAATCTTACTTTCTATTTTTTTTTCTATGTCTGCTGACATTCAGCTTAATATATAAAAAAAAAGGCCCAATAGATATATTGGGCCTCAATTTATTTTATATAGATTTAATTACATTAAACCAGCTTCTTTATAATATTTAACAGCTCCAGGGTGAAGCGGTGCTGATAAACCGTCAGCTATCATATTTTTTTTCTCTAAAGGAGCAAATGCTGGGTGTTGTTTTCTAAAATCGTCGAAGTTTTCAAAAACTGCTTTTGTAACTTGATAAACCAAATCGTCAGATACATCCACACTTGTTACAACAGTAGCCTTTACACCAAATGTAGTTACATCTTTTCTCTGTTTAGTGTAAGTGCCTTTTGGAATTGTAGCAGAAGCATAGTAATCAGCTCCACCTATAATTCCATCAATTACATCTCCTGTTAAGTTGATTGGCATAGCTTTTGCTGCACATGTTGCCGCTTGTTCCATCGCTCCATTTGGAAAACCTACAGAATATCCAAAAGCATCAATTTTTCCATCACACAAAGCTTTTACCTGCTCTGAAGATGTGAGTTCAGTAACAGATTTAAAGAAACTATTGTCTACTCCCATTGCTTTCATTAATTCTTCCATGGTTCCTCTTTGACCCGAACCCGGGTTTCCAATGTTAACTACTTTTCCTTTTAAACCCATAAAGTCTTTAACTTTTGCTTTTTTTCTAGCCCAGATTTGAAAAGGTTCATTATGAACTGAAAAAACAGCTCTTAAATTATTGAATTGTTTACCTTCCCACTTACTTGAGCCATTATATGCATGAAATTGCCAGTCGGATTGTGCAACGCCAAACTGAAACTCGCCATCTTTTATTTGTCCGATATTATAATTTGAGCCTCCAGTTGACGGAGCTGTACATCTATAAGCCTTATCTTTCATACCTTTTTTTCTGCCATGTTCAGCACTTATTGCTGATTTATGTAACATTTTACAAATGGCATTACCTGTTTGGAAATAAACTCCAGTAGGCCCACCTGTGCCTATTGTAAAAAACTCTGCTGATTTTGCTATTGATCCAAATGAAAATATAGCAGCAAATATAATCAGAGAGCTTGATATTGTTGATAATATTTTTTTCATATACCCTCTCTAAAGTTTTAAAGTTAAATCTAACTATTTATTAGTTCATGTGTCTACTAAATTAAGAAAATATTAGCATTGTTTATAAAGGAATTTTTTGACCTTTCTTTAATTTTCAACCCAAGATTTTAATTTATTCACTCCTTCAACTACTTTTGGGGCATACAATTTTATATTTTCATCTTTGATGTCAGTATCTATTTTAATATTATTCATAAAATTATCTCCATCAAAATCAGTAAAACTTAGACGAACTATCATTCTTTTTTCATCAAATCCAAAATCACTTCCTGGAAGTAATGCAATATTTAATTTGGTTAATATTTCATCACATAACATCGCAGATGAATTGAATTTTTTGTTTAGAAACTCTGGCATTAAATAAAATCCTCCCATTGGTCTATTCATTATAACATTATTAGATTTTAAATTTTTGTATACATAATCTCCAATAGCTTTAAGAATTTTCTTTGATTTTAAAATATAACTATCATGATTATCTTCAAATGCCGATATTGCTGCATATTGAATTGGAGAGCTAACAGAGGAGAATGTTTCACTTGCTAAAACTTTAATTGACTTGATTAAATCAATTTTTGTTTTTGGAATTATAAAATATCCAAGTCTCCATCCCCCTGCACCACACCACTTACTAAGGCCGTTACTTATTATTACTTGTTCAGGACAATGTTCAAATATTGACGTATAATTTTCATCAAATGCTAACTCAGAATAAATCTCGTCTGATAAAACCAAAATATTATATTTTTTAACAATTTCTGAAATTTCATTTAAATTTTTACATACTTGACCTGATGGATTATTTGGAGAATTGAGAAAAAGTATATATTTTTTACCTGAATTTTTTATAACAATTTTTTCTATTTCTCTAGCTAGTGGAAACCAATTATTTTCAGCAGATGTTTTTATCCAATGATGATTATTTTTTGCAATAATAGATTGTGGTTTATAAGATACCCAACTTGGAGCAGGTAATAAAACTTCTCCATCAAAAGATAGATGCATTAAAAACATCAATTCTTTTGTTCCAGGACCAATGATAACTTGATTAGAGTCAAAGTTATAATTTTTTTTTTTCGACTCATAATTAGCAATTGATTCTCTCAATTTATCCAGTCCCTGGGTTGGTATATAACTTTTTTCATGTGCATTTTTTTTTAATTCTTCAATAATGATATTTGGTACTGGAAATGGTGATTGCCCAAAGCCAAACTTAATAATATTTTTACCTTCGCTTTCAATAATTTTTGATTTTTCATTTATTTTCAAAGTTGCAGATAAATTTAAGTTTCTTATGGAGTCTTTTATCATTACGATTTTAACTCTTTCAGATTTTTATATTCATTCAAGGCAGATGGATTTGATAATGCTTGTATATTTTTTATCTTCATGCCATCGATTATATTTTTTACAGCTACTTCAACTATTTTACCATTTTTAGTTCTAGGTATGTCTTTTACCTCAATAATCTTGGAGGGGACATGTCTAGGAGACGCCTCATACCTTATTGTTTTTTTTAATTTTGCAGATAATTTTTCATTTAATTTATAATTTTTAGACAACACCACAAAAAGTATAATTCTTACATCATTGTCCCAGGATTGACCTACAACAATAGATTCTTTCACCTCCTTGAACTTTTCAACCACTGAATAAATTTCAGCAGTACCAAGTCTTACTCCTCCAGGATTTAATGTTGCATCAGATCTTCCATATATTATATAGGATCCATTATTTTTTCTCTCAGCGTAATCCCCGTGATACCAAATATTTCTAAACTTTGAAAAGTATGCTTTTTTATATTTATTTTTTCCAGGATCATTCCAGAATTTTAATGGCATCGATGGAAATGCTGATTTACAAATTAATTCACCTTTTTTATTCAGAATAGATTTGCCTTTTTCAGAAAATACTGCAGTGTCCATACCAAGTCCATTGTTTTGGATTTCACCACTATTGACTGCTGAATAAATATTTCCATTTACAAAACAAGATACAATATCAGTTCCACCTGAAATAGATGCTAAATGAACATCCTTTTTAATATTTTTATAAACGAATTCAAAACCATCACTGGAAAGCGGTGATCCTGTAGAACAAATTGTTTTTAATGATTCTAACTTTAGTTTTTTTTTTATATTTACTTTTTGCTTTATTAATTGATCAATGTATTTGGCGCTAATACCGAATAATGTAACATTTTCTTTATCTGCGATATTCAGTAATAATTCTGGAGATTTATACATTGGAAAACCATCGTATAATAATATTGATGCTTTAGAAGCTAAGGCAGTAATTAGCCAATTCCACATCATCCAACCGCAAGTAGTAAAATAAAATACATTATCTTTAGGTTTTATATTGCAATGCAATTGGTGTTCTTTCAAATGTTGAAGCAAAACTCCGCCTGATCTGTGGCAAATACATTTTGGTTTACCAGTTGTGCCACTTGAGTATAAAATTGCTAATTCATGATCAAAATCAAATTTTCTAAATTTATTTTTATCTGGTCGAAGTTTTTTAATTTCTTCGTAATAAAAAAATTTAATATTTTTGGTTTTTTTTATTTTTTTTATTTTTTTTCCTGGATAATTTAAAATTAAAACTGATTTTATACTTTTAATTTTATTTAATATTTTAGGCAATCTATCGAGAACATTAATTTCTTTTCCGTTATAGAAATATTTATCTGTTATAATTAGTAATTTGGGCTTTATTTGTGAGAAGCGCTCTATAACTCCTGGCACACCAAAATCGGGGGAACAAGAGCTCCAAATTGAACCAATTGCACTTGCACTTAAAAAAAACTCAACTGTTTCTATTTGGTTGGGGGTATACGCTGCAATTCGGTCTTTTTCTTTAATATTTAAATTTTTGTAAAAGGTTATTATTTTTTTTACATTTATATTAAGTTCTTTCCAAGATTTTTGCTCTCTATATCCATTTTCACTTATAAATGTGACTGCTTTTTGATTTGAATTTTTTGCTAAAAGATTTTCTGCAAAATTTAACTTTGAGTTAATAAAAAATTTACTATTGATAAGATCTTTTGTTAACTTAAATTGATTTGTTTTAATTCCTTTAATTTCAAAATATTTCCAAATAGAGTTCCAAAAATCTTTAGGGTTTTTTAAACTCCAATTTAATAATTTTTTATAATTTCTTGAAAATTTATATTTATAATTTTTCGAAATAAACTTCTCATAATTAAATAAGTTTGAATTCTTAATAAGCGCTTTAGATGGTTCCCAAAGTTTTTTTGGCATTAAATATTTATATTTATATTGTAAAAATTATGCTAACTTTAGACGATAAAAATAGAAAATGAGAACTTTTTCCTATCTGATTCGGACTAGTTTTAGTCTATATTTGTTCTTTTTGAGTAACAAAATGTAGTAGGCATAAAATAGATCATACTAAAAGTAGATATGTCAAAAAATAAGATAACTGCAGTCCTTGGACCAACGAATACTGGTAAAACATTCTTAGCGATAGAGACAATGCTCTCCTTCGACTCTGGAATGATGGGTTTCCCTCTAAGATTATTAGCGAGAGAGGTTTATGACAAAGTAATTACCAGAGTAGATCCTTCTAAAGTTGCTCTAATTACTGGTGAAGAAAAAATTATTCCACTAAATGCAAAATATTTCTTGTGTACCGTTGAATCCATGCCTGTAGATAAAATTTTGGATTTTGTTGGTATTGACGAAATTCAAATGTGTAATGATCATGAAAGAGGACATATTTTTACTGATAGATTATTAAATTTAAGAGGTGAAAAACTTACAATGTTAATGGGTTCTAATACGATAAAAGGTATAATTCAAAATCTCGATGATGATATTGAATTCATAAACAAAAAAAGGTTATCCAAACTTTCATTTGGAGGTCACAAAAAAATTTCAAGAATAGAAAGAAAAAGTGCTGTAATTGCATTTTCAACAGAAGAAGTTTACGCAATTGCAGAACTAATTAGAAGACAAAAAGGTGGTGCCGCAATTGTGATGGGATCTTTAAGTCCAAAAACGAGAAATTCTCAAGTTAACCTATACCAATCAGGTGATGTGGATTATCTTGTTGCAACTGATGCAATTGGTATGGGAATTAATATGGATTTAGATCAAATTTATTTCTCGAATATAAAAAAATTTGATGGAAAAAAAATAAGAAGATTAAAAGTTGCAGAAATTGGACAGATATCTGGCAGAGCAGGACGATATTTAAATGATGGAAGCTTTGGTTTAACAGGTGAATGTGATGAGATTAGTCCAGAGGAAATTGACTTACTGGAAAACCATAATTTTCCAGAAATACAGCATATTTTTTGGAGAAACTCTAATTTAATATTCAACAACAAAGACAGTTTATTAAAATCTTTAGAAGAAAAACCAAATAAAGAATGGTTAAGAAGAGTTGGGGAATGTGAAGATGAAAAGGTATTAAAATATTTTTTAAAAGAAAATAATAATTTTATTGAAAATAACTCTGATACTTTAAAAATTCTTTGGGAATGCTGTCAAATACCAGATTTTGTTAAAAAAACATATGGTCATCACTTAGAAGTTGTAAGTAAAGTTTTCAATTTTTTAACAAAAGATCAAAAAAAAGTACCAAATCATTACATGAAAAAACAACTATCATTGCTAGATAAGCTTGATGGAAACGTAGATTCTATTTCAAATAGAATATCTAATGTTAGAACATGGTCTTATGTTGCAAATAAATCCAATTGGGTTGAAAATCAAGATTACTGGATCGAAAGAACAAAAAAATTAGAGGATAAATTATCAGACAGACTTCATGATGAACTAACTAAAACCTTTATTGATAAAAGAGCTAGTGTTCTAGCAAAAGGATTAAAGCAAGATATACAATTAAAAACTGAGATAATCGATAAAGAGAAAGTTTTAATAAATAAGCAATATATTGGCAATTTAAAAGGCTTAAAACTTAAGCTTGATTTAAAAGTAGATGCATTAGATGCTGATATCAAGTCATTAAAGAAAGCAGCAAGACAAAATGTTGGGCCAGAGATAATAAATAGAATTAAAGAAATTGTTGACACAGGATTAATAGAAATAAAAGATGACTTTAAAATTTATTGGAATAATGAGCCTATCGCAAAATTAATTCCAGGATTAGATTATCTTAAACCAAAGATAAATTTAATAATTGATGAAATGATTGATACAGAGGATAGAAGCAAGCTCAATGACTATTTAACTAAATGGATTAATAAAAAAATTAAAACTGAACTCAGCAGTTTAATTGAGCTAAAAAATATCAGAGAAAAGAATTCACAAATTAGGTCACTAGCTTATAGGCTTTATGAGAGCAACGGCGTTTTAAAAAGAGAAGATATTTTAGAAAATTTAAAAAAATTAAATCAGGATGATAGAAAAATATTACGAAGACTTGGAGTAAAGTTTGGAAGGTATCATGTATTTTTATTTAAACTGTTCAAGCCTAGCTCTGTTTCTTTGAGAATATTATTGTGGAAAATTTATAATAACAAGTTTTTAGATTTATTCCCACCAACTTTTGGATTGAATTTTTTAAATAACATAAAATTATCAAATAAAGAATTTATGTTGCTTTGCGGATTTGAGAAATTTGATAACATTTTTGTAAGGATTGATATTCTTGAAAGACTCTTTTTATTGATATTTAATTCAGAAAAGGACGAAAAAAAAGAGGTAAAGGTTATTCCAGAAATGTTAAATTTGCTGGGATGTTCCAAAGACAATTTCAAAAAACTTTTAAAAAAAATGAATTATAAAATTTATGAAAAAGAAGATGAATTTTATATTAAATACATACCGTTAAGAAAGAAGACCTCAAAAATAAAGGACAAAAAAGACTATTCAAATAATCCTTTCAGTGTATTAAGTCAATTAAATATAAAATAATGTTCAGTTTATTTACTAAAGAAAATGAGAAAACAAAAGATGAAGATCATTTATCTTTAATCAGTGTAGCAGCACTTTTAATACACTCTGCTAAAATTGATGAAAACTTTACAGAAAAAGAAAGTTTAATAATAAAAAAAGCACTAATTGAAATGGGAGCAGATGAAAATAAAATTGACCAAATAATAAAGGATGCAGAAATAAAAGAAAAAGATTCAAACCAGATTTTAGAATTTACTAGAGAAGTTAAAAATAAAAATATTGAAGAAAAAAAGATAGTAATTGAAGCATTATGGAACATTATTTATTCAGACAAAAATGCCGATATTTACGAAACTAATTTAATGAGAAGATTGTCAGGACTATTATATCTAGACACAAAAGTAGTTGGAGATATAAAAGAAAAAATTAAATTAAAGCAATGACATACCTAGTGAATGATAAATGTATAAAATGCAAACATACAACATGTGTTGATGTATGCCCTGTTGATTGTTTTTACGAAGGTGAAAATATGCTTGTAATTAAACCGGATGAGTGTATAGATTGTGGCGTTTGCGAACCAGAATGTCCAGTTGATGCTATAATTTCAGACACTGTGACTGGTAGCGAAAAATGGCTGGAGGTGAATAAAAAATATTCAGAAATTTGGCCAAATATTTCTGAAACAAAAGAACCTCTGGTAGATCATGAAAAATATAAAGATGAAGAAAATAAGTTTGATAAATACTTTGAAGAAAACATTTAAAACAAGTAAAACAAAAAAGAAAAAAAAGATTACTAAACCTATCATCAAGATAAAAAAGGTTAAAAACAGTACTAAGCCAAAAAAAACTAAAGTTCTAATAAAAGCTAAAAAAGAGAAAGCTGTAAAAAAAATAACAAAGCCTGATATAAAAATAAAAAAACTAAAAGCTGAAAAGAAAGATGTAGTAGAGAATAATTCGAACTTACTTCGTATTCCGAAAAATAATGAACAAAAACCCGAAATTAAAAAAGTAAAAAAACAAGATACTGAAAAAAAAGAGTATAAAATCAAAGATTACGTTGTGTATCCAAAACATGGGGTTGGACAAATAACAGAATTTAAAAAAATGAGTATAGGTGGAATTGATATAGAGGCGTATATTCTTAAGTTTGAAAAAGATAAAGCAAATGGAATGGTTCCTGTTAATAAGCAGTCACACTTAAGACCATTAGCAACAATTAATCAGGTTAATAAATGTATTAGCATTTTAAAGAGCAAACCCAAGATTAAAAGAAGTATGTGGAGTAGACGTGCTCAAGAATATGAAGGTAAGATTTCATCAGGCAAAATTTATGAGTTAGCTGAGGTAGTAAGAGACCTGAATAAAGGAGATGACTTAATGGTTGATCAATCGTACAGTGAAAGACAACTTTTTGAAAAAGCTTACGACAGAATACTCACAGAGTTTCAAATTGTTTTAGACATGAGTTTAGAGGATACTCAAAAGAAACTTGATAAAGCTTTAAAAAGAAATCTAGAGAAACAAATTCAGAAAATTGAAAATAAACCTCCTGAAGAAGAGATTTCCGAAGAAATAGCTAAATAAAAAAAACGCTCCCCACGCAAGCGCCATGAGGAGCGTAATTTAATAAAAAGAATACTAAACTATCTTCTTTTTTTCTTCTTAGCTTTTTTCTTAGCTTTTTTCTTAGTTTTCTTTTTAGCAGCTTTTTTTCTTCTTTTAGCCATCTTTAGCTCCCTTTTTTTAATTACGAATCTTTTTGATTCGTTTTATTATCATTTTGTAATTTTTTTGAATAGTTATGTCAATTACATAATTTTTTGTAATTTTTAATTTTTATTTTAAAAAAATAAAAAAATAAATATTTAGAAAAAGTTAGGTAAAATAACGATTATTAAACAAATTTTTCCAATTAATTATAAAGATTTTCAAAATTATTTTTGTATTTACTTATAATTTTATATCTTTTTAACTTTAATGTTGGTGTTAACATTCCATTTTCTATTGAAAATTTTTCTTTTATTAAAAAAAATTTTTTAATTTTTTCTATTTTTGAAAGATTATTATTTAAATTATTTATTACATTATGAATTTCTTCATTTGTAACATTAATAAATTCATCATTTAAAACTATTAATGCTACTAAATATGGTTTATTATCTCCATATACTACAGCTTGATCAATAAATTCTAGATTTACTAATTCATTTTCAATTTTTAATGGAGAAATATTCTCCCCTCCAGGAGTGATGAGAATGTCTTTTTTTCTATCGGTAATTTTTAAAAAATTATTTTCAAATACTCCAATATCTCCTGTGTGAAGCCAGTCATCTATTAAGACTTTTTCGGTTTCTTTTTTATTATTCCAATAGCCTAACATTACATTTTCACCTTTTACTAAAATTTCACCATCTTCGGCTATTTTTACTTCATTTCCCCTAAATGGTGGCCCAACGGTATCAATTCTAATATCATCTATTGGATTACAGCTTACTACTGGAGATGTTTCTGTTAGCCCATAACCTTGTAAAGTTGGTAAACCAATAGCATTCAAGAAATATCCAACTTCTTTATCTAAGGCACCACCTCCAGAAACAAATGTTTTAAGAGATCCACCAAATTGTGATTTTATTTTATTTCTAACTAATTTCTCAAGAACACTATCTTGTATTTTTTCAAAAATAGTCAAATTTTCTTTTTTTACTCTTTTCAAACCTAATTCTAACATTTTAGATATTAATGTTTTTTTCAATCCTGTAGCCTTTCTAAAACTAGCATTAATTTTTTGATAAAGATTTTGGTAAAATCTTGGTACAGCTGTCATGATTTCTGGCGAACAATCGTTCATATTCTTAACTAATTTATCTATGCTCTCTGCATAAAAAATTCTAGCTGCTACTGTAATTTGTACAAATTGAACAGTGTGCTCGTAAGAATGTGATAGTGGTAGCCACGTAAGGAACCTGGGCTGTTCTTTAGATAGTAATGGTTTTAGGATATCTACTGCACCTTCACAATTACTTAATATACCACCATGACTTAAAATCACTCCTTTGGGTCTTCCTTGGGTACCTGAAGTATAAATTATGCAAGACGGATCTTTTCTTGAAGCTAGAGATTTATGAATTGATAAATTTTTTTTATTATTATTTTGGATTAAGTCTTCTAAATTAATATATTCGATTTCAGCATTTAGTAATTTTTCAAAAGAAAATATTTTTTTTATGAATTTTTTATCCTTAATGATGTTTTTCAATTTATTAAATTGTTCAGTATTTGAAACAAAAATTATGTTTGGAGTACAATCATTAAGAATATAATCATAGTCATTTTCTGCATAAGTTGTGTAAGCTGGAACTGTTATCCCATCAGATAACATTATAGATAAATCAGTGATAAACCATTCAGGTCTATTTTCAGAAATTAACAAACATCTATCTCCTCTTGATATTAATTTTCTTAATTCAGTTGAAACTAAATTAATAAAATCAAAAGTTTCTTGCCAAGAATAATTCTTTTTTTTATCACCTAAAGTTGATAATAAAATTTTGTCTTTATTAGTTTGTTGATTAAATTGATTAAAAAATAATTCAGTTAAATTATTAATTTGTTTTAAATCCATATATTTTTTGGTGGGCAAAGAGAGAATCGAACTCTCACAGTATTGCTACTATTGGATTTTGAGTCCAACGCGTCTACCAGTTCCGCCATTCGCCCATTTATTTTTAGTTTCATAGAATATAAATAATAGTATTAAAACACTATTTATATTAAAAGAAAATATGTTTAAGGAACTATTTGATAAAACAATTTTACTCGCGGGACATAAGAATTCAAAAAAAATTTTAGGATTTATATCTTTTATTGAAAGTTTTGTTTTTCCTATTCCTCCGGATGTTCTAATTATTCCAATGACTATAGCAGATAGACAAAATTGGATAAAGATAGCAATTATTGCTACTACTGGATCAGTATTGGGAGCATGTCTGGGATATTTGATAGGTTATGTTTTTTTCAATGAAATTGGTGTCAAAATATTTGAACTTTATGGTGTTGATAATACATCGTTTTTAAAAGACAAAATTTCATCAGATGGAGGAATTTTTGCATGGGCAACATTACTGGCAATTGCAGGCTTTACACCCATCCCCTTTAAACTACTCACAATTACTAGTGGCTTTTTTCAATTTAATTTTGTTTATTTTATAATTGTTTCCTTACTAACGAGGGGGTCTAGATTTTTTATCATAGCTTTTTTGGTTGGGAATTTTGGACCAGCAATAAAAACAATAATAGAAAAAAAAATGCTAAAAGTTTCAATTATAGTTTCGATTGTATTAATAGTTTTTGTTTTTTTCATATATAAATTTTTACAAAACTTTATAAACTAGAATGAATTTTAATTTGAAAAGAAAAAATATTTATTTATTAATTTTTCTTTACTCAATTTTTGCAATACTGTCTGCAATCTATATTGAGAGGGTTCTAGGTTATTTGCCATGTAAATTGTGCATTTACCAAAGAATTCCATTTTTAATATCCATCTTTATTTGTTTTTTAGGGTATCATTATTTTAAATCTGATAGAATTTTGATTGGTTTGATAATTTTATTTGTATTGAGCACCGTGCTATCTGGTTACCATTTTGGAATAGAAAAAGGTATTTTTGAAGAATATGCCGGCTGTACGAATACAAATATAGATATTACAAATAAAGAAAAAATTTTAGAAACTCTTGATATGGTTAAAAATTGTAAAAATGTAGAATTTACATTATTTGGGATTTCTTTAGCTAGTGTGAACTTTTTAACATCTTTACTAATAGTTTTAATTTCGTTAAGAGCTCTAATTTATGAAAAAAACTAACCAAAAAAAATTAGAAGAATTCATTAGAGTTGATCATGCAGGAGAGAGAGGGGCAATTAAAATCTATGAAGGTCAACTTTTAGCTCTTAAGACTTTTAAAAAAGACCCTGAATTATTGAAATTGGTTGAAGAGATGAGAGAACATGAACAGGAACATAGCGACTTCTTTGAGAGTGAAATTAAAGAAAGAAATATTAAACCAACAAAATTTCTACCACTTTGGGATCTTTTGGGTGTCAGTTTAGGATTTGGTAGTACAATTTTAGGGAAAAAGGCGGCTATGTTATGTACAGCATCAGTTGAAGAAGTGATTGATAAACACTATCAAAATCAAATTGATCATTTAGAGGATGATGAAAAGAAACTTAAAGAAAAAATTAAGAAATTTAGAGCTGACGAGTTAGAACATAAAGATATTGCTTATGAGCATGGAGCAACAAAAAAAGGGCTATATTCAATCATGGATAAAATTATTAAAACTGGATCAAAAATAGCTATAAATATTTCGGAAAAAATTTAACTAGGATCTAATTCCACATCCCAATATAAATAATCCATCCAGCTACTATGAAGAAAGTTAGGAGGAAAATTCTTTCCATTTTTATGAAGATCTTCGGTAGTTGGTTGAAAAGGCCATTGATTTAGTTTCATACCAGAGTTTTTTAAAAGCCTTCCCCCTTTTTTTACATTACATGCAGAGCAGGCAGTAACAACATTTTCCCAATCAGTTTTTCCTCCTTTTGATCTAGGAAGAAGATGGTCAAAAGTTAATTCATCATTGCTTCCACAATACTGACAACTAAATTTATCTCTTAAAAAAACATTAAATCTTGTAAAATTTGGATTTGAACGAGGTTTAATAAAAGACTTTAAGGCTATAACGCTTGGCAACTGCATTGAGAATGAAGGACTTCTTATTTCTCTATCATAATTACTTACAATTGAAACTCTGTCCAAAAAAACTGATTTGATTGCATCCTGCCAGGACCATAATGAAAGAGGGTAGTAACTTAATGGTCTGTAATCTGCATTTAGAACTAAAGCAGGGCATTTTTCTAAAGAAAACTTTTCACTAATCATTGAAGTCATAATTATTTATTATATTATATAAAAAATTAATCAATGTAACAAAAAAAAAAATAATTTTATAAGTTAAAATTATCTTTAATAAATTTTAATGCACTGCTAGATGCTTCTACTGGTATATGATGGTCGCAGTCCTTGATCATTAAAGTTTCCAGTTTTATTTCATTTCGTGAAAAAAAATCTTTTGCATCTAGTAAATTAGATGGTGGAACTATCTCATCTTGTTCGCCATGTATTAACAAAGTTTTTGGTTTTGATTCTATTCTAGAACTAAGATTATCTTTATCGATAATTTTTCCAGAAAAACCTACTACACAATTAAAAGGTTCTTTAGATGTTAAGCCTAAATTTATCGACATCATGCAGCCTTGACTAAATCCAGATAAACATATGTTAGAATTTTTTAAATTGTATTCTTTTTTAACTTCTTCAATATAGCTTGTTAATATACTTTCTGCCTTAATTACTTCATTTAAGATATAGCTTTTATCATTTGTCTCAAGATCAAACCATTGATAACCAATAGGATTAATTTTACATTTCTCATGTCCATTTGGACATAAAAATACTGTGTTAGTTAAAAATCTTTTCCAATTTAAAGTTAACATACTTATGTCTTTACCATCTCCACCATATCCATGGAGTAAAATTACTGCATTTTTGATTTCGGTCTCATTTTCAGGATGTATAATTGTTGATTCAAGGCAAAATGTCATAGATAATTAATTATGTTTTTTTAATTCAAAAAGAAACTAAAATCAAAATATGATTTCGGAAATATTTATAAAAATTGCGGCAATAGTTTTACTTGCTGCTGTTGCAGTTGTACTTTTTCTAGGTATCGGAACTCTTTTTAGAGGGGATAAAGATAAAAAAACTTCAAATAAATTAATGCAATTAAGAGTTTTATTACAATTTATTGCTATAATTGTATTAGTGTCTTTAGCTTACTTTTATAAGAACTAATTTAATTCTTTTAACCAATTTAGAAATTCACTGCTATTAAAATCGATTGATCCAACTATTCTTGCAAACTCATACCCCTCTTTATCGATAAATATAGTTGTAGGTAAACCTCTAAGTTTTAAGTTTTTTGCAATTACTGCACCATCTCCTGTGTATACCTTTAACTTATCAATATTTAATTCTTCAAAAAATTTTTTTGAGGTTCTTAAGTTTTCTCCACCAATATTTATTGGAATTATCCTAATTTTTTTTTTATTGTTATTTGATTGGAGATTGTTTAAAGATGGCATTTCATCTCTGCAGGGTGCACACCAAGTTGCCCAAAAATTCAAAATTATTAATTCAGATTTAAAATCTTGAATATTAACTTTGTTTTCAGCCTCATTTAAAATGTCAAATAACTTAATTTTTTGTTTTTCTTCATAAATTATTAGATTTTTTATATTGGGTGCCTCTATTGAATATGAAGAACTAAGTGATAAGAAGTAAATAAATATTATTTTAAAGGATAAATGTATAAATTTCATAAAAGTTATAACTAATTAACATGAGAAAAAATAAAAACAATAAACCAATTTGGGGTACAAGAATAAAAAAAAATGCCTCTACATTATTCAAAAAAGTTGGAGGATCTTTGCTTATTGATAAATTATTATTTAAAGAAGATATAGAAGGATCTATTGCACATGTTGAAATGTTATATAAGCAAAAAATTATTAATTTTAGGATAAAAAATAAAATTATATGGGGATTAAAGAGAGTAAATAATGAAATAATTAAGAAAAAGTTCAAATTCAATTATGATTTAGAAGATATACATATGAATATTGAGAGTAGATTGTTTGAACTTATTGGAGAAGATGCTGGGTATATCCATACAGCTAGATCCAGAAATGATCAAGTTATAACCGACTTAAAACTATGGTTAAAAAAAGCTACAAAAAAAATTATTATTTTATTAGATAGCACTAATTCAAATGTACTAAAACTAGCAGAAAAAAATGTCATGACAATTATGCCTGGTTTCACACATTTAAAAAATGCACAGCCTATTTCTTTAGCACATTATCTTTTGGCATATGTGGAAATGTTTAAGAGAGATAAAAAAAAATTTAAAAACAATTTGGAATTTTTAGATGAGAACCCATTGGGTGTTGGCGCTTTAACAGGAACTTCTTTTAAAATTGATAGAAATTATACTACTAAAAAACTAAAATTCAAAAAACCCACTAATAACTCTGTTGATACTGTATCTGATAGAGATTTTGTTTTAGATTTTTTACATTCTTCTTTAGTTTGCTCTTTACATATCTCTAGAATTGCTGAAGAGTTAATAATTTGGAATTCAGATGCTTTTAATCTGATAACTCTTAATGATAAGTTGGTTACAGGTTCTTCAATAATGCCTCAAAAGAAAAACCCTGACCCTTTGGAATATTTAAGAGGCAAAACTGGAACATTCATAGGTAATATTAATTCAATGATATCAATTATAAAAGGATTACCATTATCTTATTTCAAAGATTTACAGGACGATAAAGAATTAGTTTTCAAATCTAATGATCAATTAAAAATATCCTTGTCGTTATTAAACGACGTTATAAAAAATGTAGTATTTAATAAAAAAAAAATGTTATCACTTGCAGGTATTGGATTTACAACAGCCACAGACTTGACAGATTATATGGTTAGAGAACTACAGTATCCCTTTAGAAAAGCTTATTTACAAACTGCAAAAATTATAAATTTTGCTGAAAAAAAGAATAAAAAACTTCATGAATTGGAACTAAAAGAATTAAAGATGATTGAACCAAAATTAAAAGCTGATGTTTATAAAATTTTAGATTTGTATAGTTCTATTAATTCAAAAAAATCTTATGGTGGAACTTCTTTTGAGAATGTTAAGAAAATGATAAAAAAAGCTAAGATAAAAAATGATTAAAAAAATCATTATTATTATAATTTGTCTGTATTTTGTGGTTGCGTGTGGACGTAAAGGTGATCCAGAGTATAAAGCAGCAAATGATGCAAAAATTGAAAGTATAATATGCAATATATAAATAATAAGTTTTACATAGAAAAAAAAAGTGTAAAAAGTTTAGCAGAAAAATTTAATACTCCATTATATTGCTATTCTTTCAAAAATTTGAAAACAAATATACAGAATTTTAAAAAAACATTTAAGTCAATCTCGCCTCTAATTTGTTTTTCTGTGAAATCTAATTCTAATGTTTATTTATTAAAGGAAATAAAAAAACTTGGGTTAGGAGCTGATGTGGTATCTAAAGGTGAGTTATTTGCTTCTCTTAAAGCAGGTATCAATAAAAATAAAATTGTTTTCTCAGGAGTTGGTAAAACAGAGGAAGAAATTGAATACGCCATAAGAAAAAACATTTTATTAATAAATTCAGAGTCTTTAAGTGAAGTATTAAAAATAGAAGAAATCGCAAAAAAAGAAAACAAATTAGTAAATATAGGTTTGAGATTAAATCCAGATACAGATGCTAAAACATTAAAGCAAATTTCAACCGGAAAGAGTGAAAATAAATTTGGTGTTGATGAAAAAACTTTTATTAAAATTATAAATTTGATGAAGAAATCAAAATTTATAAGAATTAAATGTTTAAGTGTTCACATCGGTAGTCAAATTTTGAACCATAAACCTTATGAAAAAATGTTAGGGGTACTCGATAAATTACTCAAAAGACTTAAATATAAATTCGATATTATTGATCTAGGTGGCGGCATGGGAATAAATTATGAAAAAAATAATAGAAAATTGAATTATAACGAGTATAAAAAATCCATAATTAAATTTCGGAGAAAACATAATTGTAAAATAATTTTTGAACCTGGAAGGTCAATAATTGGCAATGTTGGTATAATTTTAACTAAGGTTATTTATTTAAAGCACAACAAATCAAAAAATTTTGTGATCCTAGATGTGGCAATGAACGACTTAATAAGACCCGCATTATATAATGCAAAACATAGAATAATTCCTTCTATAAAAAATAACTCAATGTCAAAAAAAGTTTTGGAATTTGTTGGTCCAATTTGTGAAACAACAGATAAGTTTTTAACAGAAAAAAAATATCAAAATATAAAAGAAAATGACATCATGATAGTATGTGATACTGGCGCATATGGTTTCTCTTTATCTTCAAATTATAATTTAAGAGTAAAGCCTGCAGAAATTTTGATAAAGGGTAATAAAGTACAAATTATTAGAAAAAGACAAAAAATAGTAGATATAATCTAAATCTGAATTTAAAAATGAGAGATATCATATTTAAAAGTATATTTTTTTTTGGAGTATTATTTATCTGTATTTTATTTCTTCCTTCATTATTAATGCCAAAAAAAATAGTTCTTTTTGGAGGTAAACTTTTGGGATATTGGTCTTCAATATGCTTGAAAGCTTTTTATTCTACAAAAATTGTAATCAAAGGAAAAGAAAATATAATTATGGATACCAATTTTTTTATTGCATGTTCTCATCAATCAATGTTTGAAACTTTTTATTTACAAACTGTATTTAATTCACCAATTTTCATACTAAAAAGAGAACTTTTAAATATTCCTATATTTGGTTGGTATTTAAAGAAGATAGACTCCATCTCAATAAGAAGAAATAAAGTTGCAAAAGATAACCTTAATTTCATTGAAAAAATAAAACTAATCATGGAAAAAACCAAGAGACCAGTAATAATTTTTCCTCAAGCAACACGTGTAGCACCAAATGAAATTGTACCATTTAAAAAAGGAGTTGGTAGAATATACAAAGAGTTAAATATTACATGTCAACCTGTTGCAATAAACTCTGGAAAGGTTTGGCCAAAATCAGGTGATATGAAACCTAATCAAACAATTACTATTTCTATTTTAAAACCGATAAAAACTGGAATTGAAGAAAAAGAATTTGTTAATTTACTAGAAAAAGAAATTTACTATGAACTTGGTCTTGCCAATTAGCCTTTCATAGGCATAACGACATAAATACTATCAAAGTCAGCTGGATCTTTTATTAAAGCAGGAGAACCTGAATCTTTTAAATATATTTCAATATATTGCCCATTTAATTGTGAAGCTATATCTATTAAATATCTTGAATTAAAACTTATATCTAGTTCAGAGTCAAATTTAACTGATAAAGTTTCTTTTCCATCACCACTGCTAGTATTATTAACAGATAGATCCAGATTGTCTTTTGCTAGATTAAATTTCACACCATCTTTTTTATCTAAAGAAACCGACGCAACTCTATCTACAGAATTCAAAAAAGCTTTTAAATCAACTTCCAATTTTTTTTGATTTTCTCTTGGAACAACTTGAATATAATTAGGGAATTTGCCATCAATTAATTTTGAAATTAAAATACTATTATTTAGTTCAAATTTAATTTTAGACTTAATATTTGAAACTTTAACTTCACCATCGTAATCCTCTAAAATCGAACATAGTTGGAAGATGGTTTT
The DNA here is from genome assembly GCA_003211555.1 of Pelagibacteraceae bacterium AG-470-G21. GTDB lineage: Bacteria > Pseudomonadota > Alphaproteobacteria > Pelagibacterales > Pelagibacteraceae > Pelagibacter. Next base: position 150,826 of record QCSH01000001.1, read on the forward strand.
TTTCGGAAGTATTATTGGTTCAAATTCAATTTTATCTCTTAGTCTTACCTTTGAAATTGACATACGATGGCTATCTGTTGCCGCTGCTGTTAAAAAATTTTTCTCGTCTACTTGTGTTTGATGAAAAAAAATCCCACTTAAGTAATGTCTAGTTTCATCGTTGGAAATCGAAAATTTACATTTGTTCAAAAGTTTTAACAAATCTTTTGAGTTCATTGAAAATTGATTTTGATTAAAATCCTCATCAGTGATAGGAAATTCAGATGCACTAATTGAATTCAGATTAAATAATGATTTATCCGACTCTAGCTGTAATTTATTTTCGCTTGTATTCACAAAATTTATTTGACTGCCAGATGGTATTTTTCTTACAATATCAAACATAATTGAAGATGAGGTTGTGGTTTTCCCCTCCTCAAAAATTTTTATATTTGATATTTCATTTACAAAAATTAAATCCAAATCTGTTGCTGTAATTTTTAACTTTGAGTTAGAAGCTTCTATCAAAACATTTGATAGAATTGGCAAAGTGCTTCTTTTTTCTATTACTCCTTGACAGTATCCTAAAGACTTTTGTAAATCTTGTTGATTGACACTAAATTTCATTCTCTTGTTTATATAAAATTTTATTTTTTAGGCTATCAATACTTAAATTTAATTCATTATCGACTTTTTTAAGTTTTTCTATTGTTTTAACCGAATGAATTACAGTGGTATGGTCTCTATTCGCAAAATATCTACCAATCTCTGGTAGTGATTTAGATGTAAGCATTTTTGACAGATAAATAGCTGTTTGTCTCGGTCTTACAAGGTATCTTGATCTTCTTGGTGACAACATTTCATTTTTACTAATCTTAAAGTACTTACAGACTATTGTTTGAATATTATCTATATCAACTTTGTTTTCAGTTAAGCACAACAAATCTTTCAATATAACTTTTACCTCTGACATAGAAGGTGTTTTTCCATAAATTCTTGAGAAAGACACTATTCTGTTAAAAGCTCCTACTAACTCTCTTATACTTGCATTAACTTCTGTGCTTATAAATTTTATAACTTCTTCATTAATTTTAATATTATTGGGATCATGCATCTTTAGGTCATCATTCTTTGATTTTACAATTTTATATCTTAAATCGTAATCTGAGTTCTGAATGTCCACAACTAAACCACCTGAAAATCTAGACTTTATTCTCTCTTGTATCCTGGTCAACTTATTTGGTGGCCTGTCTGCTGATACAATAACTTGAGATCCTTTCTCTAACAAAACATTGAAGGTATGGAAAAATTCTTCTTGCATAGCCTCTTTACCGTTCATAAACTGAATATCATCAATAAGAAATATATCTGTATTTCTAAAATACTCCTTAAACTTAACCATATCATTAGATTTTATAGATTTAACAAATTGATACATAAATCTTTCAGCAGAAAGAAACATAACTTTATTTTTATCTTTCAAACTTAAACCAATTGCATTTAGCAAATGTGTTTTACCCATACCAACACCACCATACACATAGAAAGGATTATAATATGCTATTTGCTCAGAGACTTTCTTTGCAGCTTCAAAAGCTAATTTATTACTTTTACCAAGCAAAAAATTCTCAAAATTTTTATTCGGATCAATTCGATTATATTGAAGATAAGAGTCTTTAATAAAAGATACTTTTTCATTATTAACTAAGGTTTTATCTTCAATGACTTCAATATTTTTTGCATTGTTATTATCACTAATTATAAATTCTATTCTTGAAATATCTTTTTTAAATGATTTTATTATCTTTAGAATTTGATCCAGATATCTTGAGGTTATCCAATCTCTGATAAATCTTGTCGAGACAGATATTAATACATAATTATTTAATTCATCAACTAAGTCAATTTTTTTAAGCCAGCTATCATAGATATCGGTTCCAAACTTCATTTTCATCTCATTCTGGACTGATTTCCAATCTATTTTTTTAATATTATCCGATTTTGTATTGCTGAGATTATTTTTCATGGAAGTCCGTTAAACTCCTAATCGCCAGTCAATGCAATAAATATATTTTAAATTAAGAAAAAAAATAAAATTTCTAATTGTATAAATTTATAATTGAATTATTTTTGAAGAGAGTTTCTTACGACCAAAAGTAGTAATCTTTAATTTACTTTTCACTTAATTTTAAAAAAATTACTTATATACTAGTAATTATTTCTATTTAAAAAAAGAAATAATCTTAATAGTTGTATAATTAGTAGATAAACCAAAAGTTGTTAAAGTGCGTTAATTTTTTTTGTTATTCTAGATATATTTCTTGACGCGTTTTGTTTTTTTATGATCCCAGACTTTGAAATTTTCATTAATTCAGAGTTAAGCTTTGGTAAAAAAGCTAAAGCTTCCTTTTTATCTTTCCTATCAAGAATTAAGTTCATCTTTTTGATTGCAGATCTAAATCTACTTTTTCTTGACTTATTTACATCTGTTTGACGTGATATACGTCTAATACGTTTAATAGCTGATTTAGTATTTGCCATAAACGCGACTGTATATATCGAGAAATATACATGGTCAATAGAATAATTTTTTATTTTTGGCAAATATTACAAAAAAAAGTCGATCTATTGGTAATAAATTTTTTTCTAATCCTCCCTTTGCATCCCGAGGAAAGACAATTTTCATTTTCTCTGTTATACACTTTAAAACTATTTTGAAAAGATCCGTTTTTACCTCTTATATTTTTAAAATCTCTGATGCTAGAGCCTCCCTTCCTTATTGCTAAACTTAATATAGCTCTTGAATAATTAATAATATTAATAAAATCTTTTGTGCTTAGGTATTTTGCTTTTTTTTTTGGATTAATTTTACATTTAAATAAAATTTCACTGGCGTAAATATTTCCTAATCCCGATACAAACTTTTGATCTAGAAGAAAATTTTTTATATTTTTTTCTTTTTTATACAAATATTTTTTTATGTATTTAGTATCAAATTTTGAAGAAAAAGGTTCTGGACCATAATTACTTACAAAATTTTCCAATTTATTTTTATTCTCTAATAATTTAAAATAACCAAACCTTCTAGGGTCGTTGTAAATAATTTTTATTTTATCAAATTCAAAAAAAAACGTGATTATGTTTTTTTGGTAAATAAGGACTATGATAAAAACTTGCATTTGTTTTCTGATTTAAACTATTTTTTCTTAAAAGATGAATAGTTCCAGACATTCCAAGGTGAATTAAGCAAAATGAATTATCTTCTAAAACCAGTATAATATACTTCGAAAACCTTTTTACTTTTTTAACAATTTTTTTTTGAAGTCTTCTTTCAAAACTTTTATGAATTTTAATCCTTAAATTGCTATTTTTAACACTTACTTTTTTAATTTTTTTTCCTGTTATTGTTCTACTTAGTGACTCTTTAACAACTTCTACTTCTGGCAATTCTGGCATTTATTACTATATTAATTATTATTATTTATTTTATGCAACAATATCTTCAAAATAAAAAAGGTCTAGTTCAAGGTGTATTTGACAAAGTTTATAACAAATACGATATCATGAACGATCTAATGTCACTTGGAGTTCATAGAGTCTGGAAAAGAAATTTAATAAATTGGATGAGCCCGGGAAAAAACAAAATTCTAGCTGATGTTGCATGTGGAACTGGTGATGTAGCAAAACTATACATAGATAATAGCCTAAACAAGAATACAGAGTTATTTTGTATTGATCCAAATGAAGGAATGATGAAAAAAGGAAAAAAAAGGTTATCAAATTATAAGAATATCAAATGGATAAAAGGATCTGCAGAAAAACTCCCATTAAAATCAAATTCATGTGATTATTACACAATCAGTTTTGGTTTAAGAAATACAAAAAATATAGATAAATCCTTAAGCGAAGCACACAGAGTTTTAAAGACAGGTGGTAGATTTTTTTGTTTAGAATTTTCTAAAATTCAAAATTTAAATTTAAATATAGTCTATAAAAGATACTCAAAATTAATTCCAGAAATTGGAAAGTTTGTAGTTGGTGAAAAAGAACCATATGAGTATTTAATCAAAAGTATCCAAGAATTTGTTAATCAAGAAGAGTTAAAAGATTTGATGGAAAAAAACAATTTCATTAAATGTGAATACAGAAACTTTTCTGGTGGTATAGTCGCAATTCACTCAGGTTGGAAAATATGATTAAAAAATTATATATACTTTTCAAACTTGGAAGAAAATTGGCAAAATCTGATGCATTAAATATATTTACAAAGTTTCACAATCCACCGATTGGAATAAAGATTTTATTTTATTTATTATCATTTTCATTTTCAAAAAAGAATAATTCTTTTGTAAGTGAAACAGAAGGTGAAAGACTATCAAGCTCTTTACAATCAATGGGAACAACGTTTATAAAATTAGGTCAATTTTTAGCTACTCGGCCAGACATAATTGGGGAAAAATTATCAAGACAATTAGAAAGTTTACAAGATCGTTTACCACCATTTGAATTAACAAGAGCTAAGGAAATAATAAGAAAAGATTTGGGAGATGATAATTTTAATTTAATAATTAATTTTGCTGAGCCCGTTGCTGCTGCATCAATCGCTCAAGTACATAAAGCACAAATAAATGATAATGGGACAATCAAAGATGTAGCCATAAAGATTTTAAGACCAAATATAAAAAAAAATATTTAACGAAGAGATTGATGCTTTGATGCTTTTCGCCTTCTTAACAGAATCAATTGTAAAAAAGACTAAAAGACTTAAATTAGTTGAGGTCGTTTATTTATTAAAAGAAATAACTAACCTTGAAATGGACTTAAGATTTGAAGCTGCTGCAGCTAATGAATATTCGGAAAACACTAAAAATGATTCTGGTTTTCAAGTTCCTAAAATTTACTGGAATTTCACAAGTGAAAACGTAATGACTTTAGACTGGGTTGATGGTGTTTCTATAAGAGAAACAGAAGATTTAGAAAAGAGAAATATAGATACAAAAAAAATTGCATCAGATATTATCCAACATTTTTTAAGACATGCTGTAAGAGATGGTTTTTTTCATGCAGATATGCATCAAGGCAATATTTTTATTAATAATAGCGGCCAAATAGTACCAATCGATTTTGGTATAATGGGAAGGCTTGATGATTTGAGCAAAAAATTTTTAGCTGAGATTTTATATGGATTTATAAAAAGAGATTATAAAAAAGTAGCTGAAGTTCATTTAGCAGCAGGATTGGTTCCAAAAGAAGTACCAGTTGACGATCTCGCACAAGCACTAAGATCAATTGGTGAGCCAATATTTGGTCAGTCAATTAAAGATATATCTGGTGGTAAATTACTCAAACAACTTTTTGATGTGACTGAAAAATTCAATATGCAGACCCAACCTCAACTACTAATGCTACAAAAAACCATGGTAGTAGTAGAGGGAGTTGCAAGAAGGTTAAATCCTGAAACAAATATTTGGGAAACCTCAAGACCTGTTTTAGAAAAATGGCTTAAAGAAACAAAAGATCCAATTACAACATTAAGCGAAACTCTAAAAAATTCTGCAGAAGTTATAAAAAGATTGCCAGAAATGCCTCAAATAATGGATAAAGCAAATCAAGCATTAACATTTCTTGCAAGTGGACAAATTCCACAAAATACAAATACTTACAATGATCTAAATACAAAAAAAATCTGAGATGATAGCTTTCAGAAATCAATCTATCATTAGTTTATTATTACTTGTAATTTTAGGTTTAGTAGTATTTTAATCTCGACGATGAATTATTTTGAGAACAAAAATATATTATTGATTATATGTGGCGGTATTTCAGCTTATAAAAGTCTTGAGATAATAAGATTACTTAGGAAGAGCGGTTCTCACGTTAAAACTATCTTAACAAAAAGTGCAAAAGAATTTGTAACTCCATTATCTGTTTCATCTCTTTCTCAAGAAAAAGTTTACGACGATATATTTAGTGTAGAAAACGAAGCAGAGATGGACCATATATCTTTGTCAAGATGGGCAGATGCAATATTAGTCGCTCCAGTTACAGCTAATACTTTATCTAAAGTTGCTTCAGGCAATGCAGAAGATTTGGCATCTACAGTTTTATTAGCCTCGAACAAACAAATATTTTTGGCACCAGCAATGAATGTAAGAATGTGGGAACACCCATCTACTAAAGAAAACATTATAAAGTTAAAAAACTTTGGATACAAATTTATTGGACCTGAAATAGGGGATATGGCATGTGGTGAATATGGTGAAGGAAAAATGACTGAACCAAATGAAATAAAAAATACACTTAAAAATTATTTTTCTAACATTGAGAAAAATAGAAAATTTAAAGCTTTGGTTACTGCAGGACCAACTAATGAATATATTGATCCTGTAAGATTTATTACAAATAAATCCAGTGGTAAACAAGGATATGAAATCGCCAAATGTCTAAGAGACAATGGATTTGATACTACTCTCATTTCTGGAACAACAAATATTAAAACCTTAGATGGAGTGAATTTTGTAAGCGTTGAAACAGCTGAAGAAATGTTTAAAGAAACCTTAAATAATTTACCAGCAGATGTAGCTATTTTTTCAGCAGCTGTATCCGATTTTAGAGTGAAAAATTACAATGACACAAAAATAAAAAAAAGTGAAAAGTTAAATTTAGAGCTAGAAAAAAAATATAGATATCTTAAATCATATATCTAATCATAATTCATTAAGACCAAAAATAACTATTGGTTTTGCGGCAGAAACAAATGATATAAAAAAAAATGCAAGAATGAAACTAAATGAAAAAAAATTGCGACTGGATTATTGCTAATGATATTTCAGATCAAACAATCGGATTTGGGTCAGATTTAAATAAAATTTCTATATTTTATAAAGATAAACCTGAAGAAAATTTTCATAGAATGAAAAAATCATTAGTTGCGGAAGAAATAGTTAAAAGAGTAATTCAACAGATTAATTAACTTAATGATAAAAGTCTTAATTAAAAAATTAGACGAAAAAGTAAAACTCCCAGAATATAAGACATCAGGCTCATCAGGATTAGACTTAACTGCGTTCATTGAAGAAAAGATAGTAATCAAACCTGGTGGAAATGCATTAGTTCCAACAGGTATATCTATTGCAATTCCTGAGGATACTGAAGTTCAAGTAAGACCAAGATCAGGTTTGGCAGCTAAGAATAGTATAAGTGTATTAAATACTCCAGGAACAATCGATAGTGATTACAGAGGCGAAATAAAGGTAATTTTATTTAATCATGGAGATAAGGATTTTATAGTAAATAATGATGATAGGATTGCCCAAATGATATTAATGCCAATTTTAAAAGTAGATTTTGAAACTGTGGAAACTTTGCCTGAAACAATTAGAGGGTCAGGTGGATTTGGATCAACAGGCAAGTGAAAAAATTCTTGTCAAAAAAAAAGATTGAAAGATATTCTAGACAAATAATACTTAAAGATATTGGTATCTTAGGACAAGAAAAAATAATTAAAACTAAAGTTTTAATTATAGGAATTGGTGGATTGGGGAGCCCAGTTGCAGATTTATTAGCCAGATGCGGTGTAGGATATATAGGAGCTATTGACCATGATAAAGTACATATTTCAAATCTGCAAAGGCAAATTT
>QCSH01000002.1 GCA_003211555.1 Pelagibacteraceae bacterium AG-470-G21
TTTCTGCAACAATTGCTCGACCTGGCTCACATATAATTTCTGGTTTTTTTTCTAATTTTAATTTATTTAATGAAATTTTTATTTCCTCAAAATAAGAGTCTAATGATTGAGGAACTAAGTCAGGATAGATTGTTGGAAATCCTCCACCTATATTTATAACATCCGGAACTATTTTTGTTTTTTTTATTATATATTTAATTTCATTAATCCCTTTTGAATAGGATATTGGATGCATACATTGCGAACCCACATGAAAACTTAATCCTATTTTTTTTGCATACTGTTTTGTTAATCTATAAAGCCCTACGGCTTCAGAAGTTTGTGCGCCAAATTTTTTAGATAAATCTATTTCTGCGTGTTCATTAGAAACTGCAACTCTCACAAATAACTCTAAATCCTTAGCTTGATTAGTACTATTAAGAATTTTTATTAATTCATCTTTTGTATCTATTGAAAAAGTCTTAATATTATATTTGAAATATGCTTCGTTTATACTTTCCTTGCTTTTTACAGTATGCATGTAGGAGCATTTTGCATCTGGGCTAACACTTCTAATTGCCTCAACTTCTTTAATTGAAGCGATATCAAAATCATTAATTCCGCTTTCCACGATAGTTTTTAATACTAATGGATGCGGGTTAGTTTTAACTGCATATAGGATTTTACCAGGAAATTTATTCTGAAAAAATTTAGAAGCTATGTTTATAGAATCTCTTCTAATACAATAAACAGGTTCTGTTGGTTTCAGTTGGTTTACTAATTTATCAACTGATTTAAATTTTTGCATTTAAAGCTCCAAAAAAAATTTAACAAAAAAAACCGGCATAACTGCTATGCAAGTTTATATAAAACGAGCATTTATGCAAAAAATGAGCCAATGTAAAGTAAAAATGTACCCTTGAAATAATTTAGAATGTTTCCATATAAGGCTCATGCCAGAAGCAGAAGTATTAAAAAAAATAACAGAATTTGAAGATAAATCTTTACTTATAGTAGATGATGATAACCCTTTTAGAGAAAGACTAGCTCGAGCAATGGAGAAAAAAGGCTTTTCTGTTTCACAAGCAGAGGGTGTAAAAATTGGAATAGAGTCTGTGAAATCAAAAAAACCTGCTTTTGCGGTTGTTGACTTGAGACTAAACGATGGAAATGGCCTAGAAGTAGTGAAAGAAATCCAGAAAAATAACTCAGAGAGCAGAATAGTGATGCTTACAGGTTATGGAAATATACCTACTGCAGTTGCGGCTATAAAAGAAGGAGCAATTGATTACTTGGCTAAACCAGCAGATGCAGATGATGTAGAAAAAGCACTTTTAGCTGACCCAAATAAAAAAGCAGCTCCACCAGAAAATCCTATGTCTGCTGATAGAGTTAAATGGGAACATATTCACAGAGTTTTCGAATTATGTAATAGAAATGTATCCGAGACTGCAAGACGACTTAAAATGCATCGAAGAACTCTTCAAAGAATTTTATCAAAAAGATCTCCAAGATAATACTAAATATATTTTCTAAACCTGACAACTTTATTTACTAAAGTTGTTAACAATAATATTTTGAATAATTCTGCATAAAGAAATGGATAAACACCAAATTCTAATATTGGTTTATCCCAACCAATTAAATTTCCCAGCCATAAAATACCTAAAATATATATTACTGAAGTTGCAATTGTAATTTTCAACAAATTTAAAATGTGGTTTTTATTGTATGTAAATATGCCTGCTAAAAGACAAGCAAATATAAAACCTACTAAATATCCCATTGTTGGGCCTACAAAATAAACTATTCCTATTCCTTTTTCTGGTGAATTAGAAAATACTGGTAAACCCACAATTCCTTCTATTAAATAAAAAATAACTGAAAGAACCCCAACTTTATATCCAAAAGAAATTCCCAAAAACAAAACCACAAAAGTTTGCATAGTCATTGGAACTGGATAAAAAGGTATTTTAATTTTTGCAGATATTGTCAGTAAAATAGAACCTATTAATGCAAGTGCTAAGATTTTAATTATTTTATTATTAGAAATTGTGTTTACTAATTCCATAGCATTTAAATTACTATTTTAATAATGTTTAATCCACTAATATTTATTAACAGGATGTTTTATTCTTATTAAAATACTTCAAATTATTATAAATTAGATTATGGGTAAAATAAAAAAAACAGATCATTACTATCTTATTGATGGATCTGGATACATATTTAGAGCTTATTATGCTTTGCCTCCACTAACACGAAAAAGCGATGGTTTACCTGTTGGAGCAGTAAGTGGATTTTGTAATATGCTGTTTAAATTATTAGAGGACTCTAAATCTAGTGAAAACCAAGAAAAACCAACTCATTTTGCAGTAATTTTTGACTCTGCGAGAAAGAATTTTCGAAACGAAATATATTCAGATTATAAAGGAAATAGGTCTGATGCTCCCGATGATCTAATTCCACAATTCAATTATATTAGAAAGTCAGTATTAGCATTCAATTTACCCTCTATAGAAATGTTAAATTACGAGGCTGATGATTTGATAGCCACCTATGTAGAGCAAATATTAGACGAAGGTGCAAAGGTTACAATCGTATCATCTGACAAAGATTTAATGCAACTTTTCAAAAAAAAGGTTCGTATATACGATCCAATGAAGAATAAATTTATATCAAATGATGATGTAATCAATAAATTTGGGGTTGGTCCAGATAAAGTAATTGATGTTCAATCACTAGCAGGGGATAGTACAGATAATGTACCTGGCGTTCCAGGTATTGGTGTAAAAACAGCAGCAGAATTAATTAAGGAATATGGAAATTTAGAAAACCTTCTCAAAAACGCAAATAAAATAAAACAGAATAAAAGAAGAGAAACACTTTTAGAAAATAAAGATAAGGCTCTGTTAAGTAAAAAACTGGTCACATTAAAAAATGATGTTCCGGTGAAAGACAAATTAACTGACTTTGTTCTAAAAAAAGTAGACGTAGACAAGTTATACAATTTTTTGAGAGAAATGGAATTTAATAGGTTATTGAGTTCGGCAATTTCGACGTATGGTCAATCCAAATTTAGTGATGAAATAGAAGTCAAAAAAGAAACATCTAAAATATCAAAAGATAAATATGTTTTGATAAAAAATTTATCTGAAATAAAAGATTGGATGCAAGAAGCCGAAGAAGCTGGTGAATTTTCTATTGATACTGAAACAGATTCTCTTGACCCACATCAGGCAAATTTAGTTGGTATCTCAATTTCTAGCAAAATAGGTAAAGCTTGTTACATTCCCACCGGCCATATTGATGAAAGAAATCTAAATGAAAAAGATGTTTTGAAAATTTTAAAACCATATTTAGAGGATAAAAGTTTAAAAAAAATTGGGCAAAATATTAAATTTGATTACATAATATTTTGGAAAAGAGACATAGATATTCGAAGCATGGAAGACACAATGTTGATGTCTTACGTCTTAGATGCAGGAAAAAATAGACATAACATGGATACTTTATCTGATATTCATCTTGGTCACAAAACAATAAAATATAAAGATATTGTAGGATCTGGAAAAAAAGAAATTAACTTCAGTCAAGTAGAGTTAAATATTGCAAAAGATTACGCTGCTGAAGACGCTGATATAACTTATCGTTTATACAAAATTTTTTTAAAATCACTTAAATCTGAGAAGTTATTAAATATTTATGAAATTTTCGAAAAACCACTAATTAAAATTTTAGCATCAATGGAAATAAAAGGGATAAAACTAGATAATAAATTTCTTAAAAAATTATCAATTAAATTTGAAAAAAAAATTCAAGATTTAGAAAAACAAATTTTTAAAATTTCAAAAAAAAAATTTAATATTGCATCGACTAAACAGTTGGGTGAAATAATGTATAATGACCTCAAAATTGCATCGTTAAAAAAGACTAAAAAAGGGAGTTTTGCAACTGGTGCAGCAGTTCTAGAGGATTTAGCTTACAAAGGGAATGAATTTCCTAAATTAGTTTTAGAATGGAGGCAATCTAGTAAATTGAAAAATACATATTCAGATTCTTTGCCAGAGCATTTAAATCCCAATACAAAAAGAGTGCATACATCTTTTCTATTAGCAGCAACTACAACAGGTAGACTTGCATCGAGTGATCCAAATTTACAAAATATTCCTATCAAGACAGAAGAGGGTAAAGATATTCGTAAAGCTTTTATATCCGAAACAAATAAAAAACTTATATCAGCAGATTATAATCAGATTGAAATGAGAATTTTAGCTGATTTAGCTGATGTAAAAGAACTAAAAAAAGCTTTTAAAAATAGTGAAGATATCCACTCATTAACAGCTAGTCAGGTTTTTGGCACTGATATAAAAAAAATTGATGCGGATATGAGAAGAAAAGCAAAGGCAATTAACTTTGGAATAATTTATGGAATATCTCAATATGGTTTAGCAAAACAAATCGGAGTTTCAAATAATGAAGCAGAGGAATTTCTTAATTCATATTTCATGAAATTTCCTGAAATAAAACAATATATGAATGACACAATTAAATTTTGTAGAAAAAGTGGTTATGTAAGTAATATTTTTGGTCGAAAAACCCATATTCCTGGTATCAATGATAAAAACTTTAATGTAAGAAATTTTCAAGAGAGAGCTGCTATAAATGCTCCAATACAAGGATCAGCATCAGAAATTATGAGACTAGCAATGATTCGAATAAATGATGAAGCTGAAAATAAAAGTACAAGTGATTTTAATATGTTGCTTCAAATTCATGATGAATTAATTTTTGAAGTAAAAGATAATAACACTAAATCAGCCTCAAAAAAAATTAGAGATATCATGACAAGTGTAAAAAATAGTGATTTGCATTCATTCTCAATACCACTATCTGTTGATGTAAATATTGGAGATAATTGGGGAGAGCTCCATTAATAAACTTTTAATTGCCCAATTTTAAACATTTTAGTATTTTTATAATTACAAATGAAACAAACTATTGCACTTGTTGATGATGACAGAAATATTTTGACTAGTTTAAGTATTGCTTTAGAAAAAGAAGGTTTTAACATTCAAACTTATTTAGATGGCGAAAGTGCATTAATAGGTCTCTCAAGAAGCCCTCCAGATCTTGCTGTCATCGATATAAAAATGCCTAGGATGGATGGCGAGGAATTGTTAAAAAAATTGAGAAAAAAAACATCTATGCCTGTAATATTTTTAACATCAAAAGATGAAGAAGTGGATGAACTTTTAGGTCTAAAACTAGGAGCAGATGACTTTGTAAAAAAGTCTGGAGGTTTTTCAACTAAAGTTCTTGTAGAAAGAATACGAGTTCAATTAAGAAAAAAAGATAACAATTTGGAAGATAATAGAAATATTATTTCTCACGGAAAATTAAAACTAGACCCTTCGCAATTAGAATGTGAGTGGGATGGAAAGCAGTTACCGGATAAATTAACAACAACTGAATTTTTAATTGTGAAAGAACTTGCAAAAAGACCTGGAATTATTAAAGAAAGATCTCAACTAATGGATGTAGCATATAGAGAGGACACAGATATTGAAGATAGAACAATTGATAGTCATGTAAAAAGGATTAGAAAAAAGTTTAAAAAAGTAGATAATAACTTTTCAGCGATAGAAACCAGATATGGTAGTGGTTATCGTTGGAACGTTAAATAATGGCTACTTTAAAATCTAACAATCAATCTATTTTAAAAAAGTTCCTTCTAATCAATTTTATTGTTTTTTTAATTATAGGAGTATTAACATTATTTTACCTTAATACAGTAAAACCAACACTTATAAAAAATAAAACAGCTTCACATATAAAAATTATCGACAATACAACACAAAATATTGAGCGATTAAAAATAAAGTTCTCCAGTGAAAATATCAGAGAGTTTTTGTTTTCTACAAAATTTTTATTTCAAAGTATTGATAGAGTTCAAATCTTTGATAGTGAGCTCAATCTTCTTGGAGACACTGACACTTTAGATCTAGATCCGTCTGCTTTTTCAAGAAGTTTAAATATTATTGAAATGAGCGACTTAAATAATAAAAATATTAGTGTTGATGAACTTAATGAGAATAAAAATAGTTTTGAAAGTATAGAAATATTTGATGATTTAAAAAAATATTCTTACTCGCCAGATTATGGAAAGCCTTTAACTATTTCTAAAGAGAATTATGATCAATTCTTCTTAGTAACGATTAAAAATATTGTAAGCGATAGTCAAACAAAAGGCTACCTAGCAATTACTGAAAATGCAAACGAGATAAAAGTAGCCATAGATGAAAGAAGAAACTTTATAATAAGGACCGCTTTATTAGTTGCATTAGTAATTCTAATATTTTCATACGTATTAAATCGATATTTTTTAAAACCAATAAAAAATTTAGTGCAATATACAAATATAATAAAAAATAAAAGTAAAGAGAAAACTAATATTGGCAACATAAAAAAAAGAAATGATGAACTAGGGAAACTTTCAAATTCTCTTGATGAAATGACTAATGAATTAAATAAAAGAATTTCAACAGCTGAAAATTACTCAACTGATCTTTTACATGAAATTAGAAATCCACTTGCTTCTTTAAAAAGTGCTTCTGAAATAATCTCAGATACAAATGATAAATCCCAAAGAAACAAGTTAATTCAAATCGTATCACACGATGTTGAGAGAATTGAGAGATTGATAACAGATTATTCTCAAATGCTAAGAGACGAGGCCGCAATATCCTCTGAGAAAATGCAAAAATTAAATTTGAAAGAAATAGCACAATCTGTTGTCGATGATTTCAATAGTATTTACGAAACAAAAAAATCTATATCAATTAAACTAAAATCAAATGGTATTAAAAATTATAATATCCTTGGAATTGAGAATAGAATTGAGCAAATTATTGCTAATTTATTAGAGAACTCAATTTCTTTCAGTAAAAATAATCAGGAAATAATTGTTGATATATCAAAAAGTAAAAATGATAAGATTAAGCTTGTTGTTGCAGATCAAGGATCAGGATTTAGCGAGAAGGATACCAATAAGATATTTGATAGATTTTATAGTAACAGACCCGAAAATTTTGGAGAACACTCTGGTTTAGGTCTAAACATCGTTAAAAATCTTGTGGAAATTCATAATGGTGAAATAAACGCATATAATAATAAAGATAAAGGGGCAAGAATTGAGATAAAATTCCCAGAAGCCTAAATGTTTGTTGATAAATTAAATGAAATTGTTAAAAGCCTCTTTCGATGGAAGATTTTAAAGTAAAAGACATATCTCAAGCTGATTTTGGAAGGAAAGAAATATCTTTAGCAGAAACTGAGATGCCAGGCTTAATGGCATTGAGAGATGAATATAAAGGAAAGAAACCATTAGTTGGTGCAAAAATAGTTGGCTGTCTTCATATGACAATTCAAACAGCTGTATTGATTGAAACTTTAGTCGAATTAGGTGCTGAGGTAAGATGGTCATCATGCAATATCTTTTCTACACAAGATCATGCAGCGGCAGCAATTGCAAAAGCAGGCATTCCGGTATTTGCTTGGAAAGGTGAAACTGAGGAAGAATATTGGTGGTGTGTAAAACAAACTATCGAAGGTAAAGATGGTTGGAAACCAAATATGATACTTGACGACGGTGGTGATTTAACAGCTTTGATGCACAAAGATTATAAAGAATTATTAAAAAATGTTAAAGGTTTATCAGAAGAGACAACCACAGGAGTTCTAGCACTAAAAAAAATGGAAAGTGAAGGAACTTTACTTGTGCCAGCAATAAACGTTAATGACTCAGTTACAAAATCTAAATTTGATAACTTATATGGTTGTAGAGAAAGTCTAGTAGATGGAATCAAAAGAGCTACCGATGTTATGATGTCAGGTAAAGTAGCAATCGTGGCAGGCTTTGGAGACGTTGGAAAGGGAAGTGCGGCTTCTCTTCGTCAAAGTGGAGCAAGAGTAATGATAACTGAAACAGATCCAATCTGTGCACTGCAAGCTGCAATGGAAGGTTATGAAGTAGTGTTGATGGATGATATGATAAAAGAAGCGGACATTGTGGTTACAGCTACAGGCAATAAAGATGTTGTCACCGCTGATCATATGAGAGATATGAAAGATAGAGCTATACTTTGTAATATTGGTCACTTTGATAATGAGATACAAGTAGATGCTCTTAAAAACTATAAATGGGATGAAGTAAAACCACAAGTTCATGAAATCACATTACCAGATGGCAAAAGAATAATTTTATTAGCAGAGGGTAGATTGGTTAATCTTGGTTGTGCAACAGGACATCCTAGTTTCGTTATGAGTGCATCTTTTACAAATCAAGTAACAGCCCAGTTAGAATTATGGAATAACTCAGATAAATATGAAAAAAAAGTATATGTTTTGCCTAAGCATTTAGACGAAAAAGTTGCAAGACTTCATCTAGAGAAAGTTGGAGCAAAACTTACTAAGCTATCTGATGATCAAGCAAAATATATAAGTGTAACACCTGAAGGACCCTATAAACCAGATGCATATCGCTACTAAGAGTAGCAAAATAGATATTTCAAAAGAAATAGTCACAAAAAAAGTAGCAGAACAATTAGCAAATGTAATCAAAAAAGATTATACATTTCTTTTTTATGGAAACCTTGGCGTAGGCAAGACAACATTTATAAGATACTTTATTAATCAACTACAAAAAAAAAATAAATTAGAAATAAGCGAAGTACCAAGCCCAACGTTTAATCTAATTCATGAATACAAAATAAATTCTATAATCATAAGACATTTTGATCTTTACAGAATTAAAGATAAAAAAGACTTAGATAATTTAGGAATTAATGAAGATGTCAAAGATTATGTAAGATTAATTGAATGGCCAGAAATTTTAGGGCAAAATGTAGAAAGTACTTTTTCATTAAAATTCGAATATGATGAAAAACTTGAAAATAGATATTTAATTATATCCTCAAATATTGATTTTGATTTTAATGAATTTGAAAAGATTTAAAAAACTATCGGGTGATGCGTCATTTAGGCAATTTTTTAGAACTAATAATTCAATACTAGTCCTCAGTAGAATTCAAAAGCAATCTAATTTATTAAATTATGATGCAGTTAATAAAATATTGGCTAAAAGCAAAATATTAGCACCAAATTTAATAAGCCAAAATTATAAAAAAAATTTTATAGAGATTGATGATTTTGGAAATAAAAACATGTTGGATAAAATCCAATCCTCTAAAAATAAGTTGAATGAATATAAAAAAATATTAAAAATCTTAAATAAGATTCAAAAAATTAAAAATTTTAGAACTCAAAATTTTCTTAAAAAAAGTTTTAATTTACCTATTTATTCAAAAACTAAGTTACTTAAAGAAACGTATCTATTTCTTGATTGGTATTTACCTTCAAATAATTCAATTTATCAAAAAGAGATTTTAAGAAAAAATTTAAAACAAATAATAGATAATTTATATTTAAAATTAAAAATTAAAAAAAAAGTATTCGTACATAGAGATTTTCATGTATCTAATTTAATGTTTTATGATAAAAAAATTGCAATAATTGATAGTCAGGATGCAGTTTTGGGCAATCCAGCATATGATTTGGCTTCTCTAATAGATGATGTGAGAATAAATACCTCAAATAATTTAAAATCTAATATTTTGGAATTATACTTAAAAAAAGTTAACTTAAAAAATAAATCACAATTTATAAATGATTTTGAAATTTTATCAGTATTAAGAAATCTAAAAATCATTGGTATATTCACAAGACTTGCCAAAAGAGATAAAAAAATAAAGTATTTAAAATTAATACCATATGCGTGGAAATTAATAGATAAGCGTATAAAAAATAACCCAAATTTATATGATTTAAAAAATTTTTTTAAAAAATATCCAAAAGTCAGAAAAAAATGAAAATTAAAACAGCAATTATTTTATGTGCAGGTTTTGGAAAAAGATTAATGCCGCTAACTAGCGAAACTCCAAAACCTTTATTAAAGATCAATCATATTAGCCTATTAGAAAATACAATAAATTTAATAAAAAAATTAGAAATTAAACATATAAAAGTTAATACATTTTATTTAAGTGAGAAAATTAAGGACTTTATATCTTCAAAGAATTTTGGGTTAGAAATTAAAATAATAGACGATGGTAGGGAAATATTAGACACAGGTGGAGGACTTTTAAATATAGTTAACAACTCAATAGAGACAGACTTTTTAGTTTTTAATCCTGATACAATTTGGAAAAATGAACATGTAACCGAAATTAAAAAAATGGAATATATATATTTTGAAAAAAAATTAGAAAATATTTTAATGGTTGTAAAAAAAGATTTAAGTTTTGATAAAAGATTTAATGGAGATTTTTCATTATTTGGAAATAATTTAAACAAAAACAATGAAAAAAAATATATTTATACAGGATGTCAAATTATCAGTAAAAAAATATTCCAAAATTTATCAAAAAATATATTTTCTATAAATGAAATATGGGACAGACATATTAAAAAAGGTAATTTATATGGATTTGAAAGTGCTATTGAATTTTTACACCTAACAGATAAAGAAATTTATGAAAAAATTTTACTTAAAAATTTTAAAATTTGATTAAATCTTTTGCTCTAATCTCATCAAGATATCTTGCTTCTTTTAAATTCTTTTTATCAAATTTTAATACAAGAGGATTTCCAGTTGGTATTTCTAGTTTAGAAATTTCATTGTTATCAATTCTAAACAAGTATTTCAAAAGTGATCTAATAGAATTACCATGAGCAGATATAATGATATTATCTTGTAAATTTTTCTCAATATTTTCAACAAAATAAGACACAACTCTTTCATAAGTGTCTTTAAGCGACTCAGTATCTGGAATTAAATTACGAGGTATATCATTGTATACACTTATATTTTTTGGGTGATATGGGCTATTTATATTTAACGGTTTTGGTGGATTATCCCAAGATCTTCTAAACTTGTGGATTTCAGCTTCACCCAATTTTTTTTTCATTTCATCTTTATTTAAGCCTGTTAGTGATCCATAATGCCTCTCATTTAATTGCCAAGCCCTAATTATGTTGTTTGGTTTTAATCTAATTGTATTTAGAATAAGTTTTAAAGTATCAATCGATCTAAGTTGATATGAAGTATAAAAATGTTTTATTTCTAAATTTAAATTTTTTATTAATTCCCCAGCTTTACATGCTTCTAATTTACCTTGTGGTGCAAGTTCGACATCTACCCATCCTGTAAATTTATTTTCCAAATTCCATTGGCTTTGTCCATGTCTAACAAGTATTAAATGACTCATTTGTCAAAATTCAATATAGATCAACTATGAATATCATAAAACAGTTTTTTTATTTATCTAACTTAATATTATTTATTTTTTACTTGTATCCAGGGAGTATTCTAGGATGTTTCATATACAGTGACTGTAAAATTCAACCACAATTAACACGAGATTTCTTAGTATCCTCAAATCATGTTTATGTTTTTTTTATTATATCTGTAATAGGACTAGTTGCTTTTAAGCACAAATTAAAAAATATAATTATATATCTACTTTTTATTTCTGTTGCATTAGAGGTTTGTCACTTATTTATAACAGAAAGAGGATTTGAAATAGGTGATTTGTTTGGTAATATAATAGGTGTTCTTATATCAATTTTAATTTTACAAATAATTTACAAAGGTAGGCAAAAATGAGTTCATTTGATGAAAGAAAAAAAGGATTTGAAAAAAAGTTTGTTCATGACGAGGAAAAACAATTTAAAATTAATGCTAAAAAAAACAAATACTTAGGAGAATGGGCTTCTCAAATTCTCGGATACGATGAAGAAAACCAAAAACAATATATTCAAGATGTAATTAAAGCTGATTTTGCAGAAGCTGGAGACGAAGATGTTTTTAGAAAATTGAATGCAGATTTGAAAGATCGAAATATATCAGAAGAAGATATCAGAAAAAAAATGCAAGAGTGTAATGAAAAAGCAACTACTGAAGTCAGCTAGTTTTGTATTTTTATTTATACTAGTATTAACAAGTCATTTATTATCGGAAACAATCCTAATATCAGATAAAACTAAAGTAATTGATGGCGATACTATTGTAATAGAAAAAAAAAAAATTCGTTTTTCTGGAATAGATGCACCCGAAACTAATTTTAAAGGCAAAAAGCAGTTTTGTTTAAAAAATAATGAAAAAATTAATTGTGGAGAAATTTCAAAAGCTTCATTAATTAATAAAATTAAAGATAAAAAAATAAGATGCTTAATAGAAATTAATAAAGACTATTTCGGTAGATATTTAGGGGAATGTTTTATAAATTCTGAGAGTATTTCAACTTATATGGTAAGAAATGGATATGCATTTGATTATCCAAAATATTCGAAAAAAAAATATTTTAAAGACCAAATTTACGCAAAAAACAACAAACTAGGTTTATGGAGTATGCAATTTGATTATCCATGGATATGGAGAAAAAATAACAGATGACTTATATTAAGGTGTGATTCCTTTTAGAAAGTTATTTTTAATCATTGCTGTATTTTCATTCTCATCATGCTCATCTATCCCTAAAAATACCTCAGATGGCTGTTCAATATTTACTGAGAAATATCTTTGGTACAAGCATGCAAAGAAAACCGAGAAAAAATGGGGAACACCAATAAATTTACAATTAGCAATAATAAAAATGGAATCTGATTTTGACTGGCTTGCAAAACCTGCTCGTCAAAAATTGTTTAAAGTCGTCCCTTACAAAAGGCCATCTAGTTCATTTGGATATTCACAAGCAATAAAAGGAACATGGCAGCAGTACAAAGATGAAACTGGAAATAAATATGCCTTGAGAACTCGATTTAAAGATAGTGTTGATTTCATTGGCTGGTACACAACTAAAACAGAAAAGATTTTAAAAATATCAAAAAAAGACTCTTTTAGACAATACATTGCATATCACGAAGGCTGGGGAAATTATAAAAATTATAAGAGTAATCAAAAAGTGATAGTATTAGCAAAAAAAGTAGAGGGCTTTTCAAATAAATTCAAAAAGCAACTTAGCAAATGTAGTAAATCTTTAACTACAAGAAAATATGTTATTTTTTAACTAACTGTTTTTCTAATTCAAGATCTACTGCATCTATTCTGTCTGTATTTTTTGCAAGTGTTAAATACATTGTTGGAGTAACATACAAAGTAAAGAATGTAGAAATAATCATTCCACCAAAAATAGTTGAGCCTACAGACAGTCTAGACGCTTCTCCTGCTCCAGGGCCAATATTCCCAATTATTAACGGCAACATAGCTATCATTGTACTTAAAGAAGTCATTATGATAGGTCTTATTCTTAACTTACAAGCCTCCATTAGTGAATCTTCAATTTTGGCACCAGTTGTTCTAATTTGATTAGTGTAATCGACTATTAGAATACTATTTTTTGTAGATATACCAATCAATATAATTAGAGCAATTTGAGAGAATATATTAATGGAACTATTTAAAAATAGAATAAATACGAGTCCCCCAAAAACTGCTAGAGGAACTGTCAATATAATTATAAAAGGATGAACAAATGAATTAAAAGTTGCAGCCATTACTAAGTAAGCAGTAATTAATGCTAAAGCAAAAATTAAAAAAATTTCATTACTTGTCTCTTTAAGCTCCTCTGACTTACCTTTCCATGTTATTTGGTTTTGAGGTGCAACTGTAACCATAACTTCCTCTAAATATTTTATAGCTTCAGATAAAGTATATTCTTCTGACAAGGCAGCTGATATAGTAACTGCTCTTTGCCTATTGTATCTAGGTAATGCTTCAGCAGTACCTTTTTCATTAAATTCTACTAAACTTGCTAAAGATACTAATTTTCCAGTAGTTTCTGATCTTATAAAGATTTTTGATAGACCATCCTTATCTCTTCTATCAGCTAAATATTGCTGTAGAATTATTGGATATTCTCTTCCTTCTTTATTAAATGTAGTTACTTTCTTTCCACCATATAATGTCTCAAGAGTCCTACCAATATTTTCTATTGAAACACCTAGATCATTAGCTCTATTTTTATTGGTTATTAATTTTACTTCAGGCTTATTTTTTGTGTAATCACTTTCAATTCTAAACATATTCCTATTTTTTCTAAGCTCACGTAAAATATCATTTTGAATTTTTTCTAATTCTTCATAACTAGTCCCATAAACAACCATTTGAACAGGTTTATTGTAACTGGAGACTCTTATAGACTGTGGAGATATTGGAAATGCAAACGTTTCAGGTACAGTAACTACTTGTCCAATAGCCTCTCGCAAGACTACTTGTGTACTTTTTTCCCTATTTTTCCATTGATCTAATAGTGCAATAATAATAAAGGAATTATATGAAGTTGCAGATTTACCAAATCCGGGCACTCTCATTATCAATCTTTCATAAGGGCTATCTTCAGCCTGCAATAATTTTAAAATTCTTCCTTCAATAATTTGAGCTTTCTCTTGAGTATACTCGAATGAACTACCTTCATCAGTTGAACCTATTATCAAATAAGCTCCTCTATCTTCTAGAGGTATCAACTCTTTTTTGGTAAAATTGAATAAATATACTGAAGCACAAATTAGCAATATTATAAATAATGAAATCGATTTCTGCTTTTTTATCCAAAACTTTAATGTATCAATATAAAATTCAGTAAATCCTTTAAATCCATTATTAAATTTTCTAACTATAAAATTAATTTTTTCTTTTTTGTTTAAAAACTTACTACCCAACATGGGTGAAAGTGTTAAAGCTACAAATGAAGATACAACAATTGAGAAAGATAGTGCAATTGCAGTTTCTTTAAATAAGGTGCCAGCTATACCTTTTATAAAAATTAATGGTAAAAACACAGCTACTAAGATTAAAGTCGTTGCTATGATCGCAAATGTTATTTGTTTAGACCCTTTATAAGCAGCTACTAGTGGTGTCTCCCCCCTTTCAATTCTTGTGTAGATAGCATCAGTCATTATTACAGAGTCGTCTGTAATAATCCCAATTGCTAAGATAAAGCTTAAAAGAACAAATATATTAATTGAGAGGTCAAAAATATATAAACCTAAAAACGATCCAATTAGACTGACTGGTAAAGCAACTGCAGGCACAATGACAGCTTTTATATTACCTAAAAATAGGTAGATAATTACAACAACTAATATAAAAGCTATTATCAAACTTTTGTATACTTCCTGTATTGCGGTTCCTACGTAAGTTGCTCTGTTAAAAGCTATCTCCAATTTCAATCCATCTGGAAGAGATTTATTTAAAACTTTTATTTTGTCTTTTATTTGTTTTGAAAGTTCAACAGTTGATGCCCCACTTTTAGCATATATCCCAATTCCAACCGTTTTTAAATTTGTTGCATTTTTCCTTTGAGCTTTAAATAAAGTTTTTTCAGAAACTGGACCAAACTCTACGTTTGCTACATCTGAAAGAGTTGTAACCTTTTCTTTATTTTTCTTTAATGGAAGTAGTTTGATAGTTTCAATATTTGAATAAGACTTATCAATATTTAAGGTCAAATCTTTGTTACTTGCTTCAAGGGTGCCGGCAGGAATGTTGATATTTTCGTTTCTTAGTGCCCTTTCAACTTCTTGAATAGTCAAATTGTTTGCGGCTAATTTAATAGGATCTAACCAAACTCTAACACTTAGCTCTCTCAGTCCGCCAACTAAAATTCTACCAACATTTGGAACGCTTGAAAAAGCGTCTATTAGATATCTTTCCGCGTAATCACCTAAATCTAAGTCATTCCAAGTTGGTGATGAGAGCGCTACCCACATTGTCGTTGTAAAACCTGCAGCTTGTTTTAATATTTGTGGAGGATTAGATTCACTTGGTAAATTATCGGCAACTCTTGATACTCTTTCTCTTATATCATTTGCTGCATCATCTAAATCTATATCTGTATTGAAATGAATATTTATTCTACTTCTTCCACTAAGAGAACTTGAGTCAATATTTTTTATTCCTTCAGCTCCACCAATGACATCTTCAATTTTTTGGGTTATTTCTTCATCGACAATTTCAGCTGATGCAGATTTATAATCCGTTTGTACTTGAACAACTGGAGGTTGGATACCATCTGGTAATTCTCTAACAGGCAATTCCCAAAAAACAAAAAGTCCAAAAATGATTAGTATCATCGACATCACCCAAGCAACTACTGGTCTTTTGATACTTACTTCAGTTATAAACATGAATTATTTATTTTTATCTTCTTTTTTTTCAGAATTAGTCTTCTTAAAAATGTTTATTTTATCTAACCATGCGAACATACTTTTTTTCTTTTCTTTATTCTTCTTTCCGCCCCAGCCAGATTTATTTTGACTCGCTACTTTTGCACCTTTTTTAATAGGTCTTATTACCAAATTCGGTCTGACTTTTTTTGTACCTTCGGCAACAACTTTATCACCCACATTTAAGCCATTTAAAACTTCGACAAAACCCAAATATCTATCACCAATATCAATATTAGTTTTCAATGCTTTATTTTTTTCATTAACTCTATAAATAAATACGTTATCTCCTTCCACTATTGTGCTTGTATCTGGAATACTCAAACTTTGTCTCGTGTCATACTTTATTGAAATTTCTAAAAACGAACCGGGTAAGATTTCACCAGTTGTATTATCCATTTTTATTCTTGTTGGTAATGATCTAGTATCTTCACTTATTCTACTTGCCAATGAATCAACTTGTCCATTATATATTTTATTTTTATATCCAGAAAATTTAATATCCACTGGCAATCCAACTTTAATAAATGGAACAAACATTTCAGGAATATCTACATCACAATAAATTATACTTGTGTTTTCAAGGTTAACTAAGATTGAAGACTTTGAAACTTCTATATCCTCTGAAAATTCTCTTTTTCCAATTGTACCATCAAATTGAGCAATAATTTTTCTATTTTTTAGTTCAGCTATAATCTCACCTTTTTTAACTTTTTGATTAAAATTTATAGGTTTTAGAATTTCATATTTTTCTATTTTGTATGATTGAGTTTTAAATGGGGTAGCTGTTCCATAAGTACTAATAAGATTTTCAAAAACTCTGTTTTCTGCAGCTGTAACAATTATTCCTGGAGGAGGTCGCTTACTAAATTTTTTCTTAAAATGATTTCCGATCATAGTTCTACCAACAATTACAGTTGCTATGATGAGAAAGAATATAACTATTATGCTTGTTATTTTTGTTGATCTTTTCATTATTTATATTTTTCCATATTCAGCCCAAGAACCGTCGTATATGACTGGAAGATACTTATTATTAACTAGAGAATATGCAAGTGCCAAAACACATGCTGTTATGCCAGAACCACATGAAAACACGACATTTATATCATCATTTAACGATAGTTCTTTGAAATGTGTAGAAATTTCTGCCTTGTTCTTAAAAGTATAATTATCATTGATTAAAGTTTTAAAGGGTAAGCAAACTGAATTAGGAATTGAACCACTCTTTACATTTTTTCGAGGATCAGGAGTATTACCATCAAAACGATCTCTACTTCTTGCATCTACTAAGTTAAATTCATTTAAACTTATATTGCTATCAACCTGTTCTTTGCTTTTCACCATATTAATATTCTCTTTTGCGATATAATTTGATATTTCAATAATTTCATTATTTGTTGAAATTTTTCTTTTTTCGTTTTTCCATTTGTAAAAACCACCATCTAAAACATGTACTTTTTCTTTATCGTGACCAAAATAAATTAAATTAAACCAAACTCTACAAGCACTTAAAACATCAGAATTATCATAAATTACAACTTTATCATTGTTAGATATTCCCAATGACGAAACTATTTTTTCCCATGACTTTGAGTCAGTTAACATATGAGGTAACTCGGTTGATTTCTTGCAATTCTCATCAATATCAAAAAAAATTGCATTTGGAATATGTTGTTTTTCATATTCTTCTTTCCCGCTTCTTTTCGTTGCAGGCATATGCCAAGATCCATCTATTATTTTAACTTTAGTTAAATTTTTTTCTAACCAATCAGTAGAAACTAGAGACATTAGAAGTTTTTTTCCAAATATTTTTGATGATAATCTTCTGCTTTACTATAATTTTTTGATTTTGAAATTCTAGTTACAATTTTACCTTCAAACTTTTCATTAAATTCATTTAATATTTTGCTAGCAATTTTATTTTGATCTTCATTATGAACAAATATTTCACTTCTGTACTGAGTTCCAACATCAGGACCTTGTCTATTTAAAGTAGTTGGATCGTGGAATTCAAAAAAATATCTTAAAATATCTTCATAAGATATTTTTGTATCATCAAATTCAATTTTGACTACTTCTGCATGATTAGTATTTCCATAACAAACTTCCTTATAAGAAGTTTGTTCTGTATTGCCACCACAATATCCAACCTCTGTGTTAACCACACCTTCCAACTTATTAAATTTAATTTCAGGACCCCAAAAACATCCAAGACCTAGAGTTGCTATTTCCATTGATAAAAGTTTTAATTAATCTAAAGTTATTATCATGCTTTCCAAAAATCAATTAGGCTTTTTTTACATGTTTTTGTCTATATGCGCTTTTTCGTCCATGGATGTTATAGTTAAATGGACATCTGATTATCCTATTGGACAAGTAATGTTTTTTAGAGGTCTATTTGGTATATTACCAATAATTTTTTTAATACCCAACGAAAGGTTTAAAAATTTTTACATAACTAAAAGACCGGGATTGCATTTAAAAAGATGTTGTTCAGGATTGATAGCTTTAGCGGCAATATTTCTCGCCCTTAGAAACCTTCCTCTTGCAACAGTTACAAGCATTTCTTTTGCTGCTCCAATTTTTACAACACTGCTTTCTATTTTTTTTCTAAGCGAGAGAGTGGGTGCTTACAGATGGGCTGCAGTATTTGTTGGTTTTATTGGTGTTTTAGTTATTACCCAACCTGGCTTCTCAAGTTTGAATATTTATTATTTATTTCCTATAATTTTTTGCATTGGAATGTCATATGTTGCAATTACTATTAGACAACTTTCAACAACAGAACCGGTTTGGCTAATTTCATTCTTTTTTTCTTTTGCAATTACATTGGTAGGCATTATATCAATACCTTATGGCTGGATCATGCCTTCATTAATTGATTTTTTTTTATTATGTACAATTGGTATATTGGGTGGCACAGCAAATTTATTATTAAGCCAATCGTATAAATTATCTGAAGTTTCGTTAGTAACACCACTAAAATATTTGGGTTTAATATTTGCAATAATTTTTGGTTATTTAATCTGGGACGAAATTCCAACAATTAAAACTTTGATGGGAGCATCTTTAGTAATTATATCCTCGATTATTATATTCCGAAGAGAAATATTTCTTAATAAACAAGTAACAGTTAGCAGAAATGAGTAAAGCGCCCCCATATTGGATAACAGCAAAAAATTATCTTTCAAAAAAAGACGATATTTTGAAATCTCTTATTAAAAAATACAAAGATAATCATTTAAGAACTAGAAAAGACGTTTTTTATTCATTATGTAAAAGTATTGTAGGACAACAAATTAGTGTTGCTGCAGCAGACTCTGTGTTCAAAAAGTTTGAAAATGCTTGCGGCAAAAAAATTAATCCAAAAGTTGTTTCAAAATTAAAAGCATCCCAATTAAAAAAATGTGGTCTCAGTCGTCAAAAAATTCGAGGCATATTAGAGATGTCTCAAAGGTTTAAAGATAAAACTTTTAATCCTAGGCTAATCTCAAAAATGTCCGATGAAGAGGCTATTGAGTATCTTTCAACCTTAAGACAGATTGGTAAATGGTCTGCTGAGATGATTTTATTATTTACGTATAATAGATCTAATATTTGGCCAGTGCAGGATATTGGTTTATTAAGAGCAATTTCAAATAATTATAAAAAAAAATATCTTCCACCTGAAACTTTTGTAAAAAAACTTCAAAAAAGATTTTCTCCATACTGTTCAGTTGCAACTTGGTATTTATGGCGTTCTATTGATGATGATACTATTCAGTATTAATGCCTTCCACAATAAACATATGTCTTTTAGTCGTTTGCTCTGCATAAGACCAAGCTTTTAAATAATCTTTGGACTCGTGACAAGATATTGCTTCATTGTAACTAGGAAATTCCCATATGACTGTTCTTAATATTTTATCTCCGCTATAATCTTTTAGTTTACCTCCTCTTACTACTGGCTTTCCTCCAAATCTTTTTATTATTGGAACTGCACTTTCACCATACTTTCTTAAATTGTCTTGATCTTTTATTTCTGTATATAAACTTATCCAATATGCCTTCATTTATGCCTCTTTTGTTAGTTATTACATTCCTTCAAAAATCATATGTTCTCTAATTACATTGTCTTTTAAATGAGTTCTTGCTTCCACATATTCCACAGAATCATAACATTTTATTGCTGTTTCAACATCCGCAAATTCAGCTAAAGCAATTCTGACCTTTTCGGTACCTTCATTTGCTTTATTATTTGCACTTCTTGCTAAAATTTTACCAGAGAATTTATCTACAGCTTCCTTGGTTTTTTCAGCATATTTTTTTAGCCGTTCAGGATCTTTGATTTCAGTGTAAGTTGCAATCCAATAACCTTTCATGTTTCTCCTTTTTAATTAATTTTTTTTATGTTACCAAATTTAATGGCAGAAAAATTAATAATCAATTATGAAGATTATAAATTAGCAGTTGAAAAGCTTGCACTTGAAATTGAGAAAAATTACAAACCTACAGTATTAGTTGGAATTATGAGGGGTGCAGCTCCAATTATAGATATGTTATCAAGAATATTTAAATTGCCAACGGCTTATGTCGTTATTCAAAGTTACTCAGGGGATACTGTAGAAAATAAGCAAGGAGAATTAATATTTGCGAGAGATATTAGTTCAATTGCAAATAATGAAGATTTTAAAAAAATTTTACTTGTTGATGATTTGTCAGATACTGGATTAACATTAAATGAAAGTATTAAATGGTTAAAAAATTATCCTCCTGTAAAAAATTATATAGAAGAAATTAAAACAGCTTGTCTTTGGAAGAAAAAATCTTCTTCATTTACACCTGATTACTGCCCAATTTTATTAGAGAGTGATCCATGGATTGTTCAACCTTCTGAATACTATGATGAAATAGATATTGATGGTTTAAGGAAAAAACATTTATAAAAAAAAGGCCAACATATAGTTGGCCTTTTAATTTTTTTTACCTATTTATTTTGGAATATCTCCTTCAACTCCTTTTACATAAACACTCATTCCAGCTAACATGCCGTCATCAGCAACTTTTCCTTCAGCAACTAATAGCTTACCTTTTTGATCATAGATAGGACCAGTAAATGAATGGGCCTTTCCGCTTGCTAGATCTTTTTGAAGTTGTTCTACCTCTTTAACTAAATCAGAACCCATCGCTGAATTATAAGGTGCCATTGCAACCATTCCTTCGTTAAGACCATGCCATGTATCTTGCTGACCCCAAGTACCATCTCTTGCAGCAATTGCTCTTTCAACATAGTAAGGTGCCCAATCATCAATGATTGAAGTTAAAATTGATTTAGGTGCAAATCTTTGCATATCGCTTGCTTGTCCAAATGACCAAACACCAGCTTTTTCTGCAGTTTGAACTGGTGCAGTACTGTCAGTATGTTGCATTATGATATCAGCTCCTTGATCAATTAAAGCCTGTGCAGCTTCAGCCTCTTTACCCGGGTCATACCAAGTAAATACCCAAACTATTTTTGTTTTAATATTTGGATTAACTTTCTGTGCAGCTAATGTCATTGCATTAATTCCTCTTATAACTTCTGGAATAGGAAAAGACGCAATATAGCCAATGGTATTTGTTTTTGTCATTTTACCAGCAATATGTCCTAAAAGAGTTCTTCCTTCATAAAATCTTGCAGAATATGTTGATACATTAGAGTGTTCTCTTTTGTATCCTGTTGCATGCTCAAATTTTACATTAGGAAACTCTTTTGCAACTTTATTAGTTGGATCCATATATCCAAAACTAGTTGTAAAAATTAAATCGTGGCCAGATTGGGCTAATTGTCGAATTACTCTCTCTGCATCTGCTCCTTCAGGAACACTTTCGACATATGTCGTTTTAATTCCTGCAGCTTCAACAGCATTTCTACCCTCATGATGCTGGTAAGTCCAGCCGTGGTCCCCTGTAGGACCAACATAAACAAAACCAACTTTAAATTCTGCACTTGCACTTGCACTAAACCCAAGTAAAAATATTACAGAAGTTAAATATCTTAAAAAGTTTTTATACATTTTAAATTTCCCCTTTAAATTTTATTTGAAAAACTTAGTTAATCAGAAATTTAAAAAAAAAAAATATTTATTTTGGAATACCTAACATTACTTTTCTTTATAGAAGATTTTAGCCAATGAAGTTGGTGTATTGAGTTTTATTTTTCTACTATCACGAGAGATTACAACTAAAACTATTATTGTCATCAAATATGGTAATGCACTTAAAAATTGAACTGGTATTCTTAATCCAACAGCTTGCATGTGTAGTTGCATAATAGTTATGCCCCCAAATATTAATGCACCAATTAAAACTTTTATTGGACTCCAAGTTGCAAATACAACTAGAGCTAATGCAATCCAGCCTCTTCCTGCAGTCATGTTTTCAATCCATTGGGGAGTATAAATCAGTGATAAATAAGCTCCTGCTAGACCACACATACTTCCGCCATAAAGAATACAACAGTACCTAACTAGAATTACATTAATACCTTGGTTTGAAGCTGAAGTAGGTGAGTCCCCAACTGCTCTCACAATTAATCCTAACTTTGTTTTTTTTAGAAAATAACTAGTTAAAAAAGGTAATACAAAGGCAAAATATAAAATTATCGAATGTCCAAACAATATTGGCCCAAAAAAAGGAATGCTCTCTTTCAAACTTTCAAATAAAATAGGAAAGTCTTTCCCAGGAATACCAACAAAATTTTTCCCCAACATAGCAGATAAACCAATTCCAAAAATTGTTAATGCTAAACCAGTTGCCACATGATTTGTAAGCAATGATTGAGTTAAAAAACCAAATATGAGTGAAATTATGACTCCAGATAACATCGATCCAATAATTGCTACGAATAGGTTGTCTGTTATTACCATTAATGCAAACCCAGAAATTGCTCCAATTATCATCATGCCTTCTACACCTAAATTCAAAACGCCGGATCTTTCAGTTATTAATTCACCAGATGCAGCCAATATTAAAGGAACAGAGGAAGCCATTATCGAACCAATTAATATGCCTATGAAACTAATGTCTAAGATCATTTTTTTTTAAACTTAAGATTTTTATTTTGAAAAATAGTAAATAATCAGATGCCAATAAAAAAAATAGAATCATTCCCTGGAAGACTTGACCTGTATACTTTGGAATCTGTAAAAATATTTGAGCAGTTTCTGCTCCAAGGTAAGTTAAAGCAACTATTAGAGAAGCAAATATTATACCAAATGGGTTAAGACGTCCTAAAAAAGCAACAATTATCGCAGTAAATCCATAATCTGGCGAAATCATTCTGTGTAATTGTCCAATAGGTCCAGTTATCTCTCCTACTCCTGCTAAACCTGCACATGCTCCACTGATCATGAAAACAACTAAAATCATAGTCTTTCCCTTAAATCCTGCATATTTTGCGGTCTTAAGGCTCAAACCAGATACTTTAATCTGAAATCCGAGGTAAGTTTTATATAAAACAAACCAGCTAAGCATCACTGCTAATAGAGCTAAAAAAATACCTGCATGAATTCTTAAACCTTCAAATAATAATGGCATCCTCGCAGAGTTACTAAATTGTCTTGTTTCCGGGAAATTAAATCCTTCAGGATTACTCCATGGACCAACAACTAAGTAATCTAAAAGTAGTTTAGAAACATAAACTAGCATTAAGCTAACCAATATTTCATTAGTATTAAAATATGTTTTTAAAACTGCAGGAATAAGAGCAAAAAACATGCCACCAAGTGCTCCAGCAATAATTATTGTAGGTAATATATAAAAACCTTCTTGATCATAAAATAAAAGAGCCACACCTCCGCCTACTATTGCTCCAAACGTTAATTGACCCTCTGCTCCGATGTTCCAATTATTACTTTTGAAACAAAATGATAAACCAATAGCAATTAAACAGAGTGGTGTTGCTTTAAGTAATAATTCGCTAAAACCATATAGATTAGAAATAGGAGTTACAAAAAAAAATTTTAAAGCTTCAATTGGATTAAAACCTAAAAAATAAAAAATTATACCTCCACCTATAATCGTCAAAAATATTGCTATAAACGGAGTTAAAAAATACAATGTTGTAGGAACATCATTTCTTTTTTCAATTTTTATCAATAGATCCTCCTCCCATCAAAACTCCCAATTTTTCTGGAGTAACTTCCTCCGAAGGCATTATTCTTGAGAGTTTGCCTTTGTAAATAACTGCAATTCTATCACTGAGTTTCAATAATTCCTCAGTATCTGTTGAAATTAAAATTGTTGATTTTTCTTGATCATTAATTTTTAAGAGAGTTTCATGAATATAATTTATTGCCCCTACATCAAGTCCCCAAGTTGGATTATAACAAATTAATAATTCTGGAGCTGTAATCAACTCTCTGCCTAAAATGAGTTTTTGTAAATTACCACCAGATAAGAATTGACTTTTTAACTCTACATTATCCGTATTAACAGAGAAATCAGTTAATATTTTTTTTGAATGCTCTTTTATTTTCTTTTCATTTACCAAACCTTTTTCAAAAAAATTCGATGACTTAAAATTATTTAAAGCTACATTTTCATAAATTTTTAACTCTGGAACTGCTGCTTGAGATATTCTATCTTCAGGAGAAAAAGCCATTAAATATTCTCTTCTTTGTTTGGGGTTTAATTGAGCAATTTCTTTGTTTCTAAAAATAATTGATGTGTTGGATGTGATTATTTCTCCACTCAAAATTTGAAATAATTCGTTTTGTCCATTTCCTGATATTCCAGCTATTCCCAAGCATTCCCCTTTCTTAACTGAAAAATTTATATTTTCTAAATTTGTTTCAAATGGATCATTGCTATAAAAATTTAGATGTTTGACTTTAAATATTTCAACTTTATTCTTTAAATTATTATTTTTTTTCTTAATTTTTGCTAGTTTTTGGCCTACCATTTTATTTGCAAGTGTTTCAATCTTTTCATCCTCAGTTTGGCTAACTGACACAACTTTACCTTTTCTCATGACCGCAACTTCGTCACATAAAGACAAAACTTCTTTTAATTTATGTGTTATATAAATTATTAAAATTCCTTCGTCACAAAATTTTTTTAGAGAAATAAATAATTCATCTGTCTCTTGTTCTGTCAAAACTGATGTAGGCTCATCCATTATTAAAACTTTTGGATTTCTTAACAAACATCTAATAATTTCAACTTTTTGTTTTTGTCCAGCTGATAAATTTAAAACTGGAATATCTAGATCGATCGAAAAATTATACTTTTTTAAAATATCATTAATCTTTACTCTTAAATTTTTGTTATCCTCATTTGTATCTATACTTAAATTTTCAAACACAGACAGTGTCTCAAACAAATTGAAATGCTGAAATACCATTCCGATTTTATTTTTTTTTGCATCAAGTGGTGAATTTAATTTTAAGCTTTTTTCATTTAAAAATACTTCACCATTATCAGGACTTATCACTCCAGATAAAATTTTTACTAATGTTGATTTCCCAGCTCCATTCTCTCCTAAAAGTGCATAAATTTTTCCACTTTTAAACTGAAGGGATACTTTATCATTAGCTATACATCCTGGATATATCTTAGAAATATTTGATACTCTTAAATCTGTTGGCATAACTTTTATTTATTATAATAAATTAAAATCTAAATAATCTTCAAACTATTAATATTTTCAAATTAATGCGAAATTAAAACAATTTAATTAAAGTTTTGAACAAATTGTTAACATAATTCAACTTTAGGTATGTATTAATGTTTACAACTTTAAATACCAACAATTTATCTAAAAAATCCATCACTATATTTTTGGGAATTTTAATAATTTTTTTATCAGGTTGTCAGACTATAAAAAAAAAATCTGATGAAGTTGCTGAAAAAGAGAATGAAAAATTTGGACAATTTGTAGGAAAAGAAGTTAATGAAATGAGATTAGAATTGGGTACACCAACCGAAGATTATGTTAACGAACTTGGAAACGAAATGCTTGTTTATAAAACTAAAAAATATGGAATACCATGTGAGAGAAAGTTTGAGGTAAATACCTCAGGGGTTATTATAGGCTTCAGTTCTAGTGGATGTATTTAGTCTTGTGGGGACTGGCCCCACAAGCAAGGTAACTTATCTTATTTCTATAAGCTTCTTTTTTTTATGATCTGGTATAATTCTTTCGCATGCAATTGTTAAAAGACCGTCTTTTAGTTCTGCTCCATTTACTTTAACATCATCTGCAATTGTAAATGATCTTGCAAATTGTCTTTGCGATATACCTTTGTGAATTATTTCACCATCATCATTTTTGTTGTTAGTTGTATCGATCTGTTTAGTTCTCACAGTCAATAGATTGTCTTCAAATTCAACCTCAACATCATTCTTATTAAAACCAGCTAAAGCAACTTCAATAGAATAGTTGTCTTTTCCAGTTTTTCTTATGTTATATGGCGGGTAGTTAGATTGCATACTTAAACCACCATTACCTAACATATTCTCAAATTGGTCAAACATGTCGTCAAAACCAATTGAAAAAGGTCGAAGTGAATTGAAAATTGATAGATCCTTACTTGTCATATTATCCTCCTTATATTAAGCAAGTTTATTAATTGTTAGCCCCATTAGGCGACCAACATGTTTCATATAGGAATAAATTTTGTTATTTCAAGATAAAGGATTTAATTTTCCAGCTATTTTCAATGCAAACGCATAATCTATTGCTATCTCTTCGATTGCTCCATCCCTTCCAGATTTTCCACCATGACCCGCATTCATCTCTGTTTTTAACAAAAGCAAATTATTATCAGTTTTATATTCCCTTAATTTTGCTGTGAACTTTGCTGGCTCATCAAATAAAACTCTATTGTCACTCAGACTTGTTGTTATCAAAATATTTGGGTAATCCATTTTTTTTATATTGTTATAAGGTGCATACGAAAATATATAATCAAAATGATCTTTTTTATCTTTAGCATTCCCAAATTCATCAAATTCTCCGACCGTCAATGGTAATGAGTGATCCAAGTTAGTTGTTAAAGAGTCAACAAAAGGAACTGCCATTATAATACCTAAAAATAAATCTGGAGCTTGATTAACAACAGCTCCCATTAAAAGACCTCCAGCTGATCCACCCATACCAATAATATTACCTTTAGCAGTGTAATTATTCTCAATTAAAAACTTTGCAGAAGCTATATAATCTTCAAACGTGTTTTTTTTATTTAATAATTTCCCTTCTTTCCACCATTTCATTCCTTTTTCCATTCCGCCACGAATATGAGAAGTCACCCATATAATATCTCTATCGATTAAACTTTTTCTTGTTGAAGAAAAACTGGGAGACATTGAGCTTCCATAAGATCCATATCCGTATAATAATAGTTTTGCTGATCCATCTAATTTAGTTTTTTTGTGTCTTGTAATAGTAAGAGGCACCATTCGTCCATCATGAGAAGAGCACTCTAATCTTTCAACAATATATTCATTAGGATCATGACCTGTTGGTATCTCTTGTTCTTTAACTAATTTTTTATCTTTTGTTTTAAGATTGTATAAATATGTTCTACCGGGAGTTTTTGGTGAGGAATAAGATAAATAAACTGTATCAGTATTTCTGTCTCTTTGGGTTAATGACACACCAGGAACAATAACCATCTCATCAGAAAAAAATAACTCCTCTTCTAAATTTGTTTTAGGATTTCTTAATATTAATTTAGATAATGCATTCGATGTTTCAGATCTTATTATCCAATCTTTTAAGAATATTAAACCTCCTATCAATACCTCATCACGCGCAGGAATAAATATTTCCCATTTTTTATTTTCTATATTGTTTGATTTTTCGATTTTGAAATCTTCAGCATCCTCATTTGTGTGTTTGTAAAAATTATCATTCCAAGAATTAACTGAGTAAATTATACCTCTTTTTCTTTTATCAATCAGTTTTGGTTTCGGACTTATTTCATCAGATTTAAAATAGTATTGCTCAGACGTATTATGATCAGATGTTGTTATAAAAAAATATTTTTCATCTGAACTTAATCCAATCCCTACAGTAAATGCTTCACTTTCTTCTTTGAAAATAAGTAAATCTTTATTTGATGAAGTTCCAATTTCATGTCTAAATATCTCTCTTGGCCGATGATTATCATCAAGTTTTGAGTAAAAAATATATTTATCATCTAAACTAAAAGTTATCCCACCACTCGTATTTTCTATTTTTTCACTTACTAGATTATTGCTTTCAATATCTCTAATCTGAATGGTGTAATATTCTGATCCTTTTAAATCTAAGGAATAAGCTAAATATTTGTCGTTATAACTTACCTCTAAGTCTCCAAGTCCGAAGTATTCTGTCTTGAGCTTTTCTTTTTCTAGATCACCATTCCAGATTTCTTCTATTTCACCAGTTTCTATTTTTTTTCTTAACTTAATTGAATAGTTTCCTTTTTCCGTAGTTTTGGTCCAATAGCTATATCTCACATCTTTATAAGGTAGAGACTCGTCTTCAAGTTTTATTCTTCCCTTAATCTCATCAAACAATATTTTTTGAATTTGTTTTGTGTCTGACATTTGCTCACTGAAATAATGGTTTTCATCTTCTAGATACTTTCTGACCTCAGGTAATAATTTCTTACTATCTTTTAATACTTCAAGTATATTATCCTGATGTATCCAGCTGTAATTATCTTCCCAAGTTATGTTGTGACAAGATTTTAATTCATGTTTTTTTTTAAGCTGTGGTATTTTCATCGAAATTTTTAATTAATTTATGAACATTTTTTTTGCTATACTTATAATTTTTATAATCCTTTATATATTTCTAAATTGGTTTGCAAAGACGTCTACAAAAAAAATTTCTAAATTTGTAAGAACTTTTATAATAATTTCATCAATATTGTTAGCTGTTATAATGGCATATGCAGGACGTTATATTTTTTCACTCCCATTTATGCTGGCCATCTTGCCTTTGATTAAGACCAAAGCTGGTATTTCTCTATTTCAATTATTTAGGTTATGGGGTCTTTTTAGAGTTTTGAGAAATTCAGGTAGATTTAATTTTAATCAATTTAATCAAGATATGTCCACCCAAAATATGTCTTTAGATGAGGCATATAGAATTTTAAATCTTGATCCAAAAAGAAAATATTCAAAAGAAGAGGTCTTAATTTCTTACAAAAAAATTATGAAAAAAATTCACCCTGACAGAAGTCCAGAATTAAATAATATAGCTAAACTAGTTAACCAGGCTAAGGATACTGTTGTTAAGTCCGTATCTTAAATATTACTTAATATTTTATTGTATAAATAATCGACTTTTACCAAATTTGGATTAATTTCGCTTCCATGATTAATGTTATTAATATCATACCCTTCTGGAATAATTCTTATATGATGAGGTGAATAGTCGGTATAAGCTTTAGGTGCATCTAATAATATTACAAGACTTGGTTTTCCAGATTGTGATGAAATATGTGATCCAAAAGAGTCATTTCCTACATACATATCTGCTTTTACTAAAAAGGGAATAACTTCCGAAATACTTTTATCACTTAAATCTACAATATTTTTCTTTTCGGTGTTATTAATTATTTGAGAAGATATATTTTTTTCATTTGGACCACATAATATGAAAAAATTAAACTTATCTAATTTATTTAATTTATTTATTAATTTTGAATAATTTTCCACTCCCCATTTTGTTGTGGGACCAGATGATCCTGCACCAATAACAATATTGAATTTGGATTTATCAAAATATGATGAAATATTTAAAAGTCGTTCTTTATTAATTTGAAAATTTGCGAATGTTTTACAATCTGAAATTTTAAGAACTTTACACGTAAATTTCTTTGCTTCATTAACTAAGTGAAGATTTTTTTTTTTTAAAATTGGATAATGATAAACTTCTTTTATTCCAGCTAATTTACATGCAATAACTATTCTAGCACTAGGATAATAAATATAAATTTTTTTAAATTTGTGTTTTTTTATCTCTGAAGAAAAACTAAATATGTTTTTTAATTTATTAAATTTTTTATCAATAATTATGACATCTTCTACGGCATTATCATCTTGAAGAGCATCCTTCAAATTTTTACATAATGTAAGAATGGTTATAGGACCGTATTTTTTAGATAGTTCATGTACATACGCTAAGTGCAATAAATTTGCTCCTAAACCTATGTAACTAAGATAAACACAAACTTTCATGAGAAAATAGAACGTTTTTTTTTATTATTTTTTTCTTAAATCTATTCTATAATTATATTCTTATTTTTTGGTTATGATTAATGGAATATATGCAGCAACATTGTCAGTTTTAGATACAAATCTGGCTTTAAATACAGAAAAAACAATTAAATATGCTGAAAACCTTATAGATAGAGGCTGTCACGGCATTGTTTTTTTTGGAAGCACAGGACAATCACAACTCATCTCTCTTGGAGAAAAAATACAATTAATAAATTTGCTACCTAAAAGCAATCACAGAGATAAATTTATAATTGGTACTGGTTTGAACTCATTAAGTGACAATATTAATCTAATGAAAATAGCTAAATCAAACGGATTTAATAAATTTTTGGTCATGCCACCTGCTTACTATAAATATGATGATAAAGACGTAATTAATTTTTACTCTAAAATAATTGATGAGATTAAAGAATGTAAAATAATTCTATACAATTTTGAAAAATTATCTGGATACAAGTTTAGTATTGAGTGTGT
The DNA here is from genome assembly GCA_003211555.1 of Pelagibacteraceae bacterium AG-470-G21. Classification (GTDB taxonomy): domain Bacteria; phylum Pseudomonadota; class Alphaproteobacteria; order Pelagibacterales; family Pelagibacteraceae; genus Pelagibacter. The sequence continues at coordinate 30,979 of QCSH01000002.1, forward strand.
AAAAGAATTAGTAAGAATTTTTCCTGATCAAATAGTAGGAGTAAAAGACAGCTCCTATAATTTATACGAAAATTTAAAAATAGATAATTTTTCTGTGATGCCTGGATCTGAGTTAAAATTGTTAAAAGGACTAGAGCTTGGTTGTTCGGGAATAATCACCGCTACAACTAATGTCACATCAATTTTAGCAAGAGATGTTTATGATAAATTTCAAAGTAAGTCTCAACAAAACTCAAATCAAAAGTTATGCTTAGTAAGAAGTATTTTTGACAAATTTAACTTGATTTCAGGCTTGCATACTTTCATGTCCCAAGTAGACGATGATTTTACAAACTTACTTCCACCTTTAAAAATATTAAATGACAATGAAAAAAAAATATTTTTAGATGAACTTCATAAACATAACTTTGATTTTAAACACTTAAAAGCAGCGTAATGAAACTTATTAATTTTTTAAACGATTTATTTAAATATGATGGATTTATTTTAATAGATTATGATTCGAATAGATATGTAATTGGAAAACCTTTAAAAGAGAAACCAATAGAAGTACAATTATTGGAGAAAAGTTTACATAAAAAATTATTGTTGCATCCTGATTTATATTTTGGAGAAGCTTACACGGATGGCTCATTAAGAATAAAAAATGGTACATTGACAGAATTTTTAAATATAGCTTTCAAAAATATCGGCAGATCTGATATCAATATTTATGGAAAAGTTTTTAATAAAATTAAGGGAACTTTAAAATATATAACGAATCTAAACAAAATTAAAAAATCTAAACAAAATGTTGCCCACCATTATGACATTTCAGAAAAACTATACGATTTATTTTTAGATAAAAAAAGACAATATTCTTGTGCTTATTTTAAAGATGAAAGTGATAGTTTAGAAACTGCTCAAGAAAATAAAATTAATCATATTATAAAAAAACTTAACATTCAAACAAACCAAAAAGTTTTAGATATTGGCTCAGGATGGGGGAGTTTAGCAATTGATATTGCCAAGAAAACCAAGGCATCGGTTACTGGAATTACACTTTCTGAAAATCAGTTAAAATATAGTCAAGAAAAAGCTAAAGAATTAAATTTAGACAATCAAGTTGAGTTCAAACTAGCGGACTACAGACAATTAGATGAAAAATTTGATAGGATTGTTAGTGTTGGAATGTTTGAGCATGTTGGAAAAAAATTTTATCGGACTTATTTTAATAAAGTATTTAAAATGTTAAAAGATGATGGAATAGCATTAATTCACACAATTGGTTCATCCAATCCTCCAAGAGACCCACAACCTTGGATAACAAAATACATATTCCCAGGTGGATACACACCAAGTCTAAGTCAAATAGCAAGGCCAATTGAGGATTCTGGACTAATTACGACTGATATAGAAATTTTGAGAATGCACTATGCTCACACTTTAAGAAGTTGGAAAGAAAGATTTTTATCGAAAAAGAATCAGGTTTTAGAAATGTTTGATGAAAAATTTCTAAGGATGTGGGAATTCTATCTTGTAAGTTGTGAAATGGCTTTTAAATGGGGAGATCAAGTTGTATTTCAACTCCAATTATCAAAAGATATAAGATCTGTTCCAAATACTAGAGACTATATTTATTAAAAATTAGCTGATAAAGCTAAAAAATCCGAATGAAAAAAAAGAAAAAAAAAATAAGAAAGAAAACTTTAACACCAAAAATTAAAAAATCAAAAAAAAAATCTAAATCTAAAACCAAAAAAAAAAAATCGATTTACAAAAAAAAAAGAAAAGCAAAAAAAAATAATAAAAAAATTATTAAAAGAATAAAATCTAAATCTGATTTGGGAAAAAAAGGCATTATATCAAAAAGTGTTAGATTAGAAGAAAATTTAAAAAATAAATTTTCATTTAGATTTAATTTTAATTTTTTAGCAATAGATAGATTCCTACAAAAGTTCTTTGAAGGCATTGAATTTAGATTGATTCGTTTTAAAGAAATTAGATTAGAGGAAAAGAGAAAAATAAAATTAGAAAAAATCGAACAGGCTGAAAAAGAAAAAATTAAACTTAAAAATCAAAAGATAGAAGATGAGAAAGCATTCTTAAAAGAAAGGGAAATTCAATTAAAACAAGAGCAAAAACTGGAAAGAGAAAGAGCGAGAGATATAAAATTATTTTTAAGAAAAGAACAAGCATTATTAAGAAAAGAACAAGCCGAGAGACAAAAGAAGTTTTTACAAGAGTTAAAATTAGAAAAACAAATTGAAAAATTTAGAGTAAGAGAAGTTAAAGAATTAGAGCAACTTGAAAAAATTGCCCTAAAAGAAAAAAGAGATGATTATTCAGGGTTACAAGAAAGAATAGAGAAATTAAAATTAAAATATCAACAAATAAGAGATCAAAAAATAAGAGAGAGAGTTGAAGCATTGGGTATAGAAACTCAAGAAGGGGATGATAGAGCTCAATTACTACAAAGAGAAAGAGAATATACACTAGCGAGACAAAAAATTGAGTTTGCTCTAGAAAGTTTTTATAGAAGTGCAAATAGCTTAGTGTTTCAATTAAACAAAAGATATATTACTAAACACATGTCCATATTGAGATGTATAGACAGAAGATTTGAAACTGGAGAAATATTTATAAAATGGGATGAGACGATTGATGATGAGTGGTTAGTTTTGATTTATATTAAAAATAATTCACCAGATGAAGGAATTGTTATTGAAGACAAAACAAATGAAGAAAAAAATATTTCTCATGAATTTAAACCTAGTGAAATTTTTAAAGCTTCTGACTTAATGGTAGACTCTCTTACTCAGCTAATAGCAAAAAAAAGATCTAAATCTTCTTAAATTTGCTGATCTTTAATAATTTTTTCGATAAGTTTTATATTTACTCCACTTTTTATTAGTGGATATATTGACTTTGCTTTTCTCAAATCATCAACTGCTTTTTCATATTCTTTAAGAGATAGATATATTTGTGCTCTTCCAGATAGCGCCCCAAAATGTCTTGGTTCTAAATCTAAAACTTTATCTATATCATCTAATGACTTTTCATAATCTCCCAATATAAATAGAAGTGTGGCTCTTTTATTCCATCCTTCAGCCCATTTTGGGTCTTCATTAATTACATCTGTAAACAATTTTAGAGCAATTCTATATTGCTGTTGATACATTGAATATGTCCCATTCTCTAATTTATTTGTAAGATAATCATTATTCGGATGCTTGGTCCAATTATTCCAAATTTCGTCTTCTAACTGTTTTGCTTTTTGAATATTTTTTGCATTAAATAGTTTTTCAAACAAAATATTTAAATTATCTGAATAACAATAATTAGAGGTTAGAAGTAGAATTATTATTACAAAATTAAAATATTTCTTAATCACTAACATAAACTGATACTCCTCTAGAATTTATATCTACATCAAATTTTTTGTGTAACGGTGGAAAAGCCCTTTGTGAACAATCCAACCTATCACAAGTTCTACATGAAACACCAACAGGTATTTCAGATTTCTTATCATTCAAATCTAAGTTTTCAGTATAAACAAAATCTTTTGCATATTTAGCTTCGCAACCTAGTCCAATTGATAACATGCTTTTTTTTTGACCATACCTCCCAATACCCTTTTCAACTGTTCTTGCGATACAAACATATTTTTCTCCATTAGTCATTTTACTTACTGCAGCTTGTATAACTCCTGGTCTCGAAAATGCAGAATATACATTCCACCTCGGACAAGCACCTCCATAGCGCGGTATCTCAATACCTGATAGTGAAAATCTTTTTGAAATATTACCTGCCACATCTACTCTCAAAAAATGGAACGGAACTCCAGGTAATTTTGGATCATTTAAACAAGTTACTCTGTGTGTTACTTGTTCGAACGAAGTAGCAAACGTATTTTGTAATAACTCTAAATCATATTTAAGTTTTTTACATTCTCCATGAAATAATTTGTAAGGCATTAAAATTGCTGCACCACAATAATTTAATAATGCAACTTTTGTCAATTTTTTCGACTCTTCATTTGGATAATTAAAAGTATCAAGATAGGACTCTATTATATCAATGGCACCTTCTTGAACAATTTGAGCTGCGGCATGCAATTTTTTTGTTTCTAACGATAAATAATCAGATAGTAATAGTTTCCTATTTTTTTTATCATAAATCTTTGAAAATGGTTTGCCTTCTTCAGGAATAATATCTTGTACCTCTATTTTAAACTCTGATTTCAAATAATCACACAAAGCAATATATCTAGTTCTGTTATTCTGTTTGATTTGTTCAAAAATTTGATTGGCAAATTCCTCTAGTTTAGGAAAAAAATTTCGATTTTCTTGTAAAAAATCTGAAATTACCTCACCAGGAAAAGAATTTTTTCTGTTGTCTACAATTTTGCCAGATAGTTTTTCAATTTTATTAACCAATTCATGATCTTTCTTTTTTAATATATCTCCCAACCTTATTAAGGCTTTACCAATTTTTGGATTACTACTAGCAAGATCCTTAACTTCTGGGCCAACAATGTCTAAATCTTCAAACAGTTGATCATCAAGCAACTCTGATATTGTATTGACCATATTAACATCAGATTTATTTGTAAGATCACTAATATCAATTCTTAACTCCCCACATATCTTTAGAAGCAACTCTCCATCAATTTTTCTTTTGCCACCTTCGATTAAAGCTAAATAGCTTGGTGATATGTTTAGTTGTGAAGCAAGTTTGTTAGCTTGTAGACCCAATTGTCGTCTAAAAGACTTTATTTTTGGCCCAATATTTAGTTCTAATTGACTCATTTTCTATTTGTAAACTTTGTAAACTATTATTTACAAAAAATTTATTGTATTTACTGCATTTTTAACATTTTTTGTGGATTTTGTAAATATTGTAAATTATAAAGTTTACATGGACAAAAACAAAACAAAGCACACTGAAATAAGCTCTCAAACTACTAATCACCAGGAGCATCAAGATCATAAAAGCAGAGGAGTATATTTAAGAGACGATCACTGCGACTGGGGTTCAAGTGGAATGAATGAGTTTACTGAAGAATATAACGATAAATAAGCAAGACTAGTTTTTTTTAAGGGGGAATTATGTCAGCCGAGAATATCTCGTTCGAGTTGCAAAGATTTGCAGGTATAAAAAGAGATTATACACCAGAAGAAGTTGAAAGATTAAAGGGATCAATAAAAATAGAATATTCAATGTGTAAACAACAATCTCAGAAGTTATGGAGATTATTAAATACCGAGCCTTATATAAATACCCTTGGTTCACTTTCGGGAAATCAAGCTGTGCAACATGCAAAAGCAGGTTTGAACGCTATTTATCTAAGTGGATGGCAAGTAGCTGCTGATGCAAATAGTGCCGGCGAAATGTATCCTGATCAATCTCTTTATCCTTATGACAGTGCACCAAAATTAGTAGAGTCTATGAATAATTCTTTGATAAGAGCTGATCAAATACAGCACATGGAAATTGCTGACGGCGATATGAAAACTAATGAGAGAACTGACTATATGTTGCCAATAATTGCAGATGGTGAAGCAGGATTTGGTGGACCTTTAAATGTTTTCGAATTGACAAAAAAATTTATTAAAGCTGGTGCAGCTGGTGTTCATTTTGAAGACCAATTAGCTAGTGAAAAAAAATGTGGACACATGGGTGGTAAAGTTCTTGTACCAACCGGAACAATGGTCCGAAATCTAAAAGCAGCAAGATTGGCAGCTGATATTGCTGACGTTCCTCTCATCATACTTGCAAGAACGGATGCCAATGCTGCAAAATTAATAACAAATGATTTTGATGAAAATGATAAACCATTTCTAACTGGAGAAAGATCACCTGAAGGTTTTTATTACGTAAAAGATGGTATTGATCAAGCAATATCAAGAGGCTTAGCATATGCACCTTATGCTGACTTAATATGGTGTGAAACAGCAACACCTAATTTAGAAGAAGCAAAAAAGTTTGCCGATGCAATACATTCTAAATTTCCAGGTAAAATGTTAGCTTATAATTGTTCACCTTCATTTAATTGGAAGAAACATTTGTCAGATGACGAAATTGCAACATTCCAAACCAAAATTGGAATGATGGGTTATAAATTCCAATTTATAACTTTGGCAGGATTTCATACTCAAAACATTGCAATATTTGAACTTGCTGAAAAATATAAAAAAGAAGGTATGACTGCTTACTCAAGGATACAAGAAAATGAGTTTGCACGGGAGAAAGATGGATACACTAGTGTTAAGCACCAAAGAGAAGTTGGAACATCTTATTTCGATGCAGTTTCTAATACTATAAGTTCTGGCAAAAGTTCTACAACAGCAATGGAAGGTTCAACAGAATCTGAGCAGTTCTAGTTATTCTTTAGTTTTTGAATTTGATCCCAAGCAGAATTAATTGCTCTCATTTTATTTTTACTTTCTTCAATTACTTCTGTAGGGACTCCTTTGCTTAAAAGTAAATCAGGATGATGCTCTTTACTCAATTTTAGATATTTTTTTCTTATATCTCCAAGATTATCGTCTGGCTTACTCTCTAATACCACATATGGATTGAGTTTATCTGATGATTTTCTTCCTTCTACAATACCGTTGAACTGCATATCATTTAGTCCAAATATTTGAGACACATGTTGTATCATTTTATATTCTTGATCGCTGACATTCCCATCTGCCTCTGCAATATAAAATAATATATTAATTACTTCTTCTAATACATTTATATTTCCTTTATATATCTCTGAAATCTGTTGAGCATACTGTTCATACCCTGTACTTTCTTCTTTAGCCTTGTTAAAAATTTTACCTACTTGATCTAATTCATGTTCAGGAATTTTTAGCTTATCTTTAACTGCTACCAACTCCTCTTTGCTCACTTGACCATCTGCTTTACTAAGCTTTGCTGATAAAACGATAAGAGCTAATGCAAAAATTTGTTGAGGTTGTGCAAATGATTTGAAAGATCTTCTTGATCTGGAGACTTTTCCTCCTATTAGAGAACCCAATAACATTCCAAAAGGTCCTCCTAAAGAAAAACCAATCATTCCACCAACTAAACTTCCCCAGATAGACATATAAAAAAAATTTAATATAATTTATAATTATTATGTTCTCAACGTTTTTAGTTTTAACTATTTTATTTTTAATTTTTATGTGGTCGTTAGCATGGATAAATTATTACAATAAGCTAGATAAAAGATTTGGCTCTTCCCTGTGGAGATGGAGCTACGATTATCCAGTGTCGGGTAATAGAGATATATCATTTTTAGATGATAAAAAATTTGTAATTTTAAGAAGAAAAAGAAACAGAGCTGTTACAGTTATGTATTTTATTTTATTTTTTTCGTTTTTTATATTTTTATCATTTTTAACTCAGATTTTATATGCTATTCAAAATTAATTTAACTGATGTCTATTTTTTAAATATAAAAAGAATGCAACAATCTCATATCCAATATAAAATAATTGATAAATTACTGGAAGTTTAAAAAATTTGTAAAGTAGTTTATATTTTGGAATATTCTTCCAGATTAATAGAAAGGCATCAATCCCAACATAGATTCTTCCGTCCTGCTCTACATGTAGTCTTCTAAGGAGTTCTTTATCTGTTTTTTTTGTCTCCAATTCAGCTTCTTTATTTTTAGTAATGTCTATCCAATTTAAATTCTCTATTTTTTCTTTTTTATAGATATTGATTTCAGCTCTGCATATTTTGCAAGAATTATTAAAAAAAACCTTCATAAGTTAAGTATATTTTAATATTTTTTTTTTACAAATGTGCCAAATAAGCTGTTGATATATTATTAATCACTACTACATTCTTGGAATGTCTAATTTCTTTAAAAACTCTGATATAGATGCTTCTCAAGCTGAAGCAATAGTTACTGAAACTTTAAAAAATTGTGATGATGGTGAATTATATCTTGAAAATCATAAATCAGAGTCGATAGTTTTGGATGATAATAAAATAAAAAGTTCAACTTATAATTCAGACCAAGGTTATGGTTTCAGAGCTGTCACAGGTGAAGTAGTTGCATATTCTCATTCGAATGATATTTCAAAAGAGTCATTAATAAAATCTAGTGATAATTTAAAAGACACACTCAAATCGAAAAAGGGTACTTATCATCATGAAATTCCGAAAACAAATAGCAAATATTACGAAAATATAAATCCTATAGAAAATAAGACTTTTAACTCAAAAATAGACTTATTAAATAATGTTAATAATTATTTGAGATCAAAAGGATCAATTGTAAATCAAGTTACTGCAAATTTTTTAGGAGAACATAAATCAGTAGAGATTATAAGATCGGATAATCAAGTATTAAAAGATGACAGGCCACTTGTCAGATTTAATGTTTCTGTTGTTCTGGAAAAAGGTGGAAAAAAAGAAACAGGTGTCTATGGAGTAGGAGGAAGACAAACCTATGATGATTATCTAAAAGATGGAAGCTGGAAAAATATTTGTGATGAAGCATTTAGAATAGCGAATGTTAACTTAGATAGTAGACCAGCACCAGCAGGGGAAATGAAAGTTGTTTTAGGTCCTGGATGGCCAGCGATTTTAATTCACGAAGCAATTGGACATGGTCTTGAAGGAGATTTTAATAGAAAAAAAACTTCTGCATTTCATAATTTAATGGGACAGCAGGTAGCCAGTGAAGGTGTAACAATTGTAGATGATGGCACTTTGCATCAAAGAAGAGGTAGCCTTACTATTGATGATGAAGGTACACCAACAGAAAACACTGTTCTAATAGAAAATGGAATATTAAAAAATTATATGCAAGATCGTTTGAATGCTCGATTAATGGGAACCAAATCAACCGGTAGTGGGCGAAGAGAAAGTTACAAGCATGTAGTGTTACCGAGGATGAGAAATACAATGATGCTATCAGGAAAATATTCGCAAGATGAAATGATTAGCTCAGTTGATAAAGGAATTTTTGCAGTAAGTTTTGGAGGTGGACAGGTAGATATTACATCTGGTAAATTTGTATTTAATTGTACGGAAGCTTATGAAATAACTAATGGCAAAATTGGTTCACCAATAAAAGGTGCAACTCTGATTGGAGATGGCCCTTCAATATTAAAAGAAGTTTCATTGGTAGGTAATGACATGAAATTAGACCCAGGCATAGGAACATGTGGTAAAGCTGGACAAGGAGTACCAGTTGGAGTGGCTCAACCATCGATTCTAATAAATAAAATGACTGTGGGTGGTACAAAACTTTAATTTTCAATGATCAAAGAACAGGATTTTTTAAAAGATATTGCTTCTTATTGTATTGAAAACTCAAAAAAATTAGGTGCAACAGATGTTGGTGTAAAGGTGATACATTCCGTATCTGAAAATGTAAGTTTTAGAAATAAAAAATTAGATGAATCGAATAGATCAGATAGTTTTGCCATCAATTTAACGACTTACATAGACAAAAAAAAGTCAAGTATTAACTCCTCAGATCTATCTAAATCAAATTTAGAAAAACTTATAGAACGTTGTATTGATGCTACAAAAATTACGCCCATAGACGAAAATAATTCATTACCTGACAAAGATTTAATGTCAAAAAAAATAGAAGATCTTAAACTCTATGACGAAACGCATTACTCAAATGATAAAAAAATCGAATTTTTAGAACAAGTTGAGGATGCTGCGTCATTAGACGATAAAATAGTAAATACAGAGTCAGGTTTCACAGAAAACAAAAATAATTTTGTACTCGCTAACAGTAACGGGTTTCAAAATGGTTATAAGACTTCAAATTTTTCATCCTCTTGCGTAGCTGTATCTAGAATTAATGGCACAATGGAAAGAGATTACGAATTTGGAAGTAAGAGGTTTTTAAATCAAATGTTAAAACCAGATGAAATTGGAAAGATAGCAGCTACAAAAGCAATAAATAAACTTGGCCCAAAAAAAATTGATAGTGAAAAAATAGGAATTATTTTTGATAAAAGAATTTCTAAAGGAATACTAAGTACTCTAGCTAGTGCAGTTAGTGCAAGCGCTATATCCAGGGGAACTTCATTTTTAAAAGATAAAATAGATAATGAAATTTTTCCAAGCTCTATTAACATCATCGATGACCCAAAAATACAAAAAGGTTTAGGATCACAAAACTTTGATAGTGAAGGTGTAGAAAATAATTCTTTAAAATTAGTGGAAAATGGTATTTTAAAAAATTATTTAATAGATACCTATTATGGAAAAAAACTAAACTTAAAATCTAATGGTAGATCTGGTGGTACGACAAACCTGTATTTTGAAAATGGAAATTTAAGTTTTAAAGAATTACTTAATTTAGAAAAAAAATTTCTTTATATTACTGAAACCATAGGTCATGGAGGCAATATTATTACTGGAGATTATTCAGTAGGTGCATCAGGTTTTATGGTAGAAAATGGAGAATTAACTTATCCAGTAAGCGAAATCACAATTGCTGGCAATTTTAAAGAAATGTTTAAAAACTTAATCCTAGCAAATGATTTAGAAATGAAATACTCTACAAATGCACCAACATTACTAATCAATGAAATGACAGTAGCTGGTAAATAATTATTGAAAAGTTTTTAGCCTATATTCCCAAAGTCCTAATCTTTTATAAGCAACTTTTACAATCAAAGCTATTTTTTTATCATACCATATTTCAAAATTTAATTTTTTATCATCAGGTAGATTAGAGTTAGTTGAAAATAGTCTAAAATGTTCAACTTCATACTCTTTCTCATAGAGTTTTATTTTTTTCTTTCCTAAGAATTCTATATTTTGTTTTTTTACACTTCCAGATAATGGACTTATTTGTGTTTCAGTTTGTAAAAGTCTGTGGTTCCACCAATTGCCCACTATATTCTCTTTACTAGCCTCGCCTTGAAATGATGATCCATCAATAATAAATTTATCTTTTTTTTTATCAAATATTAAATTTACAAATTTTTTTTTATCGTTCTGGTAAGTTTCAGAATTAAATGAAATCAGCTGATCGCCAATATATACCTCTGTACCTTTGCTATTTACAGAAAAAATAGAGACACCTAATAGCTTTACGTTGAAATTGGTCTTATTTTTTACAATAAATTTATTATTTTCTTTTTTAAAAAAAAAAATACTTTCACCAATTTGCTCATTATCCTTAAAAATTTCCATTTCTATTTTATTATAATTTTTATAGTGGTCCGTATGAGCCTGAAGGAAGAGTGTAGATAAAACCAATACAAAAAGCGAAAATTTTCTCATTATTACAAATTATTTTAACTAACTTTTCGGAACTTTATATAGAATTTTTATGTTTAAAAGATAAATACTCTAAAGAAACATGTTTTTAACCATAAAAAATATTCCTTCTAAATCTTGGAGTTCGGAAGAACCATTAAATCTTAAACCTAAATTTATGACTTTCTTGCTTTTATGTATTGGTCTTTCATTGTTTGGATTGGGAGAGGGCCTTTTACTTGTATCAACAACTGGAAATTCTCCATGGTCAGTTCTCGCTGAAGGTTTGTCAAATATATTAAATATCTCTATTGGTTTATCGACATTAATTATCAGTATTATTGTGCTAGGTTTATGGTTACCACTAAAGCAAAAACCTGGAATAGGCACAATTTTAAATATCCTGATTATAGCTGCTATAATTGATTTAACTTTATTTCTTTTCGACCCGCCTGGCACTTTGTTTTCAAAATATATCCTTGCAATATTTTCTGTTTTAATTGTTGGTTTAGGAAGTGGAATTTATTTAATTGCAAACTTGGGCCCAGGTCCCAGAGATGGGTTAATGACAGGTCTAACAAAAAAAACTCAATTTCCAATTGCTTTAATTCGTGGAACACTGGAAATTTCAGCTGTTATATCTGGATGGTACTTGGGAGGTACAGTCGGTTTTGGTACTTTAATATTCGCTTTTGGAATAGGTCCAGCAGTAGCTTTAGGAATTTATATTGTTGATAAAGCAACGAAATAAATATTTTAAAGGACAATTAACTGATTGTTTTATTAAATAAAAATTGTAAATATAAAACATGTCTATAAAAAATTGGATGAAAGAATCTGCAAATATTTTGTTTGATGATAGTAAAAATGACTTAAGAGCCCTTCCTAAAACAATAAGATTACAAATATTGTTGGTTTTAAGTTTTATATGGACGACTGTATTTAGCTTATATGTGTTTTCTTATGCCACTTTTGCATTTGGATGGGCAGGAACTTATGTAGCTCACATAGGATTAATTTTTGCAGTTTATTATACATTTAAACAGTTTCATCGAGCAGAAGCAAAAGCAGCGAGTGTTTTTAAAACGAAAAATTTTGATCCATTTAAAGTGATGACGATTGTATTTGTAGTAGTTTTTATTTTTGTTTTTTCAAAAGGTATTGAGGTATTAACAAGAACAAATTCATATTCAATTCCGTATGATGGACCTAGCAAATCAGCTTTTGAGAAATGGCTTCCATTTACAAAGGGAACCGAAAATTAATTTAAAAAAAAATATTATATTTTTGCTAATCTTTTTCTTTCATGAGGATCTAGTATCGCCTTTCTTAATCTACATGAATTTGGAGTAATCTCTAGTGCTTCATCTGTATTAAGTATACTCAATTGTTCCGCGATAGACATTTTTCTTACAGGAGTAAGCACAACATTCTCATCTGTACCTTGGGTTCTCATATTGGTTAATTTTTTTCCTTTCAAAACATTAATTATCATATCGCCTGGTTTAGGTGATAAGCCAACTATCATACCTGAATAAACTGGATCATTATGTGTTACGAACATCTCTCCTCTGGCCTGTAGGTTAAATATTGCAAAAGCCACTGCTTTACCTTGTTCCATTGCAATTAAAGCACCATTTCTTCTACCTTCCATTTCACCTTCAAACTTTCCATAAGAATTAAATATCCTATTTATAACGCCTGTCCCTTTTGTTAGTGTAAGAAATCTACTTGTGTATCCCATTAAACCTCTTGTTGGTGCGTGAAAAATTAATCGTTTTTTATTTTTACCTGTATCTTTAAGATCAATTAGCTTACCTTTTCTCCTATTCATAGAATCTATTACTTTAGAGGAAAATTCTTCATCAAGATCTATTGTAATTTCTTCAATGGGCTCTAATTTTTCCCCACTGTCACTATTTTGATATAATACTTTTGGTGGACTTACAGTCATCTCAAAACCCTCTCTTCTCATCTGGGTTAATAATATCTCTAGCATTAACTCACCCCTCCCGCTGATTTCGAATGCATCTTTATTTTCATTTTCTGCAAAAGATATTCCAACATTATTTTGTGCTTCTTGAATTAACCTCTCTCTAATTTGAGTACTTGTTAATTTCTTACCTTCAGTGCCAGCTAGTGGAGAGCTATTAACTGTAATTTTGATTGACATTGTAGGAGGATCAATCGGCGTTGCTGCTATAGGCTCGTTTATTTGGATATCACAAATTGTGTCTGCAACATTAGCTTTTTCAAGACCTGCTATTACCACAATGTCACCTGCTTCACCAATCTCTATTGGTACTTTTTTTGTACCTTCATACCTAAAAATTTTAGTAAGCCTTCCTTCATCAACCTTTTCTCCCTTGAGATTTATAGCTTTTATTTGTTGATTAGCTTTTGCTGTTCCTTGAGATATTCTTCCAACTAGACTTCTTCCTAAAAAACTATCTGCATAAAGTAGTGTTGAAAGCATTGCAAAAGGTTTAGTTTTATCCATTATAGCTGGTTCAACATGTTCTATTACTAAATCGAGTAAAGGGTTTAAATTTTCTCTTGGTCCTTCAATTTCGGTACTTGCCCATCCAGATCTACCACTGGCATAAATTACAGGAAAGTCCAATTGTTCTTCATTTGCATCTAAACTCACAAATAAATCAAAAGTTTCATCCAAAACTTCATCTGCTCTTTGATCTGATTTATCTAATTTGTTAATTACCACAATAGGTTTTAGACCTTGTTTCAAAGCTTTCGCTAATACAAATTTAGTTTGTGGCATCACTCCTTCGGCTGAGTCAATTAATAGTAAAGCTCCATCTGCCATGCTTAGAACTCTCTCAACTTCAGCAGCAAAGTCTCTGTGTCCTGGCGTATCGATAATATTTATCCTGGAGTTTTTCCAATTTATTGAAGCAGGTTTTGCAAGAATAGTAATGCCTCTTTCCTTTTCTAATTCACCAGAGTCCATCAATCTTTCGTCAATAATCTCATTTTCTCTAAAGGACCCACTTTGTTTCATTAGGTTATCGATTAATGTAGTTTTACCATGATCAACATGGGCTATTATGGTGATGTTTCTTATCGAAGATGTCATTTGCGCGTCGTTATATCTTAAAATTATAAATATCAAACATAAAAAAAAACCCCCGATAAACGGGGGTTTTAAATTTTCTCTGTCTTTAAGATTGAAAGGGTATTACATTCCCATGCCACCCATTCCTCCCATGCCACCCATTCCTCCTGGAGGCATACCACCACCTGCAGCATCTTTATCATCTGGTTTATCAGCTACCATTGCTTCTGTGGTTACTAATAATCCCGATATAGAAGCCGCATCTTGAAGTGCAGTTCTTACAACTTTAACTGGATCAATTATTCCTTCTTTGAACATATCAACATATTGTTCTGATTGTGCATCATATCCATTTGTTACTTTGTTGGTTTCCAACAATTTACCAACAACAACTGAACCATCTACACCTGCGTTTGTTGTAATTTGTCTAATTGGAGCCTGAAGAGCGCTCTTAACTATCTCAACCCCTGCTTTTTGATCATCACCTTTTACCTTCAAATTATCTAGCTCTTTAGAAGCATAAAGTAGAGCACATCCACCACCAACAACAATTCCTTCTTCAACTGCTGCTCTTGTAGCATTTAATGCATCTTCCACTCTATCTTTTCTCTCTTTTACTTCAACTTCTGTAGCTCCTCCAACTTTGATGACTGCTACACCACCAGCTAATTTAGCAAGTCTTTCTTGAAGCTTTTCTCTGTCATAATCTGAAGTTGTTTCCTCTACCTGAGCTTTGATTTGAGCACATCTTGCTTCGATATCTGATTTTTTACCAGCACCACTTACTATAGTACTATTCTCTTTATCAACTTTTACTCTTTTCGCAGATCCCAAATCATTCAACTTAACATTTTCTAATTTAATACCTAAGTCTTCAGAAATAACCTGACCACCAGTTAGGATAGCTATATCCTCTAACATTGACTTTCTTCTATCACCAAAACCTGGAGCTTTTACTGCAACAACTTTAAGACCACCTCTTAATTTGTTTACAACTAAAGTTGCTAGAGCTTCTCCCTCAACATCTTCCGAAATTATCATTAGAGGCCTTCCAGCTTGAACAACTGCTTCCAATAATGGTACCATTGGTTGAAGATTTGTTAATTTTTTTTCATGCAATAAAATCAGTGGGTTCTCCAACTCGGTAGTCATTTTATCACCATTTGTAATAAAATATGGTGATAAATATCCTCTATCAAATTGCATACCTTCAACTACGTCTAATTCTGTCTCAATTCCTTTTGCTTCCTCTACAGTTATTACACCTTCGTTACCAACTTTTTGCATAGCTTTTGAAATCATTGCTCCAATTTCCTTATCACCGTTTGCAGATATAGTTCCAACTTGTGCAATTTCATCACTGTCTTTTACTTTTTTTGCAGAAGAAATTAATTTATTTTTAACATGATCAACCGCAGCATCAATTCCTCTTTTTACGTCCATTGGATTCATTCCAGCAGTTACATATTTGCATCCTTCTTTAACTATTGATTGAGCTAAAATTGTTGCAGTTGTTGTTCCATCTCCAGCTTCATCATTAGTTTTACTTGCAACTTCTTTGACCATTTGAGCACCCATGTTCTCGAACTTGTCCTCTAGGTCTATTTCTTTTGCGACTGAAACACCATCTTTAGTTGTTCTTGGAGCACCATAAGATTTGTCTATAACAACATTTCTTCCTTTTGGTCCAAGAGTTACTTTTACAGTGTTAGCAAGTATATCAACACCTTTTAGCATTGATGCTCTTGCATCTGAATCAAATTTTACTATTTTTGCCATTATAAACTCTCCTTATTAATTATTTACCTGTAGCAATACCCATAATGTCTGACTCTTTCATTATGCTGTATTCTTTTCCATCAATTTTGACTTCTGTTCCCGACCACTTACCAAATAAAACTTTATCTCCTACTTTAACATCCATAGGAATCAATTTTCCATCTTCAGTTTTAGCTCCACCACCAATTGCAACAACTTTACCCTCTTGTGGTTTTTCTTGAGCTGTATCTGGAATTATAATACCACCAGCAGTTTTTTCACTACTGTCTAGAACTTCAATTAAAACACGATCATGTAACGGTTTAAACTTCATACAAATTCTCCTTTAAATTAGCAGTCATATAGAGACATATTTGATAATTTTCAAGATCTTCAATAAATTTTATGGTCTAAAAAACTCAAGAATTTAGCTAATTTTTAAGCTATACCTCAAGTATGCCCCAAAACTTAGACAAAGATGGATTAAGATCTAAAATAAATAACTACGACTTATTTTTCATCGATATATGGGGTGTTGTGCATAATGGATTACAGATTTATCAAGACTCAATTGAAGTATTAGAAAATTTAAAAATAAATAATAAAGAATTTGTATTACTTACAAATGCCCCAAGACCAAATGCTACAGTTATTGAATTTTTAAAAAAGTTGGGACTTAATAAATTTTATGAAAATGTATATACTTCAGGTGAAGCTTCTCTAAAATTTTTAATTGAAAAATTTCATAATTTAAAGTTTTACCATATAGGACCACCAAGAGATTTTGACTTATTTAAAGAATTTGAAAAAAACAAAGTTTTAAATATTAAAAAGGCCGATTATTTTATTTGCACAGGATTATTTGAAGATCATGAGACGAAACTAGATTATTATAGAGACTTACTTTTAAAATTCGTAAATAAAAAACTTATTTGTACCAATCCAGATCTAATTGTAGATAGAGGTGATAAAAGAGAATTTTGTGCCGGATCTATTGCAAAAATATTTGAAGAAATTGGTGGAGAAGTAATTTATTTTGGCAAACCATATTCTCCAGTTTATAATTTATCAGCTAAAATAAGTAACAAAAAAGTTTTATGCATTGGAGATAATATGAATACAGATATAAAGGGAGCAAATAATCAAAAATTTGATAATTTATTGATAACAAGTGGAATACATAAAAATGAATTGAACATTGGTAGTATTGATAAGTTAGAAGAAAAATATGGAGTTAAAGTAAACTATATTCAAACAAAATTAAAATGGTGAGCAAAATTAAAATTTATAAAAACTTTGAAGTTCTAAAAAAACATCAAAATGCAATGATATTAATAGGTAACTTTGATGGACTTCACCAAGGGCATCAAAGATTATTCAAAGAAGCAGAAAAATACAAAAAAAAATATAAATCAAAAATTGGAGTTGTTACTTTTGATCCAATTCCAAAAATGTATTTTAATAAAAAAATTAGAAATTATAGACTTTCAAATTTAAATCAAAAAAGTAAATATTTTAGTGATTACGATGTTGATTTTCTGATAAATAAAAAGTTTGATAAAAGATTTTCCAAAATATCTTGCCATAATTTTATTAAAAATTTTTTATCTAAAAAGCTAAAAGCTGATTTTATTTTTGTTAGTAATAATTTTAAATTTGGAAACAAAAGGGAAGGTGATGTAAAATTATTAAAGCAAGGTCAAACAAAATATAATTATAAAGTAATCAATCCAAAACCATTATATAAGAATAAAAAAATTATATCATCGACACATATAAGAAAGCTAATCCAAAAAGGTAAATTGAAAGTTGCAAATCAGCTTCTATCTAGAAATTGGTCTATCGAAGGCACAGTTGAAAAGGGGAGGATGATGGGAAGAAAAATTGGTTTTCCAACTTGCAATATAGACATAAAAAATTATGTAATTCCAAAAGTAGGTGTTTATGCAGTAGATACATATGTTGAAAATAAATTAAAAAAGATCAAAGGAATTGCAAATATTGGATATAGACCTACTTTTAATCAAAAAAAGTTATTATTAGAGGTAAATTTATTTAAATTTTCTGGAAATCTTTATAATAAAAAACTAACTATAAATTTTACAAAATTTATAAGAGGAGAAACAAAGTTTAAAAATATTGGTGCTTTAAAAAAACAAATAAAAAAAGACATCATAATTGCAAAAAGATAATATTGAAATGAGTAAAGAGCACATCAATCTTCCAAAAACTAAATTTTCAATGAAGGCAAACTTGCCAAATAAAGAGCCAAATTACATAGAATTTTGGAATGAAATTGATCTTTACAATTTACTCAGACAAAAAAGCAAGGGAAAAGAAAAATTTGTTCTTCATGACGGCCCCCCATATGCAAATGGAAACATTCATATGGGTACTGCTTTAAATAAAATTTTAAAAGATATAATTACAAAATTTCATCAAATGGATGGCAAAGACTCTGTGTACGTTCCAGGATGGGATTGTCATGGACTACCTATAGAATGGAAAATTGAAGAACAATACAAAAAAAATAAAAAAAATAAGAATGATGTTCCAGTAATTGAGTTTAGGAAAGAATGTAGAGAATTTGCAAATAAATGGATAAAAGTACACAAGACTGAATTTAGTAGACTTGGTGTAATTGGTGATTGGGAAAACTATTATTCAACAATGTCATTCGGTGCTGAAGCTCAAATTGTTCGAGAGCTTGGGAAATTTTTAAAAGAAGGAAGTCTTTATAGGGGTTACAAGCCAGTCCTATGGTCTACAGTTGAAAAGACAGCATTAGCTGATGCTGAAGTTGAATATATGGATCATGTCTCAGATACAATTTATGCTGCTTTCAAAGTAAAAGAATCCAGTTTAGATTTTATCAAAGGTACGGATGTAGTTATCTGGACGACAACTCCATGGACGATTCCTGCAAATAAAGCTTTAGCCTACAATGCAGGATTAAAATATGTTTTGATTGAAGTAAATGATGATAAAAATTTTATTAACAGAAAAATAGTAATAGCAAAAGATTTATTAGAACCATTTAAAAAAGATACATCAATTGGAAACGTAAATGTCTTGGAAGAGTTCTCAGGAAAAGAATTTAGGAATACAATATGTAGTCATCCATTTTCTGAATTAGGATATGATTATGATATTCCTATGCTTGATGCAAATTTTGTTACAACTGAACAAGGTACCGGCATAGTTCACTGCGCACCTAGTCATGGACCTGACGATTTTAATTTATGTATAAACAATAATATTAAGGCGATCGAAACTGTAGATGGCGATGGAAAATACACAAATGAGATAAAAATTTTTGAAGGCTTGCATATTTTTAAAGCAAATAATTTGATTATTGAAAAGTTAGAGGAACAAAAAAATTTAATAACGAGTGGAAAACTTACACACTCTTATCCACACTCTTGGAGATCAAAGGCTCCATTAGTTCATAGAGCAACTCCACAATGGTTTATATCTATGGAAAGCCATGGTTTAAGAGATAAAGCACTTAAGGCGATTGATAATACTGATTTCTATCCAGCTAAAGGGAAAGACAGAATTAGAGCAATGATTGAGACTAGACCTGACTGGTGTGTATCCAGGCAAAGAGTTTGGGGAGTACCATTACCAATATTTATATCCAAAAAAACAGGAGAAGTTCTAGTTGATGATAATGTTTTTGAAAATATTGCAAAGATTTACGAACAAGAAGGATCAGATTGTTGGTTTAACGAAGATTATCAACCATTTTTAGGTGATAAATACAGAGCAGAAGATTATGAAAAATTATCAGATATAGTTGAAGTTTGGTTTGATAGTGGATCTACTCATGCTTTTGTTTTGGAAAAAAGAGATGATTTAAAATGGCCAGCGTCTATGTATTTAGAGGGTTCAGACCAACATAGAGGTTGGTTTCACTCTTCATTACTAGAATCATGTGGAACTAGAGGTGTAGCACCATTTGAGAGCATACTTTCCCATGGTTTTGTTGTTGATGGAAAAGGTCTAAAAATGTCAAAATCTACTGGAAACGTTATAGCTCCTCAAGATATTTTAAAAAAATATGGAGCTGATATTCTAAGAATTTGGGTAGCATCATCGAATTACGCTGAAGATCTTAGAATAGACTATTCAATTTTAGATCAGCATGCAGAATCTTACAGAAAAATTCGAAACACTTTTAGATATCTTTTAGGAAATATTCAGGATGATTATAAAAATCTAGATTTTGAAAATATCAAAATCGAAAACTTTGATTCATTAGAAAAGTTTATGCTTCATAGAATATATATAATAAATGAAAATTTTAAAAATAATTTTAAAGTTTACAATTTTCATAACTTATATAAAGAATTATTAAATTTTTGCACTGTAGAACTTTCTGCCTTTTATTTCGATATCAGAAAAGACACCCTGTATTGTGACCCTCAGGATTCTAAAAAGCGAGAAAATTGTATTTTAATTTTAAATATAATTTTACAATGCCTTTTAAAGTGGTTTGCACCAATATTATCTTTTACTACAGAAGAAATTTATCAACTAATTAAAAAAGAAAATGATCCTAAAAGTATACATTTGATAGATTTTGTATCAATTCCCGTATCTTGGAAAAATGAAGATTTAAATTCAAATTGGGATTATGTAAAAAAAATTAGAGATGAAGCAAATATTTCAATCGAAAATATGAGAGCTGAGAAAATTATTGGGTCCAGTCTCGAGGCAAACATTGAAATTAAGTTGAATAAAGAATTTTATGAAAAAGCAAAAGATATTAACTTTTCTGAAATTTGTATTACATCCTCAGCCGTATTGATTAAAGATGAAAACATAAAAGAAAGTATTGAAGTTGTAGCAAAAAAAGCTCAAGGGACTAAGTGCCCCGTCTGCTGGAAAATCTTTGAAAAGAATTGTGAAAGACCAAACTGTGGACTTTTAAATTTAAATGGAAAATGAAAAATTAAATAAACTTCTAATTGGGTTAGCATTATTAATTATTTGTTTTGCGTTAGATAGACTGACAAAAATCTATATACTTGATATTTTAATTGATAGTGGGAATGTAGATATTTATATAAACAAATATTTAAATTTTTATTTAGTATGGAATACTGGAATAGGATTTGGCTTATTTTCTTCTGAAAACAGTCTTTTTTACAATCTTTTTACGCTGATAATTGTCATAATTAATTTAGTAATATTATATTTTGCTTTCATAGAAACAAAAATTAAGTCTTTTTTTTTAATGATAATATTGGGAGGATCATTAGGGAACTTATTTGATAGATTATATTACAGCGCTGTACCAGATTTTATTGATTTAAATTATGCAGGCTATCATTGGTTTATATTTAATGTTGCAGATATATTTATAACTATCGGCATTATATGCCTTATTTTATCTGAATTTATATTTTATAAGAAAAAAGATGAAAAAAAATAAATTAAAATTTATTTTACTTGTCATTTTAATTCCTTTGTTAACTTATTGTGGAGGAGTTAGGGATGCGCTTGAAGGAAAAAAAAGATCCGAGCAAAATGACGAATTTTTAGTAAAGAAAAAAAATCCACTACAAATGCCTCCCGATATGAACAAACTACCAATGCCAGGTGATGACTTAAAAGTAAGTGTCGATGAAGATAATGACGAAGTAAAAGATTTATTAAAAATAAAAGACAAGAATGATGAAAATATCTCTGAAGAAGGATCTGATTTGTTAAATGATATGAAAAAGAAAATTCAATAATAAATGGAGACAGAAAATATTGTTTTCAAAAATTTTGAAAATAAAAAAAAAAATCTATATTTAAAAAAAAAATTAATTAAATTTTTAAATTTTAAAAACTTATTTAAAAAGTACCCATTGCTAATTTCTTTAACAGATAAATATGATTATACTTTCGAAAAAGAAAAATTAAAAAAGCTGAAACAATACCCAGAATTCAATTTAATAGGTATGGGTGGTTCAATTCTAGGAGCCGAGGCCATTTATGATTTCCTTAATCATAAAATAAAAAAAAAGTTCTTTTTTTTAAATAATTTACAAAACCGCAAAATTTCAAAATCTAAAAATAAACGTTTGAATCTAATAGTTTCTAAGTCTGGAAATACTCTAGAGACAAATTCAAATTTAAATTTAATTTTAACAAAGCAAAATAAGAATCATAATTTAATTATTACAGAAAATAAAAAAAATATTTTAAGCAAAATTTCACATAAACTTAAAGCTGACATAATAGAACATAAAAATTATATTGGAGGCAGGTATTCTGTATTGTCAGAAGTTGGCATGATACCAGCAGAATTAATGGGACTAAAAGAAAAAAAATTTAAAAGATTAAATTACCTAGCAAAGAACAAAAAATTTATGAATTATCTAGTTCAAAATGTTTCATCAATTTATTCAAATATCATTAACGGTAAAAATAATGGTGTAATTTTAAATTACGATGAAAAATTGGAAAACTTTCTAAAGTGGTATCAGCAATTGGCTGCAGAAAGTTTGGGCAAAAAAGGAAAGGGCTTTTTTCCAATTATTTCTACAATGCCAAAGGATAATCATAGTCTTTTACAATTATACTTAGATGGACCTAAAAATAACTTTTTTACTTTTTTTAGTACAAAAGAAAAAAATTCTTTTAAATTTAATAAATCCTTTTTAATCAGTGAGTTAAATCAACTAAAAAGTAAAAATATAGATGAGGTGCTGTATGCTCAAAAAAAAGCTACTCAAAATGTATTTAAAAATAAAAGACTTCCGTTCAGAAGTTTCGAAATAATAAATAGAAATGAAGCGACTCTTGGTGAATTATTTGCTTTTTTTATTTTAGAGACATTAATGCTAAGCTCTCTGTTAAAAGTTAATCCAATTGATCAACCATCTGTTGAATTAATAAAAATTGAGACAAAAAGAATTTTAAAATAATAATTTTCCAAATATTATTTTTGATAATCCATACTTTTCTTCTCTTAAAATTTCAAAATTTTTTATAAATTTTTCTTTAAATTTTTTGTTTCTGTGAAGTAAAATTAATGTATTTTTCTTTGCAATTTTTAATTTATTAATTCTTTCTAATAAATTATTTATATTCTTATCTTTAAAAGGTGGATCCAAATAAATTAAATCAATATCTTCATTATTAATATCTTCATTTGATATTTCATATGCATTTTTTTCGATTATATTTGTGTATTTGCTAAGATTAAAATCAGCTATATTTTTTTTTAATATTTTTAAAGTTTTCCTATAATTTTCAAAAAAATAAACTTTTTTTACACCTCTCGATAAACACTCAATACCAAAAGAACCTGAGCCTGAAAATAGATCTAAAATA
This sequence comes from Pelagibacteraceae bacterium AG-470-G21, assembly GCA_003211555.1. Classification (GTDB taxonomy): domain Bacteria; phylum Pseudomonadota; class Alphaproteobacteria; order Pelagibacterales; family Pelagibacteraceae; genus Pelagibacter. The sequence goes on from QCSH01000002.1 coordinate 54,365, forward strand.
ATATCTCCATCTAGTTTAATTTTTTCATTATTAGAATGCTCTAAGATATTAAATATCGATTCTCTAACCAAATCTTTTAATGGTCTTGTTGTTTTATCAACTGGATTATGAATTAATTTCCCTTTAAATTTTCCACCAATTACTCTCATTCATTTATTACTTTGTAGCCGATATCAGATCTGTAAAAGCCACCTTCCCAATTTATTTTTTTGATTTCGTTGATAATTTCTTTCCTGCCAGAAGAAAAATTATCCGACAAATTTACAAAATTGAGAACTCTACCACCAATAGCTAAAACTTTATTATTAACTAATTTTGTACCAGCATGGAAAATATAATGCTTTTCAGAAGATTCACTTTCATTTAAATTTTTAATTTCAATATTCTTATTATATTTTTCTGGATATCCTTTAGAACATAAAACAATACACATACTTTTTTTATTTTTCCATTTTATCTCATAGTGCTTTAAGTTTGAATTACAACAAGCATCAATTATTTCAACTAAATCGTTATCAATTAATGGCAATATTGTTTGACATTCTGGATCACCCATCCTTACATTATACTCAATTAAAAATGGTTCATTATTTTTTATCATTAAACCCGCATACAAAAATCCAACATATTTTTCGCCCATTGCACTTACAGCTTTTAACGTAGGATCAATAATTTTTTTTAAAATTTTGTCCTCCAATTCGTTATTTATAAGGCTTGAAGGGGAATAAGCTCCCATCCCTCCTGTGTTCATGCCTGTGTCACCTTCACCTACTCTTTTATGATCTTGTGCTGTATTAAACGTTTTATAAGTAATCCCATCAGAAATAATGAAAAAACTCATTTCATCACCTTCTAAAAATTCTTCGATTAACAACTGTTCCGTTTTTCCAAATTTACCACCAAATATGTCATTAATAGCTAATTCAGCATCTTGAATTTTTTTACAAATATATACTCCTTTACCCGCAGCTATAACATCAGCTTTTACAACCAACGGAAAATTTGCTGATGATAAAAATTCAAAAGCCTCATCTTTTGAATTACAGATTTTAAAATTTGCAGTTGGTATTTTGTATTTATCACATATTTTTTTTGTAAAAATTTTTGAGCCTTCTAATTGAGAAACTTTTTTTCTTGGTCCAAATACTTTAATATTTTTTGACTCTAAAAAGTCCACAACACCTTCTACCAAAGGTTTCTCAGGTCCTACAATTACTAAGTCAATTTTTTTCTCATTTAAAACTTCATACAATTCATGAAAATTTTCCAAATTTAAATCAATGTTAATAGATATTTTTTCTGTGCCTGCATTTCCAGGTATGCAGTATATTTCTGATAATTTGCTTGACTTTCTCAGTTGATGAGCCAACGCGTGCTCTCGTCCTCCGCTACCAATAATTGCAATTTTCATTTAGTAAATATATATCTTAAATATGTTAAATAAGTTAGCAAAATTAAAATACTTAGCGAATAATTTTGAAATTATTGAAGAAGGCGACCATGTTGTTTGTGCTATTTCACAAAAAAAAATACCAATTGAAAATTTATCATATTGGAATGTTGAGGAACAAGAGGCTTATTATTCATTCGTTGAAGCATCCATCAAAAGAGATTTATTAAATAAAGATTGATTATTTCTTCCACCTATCATGCGTCCAGATCCATTGATCTACGTTTTTTAATATCATCTTTTCAAGAATTTTATTTAAATGCCCTGTAATTTCATCAATCGATTTTTTACTGCTAATTTTAATCGGCTCTGAAATATACATTTTAAAATAATATTTTCTCTCTCTTTCAATGTATATTGGTACTAAATCACAGCTATACTTTTTGATTAATTGAGCGGGTATTGTCGTCGTGCTAGCTGGCTTGCCAAAGAAATTTGTTTTTATACCTTCCCTAACTCTTTGATCAATCATTAACGCAACTGAATTACCTTTATTTAAATTTTCAATAATCTTTCTAGTTCCTGATCTTCCTTTTTCAATTTGGTTTTTACATATAAATTTTTTTCTAATCCTCTCCATTGTTTTATTCAGATATATATTGTTTAAAGGTCTATAAATCGCGCATAAATCTATCCCTGCCTTCTCTATTTGTAGTGCCATCAATTCAAAATTATTAAAATGACCAGAGATAAAAACAGCTTTTCTTTTCTCAGATTTTATTTTTTCCAAGTTTTTTAGACCATCTATTTTTATATAATTATTTAATTTATTATTTCTAAATTCTTCTAAGAATGGATATTCAGCAAGAATCCTTCCGTAATTACCATAAATGCTACTTACAATTTTGCTATATTTTCTTTTATCTATAACTCCTGATTGGTCTAGGTTCTGTTCAATTAATTTTCTAGACCTAAATATAGGCCCTAACAAACGACCAATAAAATTCCCAAAATTTGAGCCATTTTTATAGCCAATAATTTTTAAAATAAAAAAAAATAATTTGATTAAAATAAATTGAATTAGATATAAAAATTTTCTCATAAATTGTTTAATAAATATTTTTTAAATTCAAATTCTTTCTCAATCTTTAATTCTATAGCTAGGTATTGGATATTTTTTTTATCTTTATTTGATAGTCGATTATAATCTTTTTCAGTTGTAAGAATTTTAAGTTTTTTATTTTTAGCTATATCTTTAATTTGTTTAATATCAGAATTTTTATATGTATAATGATCTGGATAAGTGATTGCTTTTTTTATCTTGAATTTATATTTTTTTAATGTCTTTTTGAATTCATCTGGATTACCTATGCCAGAAAATATTAAATAATCATTATTTAATTTGAATGCTTTAATATTTGTTGGAATATATTTCGCCTTAAAAATTTTTAGATTAGGATTTATTTTACTAAGAAATTTTTTAAATTCTTCACTATTTTTTTCTCCATTTAAAAAAGCTACATCATAGTTTAAAATATTTGAAATTCGTTCTCGAAGTGGACCAGCAGGTAAAACTAAACCATTCCCTATTAGTTCTGAACTATTAAAACAGACAATCTTAATATCATAATTTATAGTTTTATCTTGTAAGCCGTCATCTAGTATTGCTAGTTGATATTTTTTTGTTTGTGCAATTTTCAATGCAATTTCTCTAAAACTTAAACAGATCAGTTTACCGTATTTATTTAAAACTTTTTGTTCATCAACTTGGTCTTTATACCTTTTTTTGATAAAAACGGTTTTAAATTTATTTTTTAGTATATTGTTTATCTTTATCGTGAGGGGTGTTTTTCCAGTACCACCTAAATAAATATTACCTACACAAATAGTTTTTATTTTAAAAGTTTTTTGTATATTAAATATTTTTAAAAAATTTAAAATTATTATTACTAGACTAAATGGAATAAGTAGTAGTGCGATTAAATTTAAACTATCCCAGAAAATAGGTCTTTTTATTTTCATTACAAATAATTTTTAATCTCTTGAATGTTACTTTTAAATATCTTTTTTCCTATATGATCAATTTTATTTATAATTTTACTAGATTTTTTATAATTAAATTTTTTTGAAAAAACATTTTTCATTTGATCTAAATTATTAACTTGCGATGAAATTTTTAAATTTTTTAATTCTTTATATATTTCTTTAAAATTTTCTACTTTTTTACCATGCATTATATAATTTCCCATTCTGACTGCTTCCAATGGATTTTGGCCACCATGGTTTACCATTGATCCACCTATAAATGTTAATTTTGAAAGTTCTAAAAATTTAGACATTTCTCCGTATGTGTCGACGATGTATATATCGCAATCTTTATTAGGTTTTTTTCCAGCAGATCTCTCTATAACTTTCAGATTTAGTGTTTTTAATTCGTCTATAATTTCTTTTGATCTATTTACGTGCCTTGGTATTAAAATTGTTAACAAATTTTTATACTTTTTCTTAAGATCTAAATGTAATTTGCCAATTATTCTCTCTTCATTGTAGTGCGTGCTAGCTGCACAAAATATTATTCTATCTTTTAAATTATTTTTTAAATTAGATTTTGATTTTGATTGACTACTTTTAAAATACTTTAAATTTCCAATATTTTTTATATTTTTAACACCTAATTTTTGCAGATAAAATTTGGTTTCGCCATTTTGTGGTAAAGCAATTGTTATTTTGCTAAAAATATTTTTTGCAAATTGTTTTGAAATTTGCCATCTTTTAAAACTTTTTTTCGTTATTCTTGCATTAATTAAAATAATTGGAATTTTTTTAGAGCTAATTTTTGTGTACATATTTGGCCAAATTTCAGAATCAACAAAAACTGCAACTTTTGGTTTCCATTTACTTAAAAAGTTACTACAAACAAAACCAACATCAAAAGGATAGTATACATGGGTAGTTTTCTTAAATGATTTTTTTTTAATTATTGAGGCAGAACTAACTGTAGTAGATGTCAGTAAAATTTTTTTTATACTCTTGTCTTTTTCGAACTTCATTATTATTGGAAGAATACTCATTATTTCACCTACGCTGGAACCATGAAACCAAACTGTAGCATTAGATATATTTTTTTTATATAAAGAAAATTTTTCTTGAAATCTCTTTGGATCTTCTTTTCCATTTATAATTCTTATAAAAATTATTAAAGGCGATAGAATTAAGAATATAAATCCAAACAAATTGTACAGTAAATACATTAATTATTTTTGATTTGTCTTTCGTATAAGTTTTTGTAAAGCGGACAGTCTTTTAGTAGTTCTTTATGTTTTCCGTATGCTTCTACTTTACCTTTGTCTATTACATAAATATTTTCAGAATTAAGTATTGTTGATAATCTATGAGCAATAACAACTGTAGTTTTATTTTTGGTTAATTCTTCAATTGCTTTTTGTATTTTTTCCTCTGTCTCAGAGTCGAGAGATGAAGTTGCTTCATCTAAAAGAATTATTTTACTATCTTTTAATAATGCTCTCGCAATAGAGATTCTTTGTTTTTCCCCTCCTGATAATTTTACCCCATTTTCACCAATTAAAGTCTCAAATTTATTTTCTAATTTTTCGATAAAATCAGTGCTCATTGAAATTTTAGAGGCATTAAATACTTCTTGGTCACTTGCCGATGGTTTTGCATACTTAATATTATTAAATACTGTATCGTCAAATAGTGTCGTATTTTGGTCAACAATTGAAATTTCTTTTCTTAATGAATTAAGTTTTAAATTTTTTATTCTTTGATTATCTATTACAATTTCACCAGAATTTACGTCATATACTCTTGGTATCAAATTTAAAATTGTAGATTTACCAGAGCCACTATGGCCTACTAGAGCGGTCATTTTTTTCCCAGCTATATTAATATTTATATCTTTAAGAACAATATTTTTAACATTTGATTTATATCTAAAATTAACATTTTTAAATCTAATAGATGCTTCATCTATTTTTAAAGTCTCACCATTTTCATTTATCGAAATCTCATTTTTTTGATCTATGATAGGTAAAATCCTTTTTCCAGCTGACAAGCCTTGACCAATGGAAACGTTAACAGTTGCTAGAGATTTAACAGGTTGATAAGCAAGCATCATGGCTGCTAAAAATGAAAAAAAATTATTAATGCTCAATTGCTCATTCATTATTAATTTTCCAGAATAAAATATTAATATTGCAATCATTATACCCGTTACTATTTCCATTATTGGTGAAGATCTAATAAATACTGTTGCAATTTTTATAGATTTCTCTTTTAGTTCATTTACAAATTTTTCAGATCTTTCATGTTCATAATTTTCTCTTTGAAAAATTTTAATAACTTTATGATTTTTAAATAAGTCTATTAAATACTTATTTAAATCGCCAGATTTCTCCTGAGCTTCTGTAACAACTTTTCCAATTCGTCTTCCAAGCTGTTTTGCAATGATTGAAGCTATTGGTATCATGATTATTGCAATTAAAGAGAGCCTCCAATTTTGAAAAAACATAACAAATAATAATCCGATTAATGTTAGACTGTCTTTAAATAAACTTAGAAAAGCATTCGTTAACATCCCTGTAATTTGATTAACATCAAAATTTAGATTAGATATATATTTACCTGAATGTTTATCTTCAATTGTTTCAGTATCTGATTTTATAAATGAGGAAAGCATATTAATTTGAATACTTTTTTTTACTTCTTCTGCAGTTTTAATCATTAAAACTTTTGCGAAGTATAAAGACACTCCTTTTGTAAAAAATGCTAAAATAATAAGAATAGGTATTATAAAAATTAAACTCTGGTCTTTTTCAATAAAAATTTTCTCAATAGCTGGATCTAAGAGCCATGCAGTTGCCGAGGTGCTTCCAGCAACTAGAACAGAAAAAAATACTGCAAATATTATTTTATTCAAATGTCTTTTTGTATAATCTTTATATAAACGCTTAAGGATCTCTGTATTTGACATTAAAAAATTTTCCCTATTAGTAAATTAAATAAAATTATTAGTCCTAAAAGATTATTACTTTTAAATTTTTTCAGACAATCACCCCCAATATTTGTTCTTAATTTATATGTTTGGAAGTAGATTAAGTGCAAAATAGGAAATATTAATAATATAAAGTAAATGTAATTAAATTTCATAACGAACCCTAAAAAAAATAAAGACGAAAAAAAAATTAAATAACATAAACATATAAATTTTTTTGGATTGTTTTTAAATTTTATCGATGTTGATTTAACTCCAATTATTTCATCATCATTAATATCCTGATATCCATATATTGTGTCGTAACCTAATGTCCAAAATATGGCTCCAAAATAAAATATAATTGGTGTTATAGAGACTTCATTTTGAACAGATATCCAAGCCAAAACTAGTCCATAATTAAATGTTATACCCAAAAAAAGTTGTGGCCAGTAAGTAAACCTTTTCATTAGTGGATAAGTAAAAGCTAAAGGCATCGAAAAAAGAGCCATGTAAATAGTAAAAATATTGAAATTAATAAGAACTAAAAATGCAATGAAACAAAGAATAGAGGCATAGATTGATGCATTTAAAACAGAAATCTTTCCTGATGCTATAGGTCTGTTCTTTGTTCTATCTACTAACTTATCAATATTTCTATCGGCTATATCGTTTACAATACATCCTGCAGATCTCATCAAAACAGACCCTGAAAAAAACAAAAAAGCATAAAAAAAATAATTTCTCAAGGATAAAGAAAAATCATATGCAATGGTTAAACCCCAGATACATGGCCAGAAGAGAAGCATGTAACCTATCGGTTTATTCAGTCTAGTTAATTCAATAAATATTTTAAGATTTTGAGACATAATTTACTTGTAAATAACAAAGCGTAGTTTCATAATCAAATTGATTCGCATGAATATAGATTACACCGTCACAGCTTTAATGTTCCCGGCAATTCCACTAATTATGGCTGTATATAGTAATAGATTTCATACCCTAAGTGGTTTGATTAGAAAAATACATGATGAGTATGTTTTTGAGAAACACACACCTCCAGAGTGGAAACAACAACTTTTAAATTTAAATGGCAGAGTAAAAAATTTGAGAATTACAATACTTTTTGCAGCATTCGGTTTTTTATTTAATATGCTTACAGTATTTGCTTTGTATTTGGAGACCTATTTTTTAGCAAGAATAATATTTGGTTCATGTTGTTTGTCGATGATGATATCAATAATATTTTTTATTAGAGAAATACAAATTTCAACCAAAGCATTGAGACTTCATCTATCAGATATGGATGATCAATTTAAGGAATAATTACCGCTGGACCAGTTAATACTCTATTTTCTAAATCAATATGTGCTTGTTTAGCTTCACTTAATTTATATTTTCTTGAAACTGCAACTTGAATTTTTCCAGATAGAACAGCATCAAAAACCATTTTTGCTGATTTTTCAAGTTCTTCCCTTGTAATAGTATAGTGCATTATAGAAGGCCTTGTAAAAAAAAGCCCTTTTGCATTGATATGTTTTTTTACATCAATAGTGTCAACGTATCCAGAAGCATTTCCGAAAGCTACCATCATTCCTCTAATCTTTAAACATTCTATTGACCCTTCAAAAGTTTTTGCACCTACGCCGTCATAGACAACATCTATACCATTTTTTCCAACTATTTTTTCAACCGATTCTACAAAATTTTCTTCAGTATAATTTATTACATGATGACATCCATTTTTTTTTGCTATTTCAATTTTTTCTTTAGACCCAACTGTTCCAATTACTTCACAACCTAAAGCATTGGCCCATTGACATAAAATTTGGCCTACACCTCCTGCTGCTGCATGAAATAATACTTTATCTCCTTTTCTTACTGCATAAGATCTGTGCAATAAATATTCTGATGTAATTCCCTTTAACAAAATACAAGAAGCAAGTTCATCTGAAATACCTTCTGGTACAGTAACCAATTTCTCTTCAGGTATTATTTGTTTTTCTGAGTATCCGCTTATAGGAGCTGATGCATGACTTACACGATCTCCAATATTAAAAAGAGTTACATCTGAGCCAATTTCTTCAACTATTCCAGAGGCTTCCAGCCCAATTCCACTTGGTAGTTCAATAGGATATAAACCTGTACGATGGTAAACATCTATATAATTAAGCCCAATTGATAAATTTTTAACAAGCACTTCTTTTGGCCCAGGTTTGCCAATTTCAATATCTTTAAACTCTAAAACTTCAGGCCCACCAAATTTTTCTATTCTTATTGCTTTCATCTTTACTTAACAAAATTACCGTTGTGGTAATCATCAATTGCTTGAAGTATTTCTTCTTTAGTATTCATTACAAAAGGACCACCTCTGGCAATCTGTTCTCCTATGGGTTTCCCGGATATTAGTAAAAATTTAGAGTTTGTTAAAGCTCTTACTTTTAAATCTTCGCCTTTAGACAATAAGATCAATGTTGAGTCCTTAACATTTTTATGCTGTTTGGTTCCGATTTCTATTTCACCTTCAATTAAATATATAAAAGTATTGTGTGTTGTAGGAATTTTATGATTAAAAATTTTATTTTCATTTAATTCTATATCAAAGTAAATTGGGTCTACATTATGTTTTTTAATTGGACCCTCTGAACTTTCAAACGTACCTGCAATAACTTTTATAAACTTATCCGAGTCTTTGTATGTGCTCATTTTATCTGAATCGATATAATGATACTCTGGTTTGCTCATCTTCTCGCTTGCTGGCATATTTATCCATAATTGGAAACCATGAAGTTTTCCATTATTCATAGCTGGCATTTCAGAGTGAATTATACCGCTACCAGTCTTCATCCATTGCACATCTCCAGCAGTCATTTTACCTTTGCCACCGGTGCTATCTTTATGTTCGAAACTACCTGCTAACATATATGTAACTGTTTCAATACCTCTGTGAGGGTGAGCAGGAAAACCCGCAACATAATCATCTTTATTTTCAGATCCAAATTCATCTAACATTAAAAAAGGATCATAATAATTTGGTTCTACACCAATACTTCTTTTTAATTTAACTCCTGCGCCATCTGATGCTGGTGTTGGATCTATAATTTTCTCTACTTCGATAATTTTCATAACTTTGATATAGTTTATATCTAAATTAAATCAAGCAATTCTGATAATTTACTTATCTGATTGGTAGGTACAAAATCTAATTTATCAAAAATATTATTATTCCGATTCAGCCAAATAGAATTGTATCCATAATTTCCAGCTCCTGAAACATCCCATGTGTTTGCACTTAAAAATAGAACTTCATTTTTATCAACATTATATTTATAAATTGGGAGATCATAAACTTTTGAATCTGGTTTAAATACTCCAACCTCTTCTACTGAAAAAATATCATCAAAAATATCTTTTAATTCATTGCTAACAACAAGTTCATTTAAAAGATCAGGTGTTCCATTTGAAAGAATTGCCAATTTAAATTTAGATTGTTTTAAATGTTCCAATGTTTCTTTTACTTCTGGGAAAGGTGTTAATACTTTGTATAAATTTAATAATTCACCTCTCATTGAATTATCAATTTTGTAAAAATTCATCGACTTATCTAAACTGTCCTCAGTAATTTTCCAAAAATCTTTGTGTCTTTTCATTAAACTCCTAAGCCATGTGTATTCAAGCTGTGTTGTTCGCCAATAATTCGCAAACCCCTCCCATTTATCACCTAATCTTTCTTTACATTTTTCGGCAGCAGAATTAACATCAAATAGAGTTCCGTATGCATCAAATATGATTGCTTTAACATTTTTCATAAATTAATTTATTTATAATGAGTAATATTAGAATATTTTATCCAGAAAAATTATCAATTAATTTAGAGACCAATTTAGATAAGTCTCAATCATACTATCTATTAAAAGTTATGAGAATTAAACGAGGAGACACTATTTCAGTTTTTAACAAGACAGGTGAATGGAAATCAATAATCACTGAAACTATAAAAAGTATTGTATATTTTAAGGTTACTGAACAATTAAGACAAAAAGAAATAGAGCAAGAGATATGGTTAGCCTTTTCACCAATTAAATCTAATTATTTTAACTTTATGATACAAAAAGCAACTGAGCTTGGAGTTACTAAATTTTTACCAATTATTTCTGAAAGAACAATTGTTAGAAAAATAAACAATGAGAGATTAAATAAAATAATTATAGAGTCATGCGAACAGAGCAATAGAATAAATGTTCCATCAATAGAGAAATCACAGTCATTAGAAAAGTTTTTGTCTGACAACTTAGATATTAACTTAATATTTGGAGATTTAAACACTAAGAACAAAAAAATTAAATTTTATAATTCAAAACCAAATTGTTTATTAATCGGTCCAGAAGGTGATTATTCATCTAATGAAATTAAAAAGATTCTAAATTATAAAGGGTCTCAATCTATAAAACTTAGTGATAATATTTTGAGGTCTGAAACTGCAGTTATATCTGCACTATCAGTGATCAATTATTTGCAAAATTGATAAATTGTCGCGAATTCTCTGGTATTTTTTATAATTTTTTCGATTTATATAGAACACAAATGAAAAAGTTTTTTCTAAGTTTTATTGTTTTATTATATTCAGCTGAGGTACTCGCTAACCAACCAAAAAATTGGCAATTAGGTTTTCAAGAGCCTGCATCTCAGACAATGAGAGATATAGTTTGGTTTCACGACTACATGTTAGTACCAATTATAGTTGCCATAAGTGCTTTCGTTCTATTTTTAATGTTGTATGTGATGGTAAGATTTAGAGCTTCAAGAAATCCCAATCCATCAAAAAGAACTCATAATGTTTTAGTTGAGATTGTATGGACATTGGTACCATGTTTAATTTTAATTGTCATGGCGGTTCCTTCATTTAAAGTTCTATATTCTCAAGATACAATTCCTAAAGCTGATCTAACTATTAAGGCAATCGGATATCAATGGTATTGGGGATATGAATATCCTGATGAGAATATAATTTTTGAATCTTATATGATTGAAGAAAAAGATCTTCAGGAAGGCCAACCAAGATTATTAGCAACAGATAACGTAGTTGTTGTTCCAGTAAATAAAGTGGTAAAAGTTTTAATCACAGCAAACGACGTGCTTCATGCTTGGGCATTACCAGCATTTGGAGTGAAAAGAGATGCAATGCCTGGTAGGGTAAATGAAACATGGTTTAGAGCTGAAAAAGTTGGAACGTATTACGGACAATGTTCAGAATTGTGTGGAATTAAACACGCATTTATGCCCATTGAAGTGAGAGTAGTTTCAGATGAAGATTATCAAATATGGCTTTCAGATGCTAAGATAAAATTTGCAAAAGATGAAAATCTAATTAATAAAAAATTAGTAGCGAGTAAATAAAAATGAGTTCAGAGGCAACACACATTCACGATCATCATACACCAACAGGTTGGAAGAGATGGGCATATTCTACAAATCATAAAGATATCGGAACAATGTATTTAATTTTTGCGATTATTGCAGGAGTTATTGGTACTGCATTTTCAGTTTTGATGAGAATGGAATTAATGCATCCTGGTGATGATATATTAGGTGGAAACTATCACTTATATAACGTTTTAGTTACTGGCCATGGATTAATAATGATTTTCTTTATGGTAATGCCTGCAATGATTGGTGGTTTCGGTAATTGGTTTGTACCAATAATGATTGGTGCACCCGACATGGCATTTCCAAGAATGAATAATATTTCTTTTTGGTTATTACCAGTTGCATTTATTTTGCTACTTTCTTCAATTTTCGTGGACGGCCCTCCAGGAGCACAAGGTGTTGGTGGTGGTTGGACGATCTATCCACCTTTATCTTCAACAACTGGACAACCTGGTCCTGCAATGGATTTAGCTATATTAAGTTTGCACGTCGCTGGAGCATCTTCAATTTTAGGTGCAGTTAACTTTATAACTACAATACTAAACATGAGAACACCTGGAATGACATTGCATAAAATGCCTTTATTTGCTTGGTCTATTTTAGTAACTGCATTTTTATTATTGTTATCATTACCAGTTCTAGCAGGAGCTATAACTATGCTTCTTACTGACAGAAACTTTGGCACTGCATTTTTTGATGCACAAACAGGTGGTGATCCAACATTGTTCCAACATTTATTTTGGTTCTTTGGTCACCCAGAGGTATATATTTTAATTTTACCAGGCTTTGGAATGATCAGTCACATTGTATCCACTTTTTCAAAAAAACCTGTTTTTGGATATTTGGGAATGGCTTATGCAATGGTTTCAATAGGTATTGTAGGATTTGTTGTGTGGGCTCACCATATGTATACAGTTGGTTTAGATACAGATACTAAAGCTTATTTCTTAGCAGCGACAATGATCATTGCTGTTCCAACAGGAATTAAAATATTTTCTTGGATAGCAACTATGTGGGGTGGATCTATATCCTTCAAAACTCCAATGGTCTGGGCTTTAGGATTTATATTTTTATTTACTGTTGGAGGTGTAACAGGTGTTGTCTTAGCAAATGCAGGTGTTGATACTGCATTACATGATACTTATTATGTTGTTGCTCATTTCCACTATGTATTATCTTTAGGAGCAGTATTTGCGATATTTGCTGGTTTCTATTATTGGTTTGGTAAAATGTCAGGGTATGAATATTCTGAGTGGATGGGACAACTTCATTTTTGGTTAACCTTTATTGGAGTAAATTTAATTTTTTTCCCACAACACTTTTTAGGGCTTGCTGGAATGCCAAGAAGATATGCTGATTATCCAGATGCATTTGCTGATTGGAATTATATCTCATCAATTGGCTCGTATATATCTGTAGTTGGATTGGTAGTATTTTTTGCAAATTTAATCTATGCTTTTTCAAAAAAGAAGCAAGCAGCACAAAACCCATGGGGAGAAGGGGCCACAACTCTAGAGTGGACAGTTCCATCACCACCAAATTTTCATACTTTTGATGAATTACCTAAGTTTGAAGATTATGAGGGCACTGAAAAATCTAGTAGTTAATATAATCTTAATATATAAAAATTAAAATGGCAACTACGTATTCCAAAGTAAAAAAAACATATTATGAATTGGGTATTTTACCTGAGTTATTAAAATTAATGAAACCAAGAGTGATGTCTTTGGTTATCTTTACTTGTGCCGTGGGATTACTAACAGCCCCAACAACTGTATCATTTCAACAATCAGTTTTAGGAATATTAATAGTTGCTTTAGGAGCGGGAGCAGCAGGTGCCCTCAATATGTGGTATGAGGCTGATTTAGATAAATTAATGTCCAGAACTTGCCTTAGACCCATACCTAGAGGTAAGTTAAATAGAAATCAGGCATTATATTTTGGAACTTCATTATCTATTATTTCTGTAACCAGCCTTTATTTCGTTACAAATGCTCTTTCAGCATTTTTGCTTTTATTTACAATATTATTCTATGTATTTGTTTATACAATTTGGTTAAAAAGAAAGACTCCTCAAAACATTGTCATTGGCGGTGCATCTGGTGCGTTGCCACCAGTTATAGGTTGGGCTATAGCTACTAACTCAATTTCACTTGAGTCAATTGCTTTTTTCTTAATAATTTTCTTTTGGACACCATCTCATTTTTGGGCATTGAGTTTATATAAAGCTGATGATTACAAAAAAGCAGGAATTCCCATGTTGCCAGTCACTAATGGAATTCAGGATACAAAAAAAAATATATTTATATACTCATTGCTTATGATACCTACAATAATATTTCCATATTATATAGGCTTTGTTGGAGAAATATTTTTATCATTAAGTTTGATTTTAACTTTTTATTATAACCTAATATGTTTTCAGCTGTATAACTATAAATTAGGAAAATTTAATATTAAGAAAGCTAAACATGTTTTTAGCTATTCAATTGTTTACTTATTTTTAATATTTGTATTTTTCCTAATTGATAAAATTTTATGATAATTAAAGACCAAAAATTAAAAAAGAAAAATATATGGACTGCTGTAGGTTTAGTAGCATTTATAATTTTTTTATTTTTATTTACACTCTTAAATATAGGAGTTTTTGAAAGACCTTTATGATAAAAAAGAATACATTAACTCCACTAATTCTAGCTGGCATTTTTATTTTAATGTTAGGATTATCTTTTGCTGCGGTTCCTTTGTATGATTTGTTTTGCAGAGTAACTGGATTTGGCGGTACTACGCAGATATCTAAGGAAGCACCAAATATTGTTTTAGATAAAAAAATTAATGTAAGATTAGATACAAATGTTAATAGTGCACTCGATTGGAATTTTGATGTTGATCAAAATACTATGGATGTTCAACCAGGTAAAGTTTATAGAATTAAATTTGAAGTAGAGAATTTGAGTGATGAGATTTCATCAGCTGTTGCAAGTTATAACGTTTCACCTTCATCTTTCGGTGCATATTTTAATAAATTAGGATGCTTTTGCTTTGAAAAACAAACTCTTAATCCTGGAGAAAAAGCTAGTTATACATTGGTTTTTTATTTAGATCCAGAACTAGTAAATGATCCTAAAACTTCTAGAGTAGAAGATGTTACTATGTCATATACATTTTTCTCATCTGAATATTATAAAAGCGAAAAACAAGAAAGTTAACATGTCTGCATCAGGTCAAAAACACGATTATCACTTAGTTGATCCAAGTCCTTGGCCTTTAGCTACATCAGTTGCAACATTAATAACCGCCGTTGGCTCAGTTTATTATTTTCACACAGAAGTTATGTGGGCAATGCTTTTAGGATTCTTGTTACTTATTTATTGTGCATTTATGTGGTTTAGAGATGTTGTTATAGAGGCTGAACATAAGGGTCATCATACCCCTGTAGTACAAATTCATCATAGATACGGCATGACATTATTTATAGCATCTGAGGTCATGTTTTTTGTTGCATGGTTTTGGGCATATTTTGATGCAAGTTTATTTCCAAACGAATTTATGGGGAATGTTTGGCCACCAAAAGATATCAAAACTTTCGATCCTTGGGACATACCACTTATAAATACACTTGTACTTTTACTTTCAGGCACAACTGTAACTTGGTCTCATCACTCTCTATTAGAAGGTGATAGAAAAGGATTTATAAATGGTTTGATTTGTACAGTTGTCCTTGGAGCATTTTTTACCCTTTTACAAATATATGAATATCAACATGCTACATTTAGTTTTTCTGGCCATATTTACGGAGCAACATTTTATATGGCAACGGGATTTCATGGTTTCCACGTTTTAGTAGGGACTATTTTTCTAGCAGTGTGTCTTTGGAGAGGTAAGTTAGGACACTTTACTAAAGAGCATCACTTCGGTTTTGAAGCGGCTGCGTGGTACTGGCATTTTGTTGACGTTGTCTGGTTATTTTTATTTGCAGCTATTTATATTTGGGGAAGTTAATATTTCTTGAAAAATAAGCTATCTTTTTCAATCTTTGTATACTTTTTTATTTTAGTTTTTTTGTCATTAGGATCTTGGCAAATTATAAGATTAAATTGGAAGATTGATTTAATAAATTCAATTGAAGAGTCTCTAAAAAGTGATCCAGTTGAATTTAATGGAAGTGGTCCAATTAATTTTAAAAAAGTTAGATTTGAGGGAATATTAGATAATTCAAAAATAATTTATTTATATTCTTTGAATGAAAATGGAGAGCCTGGATTTGATATCGTAAACCCTATAAGCATTAATAATAAAAGTTATTTAATAAATCGTGGTTGGGTTCCAAGAGACTTTAAGTCTAAAAAATATATTTCAAATGAGAGTAAATTTGAAGGAGTTTTGAAATTAAAGAGTAGTTTTAATTATTTTAAGCCAGACAATGACGTTAATATGAATTATTGGTTTACTCTTAATGATGAGGATTTGTTGACCTATACAGGTAAAGAATTTTCTCCATTCATTATCAATAATATTAGTGAGCAAGAGGGTATTTATCCAAAGTCAAAACAAATTGGAGCAAATATTTCAAATAACCATTTAAAGTATGCCCTTACATGGTTTTCGTTAGCTGTTTCTATTTTTTTAATATATTTATATTTTAGAAAAAAAAATTACTGATGGAATACATAAGCACTAGAAATAATTCAGAACATTTTTCATTTAAAAACATATTTCTGAAAGGTTTAGCTGATGATGGAGGTCTTTTTGTACCAAAATCAATTAAGCCATTTAGTAAAGAAGAATTAAATAAACTAAGCAGACTTGACTACAATGAGTTGGCAGCTGAAATAATTTTCCCATTTATCGGAGATTTCATGCCAAAAGAGGAACTAATTTCCATAATATCAAAGTCGTACTCTAATTTTAGATCGGAAGATGTTGTAAAAATTTCTGATTTGGGAAATTTAAAAGTTTTAGAACTTTATCATGGCCCGACACTTGCTTTTAAAGATATTGCGATGCAATTAATAGGTAATCTCTATCAATATCATTTACGAAACGAGCAAGCTAAAATTAATATTATTGTAGCAACTTCAGGAGACACAGGTGCAGCTGCTATTGATGCTTTAAAAGGCAAAAAGAATTTAAATGTTTTCGTATTACATCCAAATAACAGAATTTCACCAGTACAAAGAAGACTGATGACAATCCATGAAGAAAAAAATGTATTTAATATTGCTATTGAGGGGAACTTTGATGACTGTCAAAATTTAGTTAAAGCAATGTTTAATGATGAAAAATTCTCTAGGTCAATAAATATGTCTGGCGTTAATTCAATTAACTGGGCAAGAATTATTGCTCAAGCTGTTTATTATTTTTACGCCTATTTTAAAATAGGAAATGGAAAAACTTTATCTTTTTCTGTTCCTACTGGAAATTTCGGAGATATTTATGCTGGTTATTTAGCAAAAAAACTTGGTCTTCCGATTGATAAACTTATTGTGGCTACAAATAAAAATGACATTTTGCATAGAGCAATTTCTGGAGGTGATTATACTCAAAAGAAAGTCGAGGAGACAAATACTCCAAGCATGGACATTCAGATAGCAAGTAATTTTGAAAGACTTTTATATGATGTAAAAGAAAATAATTCAGAGATTACAAAAGACATAATGAGCAAAATCAAAAATAACACTTACCAAATTGATAATTCTGATTTAGACAAAATAAAAAATAATTTTACATCTGAAATGCTTAACGAAAAAGAAACTATTGAAATGATAAAGAAAATTTACGATGAGCATCAAATATTGGTTGACCCTCATACTGCAGTCGGGATCGGTGCTACAAAAAAACTAGGATTGGAAAAAAATTGTGTAGTATTGTCAACAGCACATCCATGCAAATTTCCTAAAGCCATTGAAGATGCTGTTTTCAAAGTTGAAAGATTACCGGAAAGTCTTAAATATGTATATGATAGAAATGAAAAATTTGATGTTCTTCCAAATAACATTGAAAAAGTAAAAGAATATGTAATGAATTCTATATGAAATTAAAAATTAATGATCAGATACCTGACACAGAAATTTTTCATCTAGTTGATGGCGAACCACAAACAATCAATATTAGAGAAATTCTTGGTGACAGCAAAATTATTTTATTTGGTTTACCAGGCGCATTTACATCAACTTGCTCAAAACTTCATCTTCCGGGGTATGTTGCTAATGCAGAAAAAATAAAAACTAAAGGTATTGATAAAATATTTTGTATATCAGTCAATGATCCACACGTAATGAATGCTTGGGGAGAATTAAATAATGTGGAAAATAAAATTACTATGTTATCTGATCCATACCTATTATTCACAAAAGCTATAGGTGCAGAGGTAGATAGAAATTCAAAAGGAATGGGTATTAGGTCAAATCGTTATGCTATGGTCATTGAAAACTTGAAAGTCGTAAACGTAAAAGTTGAACAGGAAACTAAACAATGCGGTTTGTCATCAGCAGAGGGTATTTTAGATATCATATAATTAGAGGGGGCGTTCTGTTGCTAGGTGCCCCATACCCCATCGAGATTATAATTTTTTAGGTTCTTTTCTTATATGTCCCAATATTTTTCCAGAGTTTTTTCCAGATTTAACAACGTAGCCACTTGTGCCATTGGCATTGGTGTCTACTGTTTTAAAGTTTCGGAACAATAGTTGATTTAGCCTAGCAATATTTGAGCCTCGGCTAAACAAACTAAGAACTCTGTGCATTCTTTTCATACACGCTCCTTGTTAGTTTTCCCAAAACTCGCTTTTAACCGATGCGATATCGATCTCTTTGTTACCATGAGATATGGTGTAAAGAGATTACAGATTTAAGAGTTCATATCAATATAATTTTATAATGTGAATATATCTGATTAACATTAAAAATTAGCAGACTTTCTTGCCAGTAAATCAACCTCATTATTCAGTTGATCAGTTGAGTGTGCCTTCACCCAGCTCCATTTAATTTCAAAAGAATTTGATAGATTATCTAATTCAGTCCAAAGTTCTTTATTCTTAACTTCTTTTTTGTTAGCAGTTTTCCAACCATTTTTTTTCCAATTATGTATCCATTCAGTTATTCCAGATTTTACATATTTAGAATCTGTAAATATTTGAACTTTGCTACCTTTTTGAACTTTTTTTAGAGCTTTAATTGGAGCTAGTAATTCCATTTGATTGTTTGTTGTATCTTTTTTGCTTCCTTTAATTTGGGTTTTCTTTCCATTATCAATAATGATTGCAGCCCAACCACCATTTCCTGGATTTCCAATGCAAGAACCGTCTGTATATACTTTAATCATTAATAATAATCCTTAAAAGAGCTTAAATTTCTATGAAAGTTTAACTTATCTATATACTCCTTTGGATCTTTAATTTTAATGATAGCTTGTTTAGGAGTATTTAAATAATCATAAGATCTAGTCAAAAGATATCTTAAAGCCGATCCTCTACATAATGTATTTAAATTTCTTTTTTCGATTTCACTTAATTTTCTAACTGATTGGTAGCCCTTTAATAAACTTGAAGATCTTTTTCTATCTAATACAAATTTTCTATTTATCTTTTTAAAGCACAAAGCATTAATGCAAGTTGCTAATTCATAAGATAGAAAATCATTAGCTGAAAAATAAAAGTCTATAAATCCATGAAATTTACCCTTATTAAAAAAAATATTATCAATAAAAAGGTCGCTATGAATTATTCCATTTGGCATTTTTTTAGGCCATTTTTTTTTGAGATCTCTCAAATCATCTTTCATTAAATCTTTTAAGTTTTTTGACAATTTATTAATTTTATTGTCTATTTTTTTCAGAATTGATCCCCATGATTTAATCGATAGAGAATTTTTTCTATATAATTTTAATTTTTTTGAAGCCTCATGAAGAAGTGCTGCATTTTTTCCAACTATAAAACAATCTTTACTATTTAGTTGATCTTTATCTTTTCCCTCTAAGAAACTGACAATACAAGCTTTTTTATTTTTTAAATTAAATAAATATTTACCTTTTTTGTCTTTTATAGGAACTGGACATTTTACTTTTAGTCTCGATAAACCAGACATGAGATTAACAAAAAATGGAAGATCTTTTTTCTGAACTCTTTTTTCGTAAATAGTTAAAATATATTTATTTTTCTTTGTCTTCAAAAGAAAGTTGGTATTTTCGATACCTTTTTTTATACCTGAATAATTTTCTATTTTACCAACATTATATTTCTTCTCAATAAACTTTATCTGTTTATTATTAATTTTAGTATAAACAGCCATTAATTTAATTTTCCAGGAATTTTAAAAGTAATATTTTCTTTTACGATTTCAACTTCTTCTATGTTGACTGTAAATTGATCTTTTAACTCTGCTATAAATTTTTCAACAAGTATTTCTGGCGCTGAAGCACCTGACGAAATTCCAATTGTGTTACATTCTTTAATCTTATCTATTGGCACTGGACTTTCTGAGTGTATTAACTCAGCAGAATTGCAACCAGAGTTTTTAGCAACCTCAACTAATCTTACGGAGTTAGATGAATTCCTGCTTCCTATTACAAAAAACATATCACATTTATCTGCTATTTCTTTAACCGCTGATTGTCTATTTGTTGTTGCATAACATATGTCATCTTTTTTAGGCTCATTAATATCTGGGAATTTAGATTTTAGAGCTGCAATTATATCTTTGGTATCATCCACAGAGAGTGTTGTTTGAGTTATGAAAGATAGCTTTTTATTTGAGATATTTTCATACTTATTTGCATCCTCAATATTTTCAATCAAATCTATTGAACCTTCAGGCAATTGACCCATAGTTCCTATGACTTCCGGATGGTTTTTGTGTCCTATTAATAATATATGATTACCTTGTTTATTTAAGTTTTCTGCTTCTCTATGAACTTTAGATACTAGAGGACACGTTGCATCTACAAACATCATATTTAAATTAGAAGCTTCCTTTGGAACAGATTTTGGAACCCCATGCGCTGAGAAAATAACTGGTCTCGACTTGTCTTTAATCTCATTTAATTCTTCAACAAATATTGCTCCTATTTTTTTTAAACTTTCTACAACATGTTTGTTATGTACAATTTCGTGTCTTACATAAACAGGAGCACCAAATTTATCTATACTCTTTTTTACAATTTCAATTGCTCTATCAACTCCTGCACAGAATCCCCTTGGTGAAGCTAAATAAATTTTTAAATTTTTGTTACTCATTTTCATCCTTTTTAAAAAACGGAATTAAAAATACTATACAAGCGATAAAAAAAAACAGGCTTCCAAACATGGCCCAAAAACTCCCTACACTTGAAATAATGAAACCTATTGCAGATATAATGAACAGTATCCATCCAATTAAATTTATAGTTTTATTTTTCATTTTTTTTCTACCATGAATTCGAGTAAAATATGAGGAAAGGTCAATGAAGCCAATCCAACAAATATTATTTTAATAATACTTTCATCTATACCAAATTTTTCTGAAATAAAATAAAAAACTACTAAATACATTATTGCTGTAATTACGGTAAGTGGAATAATTTTTCTTACAAAAATTGGAAATCCTTTAATCAGATTTTTATTTATTTCACTAATTAAACTTAGGGAATGTCTTATAGAATGAAGAAAGCAGAAATAAATTGTAAAAGCCAATATAGGGTTAAAAAAATAGTTTAAAATAATTATTGAAAAACTATCTAAAAAAAGAATTGATCTTAAATCATTATTATTACCTCTATATATAAAAAAATTACTTAGTACTGATAATATAACTAAAGAAATTAAAAAATTATTAGCCACAATATTTTCGTCTATTGAAAAATTTAACATTTTAAAAATTTCGATTGTCTCGGCTTTATGAAACAGCAAGGGTGCTGAAATAACTAATGATCCTTTAATAAAATAAAAAATTTCTAAAAAATTAACATTTTTTGTTTCGATGAAATCACTGTCTTCTTTGCCGAAATGATATGCTGCAACTATTAAAAAAAGTGAAAGCAACAATATTGGACTTAAAATCCAGATTAAAATAACAAAAATAGCAATACCTATATAAGTGATATAAAATACCTCTGTATTTTTAATTTTATAAATTTTTAAAAGTTTTTTACCCTTTTCATGATCTAGAGCACCATGAGAAATTCCAATTGTAAGAATTAAAAAAAAACTAAAAAGTATAAACGAATTATCTCTCAATACTTCAAAGGCTGAAAAAAAAATACAGATATTAAAAAAAATAATAGAATGAAAAAAATTTATTTTGTTGATCATTATTTAAATACAGCTTTAATAAAAATCCATTTTGGCATCTTTAATATAATGGATAAGTCCTCAAAAATATTACTTTTATTGGAAAGGAAATTTATTACTGTTTTTGACTTGCTTTTAAACATTTTGAAGAAAATATTTGGCATGATCTCTGGCTTTTCAGATAAGACTTTTAAAAAAACATTATCTAAAAACTTATACTTACTTTTTATATTGAAAGCTCTAGTTTGGGTTATTTTATCAATGTTTTGGGTAATATATTCTGCTTGTTCTTGAATATTTAGGAAAGTATAGCCAGTACTCAAACGTGTCATACCTCCAGCAGTTCCAATATTAATCGTATTTTTGTCGTTTTTAAATTTTGGATAAAATAATGGTATAGCCCCAACTTCTTTATAATTAATTTTATATTTTTTTAATTTTAAAGTGTTTTCGATGTAATCAGTAATTTGTTTATCGTAATCTTTTTCACTATCATCTTCCATTTTTGAAAGCCACGTAGTTTCGATTAAAGCTGATTTTTTTGAATAGGGTAGTGTATAGAAAAAATGAACACTTTTTTTTTGATCACAATCAAAGTCCATTAAATTCATTATTTGATCATCAAAAAAATCTTTTTCGGTTTCAATCTCAACACCTTGAAAGTGTTGCCACAAATTAGAAGCTTTATTCTCAAGATTAGGCAAACTGTTAAATAAAATTGCGTTTTCTGTATTTACTTCACTAATATCTTTAAAGAATTGAATATTGGGATTTTTATTGATTTTATTTAAAATCTTTTTGTAAAATATTCCACTATCAATACTTTCGTAAGGAGTTTCTTTACAATCTTTATATTCAACATTTCCTTTAAAGTTGATTGTAAAATCTTTCCATTTTTTTTTTACACAGTCATCAAACTTGTGAGGTGCAGTTTTCCAATATGACCAAGTTTTATCTCTTTTATATTCATCTCTTTTTTCAATAATTGCTAAAGTCTTATTTTTAAGTTTATCGTGATACTCTAACTCATAAGCCAATGTTAAACCTGCACAGCCACCTCCAATAATTATATAATCAAAATCTTTCATTATACTCAATATCTTGCATTATTATTTCGTGTTCTTTTATTGTAAGTTTTTTATCTTCTTTTACCAAATATAATTTAATTAAATCACCAATAGATAGCATTGTATGCAAGACTTTTCCTAAATTGTTAACATAAATTTTTCCCGATTTATTATAGTTTTCTAAGTTTCTTTTTTTTAAGATTTCATTTCCAATTTGTCTATATACCCGTCTTGCGACTAAAATTGAAAATCTAAAAAAGAATGGAATTTTTTTAATTGATATAAACGAATTATTATAGAACTTATCAGCAATTTTTAGAATTCTTTTAATTTCATCAAAATTTTTTTTTATATAAAATCTATTGTTGTTTTCATCTTCGATAACATCTCTTGAAATATTAGTTAATTGCATTGCAATACCCAAGTCAATTGCTCCTAAAAGAGCCGATCTTTCTTTGACATTTAAAATTTTTGCCATCATTAATCCAACTGTTCCAGCAACTCTATATGAGTAAATATATAACTCTCTGTCAGTATTGATTTCTACTTTTGATTTTATATCAGTCTCAACTCCGTCGAATAAATCATCAATTATTTTTGGGGCTATATTAAATTTATTTATTAAAGCCCACATATTTTTAATTATTTGATTATTTTCATTCTTCAATTTGAAATCTTGTTTGAACGTATTGAAGTTTTTTAATTTTGTATCAAGATCGCCTTTTTCATCTGCTAAATTGTCTATGTATCTACAAAAATCATACAAATCAGAACATTCAGAGTAGACTTGTTTTGGCAAAAAGAAACCCGCCCAATTAAAAGATTTAGCATATTTTGATAAATAATTTTGTCCATTCATCACAAAATTTTATCTAATACCTTAGCAGATGATAGGACGCCTGGAACCCCAGCTCCTGGATGAGTGCCTGCTCCAACAAAATATAAACCATCATAAACCTCAGATTTATTATGAAATCTGAAGTATGCCGATTGTGAGAATTTTGGCTGAATAGAAAAACCAGACCCATACTTTGTATTTAATTCATTTTCAAAATAATCAGGAGTTAAATAAAAATCATCTACTATATTTTCTTTCAAATCAGGTAATAAACTCTTTTCCATTTTATCGATAACAAGTTTTTTTAAATTTTCACCTTCAATTTTCCAATCTATTCCTGATTTATTATTAGGCACGGGTACTAATACATAAAAGCAATCATGATCTTTTGGTGCCATACTTGCATCTGTTGCTGTTGGTCTATGTAAATAATAGCTTATGTCGCTATTTAATTTTTTGTGTTCAAATATGTCATCCAGATGCTCTTTATACTTATCACCAAATTTTATTGTGTGGTGTTCTACATTTTCATATTTTTTCTTAGTTCCAAAGTAATAAACAAATAATCCCATTGAATACTGCATTCTATTTATTTTCCAATTAAATAAAGTGTTATATTTTTGATTATTTAACATTTTGGAATAAACCCCAGGAGGATCAGCGTTACAAATTACATTGTCTGCTTTAATCTCCTCACCTCCATTTACAGCTACACCAATAACTTTTTTATTTTCTGTTATCAAGTTTTTAACTTCTTTACCTTTAAGAATTTTTATATTCTCCTCTAACATTAATTTTTCAAATCCATTAATAATTTGCCCTGTACCACCCATAGAGTAATGAATACCCCATTTTTTTTCTAAATATAAAATTAATCCATATATAGAAGTGGTTGTAAAAGGATTTCCGCCAACCAATAGTGGATGCATACTAAATAGTCTTCTTAGTTTTTCATCTTTTATAAAACTACTAACTAAAGAATAAACAGATTTATAACTTTTTAAACTCAATAAAGCAGGGACTTGTTTAAACATAAACGAGGGTTTATCGAATGGAACATCTGATAATTCTGTATAACCCTTATCAAATATTTTTTTTGTAAATTTTAGTAAATTACGATAACCCTCAACATCTTTATTATTTATCAATGAAATTTGCTTTTCCATATTCTTTTCATCTCCTGAGTAATCAAAATGACTACCGTCTTCAAAAACAAATCTATACCAGGTATTTAAATCTTTTATTTTTATGTAATCATCGGGATCTTTATTAAAAAGTTTAAAAATTTCATATATCAAATATGGTGCTGTAATTACCGTTGGTCCACCATCATAAGTAAATCCATTACTTTTAAATACTCTAGCTCTTCCACCTAGATCTTTTTGTTTTTCAATTAAAGTAACATCATGCCCTTTCGCTCGTAATCTAAGAGCTGCAGCGATACCACCAAAACCTGATCCAATCACAATTGAATTCATATACCTCAATTTACATTATTTTTTTAAAATGTGATAAACTATCTTGGTTTAAGAACTAATTTTTTTTAATTCTTTCTTTGTTTCTTCAAGATTTTTATTAAACAAGTTATCAAGTTTAGATTTATCAACAGACGTAGTGATAATTTTTTTAACAGATTCTACAGCAATATTTATTGATGTATCTTTAATTTCTTTAATAGCATTATCTTTCATTTGAGAGATCTTAGTTTCTGCAAGACTTTTCTTTAATTCTGAAGATTTATGAAATTTGTCGTTCATTTCGATTACAAATCTTTCAGTTTCACCTTTTGTTTCTTGCATAATTTTTTCACTTTCAATTTTTGCACTATTTAGCTTCATTTGAGCTTCATCTAATAGTTTTTTAGACCCCGCACGTAGTTTTTCACTTTCGTCAATTTCGTTTTTGATGTCAGTGATCATTTTACTCAATAGATTGTTTACATTTTGTGGAACTTT
The DNA here is from genome assembly GCA_003211555.1 of Pelagibacteraceae bacterium AG-470-G21. Classification (GTDB taxonomy): domain Bacteria; phylum Pseudomonadota; class Alphaproteobacteria; order Pelagibacterales; family Pelagibacteraceae; genus Pelagibacter. Next base: position 80,299 of record QCSH01000002.1, read on the forward strand.
TAAATAAATTAAGACTCCAAAAAATATTATAAATGATATGGCTACCCAAAATGTTGCATCAAATGCCATTATGTTTTTCCATTTCTTTTTTTGAAAGATCTTCGACTATAGCTGAAAGACTACTTTTGTTAATGTCCTCGCCAATTAATTGCTTGACTAGATCAGAGGAGGTCTCAATAGCTATTTTTGTCACTTTCTCTTGGGATGTCGTCTTTAATTGGTTTATTTCTTCTTCAGCTTTTAATATTTCTTTTTCTATATCTTTTTCTAATGACAGTCTTTTATCGTTTATATTATCTAAAACTTTTTGCCTTTCACTATTAAAAAAGTTTTTTGCTTCAACTTTTGTATCATTGATAATTTTATCAAATTCCTTAACTTTTTTTTCAGTTTCTTCTCTTTGTTTATCAGCAGTTTCAATATTTTCTAATATTTGAGATTTTCTGGTTTCGAGATTATTGCTGATCTTTGGTAGTATAAACTTTGATAAAATAATAAACAACAATCCAAATGTAAGTATTAACCAAAAAATTTGAGAAATCCAAAACTCAGGATTAAGCTGAGGCATACCTCCACTCTCGGCACTTTGAGCACTAAAAGTAAAAATAAAACTTAAAGCTAAAGATTGAAAAATTACCTTTTTCAACATTTATTAAAATGCGAAAAGAATAATCAATGCAACGACCAATCCAAATAAACCAGTCGCTTCAGCTAATGCAAATCCTAATAATAGATTTGGAAACTGTTTTTGAGCTGCAGACGGATTTCTCATTGCACCTGAGAGATAATTTCCAAAAATTATCCCTATACCAACTCCTGCACCTGCAAGTGCAATAGCGGCTAGTCCTGCTCCTATCATCTTTGCTGCTTCTAATTCCATTATATCCTCCTTATGTTAATTAATGGTGTAAATTTAATGCATCATTTAAATAGATGCATGTTAAAATTGCAAATACATATGCTTGAAGAAAAGCAACTAATATCTCCAAACCTGTAAGTGCAACTGAAAAACCTAACGGCAACCAACCTCCAACAATACCTAAGCTAACAACAAATCCTCCAAAAACTTTCATCATCGTGTGGCCAGCCATCATGTTGGCAAATAATCTTACCGATAAACTAATTGGTCTACTTAAATATGATATTACTTCGATAACAACAATTAAAGGTAATAAAACCATTGGAACTCCGCTTGGAACAAATAGTTTTAAATACCCAAGTCCATGTTTAATAAACCCAATTATCGTAACTCCTATAAAAATAAATGCCGCTAATACGAAAGTCACTATTATATGGCTAGTGACAGTAAAAGAATAGGGTATCATTCCAAACATGTTGCAAAATAAAACAAACATGAATAATGAAAATATAAAAGAAAAGTAAGGTTTCGCTTTTGAACCAGCAGTATCACTAATCATTTTTGAAATAAATGAATAACTAAGTTCAGAAAGTAATTGAATTTTATTTGGTATGATAGACCTTTTGGTGCCTAAATTAAAAATAATTAATATTGCCAATGAGCTTATAACCATGAACAAGCTCGCGTTTGTAAATGAAATATCTATGTTATTTATTTTAATTTCAGGGCCAATTCGGTAAACATTGAATTGGTACATTGGATTTGCTGCCATCTATCTACTATTTTTGCATTTTTTTTGCCGATCTAATAACGTTTAAAATTCCTGCTACTACCCCGATAAAAAAAAATATTAAAATTAACCATGGTTTAGTACCAAACCAATTGTCTAAAATAAACCCAATAATTGTCCCAACAACTACAGCAGAAACCAGTTCTGTGCTCATTTTGAAGGCAGATCCCATATTTGAGCCTTTATTTTTTTCTTCAGAACTTTTGTCTTTGTCTACTTTGTTTTTTGCAATTTTTAGGCGAGTTTTAAACTGATCTTCGTCCATTATTAAGCAACCATACTCTCTGCTTTTTGAAGGTCTACAGCAACAAGTTGACTAATACCTTTTTCAGGCATTGTTACTCCGTATAATCTGTCCATTTTAGACATGGTTAAAGCATGGTGGGTCACAATTATAAATCTTGTTGATGTAATTTTTGTTAATTCTGTCAAAAGACTACAAAATCTTGTTACATTCGCATCATCTAGAGGCGCATCGACTTCATCTAAAACACATATCGGAGCTGGATTAGTTAAGAAGACTGCAAAAATTAGAGATAAGGCCGTCAAAGCTTGCTCTCCACCAGATAGTAAAGTTATAGATTGAAGTCTTTTTCCCGGTGGACTTACTAACATTTCTAACCCCGCATCTAATGGATCATCAGAATCTACCAACTCTAGCTTTGCACTTCCTCCATTAAATAATTTTGTATAAACTTCATTAAATTTTCTATTTACTTTTTCAAAAGCATCTAGAAGTCTTTCTCTTCCTTTTTGATTTAATTCAGTAATGCTCTCTTTTAATTTTATAATTGCCGTAACTAAATCTTGTCTGTCTTTTTCCATTTTTTTAATTTCATCTTCGTATTTTGTGGTTTCTTCGTCTGCTCTTAAATTAACTGAGCCTAATTTTTCCCTTTCTCTCTTTTTTTCATCCAATAATTCTTCTTGCGTTACAGTATCAGGGTATTCTGGGGTATCTTTCAAATTTGAAAAATTGAGCATCTCATTCTCTTTTAAATTTAATTCAGTTAATACTCTTTCAAGTAAATCGTTTCTTCTTTTATTTAGTCCATCAATAGTTGCACTAGAACTCGCTTTTCTCTCTCTTATCTCGATTGACTCTTCTTTAGTCGAATTAAGTCTAATTCTTAATTGATTAATTTCTTCGTCCAATTTTTCAATTAATATTTCATTATCTTTTTTCTCTTCTTCAGAAATTCTTAAACTTTCTGATATTTGTCCTTTTCTTTCAGCTTGCGATTGTGGTTGTTCTTCTAAGGTATTTAATTTTTGTTTTTGAGTATCTTTTCTGTTGTTTAGCTCATTTATCATTTTTTCAGAATTTACCAACAAATTTTTCCAACTTTCAATTTCTTGATCTATTATTTTTATTCTTTCAATTCTTTTAATAGACTCCTTTTTAATATTTTGATTTTTACTAAATGCTTCTGCATATTCCTCTTGCAAATTTTTGATATCTTCATTCTTCTTTGCAACAGTTAAAGATAGCTCCTCATCCTCAATTTCTTTTATCTTCATTTTTAAAAATGAAAGATTAATTTTACACTCATCTATTAAATTAGTTGCGCCATTAATATTATTTTTTGATAGCATTTCCTTCGCTTTATCCAATTGTTCACTTGCAAGGTCTATCGTTTCAGAATTCTTTTTTAGCGTATCAATATTCAAATTATTAAGAATTCTCTCTAATTTATCTTGTTCTTCTTTTAACTTAACTTTTGCATTATTGAGATCTAATCCTGAAAGTTTCTCAGTTTCATAATACTTCGAGTCTAATGTTATTAAATTTTCTTTTTCTTCTCTTAATCTTTTTTCATTTGAATTTGCGTCAATAATTATACTTTTTTCCCTTAATATATCTTCATCAATAACTCCAGATGACTTCTTAATTGACTGGATTTCTTCATTAACTCTATCTTTTTCTTCATCTAGGCTTTTAAGTTCTAAATTTAATCTTTGAATTTTAGATAGATTTTCTTGGTTTTTTTCTCTTATGGGATTAACATTTTTATTCTTTTCAATGATTTTCATACTTATTTCCTCTAATTTATCATTAAAAGATTTCACTTGATCATCTGCCTCGTTATTTATTTCATTCTCAACTTTTATTTCATTATCAATTTCTAAAAGTCTTAAATAATATAGGCCTGACTCAACCTTTTTTATTTCTTCTGAAATAGATTTATACTTTGCTGCCTCTTCAGCCTGTTTTTGTAAATTTGCTAGTTGACGTTCTTGTTGTCTTCTTAACTCGTCAGCTCTTTTTAAATTATTTTCTGCAGCACCCAGTCTTAACTCTGCCTCATGTCTTCTAACATGAAGACCTGCTATACCAGCAGCTTCTTCCAAAATAGCTCTTCTATCAGAAGGTTTAGCTGTAACTAATGCCCCTATTCTTCCTTGACTGATAATTGATGGAGAATGAGCGCCAGTTGATAAATCTGCAAAAAACATTTGGGCATCTTTAGCTCTAACTTCTTTACCGTTAATATAAAATTTTGAACCTTTGTCTTTTTCTATTTTACGTCTTATTTCTATTTCTTCTAAATCGTTATATTGAAGAGGCCCATCTTTATTCTGATTTGTTAATCCAACTAAAACTTCAGCTATGTTTTTGGATGGCTTGTTAGACGTACCAGAAAAAATTACATCCTCCATACCTGAGCCCCTCATACTTTTTGCTGAGGTTTCACCCATACACCATCTTAGTGATTCGACTATATTTGATTTACCACATCCATTTGGGCCTACTATTCCTGTAAGTCCTTCTTCTATAAGAAAATTGGTTTTTTCAGCAAAAGACTTAAACCCATTTAATTGGATTTTTTTAAATTCCATTCACTGATTTATATCAGTTTTTCAATGTATTTTTTTAATTTTTTATAGTTTGAGTGATTTTCAAACTTTTTTCCATTAATAATGACAGTAGGCGTAGCCTTTACTTCGTACTTTTTTACTCCTTCGATTCGGTCTTCGAGAATATGATCTTCAATTTGTTTGTCACTTAAGCACTTATCAAAATCAAGATTATATTCAGTAGCATCAATAAATTTTTTAATTGCATGATTTGCTTCAACTTCGTTTTTACCTTTTATCCATTTATCTTGATTTAAGTAGAAATAGTGTAATATTTCTGGATCACCATCGTTCCTACAATGTACAAGTTTTGTTGCATTAAATGCAATTATATCTAGTGGAAAACTTTTAAATTCTATTGATATTAAACCTTTATCTATAAAATCTTCTTTAAGTTTAGGATATATATTTTTATGGAAATTTGCACAATGACTACAAGTTAACGATTCAAAAACCATTAATTTAACTTTTGTATCTGGATTTCCCGATATTATGGGTTTAACATCAGAAAAAGCATTAACACAATTAAGTAGTAAAATTGTTATTATAAAAATTGATTTTTTCATTTTATTTTAAAGTGTTTGCTTAATTCTAATAGTGAATTTTTTACTTTATCGTTTTTAATATTATTTATGCTTTTTATATGTTTATTTTTTGTCGCATTAATAGCTGTATTTTTATGGCTTTCTTCAATTTTTCCATCAAATGTATTCAATTTAATGTCATCTAAAACATGATAGCCAAAAAAAACATTAATTTTTTTTATTATTTCCTTTTTAGAATACTCAACGTCAACTTCGTTTCCCCTCTTTACTAAAATATTTAAACGACTGCCCGATATCTTATTTGAACTTTTGTATGACTTAGGAAAGCTTACTTTAAATAAATCTTTACCTACTAAATATTTCCAATTGTCTAAAGTTTCATTATAAATTTTACCTTTTTTACTAATTATTCTTTTTGCCTCTGTGGGTAAAGTATCTTTAAAAGATCTTAAACCTTGAATGGAATTATATCTCTGCTTAGTATTATATTTTTGACTCATATGAATAGCAAAAACATATCAAATAAAATTCTACATTGGTACGATAATAATAAAAGAATTTTACCTTGGAGAAAAAAAGTTTCTCAGAAGCAAAAAGAATATTTTACTTTTGTTAGTGAATTTATGTTGCAGCAAACTCAAGTAAAAACTGTTATTCCTTATTTTAAAAAATTTATAAAACAAATTCCAACCCTTCAATCATTGGCAGATGTTGATGAAAAGATCTTAATGAAACATTGGGAAGGTCTTGGTTATTACTCAAGAGCAAGAAATCTAAAAAAAAGTGCAATTAAAATTCTTAAAGATTTCAACGGTAAGTTGCCAAAATCTTATGAAAAGTTGGTACAATTACCAGGTGTTGGTGAATATACATCTAAAGCAATAATGTCTATAGCATTTAACATTAAAATTATTCCTTTAGATGGAAATGTAGAGAGAATTCTTAAAAGAACTTTATATTTAAAAAAGCAGAATGAAATATCTAAAGATTTTTTAAAAACAAAAATTAATTTTTTTGGACTGTCTGATCGTGCTAGCGATTATTCACAAGCAATTATGGAAATAGGTGCCTTAATTTGCAAACCAAAAAATCCAAGTTGTAAAGAATGTCCATTAAATAAAAATTGTATATCTTTAAAAAAAAATGATTTTGAATTAACTAAAATTAATAAAGAAATAAAAACTAAATATTTCGAAGCGACTATCTACAAAAAACAAAATAATTATTTATTGGTTAAAAACGATAAATTTAAATTTTTAAAAAATATGCCAATTTTTCCTATGACCGAAGTTAAAGAAAGTAAGTATAATTATTCAAATAATAAAAAAATTAATATAAAATTATCTAATATGGAAATGAAAATTTTGTTGAATAATTCAAAAAAACCCCCAAAGATTAAAAATAAAATATTAATTAAAAAAGATAAATTAAGCTCAGAAATAATTCCATCATTTACTAAAAAAATATTTTATACCATCTCAAAATCTGAATGAAAAAAGTTGCAATTGTTGGAGCTGGTATATCTGGTTTGTATCTTGCAAATGAATTAAATAAAAATACTAAAATAGACTATAAAATTTTTGAAAAAAAAGATTTCCTCAATTTAAATGAAGGCTATGGTATTCAACTTTCAGTTAATAGTATTAATTTGTTGAATAAAATAGGATTTAAAAAAATTTCAGCATCAGATGTTTATTATCCAACAAAAGTTAATTTTTTCCAGGCTAATAATATTAAAAAGATTTGTGAAATTGATTTAAAGCAATTCAATAATGTAAACGACCGTTACACAACACTTAAAAGATCAACATTAATAAAGTTTTTACTTGATAATATCCCTAAAGAAAAAATTCAATTTAGAGCCGATATTCAGAATATTGAATATAATGAAAAAATAGAGATTTCTTGGGATAATAAGAATGAAAGTTTCGATTATATCGTAATTGCAGACGGTGTTTTTTCAAAATTAAAATCTCAAATATCCAATAATCATTTAAATCCAATTTTTAATGGGAACATTGCTTTAAGGGCGAATTTAAAACAACATGAAAAAGATAATATTTCTGTATATATGGGGTCAAATTTTCACTATGTAACTTATCCTGTAAATCAAAAACTCGAATATAATTTCGTTGCTATAATCAAAAAGAAACTAACTACTAAAGAAATTGAAGATAAAAATATTCTTAATTCAGAAACATTTATAAAATCTTTAAAAGACTTTATTTCAAAAAATTCTATTATAAATTTGGAAAGTTTAGCGAATATCAAGTGTTTTCCTGTATTTGTGAGCACTGAATTACCCACATTAAAATATCAAAATACTTTTTTGAGTGGCGATGCTTTATTTGCTTTTCCACCTTCTTTTGCACAAGGTGCTTCTCAAAGTATTGAAACAGCAAATGGTATTTTAGAAAATATTACAAATTCAAATAATATTTATAAAGATAAAATAAGTAAAATATTACTAGTAAATAAAAGATCAAAATTAAATCATTTTGCCTTCCATTTAAATAATCCAATAATAATATTATTTAGAAATATTGTTTTGAAATTTTTATCAAAAAATAAAAAATTTCTAGAGAGTTATCTTGGAAAAATTTATAGAAATTAAGTAGTTGGCCTTAGTCTTTGCCTCAAATCATCAATTGGTTTGAGTGAGTTACCTGATTTATAATACCAAAAAGTCCAACCGTTACAGCTCTCAGCACCTAATATTTGTGCAGCAACTTTATGAATTGATCCTTCTGATTTCTGATATTTTATACTACCATCAATCATAATTTTCGCATTGATTTGTTTTTTTTGATCAAAAATTTCAGTACCAGGTTTAATAATTCCTAATTCAACCAAAGATCCAAATGGTACTCTTGGTTTGGATCTATTATTTTTTATAGTATCTAAATATTCGTCTTCTATAATTTTTGTACTTTTAATTCTTTTACTTGCAGCTTCAAAATAGTTTTTTTCTTTTTCTACCCCAAAATAATTTCTACCTAACTTTTTGGAAACTACAGCAGTTGTTCCTGTACCAAGAAACGGGTCCAATATTAAATCGTCTTTATTAGAGGATGCTAATATAATTCTGTGCAATAAAGCTTCTGGCTTTTGCGTTGAGTGAACTTTATTACCATTATTTTTAAGTCTTTCTTTTCCATTACATATAGGTAAGTTCCATGTAGATCTCATCTGTAGATCATCGTTTAAACATTTAAGTGATTGATAATTAAAAGTATACTTTGAACCTTCACTTTTTGATGCCCATATAAGTGTTTCGTGCGCATTCGTAAAACGTGTTCCTCTAAAATTTGGCATAGGGTTTTTTTTGTTCCAAATCACATCATTTAATAACCAAAAACCTAAATCTTGCATTTTTGAACCGACTCTAAAAATATTATGATAACTTCCTATCACCCATATAGATCCATTTTTTTTTAAAATTCTTTTACATTCTTTAAGCCATAGAACTGAAAACTCATCGTAACTTTTAAAACTATCAAATTTATCCCAGGCATCGTTTACAGCATCGACTTTAGATCTATCTGGTCGACTTAATTCTTTTTTTAGTTGAAGATTATAAGGTGGATCTGCAAATATAAGATCAAAACTTTCAGCCGGAATTTTTTTTAATTCCTTAATACTATCTCCATTAATAATTTTATTTTTTATGTCTGAAATGATCATTTTATATTTTTGAATTAGACTCCAGTCAGGAGTCTACGTCAACCTGTGATTGAATTTATTGATTGATAATTGTTATGATTATTTTTTAAGACTCAATATCTTGTGTATTGGTTGGAAGGTTTTTCTATGAAATCTAGTCACTCCAAATTTTTTAACAGCTTTAATATGATCCTTAGTTCCATAACCTGCATTATTATCCCAGCCGTAATTTTTAAAAGAAAAAGACATCTTCTTCATTAGCTTATCTCTTTCTACTTTAGCAATAATCGATGCAGCTGAAATTTCAGGAATTTTTTCATCACCTTTTACAATAGTTTTAATAACATAATTTTTTAAGTCTGGTGGTTTATTACCATCTATCAAAACTTTTCTGGGTTTCAATTTGAGTTTCTTAATTGCTCTTTTCATCGAAAGTAGGCTAGCATTTAAAATATTAATTTTTTCAATTTCTTCTACTGAAGCTGACCCTAACGCCCAAATTGAATTCTTTTTTATATATTTAGCTAAAGATTGCCTCTGAATTTTGTTAAGTTTTTTTGAATCTTTAAGAATTTTTCTATTGATTTCTTTATTTAATATAACAGCAGCTGCATAAACTGGTCCTACAAGACTCCCCCTCCCAACTTCATCAACCCCAGCAATAATTTCTCTCATATAAAATATTATTAAAAATTTAAATATCTAAACCAGTTTCATCTATTTTTTTTCTAATTTCTTTTAGGTTGGCCCAAGAATATTTTTTTTGCTCTGCTTGTCTTAGCAGATATGCTGGGTGAAAAGTTATCATAGTTAAATATGTTTTATTATTAATTATTACTTCTTTCCATTTTCCTCTTTCTTTAGAAATTTTAATTTTATTCCCGAAGAGAGCTTCCATTGCTGTGCTTCCCATTAAAATAAGTATTTCCGGATTTATAATCGAAATATGTTTTCTTAAAAATTCAGAGTATCTATTTATCTCTGATATTTCAGGCTTTCGGTTATTTGGAGGTCTATAATTTACAACATTAGTTATATAAACGTTAGTTCTATCTAAATTAATAGCTTTCAACATTTTATTTAAAAGCATTCCCGCATCTCCAACAAATGGTTTTCCCAATTCATCTTCTTTTTGTCCAGGTCCTTCACCTACAATCATAATTTTAGAAAATGACTTTCCATCACTGAAAACAAGATTTTTAGCACTGTTTTTTAGTTCACAATTATCAATGTTTTCAATTTCAACTCTAAGTTTTGCTAATTCTTCAGATTTATCTTCAATAGTAACAACATCTTTAAATCTATTTATTGGCTTATCGCTGAATTCATATTCAATATCTAGCTCATTAAATAAATCATTATCAAATATGTCATTTTGATTTTTTTCATTTAAAGTCATAAAGTAAATAATGTTATTAAAAATATTTTGTTTTTTGATATTAATTCTATTTCAAACAAATCTCTATTCAAAAGTAACCAATGAAAAAGAATTCAACCAGAAGTATCTATCAAACTACCTTTCAGCACTATTATCATTTGATAATCAAAAAAATAACGATGCATTAAAGTTTTTTGAGAGCTCAAAATTATTAATTCAGTCACATGATAATTTTTTGCAAGAATACATCTTTTCACTGCTTTTGGATGGACAGGTTAAAAAAGCAATAAATCAATTAAAATATTCTAATAACTCTATAGGAGGTGATTTTTTTGAGGGAAATTTATTATTAATCCTAGATAGTCTAAATAAGAAAAAATTTAAACAAGCAGCCTTAAAATTACAAAAGTTAGAAAAGTTTAAAGAAGAAGATTCCTATAAGTTTATTATTTACTCTACTTTGAAAAGCTATATTGATCTTTTTATTTACAAAAAATCAGACATTGTAGAACAATTTGGAAAGCTAGATTTAATTAACATGGCTTTTCAAAATTGTTATTTAAATTCAAAAAAAACTGAACCTTATTTTTTAAAACTTATTAATGATCCCCAAAGTGACTACTCTAGATATATTTTTTTTTATTTAAGTCATGAAGTACACAACAATGATTTTTCAACAGTTGATAACGTTGCTGAAACAATAGACTTTTTAAGAAGTAGTTTGCTTATTTCTCAGGTAAAAAAATGGATTGATGAAAAAAATTATAAAAAGTTGACACAACATTTTTCATGCCAAAATGAAAATGATATTTTAGCAGAATTTTTTTTCCTTATTTCCAATTTTTATTCATCGCAAGGTAGATTTGATTATTCAAATATATATTTAAATATTTCAAATTTTTTAAATCCCAAATTTTACTTTAATTTGTCTTTAATAGCTGAAAATTATCAGTCAAATAACAATTTTAAATTAGCGAAAAGAACTTTTGAAAAATTTGATGATAAGGATAAAATATTTTTTTGGTATAAAACAAAAAAAATTGCCAGAATTATTGCAGAAGAGGAAAATAACGAAAAAAGTCTGGATTACATAATAAAAAATATTGATAAGATTAACAAAAAATCAACAAAGGTGATTTTTGATTTAGCGAATATTTACAAAAACTTTAAAAAATATGAGGAGGCAATTAATTATTATACTATTGCTCTAAAAAATTTGGATAAAAGGTCTATGGCTTATGCAGACGTTTTGTATCGAAGAGGTGGTGCATATGAAAGATTAAAAAAATATGATTTGGCAGATAAAGATTTGCTAAATTCAATTAAAATTAGACCTGATGAACCCTACACTCTTAATTATCTTGCTTATAGTTGGTTAGAGAGAGGATATAAAATTGAGGATGCAATTAAGATGCTAAACCAAGCTTATAAAGGTAAAGAAGATGACCCTTATATTACAGACTCAGTTGGCTGGGGTTACTATTTGACAGGGAATTATATTGAAGCGGAAAAGTATTTAAGAAAAGCAGTTGAATTATTACCAAGTGATCCTGTCGCAAGTGATCATTATGGTGATGTACTTTGGCAATTAAATAGAAAAATACAGGCAAACTATTTTTGGAAAAGTGCTTTGAATAGTGATGAGGCAGACGAAGAGTTAAAAAGCAAAGTTAAGGAAAAGTTATATAATGGCATAAAAAATAACTCTTAAATGAAGTTTAATAAAATTCAATCTTTTGCAAAAATAAACCTAACTCTTAAAATTTTAAAAAAGCTTCCAAATGGTTACCATGAAATAGAAAGTTTAATATCTAAGATTAGTCTTGCTGATGAGATCTTAATAAAAGAGGTAAATGGTAAAAAAAACAAAATTACATTTAATGGAAATTTTTCATCAGGAATATCAAATTCAAATACTATTTCAAAATTGCTTAAAATTTTAATTGATCAAAACCATATCAAAAATAAAAAATTCAATATTAAGATTAAAAAAAATATACCCCAATCTTCTGGCATGGGAGGAGGTTCAATGAATGCAGCTTCTATTTTAAATTATTTTATTAAAAAGAAAATGATCAAAACTACAAAAAAAGGTTTAATAAAAATTGCAAATAAAATTGGTTCAGATGTAATTTTGGGTCTATACGATAGTCCGGTAATTTTGCATGGCAAACAATATATTAAAGAAATTAAACAAAAATTAAAATTTCACTTAATAATCATAAAGCCTAATTTTGGATGTTCTACTAAGATGATTTATGACAAACACAGAGGATTTACAAAAAGCTTATTTATCAAGTCAAATAAGATTAAATTAGAAGATTTGCAGAAAGTTTCTAATAATGATTTAGAAAAAACTGCTTTCAATAAATATCCAATTTTAAAGAAGATCAAAAGTTTTATGCAAAATCTAGAAAATATTTACTTTGTCGGTATGACTGGGTCAGGCTCGACAATTATTGGTTATTTTTTGAAGAAAAATGCGGCATTAAAAGCAAAAAAAATATTAAAAAAGAAATATAAAAAGTATTGGTGTATTTACTCTAAAACTATATAAAGCTTTTTTTTTGTGTTATACGAAAAATATCTTGGGGTGTAGCCAAGTGGTAAGGCAGCGGTTTTTGGTACCGCCATCCTAGGTTCGAATCCTAGCACCCCAGCCAATTATGAAAGAATTATTAAAAAAAATTTTCTTAATTAGAAAAATTTCAAGTAGTAAAGATCTTAAATTTCAAGCATTAAAAAATAACTCTAAAGTTAATATAATATTTGATGCAATAAATGGCTACGATAATATCAGTGAAGTTAGGTATGTTGGTGGATGCGTAAGAAAAATACTAAATAAAGAAAATACTGATGATATTGATCTTGCAACAAATTTAATACCTGATCAAGTAAAGGAATGTTTAGACAATAACAAAATAAAGTATTTTGAAACTGGATTAGAGCATGGCACTATTACAGCTAAGATCGATAATCAAAATTTTGAAATTACAACTTTAAGAAAAGATGTTAAAACTGATGGTAGACATGCAGTTGTGGAGTATACGAATAACTGGGAAGAAGATGCGCTAAGAAGAGATTTTACAATAAATTCAATATACTCAGATATTGACGGAAATTTATATGACCCTAACAATGGTCACAAAGATTTAATCAATGGAATGATTAAATTTATTGGTGAACCAGAGACTAGAATTAAAGAAGATTATTTAAGAATAATAAGATACTTAAGATTTTATAGTGAATATAGCATTGTAGACCACGAGTTAAATGTTATTAAAATCATCAAACAAAATATTGAAGGTTTAGGAAAAGTTTCTAAAGAAAGACAATTTAATGAATTACAAAAAATCATCAAATTAAATAATTTTTTAAAAATTTTTAGTAATAAATCATCTTGTGAATTATTTTCACTAATATTTCCTCAGCTTAAAAACTTAAAAAAGTTTACTAAATTATCTAAATCATCAGAGAAGATATTAAGGAATAAAAGTTCGTATTTTATAATTTCTTTACTAGTAATTGACGAAACCGATAATTCTGATTATTTCATTTATAAATATAATTTGCCAAATGAATTAAAAGATAAAATTAACTTTTTAAAATATTACTCAATAAATAAAAATACTAATGAAATTCTTAACAAGAAAGAATTGCAAAAAATTTTTTATTACAAAGAAAAATCTGATTTAATTGACTTAATAGATTTTAACCTATTGTATTACAAAAAAAGTAAAAAACTTTCTGAGTTGAAGACATATTTTGAAAAATTAGATAAACCAACATTTCCTATAAAAGCACAATCTTTAATAGATGATTATGGATACAAAGAGGGAAGAGAACTTGGCGAAAAATTAAAAAATTTAGAAATTAAATGGATTGAAAATAATTTTACTTTATCAAAAAAAGATATGGAAAAAATTTTGACAATCTAAATATACTTGACGTCAATAATTTCAAAATTCTTTGTCCCAGCAGGTGTATTAATTTCTACAAGATCTCCCTTATTTTTACCTATAAGACCCTTCCCAATTGGTGATTGGAAATAAATAAGCTTTTCTTTAAGGTCAGCCTCGTCTTTACCAACAATTTTGTAGTTTATTTTTTCATTTGTATCTAAATTTTGAAGATAGACTGATGATCCAAATATAACCTTTCCGTCATTGCTAATCTTTGTGATGTCAATTACATTTGCTCTAGCTATCAAATCCTCAACTTCTTGAATTCTTCCCTCGTTATGAGATTGTTGTTCTTTAGCTGCATGATATTCTGCATTTTCTTTTAAGTCCCCATGAGATCTGGCTTCGGCTATTGCCGCAACTATTTCTGGCCTCTTTTTTTCTTTTAAAAAAACTAATTCACTTTTTAATTTTTCTAATCCTTTAATAGTAATTGGTTCTTTATCCATATTTTACCATTTAGCTATTGGTGGAAGTGACATAAGTATAGCTTCTACATTTCCACCAGTTTGTAAACCAAATTTTGTTCCTCTGTCATGTAATAAGTTAAATTCAACATATCTACCTCTTTTTTTATATTGAATTTCTTTCTCTTTTTTTGTCCATTTTAATCTATTTTTTTTGAGTATTATTTCGTTAGAAATATTTTTAAAACTAATTCCTACTTCTCTAACAAACGAAAAATCCTTTTCCCAATTTCTTTTTTTATAATCAAAAAAAATACCTCCAATACCTCGTGGCTCTTTTCTATGTGGCAAGTAAAAATATTCATCACACCATTTTTTATACTTTTTGTAATAACTCTTATTATACTTGTCACAGGATCTTTTTAATTCTTTGTGAAACCAAATTTCCAATTTTTTGTCTTTGATAGAAGGCGTAACATCCATTCCACCTCCAAACCAACCAAATGATGTAACAATATATCTTGTATTAAAGTGCATTGCGGGTACGTGAGGGTTTTTCATGTGCATGACAACTGAAATACCAGTAGCCCAAAATTTTGAACTTTTTTTTGTACCAGGAATTTTGTTTTTAAATTCGTTCGAAAATTTTCCATAAACTTCTGAAAAATTTACTCCCACTTTATCAAACATTCTACCATTTTCTAAAATCCTGTATTGACCACCACCTTCATCTTTATTTTCACTTCTATTCCAATTTGTAATTTTAAATTTGATTTTTTTTCCTTCAAGTTCCTCTATCTCTTTACAAAGTACTTCTTGCAAAGTTTTAAACCAATTTTTTGCCAGTTTTTTTTTTATGTATTGATCCATTTAACCGATTTGCCTTATAAATTCTGAAGCTCCGATTGCTACAGAAATAGATATATTCAAAGATCTTTTATTTTTTAACATTGGAATTTTAATTCTTTCGGTAACCTTAGAGTGAACATCATCAGGAACACCTGCGCTTTCTCTACCAAATAGCAAGATATCATTACGTTTAAATTTAAACTTTGTATAAATTTTGCTTGCTTTAGTCGTTAACAAAACGATTCTATTGTCTTTATTTTTACTAAAAAACTCCTTTTTGCTTTTATAAAATTTAATCTTACTATAATCTAAATAATCCATAACAACTCTTTTAAATCTTTTATCGGTAAACAAAAATCCACAAGGCTCTATAATCTCTAAACTAGCACCAAGACAAGAACAAGTTCGAATAATCGAAGCTGTATTTTGGGGTATATCTGGCTGATATAGAGCTACTTTTAGACCATGTTTTATAGGTTTCTGTGTCATTGTTACCATAGAAATATCTCTTTTTTATTATATGAAATCATATATTAGCAACTATATAGAATATTAATAATGTCAGATCAAAAAGACGAAAAAAAGACCGATAGAAGAGATTTCTTGTTCACGGCAACAGCTGCTGCAGGTGTAGTTGGCGTAGGAGCCGCGGTTTGGCCATTAGTAGACCAAATGAACCCCGATGCATCTGTGAAAGCATTAGCTAGCACGGAAGTTGATGTAAGTTCAATGCAACCTGGACAGTCTTTGACTGTTCTTTGGAGAGGTAAACCAGTTTTTATAAAAAGAAGAACTGATGATGAAATTAAACAAGCAAGAAAAGTGAATATAAATGATCTTAAACATCCTGAGAAAGATGAAGATAGAGCAAAAAATCCTGAATGGTTAGTTATGCTAGGTATTTGTACTCACCTAGGATGTGTGCCATTAACAGATAAGGGTGACTATGATGGTTGGTTCTGTCCTTGTCATGGTTCTCATTACGATACTTCTGGAAGAATAAGAAAAGGTCCAGCTCCAACTAATATGGAGATACCCAAATACGAATTTGTAAACACAAACACGATTAAGATTGGATAAATATGAGTGATCACGAATACACACCTAGTTCAAAATTTGGAAAATGGTTTAATGATAGACTGCCTTTACTTACATTGGCAAATCACTTATCAGATTATCCGACACCAAAAAATTTAAATTACTGGTGGACTTTTGGTGGAATATTAACTTTTTGCTTAATTACTCAAATAGTTACAGGATTAGTGTTAGCAATGCACTACATTGCGCATGCAGACATGGCCTTCAGCAGTGTTGAGCATATTATGAGAGATGTTAATTATGGATGGTTGTTGAGATACGTGCATGCAAACGGTGCATCTATGTTCTTCTTAGCAGTTTATATTCATATTTTTAGATCACTATTTTATGGTTCTTACAAATCTCCAAGGGAAATAATTTGGATACTTGGAATAATAATTTATTTACTAATGATGGCAGCTGCTTTTATGGGATACGTACTTCCTTGGGGACAAATGAGCTTTTGGGGAGCAACTGTTATAACGAATTTATTTAGTGCTATCCCTTTAGTAGGCGAGAGTATTACTACTTGGTTGTGGGGTGGTTATTCAGTTGACAATCCAACATTAACAAGATTTTTTACTCTTCATTATCTTATTCCTTTTTTAATCTTGGGACTTGTAGTTCTACATATTTGGGCATTACACGTTCCTGGCAATAATAATCCAGTTGGTATCGATATTAGAAAACCATCAAAAGATACAGTTCCATTTCATCCATATATAGTAATAAAAGACGCTTTTGCTTTATTAATGTTCTGCATTATTTTTGCTTTATTTGTTTTTTACCAACCAAATATATTAGGGCATGCTGATAATTATATTGAGGCAAATCCACTAGTTACTCCAGCACATATAGTCCCTGAATGGTATTTATTACCATTCTATGCAATCTTGAGATCTGTTCCTGATAAACTAATGGGAGTCGTGGCTATGTTGTCTGCTATTTTAATTTTAGCCGCCTTACCATGGTTAGATACATCAAAGGTAAGATCTGCAGTTTTTAGGCCTTTGTTTAGACAATTTTATTGGATCTTAGTAGCAGATGTTTTAATACTAGGGTATGTTGGTGCGATGCCAGCAGAGGGATTATATTTATTAGTTGCGAGAGTGGCTACAGCTTATTATTTTGCACATTTTTTAATTATTCTACCAGTTTTAGGATGGAAGGAAAAAACTACGCCATTGCCGTTAAGTATTTCTGAACCTGTTTTAGGTGGTTCACCAAATTTTGCTGCCGCAAGGGCTAGGAGTAACGAAAAATTAGAAAACACAGTAAAGTGAGTAAAGTAAAAATAACTTTTTTTACAATTTTAGTTTCATTAATTTTCTTAAATACATCTTATTCTGCTGAAAAGTCTCCTCCATTTTTAGAGACCAAATGGACTTTTAAGGGCTTATTTGGAAAATTTGATAGGGCGTCACTTCAAAGAGGGTATCAAGTGTATACTGAGGTATGTGCTTCGTGTCATTCAATGAAATACTTAACTTACAGAAATTTAGCTGAAAAGGGTGGACCTGAATTTTCTGAAGCAGAAGCAAAAGCTATAGCGGCTAGTTTTGAGATAACAGATGGCCCAAATAGCACAGGTGAAATGTTTGTTAGACCAGCAAAGTTATCTGATAAATTTGTAATGCCTTATGCAAATGAACAAGAAGCAACAGCTGCAAATGGTGGGGCATATCCGCCAGATATGTCTGTTTTAGTAAAAGCGAGACAAGGCGGAGCTGATTATATTTATTCACTGCTATTAGGTTACTCAGAACCTCCAGAGGGAATTAAATTAGATGATGGTGTCTATTATAATAAGTATATGTACGGTAATAAAATTAAAATGCCAGCACCTCTATCCGATGACTTGATAGAATATACAGACGGAACTAAAGCAACAGCAGAACAGATGTCAAAAGATGTAACAAATTTTCTGATGTGGTCAGCAGAACCGCATTTGGAGCAAAGGCATAAAACAGGTTTTAGAGTTATATCTTATTTAATTATTTTGACTATTTTAGTTTACTTTACAATGAAGAAAATATGGTCACGTGTTGAACCTAAAGTTTAAGACATCACCATCTTTTACAATATAATCTTTGCCTTCTAATCTCATTTTACCGTTTTCTCTAGATTTTAACCACCCACCATTATTTACAAAATCGTTGTATGAAACTGTCTCTGCTCTTATAAATCCTTTTTCAAAGTCTGTATGAATTGTTCCTGCTGCTTGAGGGGCCATACAATTTTTATTAATTGTCCATGCTCGTGTTTCCTCGATACCTGATGTAAAAAATGTTTCTAAGGAAAGAAGATCATATCCTTTTTTAATTAACTGATTTAACCCAGTTTCATCAACATTAATCATTTTCATATAATTTTCTCTTTCTTCATTTTCTAATTCGTTTAATTGGTTTTCTATTTCTGCTGAAATTATCAAAGTATTCCTAGTACCATATTTTTCAATAAAGACTTTTGTGTAATCGTTGCCTTTATCAATGCTATTTTCATCTACATTACAAACATACAATTTAGGTTTAACTGATAATAAACCAGATAACTTCACATCTTTTTTATCAAATTCAGTATATAACTGTTTAATATCCTTATTTTGATTTATTAAATTTTGAGCTTTATATAAGATTTTGTTTTGACTCTCATCATTATTTTTTTTATTTTTTTTATCTAATCTTTTTTGTATAGATTCTAAATCAGCTAATGACATCTCAGTTTCAATTATTTCTAAATCTCTTATTGGATCGACAGTACTATTTACATTTTGTATATCGTCTGAGTCAAAACATCTTACTAAGTGAATGAGAGCATCAACTTCTCTTATATGAGATAAGAATTTATTGCCCAATCCTTCACCTTTAGACGCTCCTTTTACTAACCCAGCTATATCTACAAAAGATATTGTGGTATTTATTTTTTTTTTTGAATTTGAAATTTCAACCAATTTGTCAATTCTATGGTCTGGAACTGAAACGATACCAATATTTGGGTCTATAGTACAAAAAGGAAAATTTGCTGCTTGAGCTTTGTTAGAATTAGTTAGAGCATTAAATAAAGTTGATTTACCAACATTTGGTAAGCCAACAATACCACATTTAAAACCCATTTAATTGTTGTTAACTTTGCTCGAAAATAAATCTAATTTTTTGTCAATTAAAATTGCAATTGAATCTATTATGTTTTCTGTAATTTTTTCTAAGTGTTCTTGTTCATCATCAGAAAAATCGTTTAAAACAAAGTCTGAGACAGACATTTTATTCTCAGGCTTTCCGATACCAATTCTTACCCTTGAATAATCTTTTCCGATGAATTTATCTATTGAAGCCACTCCATTGTGACCTGCACTAGATCCTCCAAATTTAGCTTTGATTTTTCCAAATTCTATATCTAAATCATCATGAAAAACGATTACATCTTCTGCATCTATTTTAAAATATTCAAGTAACTCTCTTATGCATATTCCTGAATTATTCATGAAAGTTAAAGGTTTAATTGCATAAATTTTTTTTTCACCAATATTTCCAGTTGTCAGGAGTCCTTTAAATTTTGGTTTTTGTTTTGAAAGTCCAAATTTTTGATTTATGGCATCTACAACTTTAAAGCCTATATTATGTCTATTATTATTACTATTTGGAGTTGGATTGCCCAAACCTACGATTAACAACATATTATTTTATTATTAGTTTCACAGAATACTATTTTTTCTCTGCTGGCGCTTTTCCCTCTTCTTTTCCTTTAGCACCACCTGCAGCTTTTTCTGCACTTTCCTCAGGTTTGGATTCCCCATCTGCGGCTGCTTCAGTAGTTTCTCCTCCTTCTCCATCAGCTTCAGCTGGCTTTTCAGGTTCTTTAACAACAGTAGGAGCGGCTACAGTAGCAATTACAAAGTCTCTCCCTTGAATTGTAGGTGTTACATTCTCAGGTAGATTTACAAATGATATTTTGATACTTGCACCAATATCTAAGTTGTTTAGGTCCACAATTAATTCTGTTGGAATATTTTCTGTAGGACATCTTAATTCAACTTTTCGTCTTACTATATTAAGCACACCACCTCTTTTTAATCCTGGTGACAATTCATGATTAATAAATTTTACTGGTATCTCTAAAATTACTTTTGCCCCTTTTACAATTCTCAAAAAATCTAAGTGTATGGGTTCATCTGTAACAGTGTTAAAGTCTATTACTCTTGGTAAGACCTTTTGTTCTTTTCCGTCAATATTAAGTGAAATCATATTTGATAAAATATTTTCCTTATTTAATAAGTTTTTTATTTCTTTTATTGGAACGGAGATTTTTTGATTTGGCTCTTCTCCGCCATAAACTATTCCTGGAACCATTCCTTTATTTCGTAGAGATTTAATTTCACCTTTTGATTTAGTGTGTCTAATTATGGCAGTTAATAAACTCATAAAGTGACGGGTTTGTAACTTATGAAACTAAATTTTACAAGTAAATTATTTAAATAGATCTGATACTGAAGTAGAATTTGATATTCTCTTGATAGCTTCTCCTACTAAATTTGATATTGTTAATACCTCAATATTCTTAGCTTTTTTTACTTTCATGGAATTGTCGATTGTATCTGTAACCACTAAATTTTTTATTGATGATTTCTTAATTTTTTCAACAGCATTACCACTTAATACACCATGAGTAACATATACATGAACATCTTTAGCTCCTCTTTTTTTTAGTTCTCTGGCAGCATTAACAATTGTTCCACCAGAATCGATAATATCGTCAACTAATATACAAGTTTTATTTTTTACATTTCCAATTACATTCATAACTTCTGATTTTCCAGGAGTAGGTCTTCTTTTATCTACAATTGCTAAATCTACATTTAACAGTTTTCCTAAAGCTCTAGCCCTTGCTGTTCCACCAACATCAGGAGCAACACATATAATATTATATTTTTTTAATTTCTTTTTAATGTGCCTTGCAAATATTGGAGTTGCAAATAAGTTGTCTACAGGAATATCAAAAAATCCCTGAATTTGTCCAGAGTGTAAATCTACTGTTACAACTCTATCCGCTCCTGCTTTTTCAATAAGATTGGATACAAGTTTTGCAGATATAGATGTTCTAGGAACTACTTTTCTGTCTTGTCTTGCATATCCAAAATATGGGATTACAGCTGTAATATTTTTTGCTGATGATCTCTTCAGAGCATCAATGGATAATAATAATTCCATTAAATTATCATTAGCAGGAGATGAAACAGATTGAATTAAAAATATACTATTGCCTCTAATGTTTTCATTTATTTCTATGTAAATTTCTCCATCTGCAAACTTTCTTATATTTGAATTAACTAATCTATTTTTTAAAAATTTAGATATTTTTTGACTAAGGTGTTTGTTACTGTTTCCTGTGAGAATTTTCATCCGAGAAAGCTTATTTAATCATAATTACAGAAATATTTCTACCATAATCCTTATGTCTATTTTTTTTCGATCTCCTAGAACTAAAAAAATTATTATTTGAATTATAGGTATCTTTTCCTATTATATCTATTTTTTTTACTCCATTATCGTAAAATTGAGATTTTATATATCCGCTTAAATCAAAATAAATTTTTTTTTTTCTAAAATTGAAAAATTTAATATTTTTTTTATTTTTATTTTTAAATAATTTAAAAAAATCATCTTTTACCTCGTAGCTATTTTTTTTGATACATGGTCCAATGCAAGCAATCATATCTTGCTCAGAGCATCCATTTTTCTTCAAAAGTTGAATTGTCTTCTTAACAATTCCCTTGAAAGCACCTTTCCAACCAGCATGAATTGCACCAACAAATTTTTGTTTTTTTTCAATAATTAATATTGGTGCACAGTCTGCAGTAAGTATACTAATTGCGATATTTTGTTTATTTGTGATTATAGCGTCTCCCATTAATCTTTTTTTTGGAATACTATTAATTTTATAAACTTTATTGCTATGTATTTGATTAAGTGAAACTAAATTTTTAATTGAACATCCTATTTTTTTCGAAACAATATTTAAATTATTATTTATACTTGTAATTTTGTCCTTTGATCCTATTCCACAATTTAAACTTTTGTATATTCCTTTTGATGTGCCACCTAATTGATTAAAAAAATAATGTGAAATTTGTTTTTGATTTCTTAAAATTTTTGACTTAATCACTCAAAACCTAAATTAAAATTGCTTTTAGTTTTACTAACAAATAATACTTTAAATAAAGAGCCCATATATTTTTCATCAACTAATCTTTTTATTCTATAAAAAATATCAGCTTTCTGACTAAATTGTAAATTTTTAGTTACTAATTCTGCTCTTTTCAATATTCCTAATTTCATTAAGAAGTTTCCTTGTGTTGTCATTAAAGATTTTAAGTCGGATTTTGCAAATTCCTTCATGTACATCTTAAAATTAATCAAATGAGTGATGTCTGAGTTGTAAGGATTTTTTAAAAAACTAGTTTTTCTATGGCTTTGTACACTTTGTAAAGTATTCTTCATTTTACCACTTATAAAACCATAATCTATCATTAATAAACCACCATTATTTTTAAAGATAAAATTTGATATTTCATTGACTATTCTCATTGCTGAGGGCGAATATTCTACAAAGTTTTCTTTTTTTATATTCTCACCTATATATTTCTCAATTATTTTTGATGATACTTCTTGGTCACAAACTTCTAACTTATTCTTTTTTAATGATATGTATTTTTCATACCAATTATTCCCTTTCTTTAAATACTGCTTGATTGGAAACGCATCAAAGAATTCATTAGCTAAAAATATTGTTGGAAATTTTGGAATTTTTTTAAAATTTTTAATCCATTTTACTTTTTTTTTATTTAATTTGTCTTTTTGAATTTTGATTAGTAATGGACTTTTTTCTAAAATTAATAAATTAGCAGACAATTTAATCTCATTAAAGTTGTCCAAAGTCTTTATAATTTGTGACATCATCTCACCATTTCCCGCACCAAGTTCTACAATATTTACTTTTTTTGGTTTTTTTAAATTTTCCCAAAATGAAATCAACCAAATAGAAATCATTTCTGAAAAGAAAACAGAAATATTAGGAGACGTTATAAAATCACCATTTTTCCCAAATGGATTTTTTTTTATATAGTATCCCTTTTCTTTGTTATACAATGAGTCGTAAATAAATTTATCTAACGGAATTTTTTTATTTTGTTTGAATAACATTTTTGTAATATATAATAATTAATCCGCAAGTTAGTGCTATACAACTTATTATTTGCCCCATACTTAAATTGAGAAATAAATATCCTAATTGTCCATCTGGCTCTCTGAAAAATTCAATAATAAATCTGAAGAAAGAGTATAAAATTAAAAAATATCCCGAGATAATGCCAGGTTTATTTCTTAGTCTGTTAAACATCCAAATCAAAATAACAAATAGAACGACTCCTTCAAATATAGCTTCATAAATTTGTGAAGGATGTCTGCTTAAATCATCAATTTTAATAAACTTCACAGACCATGGTACACTTGTTTCTACTCCATACAGTTCTGAGTTAATGAAATTTGATATTCTTCCAAAAAAAATTCCTATTGGAGAACATACTGCCACTAAATCTAAATAACTAAAAATATTTTGATTTTTATTTTTACAGAAAAAGTGAGTGCCAATAATAATACCAATTAATGCTCCGTGAAAAGACATACCTCCTTGCCAAATTTTTATTATTTCAAATGGATTACTAATGAAATAAATTGGATCATAAATGATGACATAGCCAAGTCTTCCTCCTAGTATAATACTTATGATCAAATAAGTTATATAATCGTCAAAATATTCTTTCTGAGTGCTATCTTTTATCAGCTTATTTTTAGCAAAATACCAACCAAATACCAAACCCACAATGTAAGACAAAGAATACCATCTAATTTCTATTGAAAAGATCTGAAAAGCAACTGGGTCAAAATTATTAATAAACATTTAATTGTAATGTTATAAGTATTACATAAACGTTGATAAGAAATTATTATGTCAAAATCAAGATTCGCATTTGATAAATTTGCAAAATTTTTAGAAGAAGGGCTAGTGAATTATAAAGATTTCAGTGATGAAATAATAAATATCTTAAGATCAAAAAAAGAGGAAATTATCCTTAAGATGAACTTGGTAAGTAAAGATGAAATTGATATATTAAATCAAAGAATTGAAAAGCTAGAAAAAAAAATTGCTGAAAAAAAAATTAAAAAAAAATCTAAACGGGTAAAGAAATAATTACTTTTAATCCTCCTAAGTTAGATTTATCAAATTTAATATCTCCTCCATGAGATTTTATTACATCTGATGAAATAGCCAGACCAAGACCCACACTTGATTTTGTTTCTGATCTACTTTTGTCAATTTTATAAAATGGTTTTAGAACATTCTGATGTTCCTTTTTGGGTATTCCTGGACCATCATCTTCTATGGAAATATTTATAGTTGATCTTCCTTTTTTTAAATACAATTCAACATTATCAGCAAATTTTAAGGAATTATCTATAAGGTTATTGATACACCTGCTGATTAAATTTTTTCTACCATCAAAATAGACTCTATCTTTTAAAAAGTATTTAACATTTGGTTTTTCATATTTTTTACATATCTCTTCTATCAAATTTGAAATATTGAATGTTTCAGTTTTGTCTTTTGCTCCAGATCTAGCAAATTGCAAATATTCATTTAACATTTTTTCCATTTCATCTATATCTCTTGTAAGTTTTTCAATTACGTCTTTATCTTTAATCATTGCGATTTGAAGTTTAATTCTTGTTAAAGGTGTTCTTAGATCATGGCTAATACCTGACAACATTTCCGATCTTTGGTTCAGATGTCTAAGTATCCTTTTCCTCATTTTATCAAATTCTAAACCTGCTCTTCTAATTTCTAAAGCGCCCGAAGGTCTAAATTCATCAATTTCCTCGCCTCTACCAAAGCGTTCAGATGCTTCAGCAAGTTTAGTAATTGGCCTTGTCTGATTTTTCAAAAAAATAATTGCAACCGCTATCATAAGTATTGCCGGCAGAGTAATCCAAATACCAAATAACCTAGCAGAACTGGTTGTCAGTCTGCTTCTTGGTATAAAAAATTGGAAATAACCATTTGAATATCCAATTTTTAAATCAATTACCTCTTTAAAATTAGTTGTATCAAACCAATAGTTTAAATTTTTTTTCTTCAGCTCTCTCCTTAACGAGCGGTCAACTGGACTAAACCATCTTTCAGTTGTTTTAATTGGTAAAATTTTATCTTTTTCATATTTTATATTAATTCCTAAATGCTCTTTAAATAAAATAACTATAAAATCTTTATTTGTTTCATCATTATCATATGCATCAATAAAAGTTTTAACCTCTGAAACCAGTGCTCTTGTCATACCAGAGTTAGTTTTAATCCAAAGACTATCAAAGAACACAAGTGAAATTGTTACCTGGAGAACGACAATCGGTACTGCTACTATAAGAAGTCCTCGATAAAAAAGTCTTTTTGGCAAAATGCCTTTTATAAATTTATTCAATCCATAAAACATAACCTTTACCTCTTATTGTTTGAAGATAATTTGGATTCTTAGGATTTTCCTCAATTTTTTTTCTTAACCTTGTAATTATCACATCAACTGATCTTTCTTTATCAATTTTTATAAGTTTCCCAATTTCTTCTCTTTCAAAAATTTTTCCTGGTGAATTTACCATTTTATCAAGAATAATTTTCTCGGTATTGTTAATTTTTATAGATTTATTATTTTTTAAAACGAATAATTTATTTAAATCAATTTCAATTTTACCGAATTTAAATTTTCTAATTGTATCTTTATGTTTTGTTTTATCTAATATGTTATTTATTCTTAGTATTAGTTCTTTTGGTTCAAAAGGTTTTGGAAGGTAATCATCTGCACCAATACCTAATCCTTCTATTCTTTCAGATGCCTCACCTTTTGCTGTTAAAAGTATTATAGGTGTGGAAATGACTCCTTTATGTTCCTTAGTAAATTCCAATCCACTTTTTCCTGGCATCATAATATCAAGAACTATTAAATCAAATTTAATTATTTTAACTTTCTTTTCTGCATCTAATGCACTCTTAGAAGTTGTTACAAGATAATTGTTTTGATTTAAATATTCTTTAACTAGTTCTCTTATACCATCGTCATCGTCAACTACTAAAATATGAGCTTTAAACTTTTCCATTAATTATCTTCTTCAAAACATTATCAAAGCTAACAACTTCATTTGACTTAGAGTTTAAGAATGCTTGATAAATCCTTTTCTTTTGCGCTGTGAAAATTTCATCAAATAATTTATGACCTTCGTCAGTTAGGTAGACATGTTTTATTCTCGTATCAATTTTGTCTTTTTTATATTCTATGGCTTTTAAATTTATTAAATCTTTCAACACTCGATTAAGACTTTGCTTTGTAACTTTTAACTTTCTTAAAAGGTCAGATATTGTTATGCCCTCATATAATGAAATTAAGTGAATTACCTTGTTATGTGCGACACCTAGGGAGTATTTATTTAATATTTTTTTAGCGTCAGATATTGTTTCTCTGTATCCAAGAAATATTTTTTCAATATATTGTTTGAGATCCTCATCTTTTAAATATAAAAGCTTTTTCATATTGGTAAGATATATTGACTTATTATATATACAAATATATTTTTTTATTAAATTAAATAATGATACCTTTCGATAAACGTTCAGGCAAAATCTGGTACAACAATGAACTTGTTGAATGGCAAGATGCTAAATGCCATGTTATTAGTCATGGACTTCATTACGCAAGTTTAGTTTTTGAAGGAGAGAGAGTATATGATGGAGAAATTTTCAAACTAAAAGAGCATACGGATAGATTATTTTATTCAGCAAAAAGATTGGATATTAAAATTCCTTATTCAAAAGAGGAAATAAATGAAGCATCAAAAAAAATTGTTGCAGTACAAAATATTCAAAATGGATATGTAAGACCGTTTGCTTGGAGAGGGAGCGAACAAATGGGAGTTTCTGCACAAAAGACAAAAACGAATGTTGCAATTGCAACCTGGGAGTGGCCAGCTTATTTTGATCCAAAACTAAAAGCTGAAGGCATTAAATTAAATATCTCTAAATGGAGAAGACCTGCCCCAAATACTATACCTTGGGATGCAAAAGCAGCTGGTCTGTATATGATTTGTACCTTGTCAAAGCATGAAGCTGAACAACAAGGATTTTCTGAATCATTAATGTTAGATTTTGAGGGAAATGTTGCAGAAGGAACAAGTGCAAATATTTTTTTTAAAGATAAAAATAATGATTTACACACACCAATTGCAGATTCATTTTTAAATGGAATTACAAGACAAGCGGTAATTGAATTAGCCAAATCAAAGAGCCTTAAAGTCTACGAAAGAAAAATTTCTCCAGAAGAATTAAATAATTTTGAAGGTTCTTTTTTAACTGGCACTGCAGCAGAAATAACCCCCGTTGCAAGTATTGCAGGTCACAAATATAGAGTTTGTGATGTTATTTTAGGATTATCTAAAAGTTTTGACGAGTTGGTGAGACAAAAAAAAGCCGCTTAATTTTTATTATCTTCAGAAATTGCATGATCTATTCCTTTTCTTAGATAATCATATCCTGTGTATAATGTTAGAAACGCAGACAACCATAAGATTATAATTCCAATTGTTTGAGCATTATAATCCTGAAAATTTATTAATTTATTACCAGTTTCTCCTGTTAAAAGAATTGCTATAGAAAACATTTGTAGAAAAGTTTTTAGTTTTGCCAAATTAGAAACAGGAAGCTTTATTTTTCCTTTCGCTAGAAATTCTCTTAATCCTGAAATTAGTATTTCCCTTGTAAGAATTATAATAGCTGCAATAACTTCATAATTTTTTATTGTTTGGTCCATGACTAATAATATCAATGCAGTTGCAACAATAATTTTGTCAGCAATAGGATCTAATAGTTCACCAAGTTTAGACTCTTCTTTAAACATTCTTGCCAAAAGACCATCTAAAAAATCAGTAAATGATGCTATTAAAAAAAGAGCAAATGGTATTACGTCTCCATAAAATCCTGGAAGATAGAACGTAAAAACAAAAATTGGAACAATTATTATTCGTCCAATTGTTAAATAATTAGGTATTTTAAATTTCATTCGTGAAAGAAGTTATATATTTTTTTTGCAACTCTTTCCTCAACTCCATCAACAGATTGAATCTCGTCTAAACTAGCTGACTCTACAGCTCTTGCTGAGCCAAAATGATTTAATAAAGCCCTTTTTCTTATCGATCCAATGCCATCAATCTGATCGAGAAGTGATTTGCTTATTCCCTTTTTCCTTTTTGCTCTATGAGCACTGATAGCAAATCTATGTGATTCATCTCTTAATCGCTGTAAAAAGAACAATGTTGGATCATTTTTTTCAAATTTAAACTCTTTGCCATTATGAAAAAAAGTTTCATTTCCACTATTTCTCATTTTGCCTTTTGCTATAGCAACAATTGGAATTTCATGCAAACCAAGTTCATTCATTGCTTCTCTAGCTACAGAATATTGACCCTTACCTCCATCAATTAAAACTAGATCAGGAAAAGTAAGGTAGTTATCTTTTTCTTGAACAGCTCTTTTAAATCTTCTGTAAAGGACTTCTTTCATCATACCATAATCATCCTGGGCATTTTTTTGAATTTTAATATTAAATTTTCTGTACCTCTTTTTAATGAAACCCTCATCTCCATATGTAATCAAAGCACCAACACTGTTAGTTCCCTGAATATGGCTGTTATCATAAACCTCAACTAAACTAATATTAGTTTCAAGATTGAATTTTTTTGATACTTTATCGAAAAGGTCTTTATTATTTTGACTCTCATATAGTTTTCTATTCAAACTATCTTTTGCATTATTTATTGCCTGATTGATAACTTTTAATTTGGTACCTTTTTTTGCAACTGTTATTGTAATCTGTTTTGCCTCTTTCTGAGTGAGTGTTTTTTCAATTAATTCTTTTTCTTTAATTTCATTAGATAAAATTATTGAAGATGGTACACTTTTATTTTCATAAAATTGTGAGACAAAGGAATTAATTATATCATTTAAGTTTTCATCTGGGTCGTGCTTTGGGAAAAATGCTTGATTGCCCCAATTTTGTTTTGATCTATAGAAAAAAACTTGGATACAAGTTTTTCCTGATTCTTTATATCCTGCGATAACATCCGCTTCGACAAGATTTGCTTCATTAATTCTTTGTGATGATTGAATAATGTTTAATGACTTAATTCGATCTCTTAAAATTGCTGCTTTTTCAAAGTCTAGATCTTCACTAGCCTTTTCCATTTGGTTAGATAAGCTTTTCTGAATTTTTCTAGATTTTCCTGACACGAACTCAATTGCATCATCAACAGTTTGTTTATAATCACTTTCTGTTACGTACCCTACACAAGGACCAGAACATCTTTTAATTTGATAAAGTATGCAAGGTCTCTCTCTGTTTTTAAAAACCGTATCATCACAAATTCTTAGATGAAATATTTTTTGAATCATTTTTATTGTCCAATTTGCAGATCCAGCAGATGCAAATGGTCCAAAATAAAATCCTTCTTTACTTTTTTTTCCTCGGTGTCTTTTAATTTGTGACCATTTTTCCTTATTACCAATAAAAATAAACGGAAATGATTTATCATCTCTTAATAAAATATTAAATTTTGGTTTAAATTTCTTAATTAAATTTGCCTCTAAAAGTAAAGCCTCGCTTTCATTTGATGTAGTGGTGATTTCAAGTCTTTTTGTTTGAGAAAGCATTCTCTCAGTTCGAATGATATGATTTTTTTCTGATACATAACTTTTTAATCTGTTTGGGAGATTCTTTGCTTTGCCAACATAAAGAATTTCACCCTTTAAATTAAGCATCCTGTACACACCTGGTAGCTTAGGAACCAGGGGCAATTCTTTTTTTATTACTTCTTTTCCGATATCAGAGCTGATCATTGCTTCTTTTTTTGGAAATTTGAATACCAACTGAGCTACAATCCTTCATAATCTCTAATTTTTCAATTTGGAGAGATATTTTATCAATTCTTTTATCCTTGAAAATTTCATCAAAAACATCTTCTGCTAAAGTTTCTAGAAAATTATAATGCTTATTCTTTACTAATTTTTTTATTAATCTTACAATTTTAGCATAGTTCACAATTGACTTAATATCTTTATCATTTGAAGGTTGTTTATCTTGATAATTAACTTCTAAATTAAATTTTACTTTTTGTGATTTTTCTTTTTCAAATTCGAAGTAACCTAATTTTAAATTTAATATAAGCTCTTTAATAAGAACCTTTTTTTCGTAATTAAATAAGCTCTTTTTTTTATCTATCTTAACAATCTTCAAATTATTTTTTTTCATTATAGTAAATTTTCTTTAAAGAAATTGATAAATTGTGGCATATATACATCCTGATTTTGGCCTCCTATTGTAACTCCTTTTGATAAACATTTTTCTTTTTTCATTATTTTAAAAGCTTGTTTCCATGTTTTTCTAGGTTCGATTTGAGCTGCCTCATAAAATTCTTCAAGTGATTGGTAGAGTTTATGTTTATTTATCATCCATTCTTCCCAAGTAGGATTAGTAGCATAACCTTTTTCATCAATAAAAAAATCTGGGCATTTCCCTGTTGTCATTGCTCCTTTTACTTTAAAAGGTTTTTTGCCCATATGGAATTCATGGTACCATCCTTCTTTAATATCAATTTCAATTTGACCAGGTTTTGCTTTAAATCTTTTAATATGATTTACGCATGGTTCCGCTAAAGTATAATCATCTGCTCCGCCATGAACATATAATAATTTTGTGTTTGTTGTTAGTTCTGGATCTGCAAATAGACCGGCCGAGTGACATTCGGCAGCCTCAGGTAATATTGCATCAAATCCTTCAGTACCATTTAAAAATAAAGATGTGAATTTTATATCTGCCATATAAAGACTGTTAGTGCCTCCTCTAGAATGTCCAGTTGTTCCAAACTTTCCATTGGACCTAGGGTGGGATTTAAGAAGTTTCAACGCTAAAATTCCATCGATTGCACCGTTAATTAATGGGACCTTTGATTGATCCCTCCAAGTGTCTTTAGCACCTCTAGGACAGAAATTATCTATAAACATTACTCCTATCCCTTCTTCTAAAAGTTTTTGGTGCGCATGATAGGTAAAGTCATTCCAGATATAATTTCCTGGACCTCCACTGCTATGTGTCCATATAACAATAGGAACTTTCGCGTTTCCTTTCGGGAGTTGAAGATATCCTGTTATTTCAATTGGATTTTTTTTGTGTCCGTCGATAATTATAGTCCTTTGATCAAACCCAGTGTAAGATTGATATTTAATTAATTCTCCACCTTTATAATATTTATTTTTAGAAACCCAATTAAGCATTGATTTACTTTTTTTACATTCTACTCTTTTATCCAGGCTTAAATTTTTTGTAGAATGTGAATATGCCATAGTTGTAAAAAGAGTAAAAATTAGTAACAGAATTAATTTTTTCATTCTTTCCCTCCCATGATATCTGGTGTTTGCCAGTTTAAACTTTGACCACTATCTATTGCCAATACTTGCCCAGTAATAGATCTATTTTTAATAAAAAAGTCAATTGCATTACAGATTTCTTGGACATCTGTTTGTTTTTTTAGAGGTGTCGCCATGTATTGTTTTTTAAAATGTTTATCAGATTGTCTTTTATTTTTAATAGTTGGACCTGGAGCAATTCCATTCACTCTTATATTTGGGGCAAGACTCATAGCACTTGTTTTTGTTAATGTGTAAAGACCAGTTTTACTTAATGTATATGAAAAAAAATATGGTGTTAATTTGAATACTCTTTGATCAATTATATTAATAATATTATTATTTTTACCTCTAATATTTTTTGCAAAAGCTTGTGATAATAAAGCAGGCGCTTTAAGATTTGCTTTTAAATGGGTATCCCAACTTTTTGTAGTGAAATTATCAAGTTTATCATTCTCAAATAAAGAAGCATTATTTATTAAACAATCAAAATACTTCAATTTTGATTTTGAAAATTTAAGCATTCTTTCTATTTCATTTTCTTTAGTTAAATCTGCTTTTGCTAAATAAATTTTAGTACCATTTTTTTTTAAATCTTTTTTAAGTTTTTCTGCTTTGGACTTTGACTTGTTAAAATGGATAACAATTTCAACATTAGGCCCAGATAATTTTCTAGCTATTGCGGCTCCCATTCGGGTTGCTGCTCCAGTAATTATTATCTTCCGTGCTTCCATTTTTTATCTCTTTTTTTTGTAACTTTTGTTCCTGGCATGCCTAATGTGGATCTACCTTTAGGATAAATTTTATTTTTAACATCGTACTGTCTAATTTTTGGGTTTAAAGTAATTTCTAATTCTGTGCTTTGAAGTTTTCTCATTTCATCTCTAATTTTGGCAGCTTCCTCAAATTCTAAGTTAGAAGCAGCTTCTTTCATTTTTTTATCAAGACCTTTTAAATGTTTTTTAAGGTTTCCACCAATATTTGATCCTTCACTTATTTTGACATAATCTTTTTCGTAAACACTCTCTAAAATATCACTTATTTCTTTTTTTACAGATTTAGCATCTATGTTGTTTTTCTTATTATATTCTAATTGAATTTTTCTTCTCCTATCAGTCTCTTTTATTGCTTTCTTTATACTTTTTGTTTCCTTGTCCGCGTAAAGAATAACTTTTCCATCCACGTTCCTAGCTGCTCTGCCAATTGTTTGAATTAAAGATGTTTCTGATCTTAAAAAACCTTCCTTATCAGCATCTAGAATTCCAACTAATGCACATTCTGGAATATCTAAACCTTCTCTTAATAAATTAATTCCTACCAAAACATCAAATACACCCATTCTTAAGTCACGCATGATTTCAATTCTTTCAAGAGTATCGATATCTGAATGTAGATATCTGACTTTTATACCATTTTCGTGAAGGTATTCTGTTAAGTCTTCAGCCATTTTTTTTGTAAGTGTAGTAACTAAAACTCTGTAATTTTTTTCAACCACTTCCTTGCATTCATGCATCAAGTCATCCACTTGATTTTTTGCTGGTCTAATCTCAACTGGTGGATCTATCAAACCAGTAGGCCTTATGACTTGATCGATATATTTACCCTTTGTTTGTTCGAGTTCCCAGGGTCCAGGTGTGGCAGACACAAATACAGTCTGGGTTCTCATTAGATCCCATTCCTCAAATTTCAATGGCCTGTTGTCCATGCAAGAAGGCAGCCTGAAACCATACTCTGCAAGAGTACTTTTTCTAGATCTATCTCCCTTAAACATCCCATTTAACTGAGGAACAGTTACATGAGATTCGTCCACAAAAACTAATGTATTGTCTGGAAAGTATTCAAATAGAGTAGGAGGTGGCTCACCTGGTTTTCTTCCAGATAAAAACCTAGAATAGTTTTCGATACCTGCACATGAACCAGTTGCTTCTATCATTTCTAAATCAAACTTTGTTCTTTCCTCTAATCTTTGAGCTTCTAAAAGTTTATTCTCTGATTTATGTTTTTTTAATGTCTCTTCTAATTCTCTTCTGATTTTTATAACAGCTTGTTCAACAGTTGGTTTTGGAGTTATGTAGTGTGAATTCGCATAAACCTTTATTAAATTTAAATCTCTTACCTGGTCTCCAGTTAAAGGATCAAATTCTTCAATTTTTTCTAACTTGTCTCCAAATAAACTTAATCTCCAAGCGCGGTCTTCTAAGTGAGATGGAAAAATCTCTAAATACTCTCCTCTTGCTCTGAATGTACCTCTAAAAAAATTTTGATCATTTCTTTTGTATTGTAGAGCAACAAGAGATTTTATTATTTGTTCTCTGTTGTAATCATAATTTTTCTGAAGTGTTAAAGTCATTTTACTGTATGCTTCAACTGACCCAAGACCATAAATACACGAAACACTAGCAACTATTAAAACATCGTCTCTTTCGAGAAGAGATCTTGTTGCCGAGTGTCTCATTCTATCTATCTGCTCATTTATAGATGCTTCTTTTTCTATGTATGTGTCTGATCTGGGAACATATGCTTCAGGAGTGTAGTAATCGTAGTAAGATACAAAGTATTCAACTGCATTTTCTGGAAAAAAAGTTTTCATTTCACCATAGAGTTGAGCTGCCAAAGTTTTGTTCGGTGCAAGTATTAAGGCGGGTCTGTTAGTAGCTTCAATCACTTTGGCCATTGTAAATGTTTTACCGGATCCAGTTACACCCAATAAAACCTGATTAAATAAATCTTTATTAGCCCCCTGAACCAACTTTTTGATAGCATCTGGCTGATCACCAGCAGGAGTAAAATCAGACTTAATTTTGAATTTTTTCCCGCCTTCAAGTTTTCCACTGATTTTTGGGTTTTTGCTCTGAATGTCTGTAATTAGGTCTTGATATGTATTCTCCATATATTAAACAACGTAATTGAATAATTTCATAATTCAATGAGCATAATATCTAATAATTTAAAAAGAATTAAACCATCACCAACTATTGCTGTTACTCAAAAAGCTAGAGAATTAAGAACTGCAGGAAAAGATGTAATTGGATTAGGAGCTGGTGAACCTGATTTTGATACACCTATTAATGTTAAAAATGCTGCCATAAAAGCTATAAGAGATGGAGATACTAAATATACTGCAGTAGACGGAACTCCAGAATTAAAAAAAGCTATTATAAAAAAATTTAAAAGAGAAAATAAATTAAATTATAAATTAGAAGAAATTACTGTTGGAACTGGAGGTAAACAAGTTCTTTACAATACTTTCATGGCAACTTTAAATAAAGGAGATGAAGTAATTATCCCTGCACCCTTTTGGGTATCTTATCCAGATATGGTCCTTTTAGCTGGAGGAAAACCAAAAATTGTAAAATGTGACGAAAAAGATGAATTTAAAATTACACCTTCAAAACTAAAAGCTGCAATATCAAAAAAAACAAAATGGATAATTCTCAATTCACCATCAAATCCAACTGGATCAGGATATAATAAATCTGAAATCCAAAAATTAGCTAAAGTTTTAATAAATAATAAAAAAGTTCACATTCTTAGTGATGACATTTATGAACATGTTAAGTATGATAATTTTAAATTTTTTACGATTGCGCAAATTTCGAAGCTAAAAAGTAGAACATTGACAATGAATGGTGTGAGTAAATCTTATGCTATGACAGGGTGGAGAATTGGTTATGCAGCTGGACCAAAAGATATAATTTCAGCAATTAGAAAAATTCAATCTCAGTCAACTTCAAATCCATCTTCAATTAGCCAGGCTGCTGCAGTTGAGGCACTGAATGGTAATCAAGATTTCATAAAAAAAAGAGCAAAATCATTCAAAGAAAGAAGAGATTATGTGGTTAAAAGTTTAAATAATATTAATGGAATAAGCTGTTTAAAACCTAACGGGGCTTTTTATGTATTTCCTAATTGCAAAAAACTTTTGAACAAAAAAACAAAACTTAAAAAAGATACTGATTTTGTTCAAAAACTTTTAGAAAAACAGAATGTTGCTGCTGTTCAGGGATCTGCATTTGGCTTGGACGGATATTTCAGAATTTCATACGCCACTTCAATGGCAAAACTAAAAATAGCAATGAATAGAATACAAAAGTTTTGTGAAGATTTAGTATAAAGTTATTTTTTTTTCTTATTCAACCCAATAAGAGATGAGTTTCTAAATCTTAAAATAACAATTGCCAAAGCGATCAAAACTATAGCACCTGCTTCATAAAGTAATATTTCAGGATTCAAAGATTTTCCTTGTAAAATAATAAATCTAGCAAGTGCAGTTATCGCAATAAATAGAGGCAAAGTGATTTGAATTGATTGACTCTCCCAAAATACTCTTACCATTGCCAAGACTTCGAGATATAGAAATAACAAGAGTAGATCAGCCAACGAAACTCTTTTAACTATAATCATTTGATACATCTCTTGTCCAAATGCAATGACAGTACTTATTAGTATAATTACTAACGCTATTAATTGTATTTGCTTTACAATGTTTTCCATCAACAATATCTTATAAGTTAAAATAACTTTTTATTCTAGACTGAAATAACAAGTAAATCGCTGATATATGCATAATTGAGTTAAGAGTAAGTACAGATTTCACACCAAAATCATTCAAACCTAATTCCGGAATTGGTTCATATGGAACTAAAATACTGGTTGTTATGGCCTCATATAAATCAAATAAACCGACAAAGTTCCAAGCTAATAAAATACCCCAAAGTACTGGAGATGGTTTTTTATAAATAAAGTAAACTAAAAATAAAGCAGTTATTCCAATTACAAAATCACCTGTCAAAGATACAATCCACTCGTATGGTGCCGCTCTCTCATTTTTTGTGATTGTCCAAAATAAAATTAAACTTGACCCAATAGCCCTGAATGACATCCAGCCGGTTGCAAACATAATCCACTTTATTCCTTTAGTCATATTACACTAATCCAAGTCTAACTACTGATTTTGCTGCATCCTCAATACATCCTCTAGCCGGCTGAAATTTAAATCCTAATAAATCTTCAGCATACGAAGAATCGGTTTGCATTTGTATCCCTAAGTCTGGAACCATCATTTTTGCACTTGTATCCAGATGACTAATTATTCTCACTAAAAAGTTCGGTAAAACTCTTTTTGGAAGTTTTTTCGAATATTTAGGTAATGCTTCAGCCATAATATTAGAAAAATCTATCATTCTTTTGACCTCAGAGCCAATTATTAGTCGTCTTCCACCAACATCTGGTCTTGTTAAAGAATTAACGTGAGCTTTTACTACGTCTTTCATATCTGAGACTAAAATACTAAAATCTGGAGCACCTGGATATTTACCTTCTAGAAATAATTTAACATAACTTATCGAAGTTTTTTCTTTAGTATCTAAAGCGTCTCCAAAGACACCTCCAGGACATATACATACCAACTTATTCTTTAAACCTTTATTCTCCATAAATTCCCAAGCTGCTTTTTCAGCCTTGATTTTTGAAACAAAGTAATCATTACAACCTTTCCAATTGGCGTCACTCCAATCATTTTCACCAAATTTATATGGATTTGTCCTATTAGGTTTTCTAAACATTGTTGCAATTGACGATGTTTTAATAATACGTTCAACTCCTGCATTAACAGCAGCTTTTAAAACTCTTATAGTTCCGTCTTTAGCTGTCGGAACAAGACTCTCACGATCTCTAGAAGTCTTCAAAGGGAAAGGAGAAGCCACATGCATTACGTACTTACAGCCTTTTAATGCTTCGTCCCAACCATCGTCTTTTAAAAGGTCTAACTCAACAAACGTCAAATTTTCAATTGAAGAATATTTATTTATAGTTTTTTTTGTTTGTTCTATTAAGTTGGAATCTCTAACAGTTCCTAAAACTTTATATCCCGATTTTAATAATTCAATTGCAGTGTGTTTAGCAATCCATCCGCTTATACCTGTTAACAATATCGTTTCATTCATTTATTCGGATAAATGTTTTTCAGCCTCTAATGCTGCCATACACCCCATCCCAGCAGCCGTGACAGCCTGTCTAAATACTTTATCTTTCACATCACCAGCAGCAAAAACTCCTGCTATGTTTGTTTCAGTAGACTCTGGTTTTGTTATTAAATATCCCTCATTATCCATTTCTAGTTGGTTTTTAAATAATGATGTAGCTGGATCATGCCCTATAGCTATAAATAATCCATCAATTTTTAGTTCTTCTTTTTTATTGGTTTTTACATTTTTTATTTTTAATCCAGTAACATTCTTAGGATTGTCATCTCCTATTACTTCATCCACAACAGAATCCCAAATAATCTCAATTTTTTTATTTTCCATTAATTTTTTTTGTAATAATTTCTCAGCTCTCAAACTAGCTCTTCTATGTATTAATTGAACTTTCGATGCAAATTTAGTTAAAAACATTGCTTCCTCAACAGCTGCATTTCCACCACCAACAACAGCAACAGTTTTATCTTTAAAGAAAAAGCCATCACATGTTGCGCATGCTGATACACCAAATCCTCTAAAATTTTGTTCAGAATCAATATTAAGCCATCTTGCTTGTGCACCTGTTGAAATAATAATTGAGTCTGCCTCATAAATTTGCCCACTATCTCCAACAGCTTTAAATGGTTTAGATTTTAAGTCCACTGATGCTATATGATCTTGTATCATTTCAGTTCCAACCACTTCTGCCTGGCCTTTCATTTGGTCCATAAGCCATGGCCCCTGTATTACATCTTTGAAACCAGGAAAATTTTCAACATCAGTTGTAGTTGTTAATTGACCACCAGGCTCCATACCATGAACTAATATTGGTTTTAACATTGCTCTTGCAGCATAAATTGCTGCCGTATATCCAGCGGGTCCCGACCCAATTATTAACACTTTTGTGTGTTTAGTTGGATTTTCACTCATATGGAAGCTATATAATGATTAATGACTAAATTGAAAGGTATATTATTGACAGAAGGTATGCATGGGATGATTAGCCAAGCAGAAGGTTTAGCAAAAGCTTTAGATATAAATTTTTCTCACCACACAGTTGAAACAACAGGTTTCTGGAAAATTATACCACCAAAATTCACTCCGATATCCCAATCAGTTTTTAAAAAAATTGAATGCGAAAATGTTGATATAATTATTTCTTGTGGAAGAAAAAGTATTATCCCATCATTATTCTTAAAAAAAAATTCAAAAAAAAAAATATTTAATATTCATATTCAAAACCCAAAAGTAAAATTAGATAATTTCGATTTAGTTGTAGTACCCGAGCACGACAATCTTGATGGAGATAACGTATTAAAAACAAAAGGTGCTATTCATTATTTAACAAGTGAAGAAATTGAAAAAGACAAAGATTATTTGTTTAGTATTTCAAGCAAATTGAGGGATAAAAATATAATTTCATTAATAATTGGTGGTCCTACCCAGTATTATGATTATTCAGATAGAAATATCCAAGAAATTTTCTCAAAAGTTAATTATTTGGTCAAAGATAACAATCTTAATTTAGTAGTTATTCCTTCAATGAGAACACCAAGAGGAACCATTGAACATGCAAAAATATATTTTGGAAATGATCATTTAGTTCTAGATAATGTACATAAAAAAGCATATTTAAGTGCTCTTTCAATATCAAAACATATTGTAGTAACTTGTGATTCTAGTTCTATGATTTCAGAAGCGGCATTGACTGGGAAACCAATTTATATTGCCAATATTCCAGCCAAAAAAAGTGATAAAAGATTTAAAAATTTTAGAAAACTATTTCAAGAAATGAAAATTATTAGAGAATTAGGAGAAAAACTGGAAAATTGGAACTATGAAAAATTAGATGAAACTAATAGAATAGCAAATATCATTAAAGATAAAATTCAATTATAATGGCATTTTTAAATTCAATATTAAAAAATTCTTCAAATCACAAAACTCCTTTCGAACATTGGGAATTAAATCAACCACTAACTGACGCTCAGATCCAAGAAATTGTAAACGCAGATATAGCTAATCCGATAGAGCACAATCTAAACTATGATGGTACTAGAGCAATTGATGGAGGTGAAGGTAAGTTTAGGGAAGGTATATCAGAAGGAGGTAAAGCATTAAAATTTAGATGTTTTGTGACAAAAGAAAATTCAATTCAATTTCCTAATCTAATTGAATTTATTAAAGAACTTCAAAATCCATCAACTTACAAAAAAATTTCTGAATTGATAAATAAAGATCTTTCAAATTCGTATGTAAGAGTTGAAGTTATATGTGATAGAAAAGGTTTCTGGTTAAAACCACATTGCGATATTAAAGAGAAATTGATGTCAT
This sequence comes from Pelagibacteraceae bacterium AG-470-G21, assembly GCA_003211555.1. Classification (GTDB taxonomy): domain Bacteria; phylum Pseudomonadota; class Alphaproteobacteria; order Pelagibacterales; family Pelagibacteraceae; genus Pelagibacter. The sequence goes on from QCSH01000002.1 coordinate 120,528, forward strand.
GTTTATTATTTGTGAACAAACATAATGAAAAAGAAGATTTAGGCACAGATTTTTATGATGAAAATCTAAATTTAGCAAAAACTGTTCCCTATAAAGATAATTATGGTTATTTCTTCTCAAGTGGTCCTAACACTTGGCATGGTATGGAAAAAAAAGAAATAGCAAAAGAGAGAAGATGTCTTCAAGTAAATTATGTTACATTCAAGACAGATTGGAAAGTCAATTAAAATTAATTATCTTGCAGAGATTTAACTTTAAACTTTTTTGTTTTTAACGATTTTATAGCTTCTAGGAATGAATAAGCGGTAGACATATTAGTGCAATAAGGAATTTTGTTTGCAAGAGTTCCTCTTCTTAATGCCCTAGCATCACTTATCCTGTGCTCTGAATTTCCACCTCCAGTATTTATTACTAAAGATATTTTTTTGGAGTTTAAAACGTCAACAATATGCGGTCTTCCACTGCTTACTTTATTGATTCTTTTACATTTCATACTATTTTGTTTTAAAATTTCATAAGTTCCTTTGGTTGCAGAAAGTGTAAATCCAAGTTTTATCAATCTTTGAGCAATACCGATTATTTCTTGTTTGTGAGAGTCTTTTACCGACAAGAATGCCATACCTTTAGTTGGTAAAGAATTCGAGGCTGCTATCTGACTTTTAGCTACTGCCATTCCAAAATCGTCATCAAAACCCATTACCTCGCCAGTAGATTTCATTTCGGGACCAAGCAATAAATCACTATCTGGAAATTTATTAAATGGAAATACCGCTTCTTTAACAGCAAATCTTTTATTGGTTTTATATTTTAACTTATATTTACTTAACTTTTCTCCAGACATTATTAATGATGCAATTTTTGCAAGCGGAATACCATTTGCTTTTGAAACAAAAGGCACAGTCCTGCTTGCTCTAGGATTGACTTCAATTACAAAAATTTCATCATTTTTAATTGCAAATTGAATATTTAAAAATCCTTTAACCTTTAAAGCCAAAGCTAATTTTCTAGTTTGAATTTTTAATTCTTTTAAAAGGTTTGTCTTTATTGATACTGGAGGTAAGCAACAAGCTGAGTCTCCCGAATGAACTCCAGCTTCCTCTATATGCTGCATAATCCCAGCAACGTACACGTCTTTTCCGTCAGAAATTGCATCCACATCTACTTCCATTGCATTGTCAATAAATTTATCAATTAAGATGGGATTTTGTTCTGATGCTTTAAAGGCCTCATTAATAAATTGTTTCAGTTGACTTTTATCATGAACAATTTCCATAGCCCTACCACCTAAAACATAAGATGGTCTTACAACGACAGGCAATCCAATTTTTTCAGCAATATTAATAGCCTGATTAAACTTGTAGGCTATTCCACTTTCAGCTTGCTTTAATTTAAGTTTTATAAGCAATTCTCTAAATCTGTCTCTATCTTCTGCAAGATCAATTGATTTATACTGTGTGCCCAAAATAGGTAATTTATTCTCATCTAAAAATTTTGCTAATTTTATCGGTGTTTGTCCTCCAAATTGAGCAATAATACCAATTAGGTTTCCTTTTGATTTTTCTTTTAAAATTATATTCTCAACATATTCTTCAATCAAAGGCTCAAAATACAATCTATCGCTAGTATCATAATCTGTAGAAACAGTTTCAGGATTACAATTTATCATTATTGTCTCAAAACCTGCCTCTTTTAAAGAAAAGCTTGCCTGGCAACAGCAATAATCGAACTCTATACCTTGACCAATCCTATTTGGTCCTCCACCTAAAATAATTATTTTTTTTTTATTAGTTGGCTCAGCTTCGCATTCAGTTTTACTAGAAAAATTTCTTTGATATGTAGAATACATATAAGGTGTGAAAGATTTGAATTCAGCAGCACAGGTATCAACTTTTTTAAAAACAGGCATAACTTTTAAACCTTTTCTTCTTGATTTGACAATTGTTTCTTTTTGACCAGTTAAATGTGATATCTTTTTGTCAGAAAAGCCTATTGATTTTACTCTATTAAATTCCTCAAAAGTTTTGGGCAGCCCTTTCGAATGTAAGATTTTTTCTTCATCAACTATTTCTTTAATTTGATTTAAAAACCAAGGATCTACTTTTGATAATTTATATATGACATCTAGAGAAATTTTTTTTCTAAAAGCTTCAGCAATTAAAAGTAATTTATTTGGAATATTAATCTTTAAATTTTTTAAAATTTCCTTTTTTGAACAGTGAAAAATGTTATCTAATCCTGATAATCCAGTTTCAAGTGAAACAAGAGCTTTTTGAAAAGATTCTTTAAAATTCCTTCCTATTGCCATTGCTTCACCAACGGATCTCATTGACGTTCCTAAAATTGCTGCTGTGTCTGGAAATTTCTCAAATGTAAACCTTGGAATTTTTGTTACCACATAATCAATTGTTGGCTCAAAAGAAGCTGGTGTTACTTTTGTTATTTCATTTTGAAGTTCATCTAAAGTATAACCAACTGCTAATTTTGCAGCTACTTTTGCTATCGGAAAGCCTGTTGCCTTCGAAGCTAATGCTGATGATCTTGAAACTCTAGGGTTCATTTCAATAATTACCATTCTTCCATTTTTAGGATTTATAGCGAACTGAACATTCGAACCACCTGTTTCAACTCCTATTTTTCGCAAGCAAGCAATAGATGCATTTCTCATTACTTGATACTCTTTATCTGTTAGTGTTAACGCAGGGGCTATAGTAACAGAATCTCCAGTATGAGTTCCCATTGGATCAACATTTTCTATTGAGCAGATAATTATACAGTTATCATTTTTATCTCTGACAACCTCCATCTCAAATTCTTTCCATCCATCTAAACATTCTTCAACCAAAACCTGATTTTGTGGAGACTCGTTCATCCCTTCTTTTACGATCCTAAAAAAATCTTTGGGAGTTCTAGCTATTCCTCCACCTAATCCACCCAATGTAAAAGAAGGTCTAATAATTGCAGGCAGTCCAATTTTTTTTAAACATTTATTTGCTTTTGAAAATTTATTAAGAACTTCTGATTTTGGTAAATCAATACCAATATCAGACATATTCTTTCTAAATTTTTTTCTATCCTCAGCGTTTGATATTGCTTTGGAGTTTGCTCCAATAAGTTCAATTTTATACTTTTTAAGCAAGCCAATTTTTTCAGCATTAATAGAAAGGTTTAATGCTGTTTGGCCACCCATTGTAGGCAAGATAGCATCGGGCCTCTCTTTCTTGATGATCTCCTCTAGTACTTGCAATGATATAGGCTCAATATAAGTTTTATCAGCAACACCAGGATCAGTCATTATAGTAGCAGGATTTGAATTGATTAGTATTACTTTATAACCCTCATCTTTTAATGCCTTGCATGCCTGTGTTCCTGAATAATCAAATTCACAAGCTTGACCAATAATAATTGGACCAGCGCCAATTACTAAAATTTTTTTAATGTCTTTTCTTTTTGGCATTTTTTTTTATATCATTAATAAAATTACTAAATAAATATTTACTATCCTGTGGGCCAGGATTAGCTTCAGGATGGTATTGAACAGAAAAAACAGGTTTATTTTTTAATCTTATTCCTTCTATAGAATTGTCGAATAATGATAGATGAGTTATCTCCGTATTTTTTTTTAAGCTTTCCTTAACAACTTCAAATCCATGATTTTGACTTGTAATTTCGACTTTCTTTGTAATTAAATTTTTGACTGGATGATTGGCACCTCTATGACCTAACTTCATCTTTTTCGTTTTTGCGTCTAATGCTAAAGCTAATATTTGATGACCTAAACATATTCCAAATAAAGGAATATTTGCTTTTATTAAATTTTTTACAACTGTAATTGCATACTTTCCCGTGGCTGCCGGATCTCCTGGACCGTTTGACAAAAAAATTCCATGAGGTTTCAGGTTTAGAATATAATCTGCATTTTCTGTGCAGGAAACAACTTTAACCTCACAGTCAAAATCAGAAAAATATCTTAATATATTTTTTTTAATTCCATAATCTATTGCAATAACTCTGTATTTTTTCTTTTTATTTTTCTCATAGCCTTTATTTTTTTTCCAGGTTTTAAATCCATTCCATGTATATGTTTTATTAGTTGTGACCTCTTGAGCTAGATCCATTCCATTTAAACCAGCCCATTTAATTGATCTATTTATTAATTTATTAATATTAAATTTTCCATATTTATTATTCGATATAGTTCCTTTTGGAGCACCCCTGTCTCTAATAAAGTTTGTCAAACTTCTAGTATCAATACCGGTAATTCCTACTATTTTATTTTTTTTTAGCCATTTATCCAAATTTTGAAGTGATCTGTAATTAGAGGGACTTGTTATCTCTGAATTAAAAATGACTCCTCTAGTCCATATTTTATCAGACTCTATGTCCTCTTTATTGGCTCCCACGTTACCAATGTGAGGAAATGTAAAATTAATTATCTGCCCAGCATAAGATGGATCGGATATAATTTCTTGATAACCAGTTAATGAGGTATTAAAGCATACTTCTCCAGTGGCTTCTCCATTATATCCTAGTCCAATTCCTTTAAAGACAGATTTATTATCGAGAACTAAAATAGCTGAGTTAAAATTTGAAAGATGTGGAGTTTTATTTTTTCGTTTTAAAGTCAATTACAACTCATGAGTTAAAGGTTAATACAATAAAACGTATTTATCCGCAACTGATCTGTAATAATTTTTTAAAATACAATTTTTCTTTTGAACAATTTTGTCTATGAAGTACATTCTCACTATGACTATAAGAGATAAAATAGATAACGATTACAAAAATGCATTAAAATCTAAAGATAAAAATAAAATATCAACTTATAGGTTAATTTTGTCAGGAATTAAGGATCTAGATATTAACAATAGATCTGGTCCTAATAAAAAAGATACAGACGACGAAGATATAAAAAAGCTTTTAAAAAAAATGATTAAACAAAGATCCGAATCAATTGAAATATATAAAAATAATAAAAGGTCAGACTTGCTAGAAATAGAAGAGGCTGAATTTAAAGTCTTGTCCGAGTACTTGCCCAAACAATTATCAGAAGATGATACTAGAAAGATTTGTGATGAAATTATAAAAGATTTGGGAGCATCATCAATCAAAGATATGGGAAAAGTAATGGGTGAGCTTAAAAAATCTCATTCAGATACAATCGATTTTTCTAAGGCTGGGCAGATTATTAAGGGATTACTTAATAGTTAATGAAGTATCCAAAAGAATATTTAGATGAAATTAAAACTAGACTAAAAGTTTCAACAGTTGTCTCAAAAACAATTAAACTAAAAAAAAGAGGTAAAGAGTTTGTTGGTTTATCTCCATTTAAAACTGAGAAAACTCCATCATTTACTGTTAACGATGAAAAAGAATTTTATCATTGCTTTAGCACAAGTGAGCATGGAAATATTTTTGACTTTGTCATGAAAACACAAAACCTTAGATTTGGTGAAGCCGTTAAAATGCTTTCTAATCTAGCGGGTATGCAGCCTTATACATTTTCAAAACAAGATGAGGAAAGAGAAAACAAATGGCAATTATATAAATCAATTTGCAAAAGTTTTTCTGAATTTTATAAAAATGAATTATTCACGAATGAAAAATCTATAAAAGCAAAAAATTATCTTAAAGATAGAGGATTATCTGGTATTGAAGTTAAAAATTTTAACCTAGGATTTGTCACTGAAGATATAGATTATTATGAAAAATTAGAAAAAGATTTTGATGAAGAAATTATTAAGGAAACAGGACTGTTTTATTTTGATGAAAAGAGAAAGAAGTATATTTCAAGGTTTAGAAATAGAATAATTTTTCCAATTAATAATATTTCTAGTAACGTAATTGGTTTTGGGGGAAGAATTCTAGATGAAAATAAAAATTTAGCTAAATATATTAATTCTCCAGAAACTCCATTTTTTAAAAAGGGATCAAACTTATATAATCTTGATAAAGCAAGAAAATTATCAAATAAATTAGATGATGTTTATTTAGTTGAGGGGTATATGGATGTAATAGGATTATCAAAATCCGGTATAGAAAATGCAGTAGCAAACTTGGGAACAGCCTTAACTAGCAAACAGATTCAGATTTTAAATCAATTTTATAATCATATAATTATATGTTTTGATGGAGATCAAAGTGGATATAAAGCTGCTTTAAGAGCAGCTGAAAATATCATTGATGAACTAAAACCTGATAAAAAAATTTCCTTTTTACTTTTAGAAGATAATTTAGATCCTGATAATTTTGTAAATAAATTTGGAAAAGATAAATTTTTAGATTTTTCAAATAAAAGTTCTATACCAATTTATAAGTTCATTTTAGAACATTATTTAAACCAAACAAATGAAAATCCAAGTTCTAAAGCTATTTTTGAAAAAAAACTTAGAGAAATTGCTTCAAACATCAAGGATAATTTTGTAAGAAAATATACTTTAGAATATTTTCTTGAAAAAATTTCTGAACTAACTCCAAATATTAACAATAAATACTCAAAAAACTTTAAGTCATTCCCAAAATCTCTTGCTAAAACTAAGAGTTATTACAATGAAACAAAATCTCTTAAATCTTATGAGATTAAAGAATTCTCTTTTCTTTACATTTTATTGACTAAGCCAGATTTAATAAGTCAAAATCTGCGCATAATTGAAAATGTTAAATTATACAGCGATGAAAATAAACAGCTTTATGAAGAAATATTGAGTCATTCAAATAATTTATCAAATCAAGATTTTCAAAAATTAGATGTTGATAAAAATTTAATTAATAGAGTTATGAATTATGCCTCTGTTAAACATATTATTTCAAAAAATTTTGATGATGACGAAAAAATTTTAGAAATTTTCATAGAAATTATTCAAGATCTTAAAAATTATGAATTAGAGCATAGAATATCAGATTTAGAATCGAAATTTTCAAAAGATTTAAGTGAGGATACATTTAATCAGTTAAAAGAGCTCAAAAAGCTTCAAAAAATCAATTAATATTGAAAAAAATCACATAGATTTTTTTGTAATAGACATTATATAACCTTCTCAAACTTTATATTGTGGAAAGAATAATTACAAAATCATTTGCAAGATTAATGGGTCGTGGTGTCCACAGGGGCTTCATAACTCACGAAGAGTTGAACAAATCCTTAGGTAAAAGAAATTTATCACTAGAAAATCTTGGTCAAGCTTTCATGCACATTCTTGACGAGAGTATTGTTCTTGTAGAAAAGAAGTCTGATTATAAAATACTTAGAAAAAAGGACGCATCTTCAAAGGATGAAGGAAAAACTTTAGAGAAAAGTGACGACCCAATAAGAATGTATTTAAGAGAAATGGGTGGCGTAGAACTCCTATCAAGAGAGGGTGAAATTGCTATAGCAAAAAGGATTGAAGCAGGAAAAGATGTTATGCTAAATGCTTTATCTCAAAGCCCAATCACAGCTCAACAATTTTTTGAATGGGATACTAAGCTTAACAATGATGAAATTTTAGTGAGAGAAATCATTGATATAGATACAAATTATATGGATGATGATGAAGGCAATAACGGATCAAAACAGAAAAAACAAGACCAAGATCAATCATCTGAAGATAATAATAGTAATAATGATGATGAATTCAATCCAACTCTTGCTGCAATGGAAACTGAAATTAGACCTAAAATTTTGCAAACTATTCACTTGCTCACAAAAGAATATAATAAACTAATTAAATATCAAAAAGAAAAACTAGAATGTGTTTTAGCATCACAAAAATTTTCACCCTCTAAAGAAAAAAATTATAAAAAAATCGTTGATGATATATTGGAACATATTAAGTCACTTCAATTATCTCCATCTGTTTTGGAGGATTTAGTACAAAAACACTATGCCGAAAACAAAAAAATAGTTTCTCTAGAAGGAAATTTGTTGCGGCTTGCTTTAGAGTCTAAAATTTCTAGAGATGAGTTCATTAAGTTTTATATTGGAAATGAAATAAATCCTAATTTAAAAGAATTTCTTGATACAAATGAAGTTTGGAAAAAATTTTTTCAAAAGAATAAAACTGAATTTAAAAATATAAGAGATAGATTAGTTGAAATAAGCAATAAGCTAGGTATTTCTGTTACAGAATATAAGAAACTTGTCAGCAGAGTTCAAAAAGGTGAAAAAGAATCTAGAATTGCAAAAAAAGAAATGGTTGAGGCCAACTTGAGATTGGTTATATCAATTGCAAAAAAATATACTAATAGAGGTCTTCAGTTTTTAGATTTAATTCAGGAGGGAAATATAGGCTTGATGAAAGCAGTTGATAAATTTGAGTATAGAAGAGGTTATAAATTTTCTACTTATGCAACTTGGTGGATAAGGCAAGCGATTACAAGATCAATTGCTGACCAAGCTAGAACTATTAGAATACCTGTACATATGATTGAAACAATAAATAAAATTGTTAGGACTCAAAGATTAATATTGAGTGAATTTGGAAGAGAAGCTACACCGGAGGAATTAGCAAAAAAACTTCGTATGCCTTTAGAGAAAGTTAGAAAAGTTCTTAAAATTTCCAAAGAACCTGTATCATTAGAAAAACCTGTTGGAGATGAAGAAGATAGTAGCTTAGGAGATTTTATAGAAGACACTAAAGCATTGGCTCCTCTAGAGCAAGCTATTAAATCAAATTTAAGTGAAGCAACAACAAAAATTTTGTCTACTCTAACACCAAGAGAAGAAAGAGTATTACGAATGAGGTTTGGTGTCGGAATGAATACCGATCATACATTAGAAGAAGTAGGACTTCAGTTTTCTGTAACAAGGGAAAGAATTAGACAGATAGAAGCTAAAGCACTAAGAAAACTAAAACATCCTAGCAGGTCTAAACAATTAAAAAGTTTCCTTGAAAGTTAGGGCCGTTAGCTCAATAGTAGAGTACTGCATTGACATTGCAGGGGTAGTTGGAGCGTAACCAACACGGCCCACCATTTAATATTTAATAAAAAAAAATGTACAGTTTGTAAATTGCCCAAATATTTAAGTGAGGAAAAATTAATAGAATAATATAATTTAAATTTTTTAATTTATAATTTTCAACTTTTGGAAAAATTAAACTAAAAATAATTATTATTGGCAAAAGGTATCTGCCAACTAAACCTTGAATAAAGTTTGTTTTGCCTGGTGCAGTAAAATAAAGGTATTGTGATAATTGTAGACTTAAGAAAATAGAGATGCAGCTAAATAAAATTACACATGTTCTGAGATTAAAAATATTTAAATTATTTAGAAAACCTATAAATAAAATTAATAAAATAAATAAGAGATATATATAATAATACAATTTATCAAATAATATATCATTGTGACCTAAGTGCCCAATTACCCCCATCACATATTTTGGAAAATGTATTACTAAATCGTTGAAAAAAATTTCGATATAAATTAAGGGATTTGTTAATAAAAAGTTTATTTGTAAAATTTTATTATTTTCTGATATTTTATCAATTTCATAATTACTTATGTATATACAGATTAAAAAAATAAAAATAATAGAAAAGATATTAAAATATTTAAATTTTTCTTTTTTAATAGACTCTAAAATAAAAAAATAAACTACCAAATAAATAGGTAAATAAGGAGGTTTGGTTATTATTAAGATTGTTGAAACTGTTAATATTGAAAGTAATTTATAAACATTATATTTTTCAATCATCAAAGAAATTATAGTTATTAATAAAATTGTATAAGATAAAAATATTGCATCTTGATTATGTGAACCCATAATTGATAACGTCATTGGAAAAAAACAAATTATGATAATTATTTCTCTCGAATTTGCGATTTTTTTTAAACATACAAATATAATCAAACTACAAACAAATAAATTAAATAATCTACCAGCGTAAAAAGAATATAAAATTTTATCAGTAAATAATTTGCTGATACTAATTCCTATTTTTTGTGGCCAATAACCTGTAATTGGATAATTTTTTAAAGATTGGGTAGTAGCATCAACTATTTCATTATCCCAAAAAAATAATGATTCAGTATTTAAAATTTCTGAATTTTTAAATTTATAATTTTCAGATTTTTTATAAATATAATAATTGAATTTCTCATACTCTGAAAAATCTCTAGCTGACTTTGAAATTTTTAAATCACTATTAAAAAAAACAATCTCTTCACTTGCAGCTTTATTAAAATGTCCCATCTCATCAGAAACATAAAAAGGAGGTGTTATGATTGCATAAATTGATCCATAAATTAAAAAAAACAAAAGAAAATAATTTTCTATTTTAAAGATCTTCACAATTGTAAACATACATATTAAAAGAACATATTATATAAAAGAAAATATTAAAATCTCTTGATTGATAAAACAAATAAAAGTAAAACATCTTTTGATTTAATAGGGCCTGTAGCTCAGTTGGTTAGAGCAGTACACTCATAATGTATTGGTCCCAGGTTCGAGTCCTGGCGGGCCCACCAAATTAAGTGATATCAATATTTATAAGTTACAGTTTTTAGAAAATTTGAGTAAAATTTGTAGTAGTATTATAAAAATGAATTTTAAAATCAAAATCAAACCTAGAATATCATACTATGTTTCAATATTTGTCTCCTCAGTAATTCTTTTTTATTTTGCTTATAAAGGAGTTGTGGCATATTTAATTCATCGAGAATTATATGGTGGCGGATTAGACACATTAGTTTTATTAAGAGCATCCATTTCGGGCATAATGCTTCTTTTGATACTTCTTTTTGTACAATTTATTAAAATACCTGACTTAAAAAGTCATCGTACGATTTTAAAAGGAATTTTTATTGGATGGACAAGTGTTTTTATAATACTTGTTATAGTTAATCTTAGTTCAATTTACTTTGTTATATTAACTGGTTTAGTGTCTTTTTTTTCATTAATAACTTTATTCAGCTTAGAGGACCAAATTAAAGAAGAAAAAAATACTCTTACAGAAAAAGAAATTTACCTTCTCCAACAACTTGCAAAAAAAAAATAGTTTATTATTGAGAATAATAATTCTTTTTTTTTTATTGTACCAAAGTATAGTTTATTCAAAAGATATGGTTTTAGACGAATTACAAAACCCTAAATTAACAAATCAATCCCAGGAATGGATTTTTATTACTGATCAAGTAATGGGAGGTGTATCTACAGGAAAATTTATTGTCGAAGAAATTGCTGGAGTTAAATGTTATAGGATGACAGGAAATGTATCAACCAAATATAATGGTGGATTTATACAGATCAGAGCAAAATTAAGTCCCGAAATTAAAAGTAAAGATTATGATGGAATATATGTAAAAGTTTATGGTAATGAAAAAAATTATAATCTTCATCTTAGAACAGGGCTAACTCTGGCACCATGGCAGTATTACAGTTACACTTTTTCTACAACAAAAAATTGGAGTGAGATTAGAGCACCATTTGTACAATTTAAAAAATCTAATTTCTATCAACCAAAAAATATTTTGGGACAAAATATAAAATCAGTTGGCTTAGTTGCGGGTTTTGATGATTACAAATCAGATATTTGCTTAAGTGAAATTGGATTTTATTAAATTATTTAATTAAAAATTCCTCAAGAGTTTTAAATAATGCATTTATATCACCATCATTATTTTGAATAATTGAATTAAATTCTTCCTTCTGAGTTCTTGCTAAACTTAAACCCTCTACAATTAAATCTCTTATTAAAGGTCTTTCAGGATTTTTTGTATATATTCTCCAATCAATTTTTACTTGAGGTCTTTTTGATGTTGCCTCTAAAACGCTGTTGACTATCGTATATTTTTCGTTAATTTTTTTTTGTGATACAACATCAATTCTTGGATTTGTGTAATCTACTAATCTACTTGAAAAACTCTTTAAAAAATAACTTTTAAAAAGTTTTTGATATTTAGATTTTTCATCATCATCAATTGTTTTTCTATATTTTCCTAAAGTGTACAAGCCTATTCCATTTATATCTACACTGCTTTCTGCTATTGCATTTAGCTTTATTATCTTCGACTCTACTGGATCTTCACTTGATAGTATCGAAGCTGCTTTATCAACTATCTCGTTAATTAATGCACTTGGATCTTTTGCTATTGATATACTTTTAAAATTAATCAATAAAAATAATATAGTAATATATTTAAACAATTTCATTTTGTTGATTTATTATTGACTGTCTAATTCTTCCCAGTCATCGTCACTAAGTGTCTCTGTTGTTTTGTCTATGTTTCTAACTTTTCTGTATCTATCTTGCAAATAAAGACTTCTTACTGACGCGTAAAGATCGACTGAATTTTTTTCAAGACTGTCAAATGACTCTAAATTCTTCGCTCTAAAATCAATCCCATCTAATAATCTTGATGCGTAATAGTCGGCTTCAGAAAAATATTGAGTGTCATTAACAACAGTGACATTATACCATGCATCTCCACCAACCATGTTAACTAACGAACCTAAAGAGTCCCGTACTGTGGTTGGACCTAATACAGGTAAAACAAAATAACAACCAGGACTCGCACCCCATACTCCTAATGTTTGTCCATAATCTTCTTTATCACGCTTTTGTAAGCCATAATAAGAAGCAACATCAAAGATACCAGCAATTCCTAACGTTGAGTTAATAACAAATCTTGCAGAATTTACTCCAGCATCTCTAAATTGACCTTGAAGCACATTATTTGGAATAGTAACAACACTGCCAAGATTACTAAGTACATTGCTTGTGCCTGATCTTATAGGTTGAGGAAAAATTCTATATCCTTTAGCAAGTGGTTTAAAAATAATATTATCTAATACTTGGTTAAAAGCAAAGATCCCTCTATTAACTTTTTCAAAACAATCATTAATCTCTGTATATCCATTATTACCATTTCCATTTAATTCAACTTTACCATCATCACCAGCTATTGCTTGGTTATTAAATAATGAAAATAGCAAAATAATAAAAACAGAAAGCGGTTTGTTCATAAAATAGTTATAGTATAATTATTAGTAATATAAAGATAAATTGTTTTAATTTATGCAGAAAAATGTTGAAAAAATGTCAATAAATTACTCTCCAAATTTTGATTTAAAGAAAAGAAGTGGCTTAAAGGTTAAGTATTTAATATTTCATTATACTGGAATGAAGTCTGAAGACGGAGCAATAAAGAGATTAACTAATAATAATTCAGGGGTAAGCTGCCATTATTTTATTAAAAAAAACGGCAAAGTAATAAAAATTGTTCCTGATTTATATGTTGCTTGGCATGCTGGAGTCTCATCATGGAAAAAAGATATTTCTTTAAATACAAATTCAATAGGAATAGAAATCTCTAACCCTGGTCACTATCATGGCTATAAAAACTTTAATCAAAGACAAATTAAGTCAATTATTAGTCTATCTAAAAAATTAAAAAAAAAATATAAAATAAAAAAAGAAAATATATTAGGACACTCTGATATCGCACCTTTGAGAAAAAAAGATCCAGGCGAAAAATTTCCTTGGAAATTATTATTTAGAAAAAAAATATCTTTATGGCACAGTTTAGATGAAATGAAATGTAAAAAATATAGAAATATATTATTAAAAGATAACAGGGAATTTTTCAAATTATTATTTCAGTTTGGCTATAAGTTTACAAAAAATTCTTCTGAAAAAATTAAAATTTATAAAAATTTTCAAAGAAGATTTAGACCAAATTTAATTAGAAGTATTGTTGACAAGGAGTGTTACGCAATATTAAAAACCTTGATTTAATTGAATTATAAATAGTTGAAATTAAAAAAAAAAAGAATATTTCTTTGTTTGCCAGATAAATGACTTATCGCTTTAATTTATTAAAGAGGAAAGTCCGGGCTCTACAAAGACACAGTGCCAGTTAATGGCTGGCGGGGGAAACCCCAGGGACAGTGCCACAGAAAATAAACCGCCTTATCAAGGCAAGGGTGAAAAGGTGTGGTAAGAGCACACCGGCTAAGTTGGTAACAGCTAGCGCATGGAAAACCCCACTGGGAGCAAGACTGAGTAGAGATGACATTGTTAGAAATAACTAAAAGCAGTCTTTGGCTAGTCATCAGGGTTAGTTGCTTGAGCTTTAAAGTGATTTAAAGCCTAGATAAATGATAAGTTTAAAAGACAGAACCCGGCTTACAGTTTATCTGGCACTCTTTCCAAATTTTTAAAAATATATGCAATTTTGACTTTTGTAACCTCATATATTAGGTATTGACGCCCTTTAATAAAACCCATAATATCCCATAATTACCCAAATATAGGATAATATGGTTTATGTTTTTATCAACCTACGAAAACAAATTAGACAAAAAAGGAAGAGTTTCTGTGCCAGCATCATATAGATCTTATTTATCAAATATTGGTTATAATGGCGTAATTTGTTATCCATCATTTAATAATCCATGTGTTGAGGCATGGCCACAAGATAGAATAGAAAAAATTTCAAATTCAATTGACACACTTAATCCATTCGAAGAAAAAAAAGATTATTTTGCAACTTCAATTTTATCAGAAAGCATAAATTTACAATTTGACAGTGAGGGAAGAATTCAAATAACTCAAAAATTACTAAAACATGCAAAAATTAAAAATAGCATGTTATTTGTTGGCCAAGGTAAAACATTTCAAATCTGGGAGCCAGCACTCTTTGAAAAATTTAGGGCAAACGCAAGAAAAAAATCAAATATTAATCGAGCAAGTCTTAAATGGGAAAAACAATTTAATAACTAAAAGGGGAAAAGATGACAATAAACTTTAAAACACCAGATATAAAAGAACTTAAACCAAGAATATTAGTATTAGGAGTTGGAGGAGCTGGAGGAAATGCAATAAATGGTATGATTGATGCCGGTTTACAAGGCGTAGAGTTTATTGCAGTAAACACCGATGCTCAAGATTTGAGATTAAGTAGAGCTCAAACAAAAATTCAAATGGGCCTTAATCTTACAAAAGGTTTGGGAGCAGGTGCAAAATTAGATATAGGACAAGCAGCAGCAGATGAGTCATTAAATGAAATAGTCAATATTTTACAAGGTGCAAACATGGTATTTATAACAGCTGGAATGGGTGGAGGAACAGGAACAGGATCTGCACATGTCATAGCTCGAGCAGCAAAAGAATTAAACATTTTAACGGTAGGAGTTATTACCCTTCCTTTTCTATACGAAGGTCCCTCAAGAATGAGAAAAGCTCAACAAGGTTTAGAGGAACTTAGAAAACATGTTGATACAATTATAGTTGTTCCTAATCAAAATCTTTTTAAAATAGCAAGTGAACAAACTACATTTGAAGAATCCTTTGAATTATCAAATGATGTATTATTACATGGAGTTCAAAGCATTACAGATTTAATGGTAAGACCTGGTCTAATAAATTTAGATTTTGCAGATGTTGAAACTGTTATGAGTTCAATGGGAAAAGCAATGATGGGAACTGGTCAGGCAGAAGGAGAGGGCCGAGCTGTAAAGGCAGCAGAGTCTGCAATTAATAATCCTTTAATAGATGATTATTCTCTAAAAGGTGCAAAAGGGCTTTTAGTTAATATAACTGGAGGCAAAGACTTAAAATTGTTTGAAGTCGATGAAGCTGTTAATAAAGTAAGAGCCGAGGTTGATCCTGATGCAGAATTAATAATTGGAGCAATAACAGATGATAGTTTAGATGGATTAATGAGAGTTTCAATTGTTGCAACAGCACTTGATGGACAACAACCAGAACCTAAATCTGTGATAAATATGGTGCATAGAATTCAAAACAGAAATCCAGGTTATTCTGAATTTTCTAACCCTAGTTCACCACAATCATTTGCTTTTACTAGTCCAAATAATTCAATAATAACTGACGGTGCAAATGCTCTTAAAATTAATGAAGAGTTAAAAAATGATGAATTAAATAATGATAATACAGATAGTGTTACCAGTGAAACATCGAACATTATATCAGAGGGTAGTGTTGAGCAAACAATAGATAAGATTGAAAGTCACTCAGAAAGCACAAATCTTAATACCAAAACCGAAAATGGAATAACAGAAAATAATAATGGTTTAGAGAATTTCGAATTAAGTGAAGAAGAAACTCCTGAATTATTTAATTCAGATATCAATGAAGAGGCAATAAATTTAGATGATGACACAAATTCTGAGGAAGAGGATTTGGAAATCCCAGC
>QCSH01000003.1 GCA_003211555.1 Pelagibacteraceae bacterium AG-470-G21
CCCCATACCCCTGCAGCTAAATGAACTGGCACTGCACCTACCACATCATCTATTTCAAATTTATTTAAAAGTTCGTTTACAATAATAGCTATGACTGCTCCTATAACACCTACAAAAATGGATGTTACTGATGTCATTGAATTACATCCTGCAGTAATAGCAACCAATCCTGCTAAAGGTCCAAGTATTACATAATAAGGATCGGGTTTTTTAAATAAAGCAAAAGAAATTCCAAGACCAGTTAGTAATCCAAATGCAGCAGCTAAAAAAGTATTTATAAGTATTAGCGGAACTGCATCATCCATCGCTCCATTACTTCCGCCATTAAATCCAAACCAACCAAACCATAAAATTAAAGTGCCAAGAACTGCCAAAGGAAAACTTGAACCTGTAAATTTACCTTTGTTTGCATCTGAATATTTTCCAATTCTTGATCCTAAAATTAAGACAGCTGAAAGTGCAATCCATCCTCCAACCGAATGAACGATTGTGCTTCCTGCAAAATCTACAAATCCTAAATCAGTTAACCAACCATTAGATTTCACTTGTCCTGTAACAGCTAGTAACTGTCTTGTTGCATCTATGTTGTTTAAATAACTAGAAGACCATGCCCAATGTCCAACAATTGGATATATGATACCAGTAGCAATTATAGTAATTATTAAGTATCCATTAAACTTCATTCTTTCAGCGACTGCTCCAGAGACAATTGTTGCAGCTGTAGCAACAAACATTGCTTGAAAGACAAAATAAGTCATGTATTCAGCTTGCTCCGTTTTAAAAAAGAACAAGTCTGTACCTATAATTCCGTTATAGCTTTTTCCAAACATCAAGCCAAAACCGAAGATCCAAAATACAACAACAGCAACTCCAAAATCTGCAGCGTTTTTTAAAGCTACGTTAATACTATTTTTATGTCTTGAAAGACCTGTTTCCATGCACATGAAACCAGCTTGCATTATAAAAACTAAAATTGCACAATCTATAACCCACAGGGTATCAACAAATGATTTTACCGATTCCAGATCTATGCCTTCCATTTTTAACCTCTAGATTATATTTTAAAAATTATACATCATAGATCAATGATGCTCAAAATAGGTTATTACTCTTTTTTCTTCCAAATATGATAGAAAATATAAGGTGATAATGCTGGTACAATACCAAACCAAAACCACTCATCCCATCTAAAGCTTTTATCCAACATTGGACTTTTTAATCCATTCCACCAAGTTAGATATCCAATAAGTATTATCCACACCAAACTAATTGTTAAATATACTTTAAATTTTTGAGAAATATCTTTTGAAAAATATAGTTTTAATTTGTCTAATTGTTCCTGAACATTCATTTAAACTAACAATTTAATCTTGAAAATGCACCCATTGCTGTCATAGAAATTTCACATGTTCCACTAGTTTCTACTGCTATGACTTTATAGTTTGAAGCATCATTTGAGATGCATAAATTATAACCCATATCCGGTGTGATTGCGTCTGCACCACCAAGAAGATTTGTTTCAATTTGACCAGACGTTGTATTATTAGGACTACATGATGTTCCACTATTATTTAAGTAGTACATTCCATTATCTGAATAATATTCAGTCTGCCCTAAAGAAATTTGTTGCATCACATTCTCTGCACTTTTCTTTTTTGCAGAACTTACATAACCATTATAACTAGTTATACCTATTGCTGCTATGATACCTAAAATAGCAACAACTACCAAAAGCTCAATGAGCGTAAAGCCAGCGCTTTTGGTAGTCATAGTTTTAATTTTCAATTAAAGATTATTCGATTGTAATACTTTTTTCCAAAACATTACCTGATGTAGAACAATCAGAATCCTCTGTGAAACAAGTTTTTACATCTACCCGAGTAGAAGCACCTGCATTCAAGTTAACAAAACCACCATTAGCCGTAGAAGTACTATTTCTTACCGCTGCAGTAGAAGTATTGTATGGATTTTTAAAATCTGCAAATGGTCCATCACTGGCAGTAGCTGCTGTTATAACATTCGCTGCATTTCTGCTGCTGCAAGTTAATTTACCACCCATAGCAGTTGACTCTCCTAAATTACATTTCTGTAATTCTGCAGCAATATATTTTACTACATTTGAATGAGTTGATTTAGCTGCCTGTTTTTTAGCTCCTGAAGTGTAGCCAGAATATGCAACGACACCAACTGCTGCTAAAATACCAATAATTGCTACAACGACCAATAATTCTATAAGTGTGAAACCTTTATTATTTTTTTTCATAAGTTTGCATCCTATTGTAAATAACGATGTTTTTATATACATAAATTATATTTTTTTAAAGGCAATATCTATTATAGTTTGTATTCAAAATGGGTCATTTTTGTTGATTTAGTAAGGAAATCTAATAAATATTAATAAATATGTCATATAAGGTTACAGAAGAAGGAAACGTATCAACTGTCCACTTGGATGGAGAAATTGATATGGATGTAACAGAAAAAGCAAAAGAAGTCATAATGCCTTTAATCGAGGCAAAGAAAGAAGTTCATCTTAACTTGAAAGAAGTTCAATACATGGACTCGTCCGGTATTTCAGTTCTTATTGAAAGTCATCAAAAAGCAACTGAACTTGGAACAAAGGTCATATTAAAAGAAATAAGCAAATCAGTTTTAAAAGTAATTATGATGGCGAAACTCGAACAAATTCTGAATTTGGATTAAAAATGGATGAAACATCAACATCTATTTCAGAACAAAAAGATTTTTTTAGTAAACTCAGCAAGTTTAAAAGATGTTAGATCTTTCTCGAGAGAGGTATTTGAGAAAGCTAACATAGATCAAGATTTGAAAGATGAATTGGTACTTGCAATCGCTGAAGCTGCTCAAAATATTGTAAAACACGCATATCAAAATCAAGAAACTAAAGAAAGAATGGAGATTAAAATCTCTTTGATTAACGGTGAACTAGAAATTGGATTTTATGATAAAGGTAGACCTGTTGATCAAACAAAGGTAAGACATAGAAGTATCGATGATGTAAAGCCTGGTGGGCTAGGTACTTTTTTTATTCAGCAAATTATGGATGCTGTTGAATTTAGAGAAGGTGAAAAACCTTGGATTAACCATTTAGTTTTATCAAAAAAAATTAATTATTAACCACCAATAATTGCACCGACATTAAAGATTGGAGAATACATGGCTATCATTAATCCACCAATCATTGTCCCCATAAATACAATCATTATTGGCTCGATCAAACTGGACATATTATCTACAGCTGTATCAAACTCTTCCTCATAATAAGAAGATACAGAGGTAAACATCTCATCCAAATTACCAGTTTGTTCACCAACAGAAATTAATTGACTAAATGTTGGAGGAAAAACTGGTTCTTTTAAAAATAATTTTGTTAACGTGTCTCCTGAGAAGACACCTTTTTTTACATTCTCTAATGCTTGAGTTACAACGTCATTATTGCTTACTTGTTTTGCTATTTCTATACTTTCTAAAAGATTTACACCTGCTGCACTAAGATTACCCATAATTAATGCAATTCTAGCAATCAACGATTTTAATATCATATCACCAAAAACTGGCATCTTAAGAACTCTTTGATGCCACTTATATCTAACAGCAGGAATTTTAGTTGTAGTGTATTTGAAGATTGCAAATATAATTATACTAACAATAAGTAAAGTAAGACCTCCAGCTCCTCTCATAAAATTACTAGCTGTCATAATGACTGCAGTTGGAGTGGGTAATGCAACGCCCATGCCTTCATACATTTCAGCAAAAACAGGTACAACTTTGATTAACATGAAAACCATAACTGTTATTGCAACGGTAAACATAACAACCGGATATGTCAGAGCACCTTTAATTTTCTTTTTTACTTTTTCTCTTTTTTCAAGTGAATCTACTAATTTTAGTAGAAAATCGTCTAGTTTACCGCTGGCTTCACCAGCTTTAATCAAGTTTATGTAAATATTATCAAATATTTTGGGGTATTTCTCAAAACATTTAGAGAGAGTTATACCACCTTCAAGACTTTTTCTAACATCCTCTATTATTTCTTTCATGGTTGGATGTTCTATTTGGTCTCTAAGCATTGTTAAAACATTTAAGATTGGCAAACCTGCCTTTACCATTGTTGCAAATTGCTTGGAGAAAAGCATTACATCTTGCGGGGTAACTTTTTTCTTACCAAAAGAAAAACTACTTTTTTTTCCTTTTTCTTTAGCAGCTTTCTTTTTTTTTACTTTGATTAAGTTTGTGATTATTATTTTTTGTTCTTTTAATTTGAAAGAAGCTTCTTCTTGATTAATTGCTTCTATTTCACCTTCTATATATTTTCCTGCTGATATACCTTTGTATGTGAATGTTTCAGATGACACTATTATTCTCCTGAAAGCACTCTATCGAATTCTCTAAAATTTAAGTCCCCAGTAAGAATTAATTCTCGTCCCATATCTTGCATCGTTCTAAACCCTTCATTTGATGCAATCTCTTTTAATTCTGGTGTGGTTGCTTTTCTTAATATGGCTTCTTTAATTGGTTTAGTGACATTTAATATTTCATAAATACCCATTCTTCCTTTATATCCAGTATCTTTACATTTTGGACATCCTTTGCCTTTTTGAACTTTTGCTCTAGAAGCTTGTTCTACAGTAAAACCAAAATCAGCAAGAGCTTTTGGAGTTATGTCATCATCAGGAACTCTGCATTCAGGGCAAGTTTTTCTAGCCAGTCTTTGTGCTAAAACTAAACTTACTGCAGCACTTATTAAATAATCTGGTGTACCCATATTCTGTAACCTTGTTATAGTACTAGGTGCATCATTAGTGTGTAGAGTACTAAAAACTAAGTGACCTGTTAATGCTGCTTTTAAACCTATATCAACTGTTTCTTTATCCCTCATCTCACCAACGAGAATTATTTCTGGGTCTTGTCTTAAAAAGGATCTCAAGGCTGTTGAAAAATTAAAACCAATATCATCTTTAATCTGTACTTGCCCCACACCATCCAGCTCATACTCAACAGGATCTTCCGCCGTTAATATATTTAAGTGAGGTTTCGATACTTCTTTTAAAATACTATAGAGTGTAGTTGTTTTACCAGATCCAGTTGGACCAGTTACCAACACTAAACCTTGTGTTCCATGAATTGCTTTTCTTAAATTATTTAAATCTGTTTCTTCAAAATTTAATTGTTCTAAACTAATGTCACCGGCATCTTTGTTTAGAACCCTCATAACTATTCTTTCATTAGTTGCTGTTGGTAAAATTGATAAACGAAGATCAACAACCTTTCCGTCAATTTTAAATGGTATTGCTCCATCTTGAGGTAGTCTTCTTTCTGCAATATCTAGTTTTCCCATAATTTTAAATCTAGTTACTACTGCACCATAATTGGAATGAAGAAATTTTTTAAAATGCTCTTGCTCAGCAAGAATACCGTCCAATCTATATCTTACCCTTGATGTAAATCTATAAGGTTCTATGTGTATATCAGATACTCCAGATTTAATTGCTTCAGCAACTACGGCTGTGCTAAATTTAATGACCTCAGACTCGTTTTCTATCGCTTCAATATCTTCTTCAGGAGTGCTCTCTAAAACTTCTGCTTGATCGTCCACATCGTAATCAAAAGTTTTAGTTTTTTCTGCATTATCTTGTCTGATATCAGAAATAGTTCTTTCCCCATCTGCTAAAAGATTATCTATAAAATTAGAGATATCTGAAACTTTTGCTGCATGTAATTCAATATCCATCTTTGTTATAGTTCTTAAATTTCTCATCAAACTTAATTTCGAAATATCAGATATTGCTATATGCAAAACTCTTCCTTCAATTTTAAAAGGAGCGATAAAATTCATGTTAATATAATTTGATGGAAGCACAGACTTTAGTTCATCAGTAATCGTAACTGTTGTTAAATCTATAACCTCTAATGATTGGTCTTGTACAAGAAGATCTAAAATCTTTTGTTCATCAGTAAGGTTCAATTCAAAAACAGCATCGAGTTGAGATTTATTTCCATCACTTGAAACTTTTTTTATCTCTGCTAAATCTTTTCCAGAAATTACATCCTGATCTATCAGTATGTTTATTAAATTGATCTCAGACTCTCTACTTATATTTATCATTATAAAATTCTTGGTGCTATAAATACCAATAATTCGTCTAAGTTATCAGAATTTGCCTTTCCTTTAAAGAGATTACCTATCACAGGCATATTGCCTATTGCTGGTACTTGATTTTTATTGTTCGCAATAACGTTCTTTTTAATACCACCTATTACAACAATATCACCATCAGCAACCAATAGTTTTGTGACAATTTCCATTTTATTAATTGGTGGTTCATCAGATGATGCTGTTCTATTTGGCGTATCATTATTAACTTGTATTGTTAATAATACATTTCCATCCCCAATAATGCTTGGTGTGACTTCTAATTTTAAGGCAGCTTCTTTGAAAGATGTTGATGTAGTTCCATCAGATGTTGTTTGGTACGGAATTTCTTCACCTTGAGTAACTGTTGCTACCTGATTATCTAAAGTAAATACTTTAGGATTTGATATGGTCTTACCCATTCCCATGCTTTCTAATGCAGTGATTTCTGCTTTTAATACTCCAGAACCTGTTCTTCTTAATATTCCTATTCCGCTTGTGGCTCCAGTAACTGGGAAATTTGATAATGTATCTGAGGAACTTCCAAGTCCTGCTCCATCTCCTGGAACTGTTCCAAGCTCACTACCTGAACTTGTTCCTGCAACACCACCTGCTACATTTCCAGCTCTATTGTAATAACCACCTAAACGTGCGCCCAAAGCTCTTTCAAAATCTGAATTTGCCTCAACAATAAATGCTTCAATTAATACTTGTTTAGTTCTGATATCAATTTCTTTTATAACTTTGTCTACAACATCCAAATCTTTTTCTTTTCCTCTTACAATAATTGATCTAGTGGTTGCTTCTTCTGTTATCTGTATTGGTGTATATGAGGTGTCACCAGTAGAAGATGTAAATAATTCCTCTATAGTCGTTTTTGCCTGTTTTGGTGTGATATAATAAAGTCTAAATATCTCAGAATAAATTGGCTCAACACTGTCTTCTAATTCCACTTTCTTCTTTACAACTTGCGCTCTTTCAGACTTATAAGTTTCTTGAGCCGTCAATGTCTCAGGAGAGTGAACCCTAATTAGATTGCTAGAAACATCAATATCTGATGCATAATTTTTCATATCTAATAATGCTTGAAAAGCCTTATCCCAAGGAACATCTATCAATTCTGCTGATATAGCACCTGCAACTTCGTCTCCTACTAGTACATTTATTTCACCAATCTTACCCATCAATTTCATAGTTTCTTTATAATCTAAGTTCTTAAATTTAAGAGTAACTCTCTGTTTTAATAAAGGATAATCGTCAGAAATTATTAAGTAATTTCTCTGAGACTCTGATGATATTTTTTTTCTCTTACCTAATTTCTTGGCATCGCCTTCAATGGGCTTTGGCCCCATCTCTAAAGTTTTGGATATTTCTGATTTACCAGAACTTACAATATCCTTATCTTTAATTAGTGGAGTGTTATGTTTAAATGGTTTGTCATATTTTTTAATATTTTGACATGCATTTAAAACAAAAAGAAATAATGTTAGACCAATGTAAGTTGATATTTTTTTAATAATCATCAGCCTCTCTAACTTGATTATTAAAATCAATAATCATATATTTTCCATCTTCTTTTTTGAATATTGCTTCTGTTAATCTTAAATCTACTAATTTATTTTCTCCTAAAAATTGGCCAAGTGTCATCGTCATCACTTCACCTCCAGAATTAACTAAGGAAATATAACTATGATCTTTTCCAGATATTAGTCCAACAAGTTTAAAATTATATAAACTCATTTCATTATCTTGTTCATCCTCAGGAATACTTGACATTGAGCTAGTTCCTTCATTTCCCGCAAAAGGATCGTTAAGAGGAACTTCCTCATCATCTTCTAATTGTTTTGCAATTTCTTTAACACCCTCTAAAACTTCTTTTTTTTGATCGTGATTATCTGCGTAAGAGACACCTGCTATTGTCAGTAATAAAGTTATAAAAAAAATTTTAAAAAAATTCATTTGGTAGACCTACTATTGTTAGTTCTCCTTTTGCAACTATCGCTCCAGTTGAATCATTTTGTACTATACTTATAGTCTCTTTGTCAAAATTTAACATTTTGTTTTGTCTAGAAACAGCTCTTTTAAACTTAATATAACCTAAAAAATTACCCTTAATCTCATAATCAACAGGTATTTTATAATAGGAAACCATTTCCTTAGTTATATTATTTTCAGCTTGTGCAGTTACACCGGTTTTAAAAACAGGCTTAGGTTTTTTCTTTTCGATTTTTGAAATAACTAGACCGTTTACAGCAGCATATTTGCTAAGACTTTGATAAAGGTCTTCTACTTCTGCTTTTGAGTGAAATAAAGTAGATGTTTTTTCAAAATCAGGTTTCATTTTTTCTATTCTTTTTTTAAACGTAATGATTTCATTTTCAAATTGTGCAATTTCATTCTGTTTTAGAATTATCTCATCGTGTTTGGCTTTTCTTTCTTTGACCATTGGATTTAAAATTATGTAATAGACAATTAAGAAAAGTATTATTGCACCAAATCCTGCACCAAATTTTATTAAAGTTTTTTTATCTATCGAAGCTAACTTTTGCTTCAAATCATCCATAGTTATATTTTTTAAATCCATTATACGTTCTCCAGTACACAGGCTATTTTAAAGCCCTTCATGCTTTGCGATGTTTGTTGTCCTGTTGGTAAAGTCATACTAGCAAGTGAAGCTTGAGATATAAGTTTTTTATTATTTAAATTGCTGATTAACTTTAATATATCTTGGTCACTAAATGCACTTCCCTCAATTATAACTAAATCTGCTCCATTATATTCAATAGAACTAAATTTAACTCTTTTTGGAACAGCTGATGCTATTTGGGCTAGAACTCTAAAACTGACAGATTTATTAGACTTAATCGATTTACTCAATTTAAGAGATTTCAATATTAATCCAATCTCTTTTGCATACTTATTTTTTTCTAATGTTCTTAATTCGTGAGTTTGAACAACTTCTTCATAACTAACAATTTTTTTGTTCAAATCTGTTATTTGCCAAAATGAAAATCCAAATAGAACTATGTAAATTACTGCAACTACACCGACTACTCCTTTAAAAGCAAAATTTGAAAATGCTTTTGCTTTTTTTTGAGCAATCATATTTTCTCTGTTAGGAAGTAAGTTTATATTTTTAACTGCTGTAACAAATTTGTAGTATCCAAATACATCTAATTTTCTAAAAGCTAACCCCATGACAGTTGAAAAGTAAGATCTGTTTTCAATTTTAACATCGTTTTCTAATTGCGCAGGAATTTTTATTCCATCAAATGGATCGAATAGATTATATCCAGTATTAACCATGTTTTTTCTAAAACTACCCAAATAATCTTCTACATTTGTTAAATTTGAAACTACTTTTAAGTTTCTAATTCTTTTTTCATATTTTTGTTCAAAGTCTTGAACAGCTTGCTTAACTTGTGTCATGTATCTTCTGACTAAAGCATCCATTTCCTCTTGGTTGCTACTTTCCTGCAAAGTTTTTCTATCTTGAGATCTGATAAATATGTCTGTGATTATTGGATTGTTTTCGTACAATATCATTACGTAATTCTCGTCTAATCCAAATTCTAAAACAGCAGTCAAATTGGAATCTTCGATTGATCCAGCTATTTGATTTATTTGGTCAACAGCAGATTTTAATGCGAAACATTTAACATCAATAATAACAGCATTTAGTCCACTTTTCTTTATGATATCAGTATATGAATTTATGTCTGAAAGTTTTGAAGCAACAAACAATATATCCATTGTGTTGCCAGTTTTATCTCTATTAATTACTTGATGAAAAATTGAATAGTCATTTAAATTGTCAGTGAGCTGAACTAAATTTTCCCAAAGAGAATCTGTATCAATTGCTTTTTTTAATTCCTCATCTGTCATCAGTGGAGCTGTTACTACTCTTATAATTGCACTAGTTACTGGAATAGCTATTGCAGCATTTGAAGTATTAATTTTTGACTTTTGTAGAGCTAATTTTAATTCATCTGCAACCTTGTCAGGATTTTCTAAGACAGTGCCATTGTCAGGAATGCCATCAAATTTATGGACATGGAATTTATCAAGGACCCATTGATTAGCTTTGTTGCTTGAAACTTGTGATAATCTAATCTCAGATGGTGTAAGCTCAACACCAAGTATTTCTTCTCCTTTTATAGATTGTTTACCTAGTCTATTTTTTAAAAATTTATCAAAGAAACCCTCTTTTTTTTTTGTTTCTCCACCTTTAGGGACAGGAGGGGCACCTTCGGGTGCTTTGCTTTTTTTTTTGAATAAATTAGCAAATGGGTTTTTCATATTTTATTTTTTGTGAATTCTAACTATAAACTCAACTTTTACTAGAATAAAATCAAATGTATCAATTTAATTGTTTTACAAAAATTAAATAGTAAAACAAGCACAATTTATAGTACATATATAGAATGTTTGAAAAATTAGAACAGTTGGCAAAAGACAACAAAAAAATCTCAGACTTCCACATTAGGTCTGGTTCGCCTCTGGCTTATCGACAGACTGGTGAAATTGTAAAAGTACCAGACGTTATGGTTACTAATCAAGACTTAAAAGATTTACTTTCTATGAACTGTAACGAACATGAACTTAACAAATTTGAAAAAACTCACGAGTTAGATACATCAGTTACATTAAGTGGATTAAGATTTAGAGCTAATTTTTATAAAACAATAAATGGACCAGCTTGCGTTTGTAGAAGAGTTGAAAGTAAAATTCCTGATATGGATCAATTCAGTTTACCTCAAGCATTGTATGATATCGTAGATTTTCATAAAGGATTAGTTTTAGTTACAGGTCCAACAGGATCAGGTAAGTCAACAACACTTGCAGCAATAGTAAATGAAATAAATAAAACAAGAACAGCAAATATAATTACTGTTGAAGATCCAGTTGAATTCATTCATAAAGATAACAAAAGTATTGTCTCTCACAGAGAGGTTGGAAAACAAACAGAAACATTTGCAGCTGCATTAAAGGCAGCACTAAGAGAAGACCCAGATGTTATATTAGTTGGTGAGATGAGAGATCTTGAGACAATAAGTTTAGCATTAACAGCTGCAGAAACAGGTCACTTAGTTTTTGGAACTCTTCATACAAGTGGAGCACCAAGCACAATTAATAGAATAATTGATGTATTTCCTCCTGAGCAACAAGAGCAAATTAGAGCACAAATTTCTACTTCACTTAAAATGGTTGTTACTCAAAGATTGCTAAAAACTAGAGATGGACTTGGTAGAGTGGGTGCATTTGAAATCATGAAGTGCAACGGTGCGATACAAAATTTAATAAGAGAGGCAAAAATTCATCAAATTCCAAGTATAATGCAAACAGCGGTTAGAGAAGGAATGATTACCATGGATAAATCACTTGAAGAATTGGCAAAATCAGGGAAAATAGATCCAGGTGCAGCAAGATCAGAAAATTAAAGGGTTTACGATATTAGAATTGCTAGTTGTGATTACAATTGTAGCAATAGTATCTGCTGTTGGATATCCAAACTTTATGAAATGGAGAGAAGACAGAGAGATAAGAGCTGCAATGGAAAAGGCTGCAACAATGCTTACCTCCCTAAATAATTTGTCTCAAAGAGGAAATTTTCCTTTTGTACAATTAAAAGTCACTCCTAATGGTACTACAAATACCGTTATAACTGGTAAAGGAATGAATTTAAAAACATTGTCTTCAAAATTAAATAGTGGAAGTTCAATTGATTGTAGTTTGACTAATAGTGGATTTTGGGACAACCATATGGTTGATAAAACAACTAAAGATGTATCCACACATCTTAATGGTGAAGGATCAGTATGTTTTTCACAAGATGGAACATATTACAAAACACTTGGCAAACTTCAATCAAATGCAAATGTTACAGTTGAAGGACGATCAACAAATCAATATTTAATTATTTGTTCTACTTCAAACGCATCAAATAATGGTAAATGCCCATTAAATCAATCAGATGGATTGAAACAACCTGCATACTTGGTTGAATGGACAAGATTTGGTAACGTTAGTAAATTTAAATGGAATGGTAGTGACTGGAATAGACAATAGAAAAAAAGAAAAAGGCATGACTTTGTTAGAAGCTCTTGTTTCTACTGCAATAATCGGCATTGGCTTTGTAGCTGTTTTTCAAATGGTCAATTATTCAGTTCAATCAATTGATGTCTCAGGTGAGAGAACAAAAGCAAATTATTTGGTTTCAATGGTTGCAGAAGATTTAATAGCAGAAAAAAACTCAGATTCACCAACTTCAAACGTGAAATTCATGGACTATTTGGTTTCTAATAAAAGTGGAGGTAAATCTTGGAATATGGGAGCGTGTTCTTCTGGTTCATCATCAACTGGTAATTTTACAAATGTAACGCAAAACAAATTTGAAAAGTGGGATAGCAGATTTTCAAAAAGAAGAATTAAATGTAAAGGACCACAAGACACAAAATTTTTAAAAGTATTTGATATTTGTAATAATAACGCCTCTGGTAATACATGTAATTACAACAATACAAGAAATTATTCTGGAACAGGTATTTACGATAAATGGATTGTTGGAAAAATGGAAGTAAATTTAAATGGCGGTAAAAAGAAAAAATTTTTATATTTTCAAATAAATTAATGAAAAAAAAATTCAGTAATATTGCGGGAGTAACATTAATAGAAATATTAATTGGAATAATGATATCTGTTATCATGATGGGGGCAATGTTCACTTCATACACGGTTGTAAATAATACTTATTCTCAAGTAACTGATAGAGCAAAAATTTCTTCAGCAGGAAGAGATGTAGTTGGAATGATAATGAGAGATGTGAGAAACGCAGGTTACAAATATTTTGGAGATAACATCAAACAAACTAACGCACATGCTCCCATTATTATTACAAAAAGCGGAAACTTTAATACAAGTTGTGATAAAATAGATATTGTCTATGGCGATGTAAATTATAATTCCAGTAGAAATCCCAAGTACCAATTTGAAAGATATAAAGTAACATACGAGTGTAAAGCATCAACTATACCTGATAAGTCTAAACCTCAACTCGGAGGTGGAGGATATCCGCCGATAAATGCTTTTGCTATATATAAAACAAAAGTAAAGTGGGGCGGCAGTAGTTGGAGCGATCCAGCTACAGATGGAAATGATGCTACATATCCAGCACAATTAATAGTAGATTATGTGGTTGATCTAATTTTTAATCCCGTAGATGAAAAAGGTAAATTAATTAATCCTCCACCAACTCCAACAAATTCGAATAAAAGTTTGCTTTATAAAATAAAAACAATTGATATTGCAATGACCGTAAGATCAACAAAAGATTTTTTTAGAACATCCAAAATAAGAAATGTATTATCAATGATTGATAATACTAGAAATAAATCAAAGACTGATAAATTTTTAAGAGATACAATTATTGTTACAGCTCATGCAAGAAATTTAGGTATGCAATAATGAAAAAAAACGAAAAAGGTTTTGCTTTAGTTTTATCGTTAGTTTTAATGCTCGCGATGTCATTAATGGGAGGAGCATTAATTGTTATTTCAGCGGGAGATCATAAAAGTAATAATAATAGTGATGAGTATCAACAAACATTTTATGTAGCTGAAACAGCTTTATTAGAAGGAGAAAGATATTTACTAAATCAATTTCTGGGTCCTTATGATACATCAAATCATAAAAGAGATACGTCAAAAAGAAATCTTCCTGCAAATCAAGCATCTGTGTGGAATGGTTCAATGTCAAAAAAAAATTATAATACTGGTGATAGTTTTTACTTCGACACAAGTACTAATTGTTATCAAAGCTTTTCCGAGATTGATAAAACAACTTTAAAAGTTGTAACTTCAGAAAGTTGGAACTTTGGAAAGATTTTAAGAGATAGTTTTAATAGTGCTTCAAGTCAGGAAAAATCAGAAGCAGAGAGATTACAATCTTATTACTATGAATATTTTATTTCAAGAATAGGTGCCGCCCCTTACAGAGGAACTGGTTCAAGTATAAGAAAAGGTTCATCTGATACTGGAAATAATGGCATGGCGTATAGAGTTTATGGATGTGGTATAAAAAAAGGCGATGATAGAATGATTGTAGCGTTGGAAAGTACTATAGTACTTCCCAAATAAAATATGTTAAATGGACTTATGAAAAACTTTTTAAAAATTATTTTAATATTTTTTTTAAGTAGTTCTTCGGTGAACGCAGCCTGTGATTTCTTAATTAATATTGGAGATAATGGTACCAAAGTTTTTGAAAAATTTGCGGCTCCATTGCCAGGTTTTAAGGGAATGTTTTATTTGCCTGTCCAATCTCCTGAAGTTTGTCCAAATGATAATTTAAATGAGAATATTGCAATAGAGTATGTTTTTTTGGGAAATACTATTAAAGTTGCAAGACTGGCCGCAGTGAGAATGATTGTTCTCAATGATGGAAAAAATACTGAAAACAACAAGTTAACCTTAATGAATTATGCTAAAAAAGTTTATGGAGATTTTGATACCGGCCAAAATCCTGAAATCTTTAATAACTACAATATCTGGGAAAATGGACAAAGTGTAATCGTATACAAAAGAATGTCCGATCAAAATGATTTATATGAAGAAGAAATAATGATTACAAACATTGAATACGACAAAAAATTAGGTTTCTTTTTTAATGAAGTTGAGGCTGAAGCAGAGGGATTTGATAAAACAGAATAATGAATAAGTTAAAAATTTTTATATTTAAAATAATATTTTCTTTAATTTTATTTAGTGGCTCAAGTTATGCGAAAAATATTCCTCCAGGTTCAGGAATAGGTGATGTTCCGGCGAATATATTAATTCTTTTAGATAAATCTGGAAGTATGAGTGTTCGTATGACGAGTGGATCTGGTTTTATGTATCCATACTCTGCAGCTGCGGATAGTAGCGGAGATGTTTATGTTGGATCATATTGGACTTATGGGATTAAAAAATTAACATATGCAACTGGTGCTGTTGATGCAAGCTTTGCTTCAAGCGGAACATATACTGGTTCTGGTAATTGTAGAAGTTATTATCCAATGAACATTAAAATACATAATGGCTATATGTATGTAGCATCGTATTATCAGCATAGAGTTTTTAGGGTTAATTTATCTACAGGCGCATGTGACTGGAATCATTACATTAGGTACGCGCGAAATATAGCTATTGGAAATAATATTCTTTATGCAACAGGATATTATGGAAATGCGGTAATAAGAAATTTGTCAACTAACTCTAACATTAATTGTAGTTGGAGTGGTAATTTAAAATCTTACACTGATTATGGTTCGATGGCTGTAGATGCATCGGGGAATAATTTGTATGGATTTGAATTTAGATATATATACAGGTTTCCAATAAATCAGAGTAATAAGTGCCCATCAACTGGATATTCAAGCAGAATACGTACAAATGCGAATTATGTCTTTGGAGCTGATACCCATCCATCTGATGATAAGATACTATATATAAATAATTATTATTCTCACAGAGTTGAAAAAATAACATTAAATAATTCATTAAACGGTATTCAATCTACTTCAACAGCCGGAAGATGCTGTACTGGTAAATCTTCATCATCCAATATCAGAATGTATTATCCTTGGGGTTTATCTGTTGATAAGACAAATAATAGAATTATCAGCTCTAATTACTATAAAATGTCAGTTCAAGCATTTAATCTTGATCTTGCCTGGCAAAAAGAATTTGGTGGCTCTAGCTCCACAAGAATGGATGGAGCAAAAGAGGCAATAAAAGCAATTGTTACAGACTCATCTTTAACTGCAGGAGTTAACTTTGGTTATGCTTATTGGTCATCAGGTGGAGCAGGTTTTAGATCTTGGAGTGGAAATATCACAACAGGAACTGCAAATCCATGTAGTTCAAGAGCTTGTTTAAAAGTTAGAGTTCATAAACAAGGGGCATCGAGAATAAATCAAATCATTGGAACTTTAAATCCTGGAGGTGGAACAAACGCAGATGACTGGGCAAGAATAGCTCAAGAGTATTATCTTAGTGGACAATTTTCTCCAATGGATAAAAATTTAAGCTGCCAAAATAGTTATATTTTAGTCATTGGTGATGGTGACTGGTATAATCATAGTAGAGCGCAAAGTAGAGTTACAACATTATTAAATAAACATAAAATTAAAACATTTACAGTAGCTTTTGGTGGTGGTTTATCCAGCAGCGGTATTAGAAATTTTAGAAGAATGGCACAAGCAGGTGGAACTAATGATGTAATTATAGCTAACACAACCGCATCATTAAAAGCTCAGTTAAAATCAGCGATATCACAGGTAATAGCTTCGAAACTCTCATTTACCGCCCCTGCAATTACTGCAACAATTTCTGAAGGTGGATCTTTATACCAAGCACAATTTGATTATGTTCAAAACAAAGAGTGGCAAGGTACATTAACTAGAACAGCAATAAAACCAGATGGATCTTTAGATTTAAATGATAAGGATAATTGGAGCGCTGTGGACAAGTTGCCTTCACCAAATTCAAGAAAAATTTGGAGTGAAGTTCCTGGTGTAGATTACAAAACAAATTATAATAACTTTGTTGATACTAATTGGACCTCAATTAATACATTGTTAGAGCAAACTGGTAATGAAGTTCCTGGATATCACAATGTTACAGACAATCCGTCAAACACTCAAAGATGTAAGAATAATTCATCTGTTAAAGATGCCGTTAATGGTGTCAACGAAGATGATATTAAAGGACTAATAAACTTTATAAGAGGTAAAGATTATTTTGACTATGATGGTGATTGTAATTTAACAGAGACAAGACCAAAACCTTTAGGTGATATTTATCATTCTGAGTTGGTAGTAGTTGGTGCGCCTTCTGCTGAAACTGCTTTTGTAGGTACAAATCAAGAGTCTTATTGGAGATCTATAAAAGGATATGATGCTTGGGCCGCATCTAAATCAACTAGAGAAAAAATTATTTATGTTGGAGCTAACGATGGAATGCTTCACGCTTTCAATGCTAAAAGTGGTGTAGAAAAATGGGCATTCATTCCGCCTTTTATAGCCTCATCATTTCCAACAATGGTTAATGTAAATTTAAACAGAGCTGTTGGAGGATCAAATGCAATTTACGGTGTTGATGGATCAATGGTTGTTCACGATATGTATTTTAAAAGTGCATATGATAACGCAAAACAATGGCATACTATTTTAATGGTTCCTTATGGTAGAGGTGGGGCTGGTTTCTCTGTTTTGGATATAACCAATCCGGACAAACCTTTACATTTATATTCAGTATTAAATGATAAAGTTAGACGTGAAGTACACATTATGGATCATAATGGAACTCTAAGCACATTTAATTATATTCCAACATCATGGCCATTAAGTCAGATGGCAGAGTCAATAGCAGTATCTGCTAGTCAATCAAGTGACTTTACATGTAAAACTGATCAAAGCACTAAGTGTCAAGCTCATAACGTTTGGACAATACCAAATGTAACACTAAGTAAAGCTGATTTAAGGATAACTATCGATGATAAAAATTATACAAGTTTTAGTGTTACAAACACTTTTCAAGGTACAGAGATAAGGCTAAATAGAAATTTAACATACTATGGCGATGACCCAGGTGATGCATCAAAATCAAGTACAAACATGGGAGTTTATTTAAGACCTGGTTCAGCAAGCACTGGTGTAACTACTCAGCCTGAGTATGATTACAGTCAACTAGGTGAAACTTGGTCAACACCAAGAATTATTAGACTTCCAAATAATGGTGCCGGGGATACAAATATTGAGGATGATATTTATGTTGCAGTTGTTGGTGGAGGTTATGGAACTCAATACGAAGGAGTAGGATCAAACTTAACTCTAATAAATCTTGAAGATACAAGTTTTCCGGGCAGAATTCATAAATCAATACCAATTGAAGACCTGGTAACTAATGACATTGTTAACTCTACTCCGGGAACACCAACAGTAATAACACCCGATACTGCAAGAGGATTAAACTTTAGCGGTGCATTAGTATATCTAAATGATCTTGAAGGTAAAATAACGAAATTTAATTTAACTAATATGTCAAATGATGGAAGTGGTAATGCAATAAAACTTTATGACAATACAACATTATTTAGTGCTGGATCTAATCAAACAAATGGCAGATATATGTATCACTCAATGGATGCAACATTAGGTCAAACTACAAATTCTTTATGGCTATTTGCAGGTACTGGAGATTATGACAGAATTGGAAGTACAAATCCTGGTACCAATAATTTAATGCTTGGAATAAATGATCCAGATTATCCCGCATATAAAGAAGTGGCCACTCCGTCAAAAGCTAAAGATTTAACAAAATGTAAAAATACTACAAAAGATGGAACAGGTGCGAAATGCCCTCAAACCCCAGGAGATCTTGGTTGGTTCATTGAATTAGATAATAATAAAAAAGTAACTGCAGAACCAACTGTATCGAGTGGTTTAGTATATTTCCCAATATATCAACCAAGTTCATCAGCTAATAAATGCAGTTTGGGAGATGCATTTATCTGTGCTGTTGATGATGAATGTGGAACAAATGTTTCAACAAAACTTGGGTCAATGAGAAATAATAAAGAATCTTGTATGTATGTAGGACAAGGGGTTTTATCTAGAATTGTTATTTTTGCAAATAAACTGTTCGCTAACATTGCAGGTCAGTCTACAAATAAACTCAAAAAAGATTTAGTAGTATTAGATGCAGCTGCTGGTGGGACAACAAGTTATAGAAGTTCTTGGAGACAGAACTATTAATTAGTTATTAAAAAACTAATTTAAGCACTTTTGCAAAACCTAACTTATTGCCAGAATATATCTCTTCCTCAAACACTTTAAAATAATTTTTATATTTTTGTTTATCTTCATTTGAAAGTTTATTATAAATTTGTTGAATAGTGTCAGATTTTAAAATATTTAATTTTTTTCTTTTACCCAGTAAAATCATAAATAATCTAAATTTAAGTAAATTAATTGAATTAATATTAAAAATCGTTTTAACAAATAAATAGATTAAAATTGGAGTAAAAATCCAAATAAATACTTTTGAAAATTCTAAACTTAAAAGTCTTTCAATAAAATTTCTTCTTTGTTTATCATCATAAGATAATAAATGTTGAGTCCAAACAAAATCAGCATAATTAAAATAAAAACTTAACGTTCTTAAAAATCTAGAAGAGAATATTCCTGAAGACGAGAAATTATCAGTGCTAAAGACGTTATTTAAACTGTTTATAATATTTTCTTTTGGAATAGCTCTTGTAGGATCTATTCTCACCCACCCTTTATCATCAAACCAAACTTCTGCCCAGGCATGAGTATCTTTTTGTTTAAAAGAATAAAAGTTTCCAATTTCATTTAATTCACCACCATGGTATCCTGTAACAATTCTACTAGGTATACCAGCTAATCTTGAAAGCAAAACAAAAACTCCTGCATAATATTCACAGTACCCCTCTTTATCGTCAAAGAAGAAGCTTTCATAATTATTTAATGATGTATTTTTTGGACTTAAATTGTAAAAATAAGATCCATCAGCGAATCTATCGTATATTTTATTAACAAATTTCTCTTCTGTAGAATTATTATTTTCTTTTACCCATAATCTTAACTTGTTGGAAATATTATCTGGTAATAAAGTATAATAATTTTTTATATCATCATCTAAATCGAAAGTGGATTTAATATTTTTAAACTGAATTTGTTTTTTTCTGTCTATCAACTCTCTACTAGCAAATGTTTGATTAAATAAATCTTTTGAAATCTTAATATTTTCGTTCACTAACTGTGAATTTTTTAAACTAGGTATCCACTTTTTTTTATAGGGTTCTAATATTATTTGATAAGAATTGTTTAGATCTTTATTTTCAGAGATTTTAAAATTATCTTTAAATTTACTAAATAAAAAATAACTAGATGACGGTCTCCATGATTGATTGACTTCCATATAATCAAATATTTTGACCCTGAAATATAGATCATTTTGATTAAAGTTATTGTTTATTAGAGTAAAAATTTCTTCATCAGAATTAGAAAATTGGCTAAATGAGCCGAGACTTATTGAGTCTGGTATACCTAAAGAGCTTGTAGAATTATCGAATAATCTAAAATTAATCTCTGCTCTTGGAAATATTAGATAAAATACAATAATAAAAGGGAATATACTTAATGCAAAACCCAAGTATTTAAGAATATTTTTAAAACTAAAATCTAAAACTTCTTTTTGTTGAATAAGATACATGTTTATTACTAATAAAATAATGATTGAAAATGAAACAAACATACTAATGATACCTTGACCTTTAATCAAACTTGCAACAGCAACAATCATGCAAATTAAATTAAATGATAAATTATTATTTTTATTAGATAATTCAGAAAATTTAATAATTAGTAATACTCCCAAACAATTTAAAAAAAATTCTTCAGAAAATATATATTGGTTGAAAACTAGTTGAATATATAAGGCACCAATTGCAAATAATCCTATAATAATAGATTTAAATTTAATTTTAATATTTGATACCAAATAACTTATAACAAATAAAAATCCCCAAAAAAATAAATTATTAAAAGTTAAGTTTTCAGATAAATTAAAAATACATAATCCTAGTAGAGCAAATGTTATGGAAGGTATATTTTTATTAATTTTTAACATTAGCTAAATATTTGTAAATTTGGTTTAGACTTTTTTCATTATTATCTAATATAAAAATATTACTCTTATGTTTTAAAGTGAGATTTAACTTATTTAGGTAATAATACTTAATTATATATACAGAGTAACTAATCAATAATTCGAACTCTATTTCACGATATTTATCCAAATCTAAAATAAATTTTTGCTCTTTTTGTTGATCTTTGAAAATTTTGATATATTTTTTTTCTAATGTAGATTTTTTCCAAGCAATTTTAGAATAACTATCACCATTTTTAAATTCATCTATTCCCTCAAATTCATCAGCATCTATAAATTTATTAATATTAAATTTATTTAATAAATCCTGATTAGGTTTTTTACTTTCTGGATAAACAATTACTTCACATTCAGGTTTGTAATTTACTTTTGTTTTAATTACTCCGAAAGGATAAACAGAATTCAAAGAAATATTTTCTAAACCATATTTGCCTCTATATTTTTTACTAAAATCTATTTTGATAGTATTAATTTTTTTAAAAAAATTCAAATTTTCTATATTTTTGTTTTGATAATCAATATTTATATTTAATTTTTTTTCATTTGAGGAATTTTCAATTATTAAAGATAATTTTTTATTTTGACTGGCTTCTAGATAATATTCATTTAAAAAACTTAATTTCAAATTATTAATATTTTGATGAGAGATGAGTATAGAAATAAAGAAAATAAAGAAAATAATTATAGATAGTAGCAGTCCAGAATTATTTTCATAGAAAACTGAAATTAAAAAACAAAAAAAAATAAATAACCCTAAAATAATTCCATTAAAATTTGGGTATATATATATTTTTGAATTATTTTTAGGCTTAAAGAAATTTTTAAAATTGACCTCTTTAAATCTAAAAATAGATTGGGTTGCCATTAATTTATATCAATCTTTTCTAAGATTTCTTTTTTGACAAATTCTATTTTTTCTTCTTGGTTTAAAAACCTTATTCTATGCCTTAATATATAAGGAATAGTGTCTTTAATATCTTGATGAGTAACATAATCCTTTTCATTTATGAGTGCCCATCCTCTAGCAAGATCAATAATTTGTTTTAAACATCTTGCTGAAATATAAATTTTACGATCAATACTTTGAATGGTTTGTTCGATATTTATAACATACTTATATATTTCATCTTTCACAGTTACTTTATTTTTTTTTTCTTTAATTTTTTTCCAATCGATTTTCTCTGAGTTATCATCAACAAAGCTTATCTCTTTTTTTAACATTTCTATTTTGTCACCATCATTTAATTCTGAAAGTGAATATGAAACCATAAAACGGTCTAACTGGGAGTCTGGTAAAGAACTTGTGCCTGAAGTATCCATAGGGTTTTGAGTTGCAATTACAAAAAAAGGTTCTGGAAGACTATGGCTGATACCATCAATTGAAACATTTTTTTCTTCCATCGCCTCTAAAAAAGCACTTTGAGACTTTGGGCTTCCTCTATTTAACTCATCAGCTAGAACTATATTTGTAAAAATAGGTCCCTTTTGAAAATTTAATTTATCATCTGAAAAAATATTAAAACCAAGTATATCACTTGGCAAAAGATCAGATGTAAATTGAACTCTTTTAAAGTTGAGACCTAAACTTTGTGTAATTGCTTTTGCAAAAGTTGTTTTTCCAGACCCTGGATAATCTTCAATAAGTATACTTCCTTCTGAAATTATAGCCGCAAGTGTAAGTCTAATCTTTTCTGAATTGCCAACTACAATTTTAGACGTATTGCTGATTATTTTTTCAAACATATCTTTTATAGATTAATAATAAATTATTGATCTAATACTACTTTCAAATATCAAATATATCAACGTACCAAGAATTATGTAGGGTCCAAATGGTATCTGCGAAGAGAGTTTTTTTGATTTATTAATCAAGCTAGGTACGACTGACAACAGAGCAATTATCGAAGAAATAAAAATTACAAAAGGAATAGCAAACCATCCAAACCAAAAACCAATAGCTGATAAAAGTTTTGCATCTCCTAATCCCATACCTTCTTTTTTTCTTATCTGTTTATAAAAAAATATTATTGACCATATTATTCCATATCCAAATATACCTCCTATTATAGAATTTATGAAATTTGGAAACATTGGATGTAAATTGGGATCAAATGACTTTACGAAACCTAGGAGCATTAACGAAAATGTTAGAACATTTGGAATGATAAAATGTTTTAAATCTATAAAAAAAATTATTAAGAAAATTAACCCTAAAATTAAAAGAAGAATTGTTGTTATACTAATACCATAAAGAAAATATATACTTAAGAATATTAAAATGCTTATACTTTCGACTAATATATATTTAGTTGAAATCTTTTTTTTACATTTTCTACATTTGCCATTTAATAATAAAAATGAAATTATAGGGATATTATCTTTCCAGGTTATTAATTTTTTACATTTTGGACAAAAAGATCTACCAGATACAACTCCTTTACCTGACGGCAAACGATATATGCATACATTTGCAAAGCTTCCCCAAAGAGCTCCTAGGACAAATACAAATATGAAATCCACTGATTATGATTATAATTTTATATTTGATGTAATTTGGATAAATCCATCTATTACATACTGGACCATTAAAACAGCATCATGTAGATGAATGTATAAATTTGGTGTATTAATTATAATCTCCATTGTTGAAAAATTTATCAAAAATTGCTTAAAATACTAGTTAAATAAATGTTTCTATTTAAATCAAAAAAACCGATAGAGCCCAAAAAAGAGGCCGAACAAGTTAACGTCGATTTAGAACTTGTTACAAAAATGAATCAAGACTTCGCGCTCTCACTTGATTTAAACGATACTTTAATGAATGCCTTAAGAGTAATTATTGCAAGACTAAATGCACAAGCTGCAAATATCTTTTTAATTAATGAAGAAAAGAAAAAATTCGAGTGTATTGCATCACTTCATCAAGATTATTTAGATGAATACCAATTGGACTTAAAAGATGGTGTTATGGGTAAAGCTGTTGAACAAAGAAAATGTATCCGTGTTGGAAATGTTAGAAAAGATGTAAGAGAAATAGCTGAATTTTATTTTGATTTAGACAACAAAACTAACTTTACAACATATTCTGTATTATGTTCACCATTGATAGCAGCGAATGAATGTATAGGAGTAATTCATTGTTTAAATAAAAAAACTGAGGACAAATTGTTTATTGAAGATGACAGAAAACTTTTAGAAACACTCTCAGCTCCCGCAGCATTAGCAATACGTAATGCAAAGATGGCTAAGGAAATGGTTGAGAAAAATAAAATTCAAAAAGAAGTAGAAATTGTTGGTGAAATTCAAAGATCTTTATTATCAAAAAATAAAGATAAAGAATTTCCTATCTCTGGAATTAATATTCCTGCTAAAGTAGTTTCTGGAGATTTTTATAACTTTTCAGATTTAGGTGATGGAAAATATGGATTTGGTGTTGCCGATGTGTCGGGAAAAGGAATTAAATCTTCATTGCTTATGTCAAAAGCATCAAGTTTATATAGATGTTTAAGTAAAACAAATTTTTCAGCATCTGATTTACTTTTTCAATTAAACAACGAAATATGCGAAACAATCTCAAGAGGAATGTTTGTAACTATGTTAATTGGAATATATGACTCAAATAAAAAAGAATTATTACTTTCAAGTGCAGGTCATGAGCCACCTTTAATATTAGCAGCGGATGGGACATTCAGTAATTTTTCTGAAGCTGGACCTCCTTTAGGCATTATGCCTAAAACTAAATATCCTGAACACACAATTCCTTTTGACAATAGTTCTATGTACATTTTTACAGATGGAATAACCGAGATTAAAAATCCTAGTGGTGAAATGTTGGGTTCAGAAGGTTTTGAAAGTTATATCAAAAAATATCAATCTACAGCAATCAACGATAGGCTTAAAACAATGATAGATGATATTCTTGGTGCAGGACATATCCAAAAAGATGATTTAACAATTGTTGCAATAGACGGAAAATAGTTAATAAACCGAGATTTGTTCCTGATTATATATTTTACAACTCATAACTATACTTAAACCTAACATAATAGATAACAATGAAGATCCTCCATAAGACATGATTGGTAAAGGAGCTCCAACTATAGGCAACATTCCTAGAACCATTGCAATATTTACAAATACATACAAAAAGATTGCTGTTGCGAATCCAAAACAATACAATTTAGCAAAAAAACTTCTGGAAACTAATCCAACATTAATAATTCTGTAGATTAATAAGATATATAAAAACAGTAGGATTATTGATCCAAGAAACCCAAATTCTTCTGAAAATAGTGTAAATATAAAGTCAGTATGCTTTTCTGGTAAAAACTCTAAGTAACTTTGAGTACCTTTTAAGTAACCTTTCCCAAAAAAACCCCCAGATCCTATAGCGATTTTTGATTGAATTATTTGATAACCAGCTCCTAAAGGATCTCTATCAGGATTAAAAAATGTAAGTATTCTTGATTTTTGATAAGGCTTTAAAATAGAAATAGCAAAAGGCAAAGAGACTAGTAACAGCAAACCAGAATATACAAAATATTTTATATTGATGCCTGCCAACCAAATAATTGCAATTCCGCTACCTGCAATTAATATTGAAGTACCTAAGTCAGGTTGTTGAATAACTAAATAGCATGGAATAATTAAAAGTATAATAGGTTGAATTAAAAATTTATAACTCTGAATGTCTGAACTTTGAATTCTGTGGTAATATCTAGCAAAGCAAACAATTACTGCTATTTTCATTAATTCTGATGGCTGCAAATTAAGAAAATATAAATTTATCCATCTAGTTGCTCCAGAAGCTGATATTCCAAAGAATAAAACAACTAGCAACAAAACTAATCCAATTACATAAAAAATATAGGCATTTTTATACCAAGTAGAAACTCGCACAAATGATAGCACTAAGAATAAACTAAAAAATAAAGACAATCTAAGTATGTGGTTTTTAGTGTAAAATGAAAATTTTCCTCCCTCAGTAGAATAAATTGCAAATACACTAATAGCACCTATGGCAATAATTAATAAAATTAACAAATAATCAATTGATTTTAACTTATCAAAAAAACTATAATTGGTTGCTTGTATTCTTTCTCTTAACATTACGCTAAACTTGTATCTCCATTGTTAAACTGCTCTCTTAATTTATGCCTATCAATAATTTTTTTAATTAACTTACTTGCAAGTGGTGCAGCTGCCTTACTTCCAGATCCACCATGTTCAATAAGCACACTTATTGAATATCTTGGATCTCTGTAAGGAGCAAATGCTATATATAAAGCATGGTCTCTTTTTTTATACTCAATCTGTTCAGTATCCAAATCTAATTCTCTATCAAGTTCAGTTATTCGTCTTACTTGAGATGTTCCAGTTTTTCCTGCAAATTGATATTTTGGATCATCATAACGGGATCTAAAAGATGTTCCGTATCTTTCATTTGTGGAACCAAACATTGCATCCAAAACAAAATTTATATTCGACTTTTTGTGATACATTCG
Source organism: Pelagibacteraceae bacterium AG-470-G21 (assembly GCA_003211555.1). Lineage (GTDB taxonomy): Bacteria > Pseudomonadota > Alphaproteobacteria > Pelagibacterales > Pelagibacteraceae > Pelagibacter. The sequence goes on from QCSH01000003.1 coordinate 26,391, forward strand.
TTGATAATAGGATATATCAATGTCGTCTAAGTAGTTTCGCTCATGAAATGGATAATTTGATTGACCTAATTTAATTTTATTAATTACATCTTGATAGTTTATTGTGTCATCTTTTAAAATATGAGGTTTTATTTTATACCCTCCATTAGCCATTTGAGCTGTCATCAAACAAAGTTGGAGGGGTGTAGTTTGAATATAACCTTGACCAATTCCATTAATGACTGTTTCTCCCAAATACCAACTCTGCTCTAAAGCATTTCTTTTCCATTTTGTGTTAGGGACTAATCCATTTTTTTCATCGTTATAAATATCTCCAAGAACATGAGATCCAAGACCATATCTTTTTGCAATAGTCGATAATCTATCCACACCAAGTAATCTTGCCATTTCGTAAAAATAAATATCACAGGATTGCTTTATTGCGTTTCTCAATTTCATATAGCCATGACCTTCTTTTTTCCAGCAGTGATATTTAACTCCATAAAGTTCATAAGGATGTTTGTGTCCTTTACATCTAACTATTTTTTCAGGATCTAATATTCCATATTCTAAAGCAGCCAAAGCAACTAAAGGCTTAAAAGTGGACCCAGGTGAGTAGAGACCTGCAATAGACTTATTTACCAGTGGTTTTAAGGGATTTTCTCTTATTTCTTTCCAATCCTTTTGATTAATTCCATGCGTAAATTTGTTTGGATCATAAGTTGGAGATGAGGCCATAGCAACAACCTCTCCTGTATAAATATCCATAGCACATATTGAGCCTGCTTTTCCCTTTAATAATTCTTGAGCGTATTTTTGAATTTCAATATCTATAGTTAAATTAATTTTACTACCTTGTAATTCTTTTATGTAATCGATTTGACTAATTCTTTTTCCTGAGGCATTTACTTCATATCTTTTAATTCCATACTTACCGATCAAATGTTGTTCTTGTGAACTCTCAATTCCATATTTTCCAACTTTGAGACCTGGAACAAAGTTTTCTTTTATTTCAGGCTTTTCAATATCTTTCAAGCTAGCGTCTCCTACGTAACCGACAATATGAACCAGGTCATTCGCATATGGATAAAATCTCGATGTAGACAAAACTGGTTTTGCACCTTCTAGTTCATGAAGATATAAATTTATTTTAGAAAATTGTTCCCATGATAAGTTGTCTGAAACGACTAAAGTATCCCACGACTTTAATCTCTCTCTTTTTTTATATAATTTTTTTACTTGAAATTTATCTAATCCTATTAAATTTTTTATTTTAAAGACAGTTACATCAAAATCTTTAATCTCGTCTAATATTAAATGTAATTGAAACACTCTATCATTGCTTGCCAAAACTTTATTAAAGTTGTCTAATATAATTCCTCTTTGAGGTGGTGTTTTCCATTCTCTAATTCTATTTTTATCAGATAATATTTCGTATTTTTCTCTATCTGAAATTTGTAAGTTATATAATCTTGATGATATCCCAGCAAAAAGTAATATTTTAGCAGCTGCTAAAATAAACATTCTTCTTGTAATTACCCGCCCCTTTTCTATATTTCTTCCTCTACTCAACATTTTCTTGCCTTAAACCTAATAAATAAATTTGATTAAATATTTTTGCAACTAATGGATAAACTAAAAATGAAAAAAATGCTGTAGACATCAAAGTTCCATATTTAATATTTCCATCGAAAAAGGCGGACAGTAATGTGAAATGAATTGAGCTTACAATTAGTATGGCAACCAAAAATAAAACCCAATCATAAATTAAATTTGGAACTAACGTTCTAGTCCTAAAAAATGACGCAATAACACATAACAAAAGATAATTGATAGAAGATATTCCAATAGGCAAATTTTGAACAACATCATTTATTATACCTGCAAAAAAGATCAGTCCATAACCTAACATGTCAGGTTTTCTCAAGACCCAATAAAAAACAATCAAATGTATGAAATTAAAAGTTATATTTATTTTAAAAACCTGAAGCGGTGATGAATAACCTGTTAGTGCAAAGAAAAATAATAATATGATTGGAAAACCATTTAATAAAAATTGATAAAATTTAATATTACCTTTCGCCATTTTACTTATTTACCTGAACATAATTTAATTGATTAAAATTACTAAAAAAATTTACGTATTTCTTATCTTCTTTAAAAACTATTTTCCCAACAGGAATAGAGGCTGGTATGATACCGTCCGAACCAGATGTATATACAATTTCATTTTCTTTAATTTCATTAATCTTTGGCAAATACTCTAATTCTGCATATTGGTCATTCCCATAACCTGATAGTATTGCATTAATTCCACTCGGCTCAATAATTATAGGAATTTTGCTATTTAAATCACTCGCTAGCAATACTCTAGAGCTCAAGAAGTTAACATTAACAACTTTTCCAATATAATATAACCTGTCTTTTACTGCTGACCCTAATTTAACTCCATTTTTCTGACCCTTATTGATTATTATTGATTTAAGATACGGGCTTTGTTTGTCGAGTAAAATTTTTGTCAACATATAATTAGTTGAAAATATATCTCTTTCCTCAATCAATTTTTTTAAAAAAGCATTCTCTGATTTATAATAATCAACTTCTTTTTTTAATGAGTCTAAATCTAGATCTTTATCTCTAAGGATTGAAAATTCTTCATACATATTCATATGGTCTTGATACAAATAATATTTATCTTTTACATATTTAAAAGGGCTTGATACGACATATGATCCTCTAAAAATTACATCTTTAGTAAATGATCTAAACTGATCAATAGGACCTGTTTTAAAATACTCTAAAGATAAAACTAAAATTGAAATTACTAAAAGTGTAAATAAAGAAAATTTTTGACGATTGCCTTTTTTTAAGAAAGCAGATCGAATAGCAATTATAAAGTCGTCTCTACTCGATTCTGTTGACATAATATTTAATACTCAGATAGTACAGTAGAAAATATCTCTTGATCGTCTAACGCCTTTCCGGTTCCTATTGCAACACATGATAATGGATCATCGGCAATATTGACTGGTAATCCAGTTTCTTTTGAAAATCTTTTATCTATATTTTTCAAAAGAGATCCACCGCCAGTCATGGTTAAGCCCATATCAACTAAATCAGCTGATAATTCAGGAGGTGTATTTTCTAGTGCTTTTTTAATCCCTGATACAATTTCTTTAAGTATAGGATTTAAAGCTTCTGATGTATCTTGTTCTGAGATATTTACTTCTTTAGGTGTACCTGATCTAAGATCTCTTCCTTTTACTGCGTATGTATTATTATTTGTAGGTATTGCCGTTCCAATATCTTTTTTAATTTTCTCTGCAGTACTATCTCCGATCATCAAATTATACTCTTCTCTCATATAATCTTTTAAAGCGTTATCCATTGCATCACCTGCAATTCTAAGTGATTCTGAATAAACAACTCCGCCTAATGACATAACCGCAATTTCTGTTGTACCACCTCCAATATCAACTACCATGGATCCAGTTGCTTCTTGAATTGGTAATCCTGCTCCAATCGCTGCAGCAATAGGCTCCTCAATTAATTGAACTCGTCTAGCCCCTGCTGCCAATGCACTGTCTTGAATTGCTTTTCTTTCAACTGGTGTTGATCCTGTTGGTACACAAATTAATATTCTTGGATTTGCTAATGTTTTTTTATGAACTTTTTTAATGAAATGTTTAATCATTTCTTCTGTGACTATGAAATCTGCAATTACTCCATCTCTCAAAGGTCTAATAGCTTGTATGTTTCCCGGTGTTCTTCCAAGCATAGTTTTTGCTTCATCTCCTACAGCTAAAACAGATTTTTTTCCTTTGTTATCTACTACGGCAACAACAGATGGTTCATTAAGAACTACACCTTTGCTTTTTAGAACAACAAGAGTGTTTGCTGTTCCAAGATCAATAGCCATATCTTGGCTCCAAAATTTTCTAAAATTAGCAAACATTGACATTAATTATATTCCTTTCACTTTTTGGTGTTTGATATTTTGAGAAGGTGCTTTTTTCTCACGTTTTATGAGCATTTTATTCAATGCATTCAAATAAGCATTAGCTGACGCAACTAAAGTATCGGTATCTGCAGACTGGCCAACCGTTGTTCTATCGTTTTCCTCTATTTTAACACTGACCGTTGCTTGAGCATCTGTTCCTTCAGTTACAGCATGAACTTGATATAGAGACAATTTTACATCATGTGGGAAAAGTTTTTTAATGCACTTAAAAATCGCATCAACTGGACCATCGCCGGTTTCTATAGTTTTTTTAACATCACCATAAACATCAAGTGTCATCTCAGCTCTTTGAGGTTCGCCGGTTCCAGCAAAAACCTTTAACGATTTTAAGTTAATAGCATTAATTTTATTATCAACAATTAAACTATCATCAACTAATGCAACAATATCTTCATCATAAATATGTTTTTTTTGTCAGCTAAAACTTTAAACTTTCCAAATGCAATTTGTATTATATCATCTGTCAGATCTGAATAACCTAAGTCACTTAATTTATCTTTAAATGCATGTCTTCCTGAATGTTTTCCCATTACAAGGGAAGTTTTTTTTACTCCAACACTTTCGGGAGTCATAATTTCGTAAGTTTCTCTGTTTTTTAACATTCCATCTTGATGAATTCCAGACTCGTGGGCAAATGCATTCTTGCCAACAATTGCTTTATTAAATTGAACAGGAAATCCTGTTGCGTTAGAAACTATTTTTGATGCTTTGCTTATCAACTCTGTTTTAATTCCAGTATCATAAGGCATTAAGTCATTTCTTGTCTTGATTGCCATGACAATTTCTTCAAGAGCTGCATTTCCTGCTCTTTCACCAATTCCATTAATTGTACATTCTATCTGTCTTACACCCTCTGAAACACCTGCTAGAGCATTTGCTACAGCTAAACCAAGGTCATTGTGACAGTGTGCAGATAAAATAGCCTTATCTATATTAGGAACATTATTTTTTAGATGTTTAATTGTTTTTGCAAACTCTTCAGGAATTGAATACCCTACTGTATCTGGAATATTGATTGTTTTAGCTCCACATTTTATCGCTAATTCTACAGTTTTGCACATAAAGTCTAAATCTGTTCTTGTTCCATCCTCACATGACCATTCAACATCATCTGTAAAATTACGTGCATAAGTAACACTTTCCTTTATTGCTTCTAATACTTGTTCATTTGTCATCTCAAGCTTATGTTTCATATGTAGTGGGCTTGTCGATATGAAAGTATGAATTCTAAATCTTTCAGAATGTTTTAAAGACTCGTGACAAGCATCAATATCCTTTTTTAGTGCCCTAGATAATCCGCAAGGAATTGAATTTTTCATAATTTTGCTAATTTCAGATACGGCCTCAAAGTCTCCAGGTGAGGCAATTGGAAATCCTGCCTCAACAATATCAATTCCCATCTCATCAAATATTCTTGAGATCTGTATTTTCTCCTCTACACTCATAGATGCTCCTGGTGATTGCTCTCCATCACGCATTGTTGTGTCGAAAATAAACAATTTTTCTCTATCTGGCATAAATATTTTATTTGCGAGATAATACATGCTCTCGCCTAGATTGCAAAATAAATAAGGTGTTTTGGGTCCTTACAGATATTTTTTATTTTTTATCACTGTCGACTAGCTTCTTCTTAGCAATCCAAGGCATCATTTCTCTTAATGTTGCTCCAACTTTTTCGACTGGGTGCTCTGCAAGTTTTGCTCTTGTGGCTAGGAAATTTGTCTGTCCATTCTTACATTCGTCCATCCATTGTTTTGTAAATTTACCAGATTGGATATCTACAAGAACTTCTTTCATTCTTTTTTTTGTTTCTTCCTTATTTATAATTCTTGGACCAGATACATATTCTCCATACTCAGCGGTATTTGAAATCGAGTAATTCATATTTGCAATCCCCCCTTCATAAATCAAATCTACAATCAATTTTACTTCATGAACAGTTTCAAAATATGCCATTTCAGAATCATAACCAGCCTCGACTAAAGTTTCATAACCATTCTTTATAAGCTCAACCAAACCACCACATAAAACAGTCTGTTCACCAAAAAGATCTGTTTCTACTTCATCTTTAAATGTAGTTTCAATCATTCCAGATCTTCCACCACCTATTGCTGAAGCATATGACATAGCAAAATCTCTCGCTTTACCAGAACCATTTTGGTGTACTGCAAATAAACATGGCACTCCGCCACCTTTTTCAAATTCACTTCTAACTAAATGTCCTGGGCCTTTTGGTGCAACCATGAAAACATCTAAATCTTTTCTTGCCTGGATTAAATCATAATGAACATTTAGTCCGTGAGCAAATGCAATTGACGTTCCTTCTTTCACTCTTTGCTCGATATGATTTTTATAAATTGTTGCTTGCAGTTCATCTGGTGTTAAAATCATAACAACATCAGCCCATTCTGCGGCATCTGAAAGTGGCATAACTTTTAATCCTTTAGACTCAGCTTTAGCAATACTTGAAGAACCTTCTCTTAAAGCAACTACCACTTCTTTTACTCCACTATCTTTCAAGTTTAATGCATGTGCATGTCCTTGGCTACCGTATCCAAATATAGCAATTTTTTTGTCTTTGATTAAATTTACATCCGTATCTTTTTCATAAAACATTTTCATACTTTTCTCCTTTAATTATTTAAATGTGTCAGCTCCTCTTGTCATGGCAACTGCACCTGTTCTAGAAACACTTACCAATCCATATTTTTTTAAATCTTTTGACATTTTATCTATTTCTCTTCTTAAAGCTGTTACCTGTATAACATTAGATTTATCGGTTGTGTCTAATACAATAGGATTATATTTCTTACAAGCTTTAATAGCACTTGTTAATTTAGATTGAGTTCCAACTAGCTTAAATAAAGCCATCTCTTTAAATATAACTGCTTTATCCTCTCTTTTAAAATCTGCAACTTTATGAACCGGTACTAATTTTTTTAATTGTAATTTTATTTGATTAACAACTTGTGGGGTTCCAGTTGTCACTATTGTAATTCTTGAAATATTTAACTTTTCATCTACCTGTGCGACAGCGAGTGACTCAATATTATAACCTCTACCGGAGAAGAGACCAACAACTCGAGCTAATACACCAGACTCATTATCTACCCAGACAACAATGATATGAGTATCAAGCTTTTCCTTTAAATTGGATAGGCTATATGCAGATTTTGAATTTGGCATTAAACTAGAGACTTGCCTTTACCCGTAATCTTCTTATTTTCTTGATCTTTTGGGCCTAAAATCATTTGATTATGAGGTTTTCCCGAAGGTATCATTGGGAAACAATTTTCAACTTTATCAACCATACAGTCAAAAATAACCGGTTTATCTGTATTAAGCATTTCAATTATTTTATCGTCTAATTCTTCTGGTCTTTTAGCTCTTATGCCTACACAATTATAAGCTTCTGCTAATTTTACAAAATCTGGTAGAGCTGCTGTATAACTTTCTGAGTAATTCTTGTCGTGTAAAAGCTCTTGCCATTGTCTGACCATTCCCATGTATTCATTGTTAAGTATAAATATTTTAATTGGTAAACTATATTGAACTGCAGTTGACATTTCTTGCAGTGTCATAAGGACAGATGCTTCACCGGCAATATCAATTACCAATTTTTTTGGATGAGCCACTTGTACGCCAACTGCTGCTGGTAAACCGTAACCCATTGTTCCTAAGCCTCCAGAAGTCATCCAACGATTTGGTTTATTAAATTTATAGTGTTGTGCTGCCCACATTTGATGCTGGCCTACTTCAGTAGTTATATAAGAATCTTTATCTTTTGTTAATTCATATAGTCTCTCAATTGCAAATTGTGGTTTTATAGTTTCTTCACTTGCAATGTAATCAAGTGATTTTATTGATCTCCATTTCTGAATTTTTTCCCACCACTTAGAAGTTTTTTGTTTATTTGATTTTAAAAATTTTGATTTATTTTTTTTCAATTTATTTAAAGTTAATGATAGTACTGATTTTACATCTCCTACAATAGCAAGATCGACTTTAACATTTTTATTTATTGATGACGGATCAATATCAATATGCACTTTTTTTGATTTTGGAGAGAATTCATCTAACTTACCTGTAATTCTATCATCAAATCTTGCACCTATATTTATCATGAGATCGCAATCGTGCATTGCATTATTTGCTTCGTATGTCCCATGCATTCCTAGCATTCCTAAAAATTGATTATCGTCTCCTGGAAAAGAACCTAAGCCCTGTAAGGTTGAAGTAATTGGAAAGCCGGTTGCATAAACGAGTTCTTTTAATAATTCACTTGCTTTTGGCCCAGAATTTATAACCCCTCCACCAGTATAAAAAATTGGTTTAGAAGATTTGCTCATTAAATCTATAAGTTGATCTATATTATCTTGTTTAAAATAATTGTGAGACTTGCCATTCGTCTTAGGTTTTTTCAAAGGTTTTTTATAAATTGTTTTTTGAAATTGAATATCTTTTGGAATATCGACCAATACTGGTCCTGGCCGTCCTGTTGTGGCGACCTCAAAAGCTTTGTGAATTATATTTGCTAAATCATTTATATCTTTAACAAGCCAATTATGTTTTGTGCATGGTCTTGTAATACCAGTGGTATCACATTCTTGAAAGGCATCAGTGCCAATTAAATGAGTTGGTACCTGACCTGAGATACATACCAAAGGAATAGAGTCCATGTATGCGTCTGTTAATGCTGTAACAACATTTGTGGCACCTGGTCCTGAAGTAACTAAGACAACACCTGGTTTTCCTGATGATCTAGCATAACCTTCAGCAGCATGACCAGCTCCCTGCTCATGTCTTACTAGTATGTGTTTAATTGATTTAAAATTTTGTAGTTCGTCATAAATTGGAAGGACAGCTCCTCCTGGGTAGCCAAATATATGCTCGACATTTTGGTCCTCCATACATTTAAATACAATTTCGGCTCCTGAATATAATTTTGGCATTCAGACAATCTAGCTGAAGTTGTGCTCTCAGGTCAAGTCTACTATGCGTATTTCGCAAATTTTTTTATAAAAGTTTTCAAGTCTGAATATTTTATTTTTTGCCATTCAGACATTTGTCCTCTCGACCATGTTAACTGTCTTTTGGCATATTGTCTTGTTTTTATAGATATTTTCTCTTTTAAATCTTTTAGACTTATCTTTTTATTTAAGTAATCCTTAATTTCGATAAGACCGATAACCTTGTTTGATGATAAATCTTTACTAATTTTTAGTTTATTAAACCGATCAGCCTCTATAATTGCTCCTTCTTTTATCATTGCATCTGTTCTTTTTGATATTTGTTTTAAAAGTTCTGTCCTTGGATAATCAATATAAAGTTTTACAAATTCATTCTTTTTGAAATCTGGAGAAGTACCTTTATACCAATCAAACAATGATTTTTTTGTAAATTTTTTTACCTCAAATGCTCTAATAGTTCTTTGACTATCGTTTTTATTGATCATATTTTTTGAAATAGGGTCTAATTTTATAAGTTCAGAATAAAATTTATTTTGTCCAATTTTAATATGCTTCTGTCTTATTTTATTTCGTATAGAGATTGGTGCATTTGGAATTTTCACAATACCATCTATCAAGGCTTTAAAATATAAACCAGTTCCTCCAACTAAAATTGGTACTTTATTTTTTTTTTTAATATTAAAAATTTTTATCTTTGAATCTTTTAACCAATCACCCACAGAGTAATTTTCTTTAACACTTTTATACCCATATAAATGATGTTTTATTTTATTTGTATCTTTTAAATTTGGTCTAGCTGTTAGTATTTTCAACTCTTTAAATACTTGCATACTATCAGCATTGATTATTTCTCCATTAATATTTTTTGCAAGAGAAATAGCAAACTTAGATTTACCTGATGCTGTTGGTCCAGAAATAAGTATAATTTTGGACTTTAAGTCCATTAATTTAACTTAACACCTATGTATCTTCTTTGATTATTATTATTGTAAATAGCAATCAATAAACTCTTTTCAGTTCCTTTAAGAGCAAGTTTTACGATATTATCTAAATCTCCAATTGTGTTAATTTTCTTTTTTTGCGCTTCTACAATAATATTATTTACTTGAAGGTAATTAATCGGACTATCTTTTTCAATCTGTGTTATCACAAGTCCTGTCGTATTTTTTGGTAGATTTCTATCTCTGATGTCATCCTTAGTTAGTAATCTAACTTTAATTTTTAAACCTTCTATCTCATCCTCTTTCGGTTTTTCTGTAACCAATCCTTGTGAAAAATCTTCAGATGTTTCTAGTCTTCCCAAGATTATTTGTTTTGTAATTTCTCTTTTATTTCGCCAAACTTTTAAATCTACTTTCTTTCCTACTTCAGTCTCTGCCACAATTCTTGGAAGTTCACTCATTTCATTAATTTTTTGACCATCAAATTCTAAAATTATATCTCCTGCTTTTATTCCACCTTTGTCTGAGGGACTATTCTCTGCAACGCTTGCAACTAATGCTCCTCTTGGCTCATCTAATTTTTCAACATCTGCAATATCTTTTGTTACTGTTTGAATTCTTACACCAAGCCATCCTCTTTTTGTTTCTCCAAATTCAATTAATTGATTTATTACTTTTTGAGCACTATTAGATGGAATTGCAAAACCAATTCCAATTGATCCAGATTGACCAAGTATTGCGGTGTTAATACCAACTACATCTCCATCCATGTTAAATAATGGTCCTCCTGAGTTCCCTTGGTTAATTGAAGCGTCTGTTTGTATATAATCCTCATATCTAGATAAACCAATACTTCTATTTCTAGCAGATATAATTCCAGCTGTAACTGTTCCTCCTAAACCGAATGGATTACCTATTGCTATTACCCAATCACCAATTCTTGCAGTATCTGAGTCTCCAAACTTTACTGGCGTAAATTTTTGATCTGACTCTATTTGAAGGACAGCAAGATCCATACCAGGATCTGCACCTATAACTTTTGCTTTTAAATTTTTCTCTCCATTAACTCTTACAAAAACATCCTCTGCACCTTGGATTACATGGTTGTTTGTTATAACCAATCCTTTTTCATCAATAATGAAACCAGACCCAAGAGCACTTGTTTGTCTCTTTTGTGGAGTTCCATAATCTTTAAACATGTCTTCAAATGGTGAACCTGGAGGAAATTCAAAAGGAAATGGATTTGATTTAGTTGTAATTGTTGTAGTTGTTGAAATATTCACAACAGACGGCATAAGTTTTTCAGCCAAATCTGCAAAAGATGCAGGCATGTTTGCTGAATTAGCAGCAAAATTGAAGTTAAAAGATAATAAAATTATGAATAAAATTTTGAGTTGTTTCATCTCTTTATAAACCAAATAATAATAAATCCTATAATTGCAAATATCAATCCACCTGTCCTTAACTGATTATTATTTACTTCTTTTAATTTTAACATCATATTTTTCATTTTTGATGGAAATATGGCGTACAGCAAGCCTTCAATGAATAAGAACAGACCAAATGCAATGATCAATTCTCTCATTAAAATTATTCTGCTTTTTGATTTATATTTCCGAAAAATTTAAAAAATTCACTATCAGGAGAAAGTATCATTGATGTTTCTCCACCAATTAGAGCTTTTTGATATGCTTGCATTGCTCTGTAAAAGGCAAAAAATTCAGGATCTTGACCGAAAGCGTCAGCAAAAATTTTATTTTTTTGACCGTCTCCTTCACCTTTCATAATTTCTGATTTTTTTTGAGCGTTTGCAAGAATTACCGTTACTTCTTTATCTGCGGTTGAAGTTATTGTTACAGCCATCTCAGCTCCTTTTGCTCTAAATTCTTTGGCTTCTCTCTCTCTTTCCGTCTGCATTCTTCTAAAGATCGCATCACTATTAGCCTGTGGAAGATCTGCTCTTTTTATTCTGACATCAACAATGCTTATACCAAAGTTCTCAGCCTCATTATTTACACCTTCTTGAATAAGAGACATTTGCTTTGTTCTATCTTCGGATAATAAAGTTTGTAATTCTTGTTGTCCTAAAACGTTCCTAATTCTTGAATTTATAATCGTTGCTAGTCTTGATCTTGCAACTCTTTCATTTCCAACTGAAATGTAAAATTTTAGAGGATCTATAATTTGAAACCTTGCAAATGCATCGACAATTAATCTTTTTTGATCTGAAGCAATAACTTCTTCAGGCGGTGTATCAAGATTAAGTATTCTTTTATCCAGAAATACAACATTTTGGATGAATGGAATTTTAAAATTAATTCCAGGATTTAAAATTATTCTTTTTGGATCTCCTAATTGAAGTACAATTGCCTGATTAACTTCTTTCACTATAAATACTGAAAAGTAAATAGTTGCTGCAATAATAGCTATTATTGGTAGTAAAAATTTTCCAGCTTTCATTTTAATTTGTTCCTGTCTTTAACTCTTGTAAAGGTAAATAAGGCACTACACCTTCACCAGAATTTTTATCGATAATAATTTTGTTTATGTCTGCTAATACTTCTTCCATTGTCTCCAAATACATTCTTTCTTGTGTTACTTTTTTTGCTTTTGCATACTCATTGTAAATTGATAAAAATCTACTTGCCTCACCCTCTGCTTTAGCAACAACTTCTTTTTTATATGCTTCTGCAGCTTGTAGCACTTTTGCTGCTTCTCCTCGTGCTCTCGGTATTACATCATTAGCATATGCTTCTGCTTCATTTTTAGATCTTTCCATATCAGCTCTTGCAGCTTGAACATCTCTAAATGCATCAATAACTTGATCTGGTGGATCGGCTTTCTGAGTTTGAACCTGTGTAATTTGTATTCCACTAGAATATTCATCTAAAATATTTTGAATAATTTCCTGAGTATCTGCTTCAATTACAGATCTTCCTTCTGTTAATATCGGTTGTATGTCAGATCTAGCGATAACTTCTCTCATTGCAGTTTCTGCAGCAGCTTTTACTGTACCTTCCGGATCTTGAATTTTAAATAAAAAATTTCCTGCATCTTTAATTACCCAAAATACTGAAAAATCGATATTTACAATATTTTCATCTCCTGTCAGCATCAAACTTTCCTCTGGAACATCTGCAACTCCACCCGATGAAAATCCACTATCTCTTTCAGACCTAAAACCAATATCCATTCTATTAACTTTTGTAACTTTAGGAGTTAAAACATTTTCAACCGGAAACGGTAAATGATAATTCAATCCTGGTTGTGTGGTTTTAACAAATTTACCAAATCTTAAAACAACTCCTTGCTCATCAGGCAAAACTCTATAAAGACCGCTTAAAGTCCAAACAATTAGTAAAATTATTAAACTTATAATGATTGGTTTTGCTCCGCCTTTTCCACCACCAAAAAATCTGTTGATTGTATTTTGTATCTTACTAATTACTTCATCTATATTTGGAGGTTTAGGACCTCTTCTGAAACCGCCGTTTCCACTTCCACCTCCTCCTGGAGGAGATCCCCATGGACTTTGATTTTTAAAATCACTCATAATACGACACTCTATATAGTGTCTTTATTGTTAAAAACAAGGTAATGGTAAAGTATGGACGACAAAAAAGTAGGGTTAAGTGACACAATGAAAGCAAAAACAGAGCCAAAAACCTTTAGAAGAAACCCAATTCTCGGAACAAAATTTACTATTGCTATTTCAAGTGCAAAAGGAGGAGTTGGAAAATCAACTTTTGCGACAAATCTGGCTTTAGCACTGAAGAAGTTAGGTCTGAATGTTGGATTGTTGGATGCTGATATCTATGGACCTTCTTTACCAAAATTATTTTCAATAAATGAAAAGCCTGAAAGTGACGGTCAGAAATTAGTCCCGATAAATAAGTATGGTATTCAATGTATGTCCATTGGTTTTTTAACAGATGAAGAAACACCAATGATTTGGAGAGGCCCTATGGTTACCTCGGCAATCAAAACTTTTACTCAAAAAGTTTTATGGAAAGACCTGGACTTCATTATTGTTGATATGCCTCCTGGAACTGGTGATACACAACTTACATTTGCACAAGAAATTAATATGGATGGAGTAATTATCGTATCCACTCCACAAGAAATTGCACTTCAAGATGTTAAACGTGGAATTAGAATGTTCGACAAGCTTAAAGTTAATATAATTGGATTAATTGATAATATGAGTCACTTTATAGGAGACGACGGAAAAAAATATGCAATCTTTGGTGAAGGGGGTGTAAAAAGAACTGCTGATGAGTTTCATAAGAAGTTTCTGGGAGAAATTCCAATTAATTCAGAAATTGGTAAACTAGGAGATTTGGGAACACCTATAGTTGAAAGTAAACCAGATCATGAAATATCTAAGATTTATTTAAATTTTGCAGAAAAAATTAAATCAACTTATCTTTGAGCTCAAAAGCTTCCATAAGCTCATTCCATTCTCTTTTTGATAATCCCGAGTCCTCGATTGAAATATTTTCACCCTTAATTAGTTTTTGAATTAAATTTTTTCCTTTTGAAGAAACTTCTGTTCCCCCTACTCTATAATCCATGAAAGCATCATAAGTTGTTGGAACCCATTTTTTTACAGTTTCAAGCATGGCATCTGCGTAAGCTCTAATTTCATATTGTGCATGATGGTCTGCTCTTAATCTCAAAAAATTCATTAAATTTAATAAATCTGTTTTCCAGTACCATTGTGTGTAAGTATTTAATGTTAAATTCATTCTTGCTAGTTCTCTTGCTAATCCTACAGAATTTTCATCAATAACTGATCCATCGTATCTTTCATTTAACATTGTTTCATAATTATCATAAGTTTGTTCAGCATCACCTTTTAATAAATCTAAAACTTTTTTAGCTTTCTCTTCATCCAAAATATTACCTCTTCCTTGCCTATTACTTTGTGATTGAGCAGCCAGATGTTCAGGGTTTGGTAAATAAAACTCTTTATCTAATATAGAATATCTTGCAGAATATTCATTTACATTTGCAGTTCGGTGTCTTATCCATTGTCTAGCAATAAATATTGGTAACTTAACGTGATATTTAATTTCACACATTTCAAATGGTGTGCTATGCCAATGTCTCATTAAATATTTTATTAAACCAGAGTCAGTTGATACTTTCTTTGTACCTTTTCCATAAGAAACTCTTGCTGATTGTACAATTGAAGTGTCATCTCCCATATAATCAACAACTCTTATAAAACCATGATCTAAAACTGGAATTGCATCATAAAGTATTTTTTCTAGCTCTGGTGCTGTTACTCTCTTTGTTGAATTTTGTTGAGATTGTTGCTCTTTTATTTCTTTTATCTGTTCTTCGGTTAACTTCATGAATAATTTATTGAATCTATTGAATTTGGTTTTATATTATTAATGTTGGTTTTCCAACTATGACGATAAACGAATTTCGTAATAACCATTACGGACGTGGGGGCAGTACCCACCACCTCCACCATTTTCAACTTATGGGGGTGAATTAGGATCGACGGGTGACTAAAAGTTATTCTTTCGTTCGGTATTGTTCCGCCGTAACGGGCTAATTTATAAATGCTAACGAAAGTTACGCAATTGCAGCTTAATTAATTTATTAATTAAGTTACGGGGTTTGGGGCACCTGGCAACAGAACGCCCCTATTTAATATTTATTTTGGTGCGGTCAGAGAGACTCGAACTCTCATGGGCTAAGCCCACACGGCCCTCAACCGTGCCTGTCTACCAGTTTCAGCATGACCGCTTATTATGCGTCAGATTAAATGAATGACAATTCTAATTCAAGTTGATAAGTTTTTTTTATGGAATTTACGAGTGAAATAAAAAAAGCTACAAGTACTATTTACGATAAAGTATCAAAAAAAATTCCTGAAATTGAGTGGGCTACACACGCACCATATATTTATAAAATTAATAAATTAAAGAAAGAGAAGAATGCTGTAATTCTTGCTCACAATTATCAAACCCCAGAAATTTATCATGGGATATCAGATTTTTCAGCAGACTCACTTGCCTTGGCCGTGGAGGCTGCAAAAACAAAAGCGGATATAATAGTTATGTGTGGCGTACACTTTATGGCTGAGACAGCAAAATTAATGAGTCCTGAAAAAAAAGTTTTGTTACCTGATATGAAAGCTGGATGTTCTTTATCTTCATCTATAACTGGTGATGATGTCAGAAACCTTAAAAAAAAATATCCTGGTATTCCAGTAGTATCATACGTAAATACATCAGCTGATGTAAAAGCAGAAACTGATGTTTGTTGTACATCTGCAAATGCAGTAAAAATTGTTGAGTCATTAAAGGTAAAAAAAGTAATATTTTTGCCTGATGATTTTTTAGCAAAATATGTAGCATCACAAACCGATGTAGAAATTATTGCATGGAAAGGAACTTGTGAAGTTCATGAACAATTTAATGATGAAGAGATAAATGATATTAGAAAAGCTAATCCTGGAATTAAAATAATAGCACATCCAGAATGTCCACCAGATGTAATACAAGCTTCTGATTTTGCAGGTTCTACAAGTGGAATGATCAAATATGTAAGAGACAATCAACCAGAAAAAGTCATGATGGTTACAGAATGCTCGATGAGTGATAATGTACAGATAGATAACCCAAATGTAGAGTTTATAAGACCTTGTAACCTTTGCCCTCACATGAAAAGAATAACTTTGCCCAAGATATTAGATTGTTTAGAGAATGAGACTAATGAACTAATAATGGATCATGAAACAATTGAGAAGGCAAGAAAATCAGTAGAGAGAATGGCTGAAATAGGCAGATAAATTCTGTGTCTAAAATTCAATTAAGTAAAAATTTTATAAAATCCTCATGCAAATTAGCTTTAAATGAGGACTTGTATCCATCTGGCGACATAACATCTGATTTAATAAACAAAAATATTATCAAAAGTGTTAAAATGATCAGTAATGAAAATGGAATTCTGGGTGGTATAGAATTTGCAAAAGAAACTTTCAAATTAATAGATAAAAAAATTAAATTTAAAAATAAAAAGAGAGATGGGTCTTTAATTAAAAAAGGGGAAATAATAGCTATTATTGAAGGTAATCTTAAAAGCATATTAACTGGTGAGAGGGTTGCACTTAATTTTGTTTCACACATTTCAGGAATAGCATCAAAAACGAACAAGTTTGTAAAAATTGTTGGGAAAAAAACTAAAATATGCTGTACAAGAAAAACTATACCTAATCTTAGAGTAATTCAGAAATATGGGGTAAAATTAGGCGGAGGTATAAATCATAGATTTAATTTAAGTGATGAATATTTGATAAAAGATAATCATATAAGCTCAGAAAAAAATTTTGAAAATTTGATACAGAGAGCCATTACAAATAAAGTAAGGAAAAAAATTACTGTGGAAGTTGATAATATATCTCAGTTAAAAAGAATATTGGGACTGAAATTTGATAGAATTCTTTTAGATAATATGAGTTCAAAAAATCTAAGAAAAGCTGTCACAATGTCTAAGAGATTATATGAAACTGAAGCATCTGGAGGAGTTACACTAAAGAATGTTAAAAAAATTTCTTCTACAGGTGTAGATAGAATTTCTGTTGGATCGTTGACTCACACAGTAAATTCATTGGATTTAAAATTGGAAATATAGAAATTGATTTTATTTTTTTAATTGTGCTTGTGCAGCTGCAAGTCTTGCAACGGGGACTCTATAAGGTGAACAAGATACATAATCCAAACCAGCACGTGCACAAAAATCTATACTTTTGGGGTCCCCTCCATGCTCGCCACAAATACCAAGTTTAATTTTTTTATTATTTTTCCTGCCTTTTTTTGTTGCAATTTCTATTAAATCTCCAACTCCATCATCTATGGATACAAATGGATCAATATCAAAGATTTTATTCTCAATATAATCATTTAAAAACTTACCACTATCGTCTCTACTAATACCGAATGTTGTTTGCGTTAAATCGTTTGTACCAAAACTAAAAAATTCCGCATGTTTAGATATATCGTCTGCTTTTATTGCTGCCCTTGGTAGCTCTATCATTGTACCTACTAGAAAATTAAGTCTTGTTTTAGTTTTATTTTCTACTTCTTTAGCAACTCTAATAACCAATTCTTTCATTATTTTAATTTCTGCTTCTGTTGATACCAAAGGTATCATAATCTCTGGAATGATTGATTTTATCTTGAGTTTTTTACATTCAACTAGTGCATCAAATATTGCGGTGCATTGCATCTCATATATTTCAGGAAATGATATTCCTAGTCTGCAACCTCTATGACCAAGCATTGGATTTTGTTCGTGAAGTTCGATTATTCTACCTTCTAATTCAGAGCTCTTAATGTTTAAAGCATTTGCCACATCATTAATTTCTTTTTGATTTTTTGGTAAAAATTCATGAAGTGGTGGATCTAATAATCTAACTGTTACAGGTAGACCATTCATAATTTTAAAAATTTCAATGAAGTCTTTTTTCTGAAAAGGAAGCAATTTTTTTAATGCATTAGCCCTATCTTCTTTTGATTTTGATAATATCATTTCTCTAACAGATAAAATTCTTTCTTCATCAAAAAACATATGCTCTGTTCTACAAAGACCTATGCCTTCTGCTCCAAATTCTCTTGCTGTTTTGGTATCTAAGGGTGTCTCACAATTAGCTCTAATTTTTAATTTTCTGAATTTATCAGCCCAGCTCATGAGTTTAGAAAAATCTCCTGATATTTCAGGTTTAACAGTTTTAACCTCACCTTTTATAATTCTACCAGTTGATCCATCAATAGTGATTAAATCACCCTCTTTAATTTCATTATTTTTGGTTTTAAAAATTTTTTTTTGGTAATCTATTTCTATTTCGCTAGAACCAGATACACAAGGTCTACCCATCCCTCTTGCAACTACAGCAGCATGACTTGTCATTCCTCCTCTTGCCGTAAGAATTCCCTTGGCAGCATGCATTCCATGTATATCTTCGGGTGATGTTTCTACTCTTACTAAGATTGTATTTTGCATCATTCCATTCAATCGTTCAGCTTCATCAGAGGTAAATACTACTTTTCCACAAGCTGCTCCCGGTGAAGCTGGCAGACCTTTAGCTATTACATTTAAATTTGCTTTTTCATCTAATGTTGGATGTAATAAAGTGTCTAAAGAATTTGGTTGAACTCTAAGCACTGACTCTTTTTTTGTAATAAGTTTTTCTCTTTCCATATCAACAGCAATTTTTACTGACGATTTTGCAGTTCTTTTTCCCGATCTTGTTTGCAACATCCACAACTTCATATTTTCGACTGTGAACTCTACATCCTGCATATCTTTATAATGTTTCTCTAGTTTGATGAGAATGTTCTTTAAATTTTTATAAACACTTGGCATAGACTCTTCCATTGAAGGGAGTATTTCATTTGCATTTTTTCTAGCTTTCTTTGTTATATATTGAGGTGTTCTTGTTCCTGCTACAACATCTTCTCCTTGAGCATTTATTAAATATTCCCCATATATTTCATTCTTTCCATCAGATGGATTACGAGTAAATACTACACCAGTTGCACAGTCATCTCCCATATTACCAAAAACCATTGATTGAACATTTACTGCTGTTCCCCATTCTGAGGGAATATGATTTAATTTTCGATAAACTTTAGCTCTATTGCTCTCCCAAGACAAAAAAACTGCACTTATTGCTCCTAATAGTTGTTCGTTAACATTTTGTGGAAAATCTTTTTTGGTTTTTTCTTTTACAATATTTTTAAAATCTTTAATCAATCCATCCCAATCATTTTCATCTAAATCAGTATCTAACAAAACACCTTTTGTAAGTTTATAATTTTCGATTAATTCTTCAAAATTATAACTTTCAACACCCATAACAACATTTGCATACATCTGTATGAATCTTCTATAACTGTCTTTTGCAAATCTTATATTTGATGTTTTATTTGCTAATGCAGTCACAGTTTTATCATTTAGCCCAAGATTTAAAATAGTATCCATCATTCCTGGCATTGAAACTCTTGCACCAGATCTAACGGATACTAATAAAGGATTTTTTAAATCTCCAAATTTCTTACCAGAGTCTTTTTCAATATTTTTTAACTCATTAATTATTTCTTTTGTTATTTTGGAGTTTAATTTCCTTTTATTTTGATAAAATAAATCACAAACCTCCGTAGAGATAGTAAATCCTGGTGGTACTGGTAATCCCAATTTTCCCATTTCAGATAAGTTAGCACCTTTGCCACCTAAAATATTTTTTGGATTTTTTATTTTTTTTGTTTTTTTGGATTTAAAATTAAAAACTAGTTTTGACATTTACGCTTCTATTTTAGAAAAATTAAAATAATTTTCGAAGCTTTTACACAACATTTTTAAAAGTTCTAGCCTGTTTTTTTTAATTATTTCTTCTTTATCATTAACTATCACATTATCGAAGAACTCGTTAACCTCAATTTTTGCGCTTGAAAGAGTTTTAAGACTTTCATCGTAGTTCTCCTCTCTACCTACGCTTGAAAAATACTTTCTTATAGAATGTATTTTTTTATAAAGATTTTTCTCATAGTCATTTTTGAATAGTCCTGGGTCAGCAGAACCTAAGATTTCTGGGTTCGATTTAATCTCACTATTTAAAATATTTGAAGATCTTTTATAAATTGCAATAACATCAATACCAAAATCTTTATTAATATTTTTGTTCAAATTTGATGACTTATTATAAATTTTAAGTAAATCATCTATTCCATATGAATTAGTAGAGCACTCGATTATATCTGATCTGATATTTTTATCTTTTAAATAATTTTTTAATCTTTCTAATATGAAATCTCCTAATTCATCATTTATCAACTTTGCATCAAACGAGTAATTTTGTTCTTTGTATAACTTAATAGAATAATTAATTAGATCTCTTAATTTTATCTTTTTTTGGTTTTCAATTATTAATCTTACTAAGCTAATAGACATTCTTCTTAATGCATAAGGATCTTTTGAGCTTGTTGGTTTAAGGTTAATGCCAAAGAAACCAACTAAAGTGTCAATTTTATCACCTAAGGACAGTGCAATACTATAAGGTTTTTTTGGAACTCTACTATCAGGTCCGTTAGGCAAGTAATGCTCTGAAACTGCTAAACTTATTTCTTCATCAAAGCCTTGTTCTCTCGCAAAATATCCACCCATTACACCTTGTAATTCAGGGAACTCGCTTACTAGATCTGACATCAGATCAACTTTGCAAATTGAGGAAGCAATTTCTATCTTTTCTTTACTTATTAGTAGTTCATCCGATATGATACCACTAAGTTTTCTAACTCTTTGTATTTTATCAAAATAAGATCCTAGACCTTTAAAATAATTAATTTTTTTTAATTTTGATACCTGCTTGACTAGACTTTGAGATTTGTTTCTATTCCAAAAAAATTCTGCATCTGTCAATCTTGCCTCTACAACATTTTGATTTCCCACTTTAACAAACCCTTTTTTGTCTTTACAATCTGCTATAACAATAAAATTATTTGTTATTTTATTTTTACTATCAAATGTTGGAAAATATTTCTGGTAAGTTTGCATTGTAGTAATTAATATTTCTTGTGGAATTTTCAAGAATTTATTGTTGAATTCACATAATAGAATTTTTGGTTTTTCAACTATATTCGTTATTTCATCTATAAGTTTCTCATTTAAATTTACTTTAATCTTTTTTTGAATTGTTAATTTATTGATTTCTTTAATTATAAATTCTTTCCTTTTGTTTTGATCTATTGTTATTCCCTTTTTTTTAAAAAATTTAATATAGGATTTGAAATCATTAAAAATTTTAACATCTTCTTCTAGATCTTTATCTACAAAAGTTTTATTTGAACTTTGTAAATGATTTAACTCAAATTCAATTATTCTTTTATCAAATAAAGCTAATATGGATTTTAGTGGTCTCCCCCAATAAAGATCATGATTTCCCCATTTCATAGATTTCTTCCAAGAAATTTTTAGTAGCAAGCTTGTAATATTGTCTTGTAATAAATCGAATGTTTTAACTTTTTGTGATGGTTTGTTATAAAAGTAAAATATACCTTTTTCTGTATTTTTTTTGAAAACTTTTTCTTTACGTATGTTATTAGATTTTAAAAATCCTTCTAAAGCTTTTTCAGGAGCATTTATATTGGGTCCTCTTATTTCTTCTGCCTTTTTGTTTACCTCTTTCGAAATCTTATTAATATGAACGATAAGCCTATTAGGAGTTGAATAAACATTTAATTTATCTTTTATTATAATTTCATTATCTTCAAAAAATTTATTAAAAATTAAAACTAAATCACTTCTAGCATTAATTTGTAATCTGGAAGGAATTTCTTCACTAAATAACTCTAAAAAAAATTCAGACATTTTAGTTTTGTGTTTCTACCCAAATTTTTCCAATCTCTTTTGTAAGATCTCTAATCCTTGCAATATATTCCGCTCTTTGAGCAACGCTAATTACTCCTCTGGCATCTAAAATATTAAATACATGACTAGATTTTAAACATTGATCGTAAGCGGGTAGAGAAATATTTTTTTCAATTAAAGATTTAGCTTCATCCTCGAGCATATCAAAAATCTTAAATAAATTGTCTGTATTTGCATATTCAAAATTATACGCCGAGAATTCTTTTTCAGCTTGATGAAATACATCTTTATATAAAACACCCTCATTATTCCATATTAAGTCAAAAACATTTTTCTTATCTTGTATAAACATACATAATCTTTCTAAACCGTAAGTAATTTCAACAGAAATTGGATTACATTCCATACCTGCCATTTGTTGAAAGTATGTAAATTGAGTAACTTCCATTCCATTACACCATACTTCCCATCCAAGGCCAGCAGCACCTAAGGTTGGGCTTTCCCAATCATCCTCGACAAATCTTATATCATGATCTTCGTATTTTATGCCAATTGACGATAGACTATTAAGGTACATTTTCTTAATGTCTTTTGGAGAAGGTTTAATAAGAACTTGAAATTGGTAATAGTGTTGTAAACGATTAGGATTATCTCCGTATCTTCCATCAGTAGGTCGCCTTGAAGGCTGAACATAAGCTGCCTTCCATGGCTTAGGTCCTAAAGATCTTAATGTTGTAGCAGGATGAAATGTTCCTGCACCAACTTCTAAATCATAAGGTTGTAGAATAACACAACCTTTTTTTTGACCAATACTTTTGAAGATTTAAAATTGTATCCTGAAAAGATACTAATGATTTCGAAATTTTTGTATTTTTTTTAGAAACCATATTTTTGCCAAATAGATCTTTCTTCTAAAACACTAATTAATTTATCTGCGTGGTCTTCTGAAGATGATAATTTTTTGGCAAGCCATCCTTTAGATTTTTCAAATTTTTTGATTTCAACATCTTCACCAAATTTTTCTCTTAATATTTGTTCTGCATTTCCTATCCCATCTATCAAACCAAGACTCAAGGATGTTTTGCCAGACCAAAATTCTCCCGAAAAAAGTTCAACATCTTTTTTATTTAATTTAGTTGATCTACTTTCTTCAACAACATTTATAAATTCTTGGTGAAGTTCTAATTGGATACTTTTTAATCTTTGAATATCTTCTTGTTTTTCATCTAAGAAAGGATCAAGAGTACTTTTATTTTTTCCAGCTGTATAAACTCTTCTTTGAACTCCAATTTTTTGAATTAAATCTTTAAATCCGAAAGAAGAATAAATTACACCAATCGATCCAATTATAGAACTTGCATTTGCATAAATTTCATCACCCGCACATGCTATTAGGTAACCTCCAGATGCAGCAACATCTTCAGCAAAAACTAATACTTTTTTTTTATTTTTTTTAGACTGCTCTCTAATATATTTATATATTAAATGTGATTGAACTGGAGAACCACCTGGTGAATTGATTGAAATTGCAACTGCTTCTGCTTTTTTTACCGAAAAAGCTTTTTTTATTATTTCCTCTTGTGAGGAATATTCAATTCCTTGTTTAAACTTTCCAACATTGCCAATAACTCCTGTAAGTCTTAAGTGGCTTACAATTTTTTTTTTTTTTAAAAATGAAAACATATAAATGATTATAAAAATTTTGCTTAATTATAAAGCTACTTATAGTTGAAGAAATAGGTGCGTCAATTGATAAGTATATTAATAAACTTAATGTAATAGTTTGAATTTATGGGATCTGTAGTCCAATTAAAAAAGCAAATAACTAATACATATACTGATTTATTGAATTCTGTTGATGATAAAGTTAGTTTAGTTGAAGACAAAATTTCTTACAAGCTAGATAGCAAAGTTGAACTTGTTAAAGAAATGACAGCTTATCATATGACAAGTGGTGGAAAGCGGTTAAGAGCATTGCTTACACTAGAATGTGCAAAACTGTGTGGATATACAAAAGGTGGCCGAGATGTGAACCTTGCCGCATGTGTTGAGCTAATACACGCTGCAACTCTGATGCATGATGATGTAATTGACAGTGCAGATCTAAGAAGAGGTAAAAAAACTACAAATAAAATTTGGGGAAATCAATCATCAATTCTTGTTGGAGACTACTTATTGAGTAGGTGTTTTGAAATGATGGTTGAAGACGGAAGTATAGAAGTATTAAAGCTTCTCTCATCAACATCATCAACTATCGCGCAAGGAGAAGTTTTACAGTTACAACATAAAGGTGATTCAGAAATGTTGGAAGAAACATATTTAAGTATAATTTCATCTAAAACTGCAGCGCTATTTTCAGCATCTTCAAAAGTTGGATCCATAATCACTGATAAAGAAAGCAAATATAAAGATGCTTTAGAATTTTATGGAAAAAACCTTGGTTTAACATTTCAGATTGCAGACGATACGTTAGACTATAACTCGGAATTAAAAATGTTTGGCAAAGAGATAGGAAAAGATTTCTTTGAAGGCAAAGTAACACTTCCAATTATTTTACTAAATCAAAAATTGTCTTCAGAAGAGAAGTTAATTTTAAAAGAAATATTTGAACAGGATACTAGATCCAAAGAACAATTCGAGTATGTGCTAAAGTTGGTTAAAAAATATAATATAATCAAAGATTGTTACAAAAAAGCTGAACACTATATAAGTTTGGCATCTAACTCTTTAAGTATTTTTGAAGATTGTGATGAAAAAATAATTCTTAAAAACTTAACTTCTTTTAGCATCAATAGAAAATTTTAAGGTGATAAAAGAATTTTTTTCCAAGTATTCTTATCTTTAATGTACTTTAATCTTTCGTGAATTCTATTCTCACCATCTAACCAAAATTCTATCTCATGATGTTTTAATCTCCATCCTGACCAATGTTCAGGCCTTGGAACATTATTTTCATCGTTATAAAGATCTTTAAATTTTTTCAGAGATTTATTTAGTTCTTCTCTATCTTTTAAAATTGAACTTTGATTTGAAGCCCAAGCACCAATTCTACTTCCATAACTTCTAGAATTATAATAACTATCAGCTTCTTCATCTGAAACTTTTTCAGCTGTACCAACTATACGGATTTGCCTTAGTAAACTTTTCCAATGAAAGCACATTGAAATATTTGGATTCTTTTTTATAGAGTTTCCTTTATTGCTATTAAAATTAGTATAAAAGACAAAACCATCATTTCCATAATCTTTAAGTAATACCATCCTTACATTTGGGTAGCCTTTCTCATCAATTGTACCCAAAGCAAGAGCATTAGGGTCGTTAATTTCAGTTTTTTTTGCCTCATCATACCATTCCGTGAATAATAATATTGGATTATCAAGTTCTCCAAAGCATTTGTCTAATCCTAAAGAATTTTTTTCGTTCATAATTTAACCAAAATAACTTATATAATAATATAATGTCTTTTAATACATTTGGAAAATTTTTTCGTTTTACTACGTGGGGTGAATCTCATGGTCCAGCTATAGGTTGTGTTGTTGATGGGTGTCCTCCAAACATCAAGCTTAATATCAGCGATATACAATTTGAATTAAATAAAAGAAAACCAGGCCAATCTAAATTCACAACTCAACGAAAAGAGGACGATAAAGTGGAAATTTTATCAGGGACTTTTGAGGGTAAAACAACTGGGACGCCTATTTCGATGATCATATATAACAAAGATATGAGGTCTAAGGATTATAAAAATATAAAAGACAAATTTAGACCTGGTCATGCTGATTACACTTATTTTAAAAAATATGGAATAAGAGATTATAGAGGTGGAGGTAGACAATCCGCAAGAGAAACTGCATCAAGAGTGGCAGCGGGCGCGGTAGCAAAACAAGTTTTACAGAATATTATTGGAAAAAAATACAATGTAGTTGGAGCAGTAACACAACTTGGAATATTAGGATGTGATACAGAAAAATGGGATGATAAATTCATTACAAAAAACCCTCTATTTTGTCCTGATAAAACAGTTTTAAAATTGTGGGAAAAATATTTACTTGGAATAAGAAAAGCTGGGTCCTCATGTGGTGCAATTATTGAAGTAAGGGCTAGAGGGGTGCCCATTGGGTTAGGAGCTCCAATTTACTCAAAATTAGATATGGATTTAGCTTCAGCTATGATGAGTATAAATGCTGTGAAAGGCGTAAACATAGGATCAGGAATGAACTCTGCTCAACTTTCAGGAGAGCAAAATTCTGATGAGATGTCTCAAACAGGAAAGAAGACTAAATTTAATTCAAATAATGCGGGGGGAATCCTTGGGGGAATATCAAGTGGTCAAGAAATTATAATTTCTTTTGCTGTCAAACCGACTTCATCAATTCTTTCTCAACGAAAAACTATCAATAAATTTGGAAAAAATACTTCGATATCTGTCACGGGTAGGCACGACCCATGTGTTGGTATTAGAGCTGTGCCAATAGGAGAGGCAATGATGCATTGCGTAATTCTTGATCACTACTTAATGAATAAAGCTCAATGTGGTAATTAATTAGTTTTTTTAATTACGACTTTAGAATTTAAAGTCTCCAAAACCTTTGTTTCAATTGATTTGGCATCTAAACCTGCTTCTTTATACATCTCTTCCGGTTTATCTTGATCTAAAAATTTATCAGGCAAAATCATTGATCTAAATTTTAAATTATTATCTAATAAATTTTTTTCATTTAAGAAATGATTTAAGTGAGCTCCAAAGCCTCCAATAGAACCTTCTTCCAAAGTAATTAGTACTTCATGATTTGTTGCGACTTGCCACATAAGATTTTCATCAAGAGGTTTGGCAAATCTTGCATCTATAATTGTTGGATTAATTCCCATTTTTTTTAAACTTTCCTCAGCCAGTAAACATTCTTTTAATCTGTTTCCAAAACTTACTAATGCAACATTCTTTCCCTCTTTTATTACTCTACCCTTCCCAATCTCAATTTTTTCGTTAATATCTGGTAATTCTAAACCTACTCCATTTCCTCTTGGATATCTAAAAGCGCATGGTTGATTATTAATATCTACTGAAGTATTAACCATTCTAATTAATTCTGCTTCATCACTAGCTGCCATAACAATAAAATTAGGTAAAGTCGATAAATATGTAATATCGAAAGCACCTGCGTGAGTAGCACCATCGGCACCAACTAAACCTGCTCTATCGATGGCAAATCTTACTGGTAGGCTTTGAATTGCAACATCATGAACTACCTGATCGTATGCTCTTTGTAAAAATGTAGAATAAATTGTAGCATAGGGCTTATAACCCTCTGTAGCAAGACCAGCAGCGAATGTAACAGCATGTTGCTCCGCGATTCCAACATCAAAAGTTCTATCTGGAAAGGCTTTACCGAAAGCATCCATTCCTGTTCCAGAGGGCATAGCTGCAGTAATACCAATAATTTTACTATCTTTCTTTGCGTGCTCTATTAATGTATTTGCAAACACCTTTGTAAAAGCAGGGGCTTTTGTTGTCGATTTTTGTTGAACTCCAGTTTGAACATCAAACTTTGTAACACCATGATATTTATCATCAGATTTTTCAGCAAAACTATATCCTTTTCCTTTTTGAGTCTTTATGTGAATTAATATTGGACCATTGTGATTACTTTCCTTTGCATTCTTTAAAATAGGTAATAACACATCTAAATCATGACCATCAATGGGACCAACATAATAAAAACCAAGAGTATTAAATAATGTTCCGCCTGTTACTGCAGATCTTAGAAAATCTTCAGCCTTTCCAGCTTTTTTACTAAATCTTTTTGAAAAAGATGAGATAATCATCTTTACAGTTTCTCTAAAACTAAAATAAATCTTGCCTGAGAAAATTTTGGCAAGGTAGGATTTCATTGCACCGACTGGTTTAGCAATTGACATATCATTGTCATTTAAAATTACGATCATTTTTGTTTTTGAGTCTCCAGCATTATTCATTGCCTCATATGCCATTCCAGCACTCATTGCACCGTCACCAATAACTGCGATTACTTGATCTGATTTATTTGATAATTTATTTGCTGTTGCAATACCTAATGCAGCTGAAATAGATGTTGAACTGTGAGCTGCACCAAATGGATCAAATTCACTTTCAGATCTTTTTGTAAAACCAGATAAACCATTTCCTTGCCTTAAAGTTCTGATTTTATCTTTTCTTCCAGTTAAAATCTTATGAGGGTAAGATTGATGACCAACATCCCATATCAACTTATCCTTTGGGGTGTTAAAAATGTGATGAAGCGCGACTGTCAATTCAACAACACCTAATCCTGCACCTAGGTGTCCTCCCGTTGTTGAGACAGCATCTATCATTTCGCTTCTTACTTCATCTGATAAAGTTTTTAATTCTTCATTATTTAGTTTTTTGATATCTGAGGGAAAATTAATATTATTTAAAAATTTATAATTTTTCATTTATTTATTTCTATTTAAAATAAACTCAATAGTCTGTTTTAAGTCATTAGCATTTGACCCATAACTGACTAAACTATTAAATATTTCTTTTTTTAAACTTGATGCATATATAATAGCATTTTTATATCCTAGTAAACTTATTAATGTCGCTTTCCCTCTTTTGGAATCTTTATTTGTTTTTTTCCCTGCAGTTTTTGATGAGCTTCTATAGTCAATTAGATCATCTGCAATTTGAAATAGTAAACCAATTTTTTCACCTATAAGTGAAAATTTTTTAATTTGATTTTTCTTATTTGTTAAAATAACTGGAGATAAACAGCTAAAAGAGAATAATTTTCCTGTTTTTTTAATCTCCATATCTATTACTTTTTGTTTTGAAACCTTTTTTCTTTCATAATTTAAATCTAAAAATTGACCTCCAGCTATTCCTTGATGCCCGGATGATTGAGATATTAAATTGATTAAGATTATTTTTTTTTTTTCATTTATATTGAACTTTGGATCAGACAAAATTTCAAAAGCTAATGTCAAAAGAGAGTTTCCAGCTAATACTGCTGTTGCCTCGCCAAATTTTTTGTGTGCAGTTAGTTTCCCTCTTCTAATATCGTCATCATCCATACAGGGTAGATCGTCATGTATTAAAGAGTAAGCATGTATACACTCAACAGCAGAACTTAGATAAAAAAGATATTTTTTTTCAACACTAAAAATTTTTCCAACATCAAAAATAAGCTTAGACCTTATTTTTTTTCCCCCAGGAAATAATCCATACTTAATAGGTATAATTAGGTCAGTTTTTTTTTGTTTTGCTAAATAATTTTTTAAGAAACTGTTTACTTCTTTAACAATTTTATTGAGTTTTTTTTTCATTTTTTTGAAGTTAACTCTTTAATTTTTAATTTAGTTTTTTCAGATATATTTTTTGTGTCTTTTTGAAATTTTTTTTCAATTAAATTATTTAATTTTATTAAATATTGATAATCATTGATAGATTCTTCCAAATTTTTTTTATTTTCTAATTCTTGAATTAACTTGTCTGCTATATCTGTGAGTTCACTCAAAGATTTTGATTCAATATCATCTGGCAATATTTTTTCATTCATATAATAGTTTGTAATATTATATGAATATTAATGATTCAAATATTAAAAAAGCAGTAAAATATTTAAATAATGAAGAATGTATTGGTATACCTACAGAAACTGTCTATGGATTAGCTGCTAACGCATATTCTAATAAAGCCACTAAGAAAATATTTAATTTAAAAGGAAGACCAGCTAATAACCCCTTGATAGTCCATTATTACAATATTCAAGATTTGGAAAAAGATTGTGTTACTAATGCTTTATTTTATAAACTTTATAAATCACTAAGCCCTGGCCCAATTACATTTATATTAAAATTAAAAAATCAAAGTAAAATTTCAAAAAATGTTACCAATAATAAAAAAACATTGGGTGTAAGATTTCCAAGTCACCGAATTGCTAGAACATTATTAAAATCTTTAAAATATCCTCTGGCCGCACCAAGTGCTAATATTTCGGAAGGTATAAGTCCAGTAACTAAAGATGATGTTTACGATGAATTTGGAGAAAAAATTAAATTTGTTTTAAATGGTGGAAGATCAAAAGTTGGAGTTGAATCCACAATAATAAGTTTAGTAAAAAAACCTCAAATTCTAAGATTAGGTGGTTTGGATATTTCTATTTTAAACAAAAAATTAAAATTAAAATTAGAAAAAAGGTTGCATAGTAGAGGCAATATTAATTCTCCTGGAAGAAAAAGAGTCCATTATTCGCCAGGTATACCTATCAGATTAAATGCAGTTAAAATAAAAAAAGATGAAGCTTTGATCTTAATTAAAAAAAGAAAAGAAAATAATAAGAATTATTTTTATTTAAGTAAGACAAATAATCTAATAGAGAGTGTTAAGAATTTGTATAAAACCCTTAGAAAAATTAAGAAGTTAGGTTATAAAAAGATTGCGGTTCAAAGAATACCTAATAGAAAATTTGGATTAGTAATCAACGATAGACTTCTTAGGGCATCACAAAAATGAAAAATTTAGTTGAAGTAAAAAACATAAAAAAAAATTACGGA
The DNA here is from genome assembly GCA_003211555.1 of Pelagibacteraceae bacterium AG-470-G21. Lineage (GTDB taxonomy): Bacteria > Pseudomonadota > Alphaproteobacteria > Pelagibacterales > Pelagibacteraceae > Pelagibacter. The sequence goes on from QCSH01000003.1 coordinate 57,236, forward strand.
AAAAATGAAGCGGTCAAAGGTATAAGTTTCAGCATTAAAGAGGATGAAATTTTAGGCTTATTAGGTCCAAATGGATCAGGAAAAACAACAACAATAGGCATGCTATTAGGTCTACTAAAGCCTACTAGTGGAGAAATTTTTATTAATGGTCAAAAGTTGGAGGGCAATCGAATTGAAATTCTGGAACAAATTAATTTTATTTCCCCATACATTGAATTACCAAAAAAACTAACTGTTAAACAAAATTTAATTGTTTATGGAAAGTTATATAAAATAAAAAAAATTGATGCGAGAATAGAATATTTATCAGAAAAATTGAGAATGAATGATTTGCTTAATAATGTTACTGGTGAATTATCTTCTGGTCAGAAAAATAGAGTCAGTTTAGCAAAAGCTTTGATAAATGAACCTAAAGTTTTATTGTTAGATGAGCCAACTGCTTCTTTAGACCCGGAAGTTGGAGATTTTGTTAGATCTTTTTTAGAAGATTATAAAAAAGAGAAAAAAATTTCAATACTACTTGCATCTCATAATATGAACGAAGTTACTAGACTTTGTAAGTCTATACTTATGATGAAAGACGGAATTATAATTGATAAAGGAAATCCTGAGGAACTGATCAACAAACATGGAAGAAGAAATTTAGAGGAAGTTTTTTTAAAACTATCAAGAGGTAATGATGAGCTTAACTAGAATGTATGGTCTTTTTTTAAGACATTTTTATTTAATTACTAGATCTTTTCCAAGGATTTTGGATTTAGTTTATTGGCCAACTATCCAAATAACATTATGGGGATTTATTTCTAATTTTTTTGCAACTCACACTACTTATTATAATAATGCTGTTGGAGTTATATTAACTTGTGCAATCCTTTATGATTTTTTGTTCAGAACAAGTATTGGATTTAACATGCTCTTTTTAGAAGAAATATGGAGTAGAAATTTTACTAATTTATTTATTGCTCCTATGAAAATAGGTGAAATATTAACTTCTCTAGTAGTTACCGCATTAATCAGGGCACTTATCGGTTTAATACCAGCAGTTTTATTAACATCACCATTGTTTGGTATTTCTATTTTAGATTTAGGGATATTTTTATTCTTAATCTTTTTGAGCTTATATTTATTTGGAATAACCCTTGGGGTTCTTGTATCAGCTGGTCTACTGAGATATGGGCCCTCTTTTGAAAATATAGCTTGGTCAACGATGTTTTTATTAGCTCCTTTTGGATGTATATATTATCCAATAGAGATCTTGCCAGATGTGTTCCAGAAAATAGCATACTTATTGCCATTGGTATATATTTTTGAAGAAGCAAGAAATATTTTGATAAATCAAACTGTAGATATTCAAAACATCTATTATGCATTTATGTGGAATGGGGTTTACTTTGTATTATCCATTGCTTTATTCTATTATTCTTTCAATGTCGCAAAAAATAAAGGGACACTTATTAATATGGGTGAATAGTGGTGCGCCCGCAAGGAGTCGAACCCTGAACCTCCAGAGCCGAAATCTGGCGCTCTATCCAGTTGAGCTACGAACGCATACAGTTTTAATATAATATTTTATGAAAAATTTCATCAATTTTATTGTTAGTGAAGATGATGATAATAAAAGGATAGATATTTTAGTTGCAAATTACGATAAGAGTTTAAGCAGGACTAGAGTAAAAAATTTAATTTTAGAAAATAAACTAAAAATTAATAATACAATAATTAAAGATCCGTCAAAAAGAATCTCAAAATATGACAAAATAATTTTTGAAGTAGAAGAGCCTAAAAAACAGAACTTAAAACCCTACAAATTTAAACTGAATATTGTTTACGAAGATAAAGATTTAATAGTCTTGGATAAACCATCCGGGATATCAATGCATCCCGGTCCAGGCAATTACGATAATACCATCGTAAATGCTTTGATGAGTTATGACGGAAAAAATTTGTCCAGTATGGGTGATGAACTCAGGCCGGGTATAGTACACAGAATAGACAAAGATACGTCTGGATTAATCGTTATTGCGAAGAATAACACAACACATGAAATCTTATCTAAGCAGTTTTCAGACCATTCAATTACCAGAGTATATCAAACATTAATCTGGGGGAAGCTAAGACCGCAGAAAGGATCTATAGAAACTTTTATTACTAGAAGTTCAAAAAATAGACAAATGATGGAGGTTTCAACAAGAAAAGGTAAAAAAGCTATTACTCATTATGAAACTTTAGAATTGTTTGAAAATGAAAATGTGCCAACGTTTAGTTTTATTGAATGCAAACTTAAAACAGGAAGAACTCACCAGATCAGAGTTCATATGTCATACAAAGGAAATAATATTTTAGGAGATAAAAAATATAAAAAAAAATTTAAGAAAATCAAAAATATTGATGAAGAATTAAATAATAAAATCTTAAATCTTGATAGACAATTTTTACATGCGAAACAATTAGGATTTAATCATCCAACAACAAATGAAAGATTAGAATTTTCATCTAATATTCCATCAGATTTGAATAATATTTTAAAAAAACTAAGAAAATTAAGTAAATAAAATCGTTGTAAAAAAAAAATTCTATATTAAATAAATACTTCCTATGAGTAATAATTCTTACAACTTACCAACACTTTCAAATGAAGGTGGTCTAGCTGCGTACTTAGCTCAAATTAAAAAATTTCCTATGCTTGATGCTGAAGAGGAATATATGCTAGCAAAAAACTGGAAAAATACCGGTAATGTTAAATCTGCGGAAAAATTAGTGACCAGTCACTTAAGATTAGTTGCTAAAATTGCGATGGGATACAAAGGTTACGGACTTCCTTTAAATGAAATGATTTCTGAAGGAAACGTAGGTTTGATGCAAGCCGTAAAAAAGTTTGAGCCTGAAAAGGGATTTAGACTTGCAACATATGCAATGTGGTGGATTAAAGCCTCTATACAAGAATATATTTTAAGATCTTGGAGCTTAGTTAAAATTGGTACAACCACAGCACAAAAAAAATTATTTTTTAACCTTAAAAAATTGAAAAATCAAATAGCACCAAGAACAGAAGGCGATCTTAGGAATGAACATGTAAAAGATATTGCAAACAGACTTGATGTAAGCGAACAAGAAGTGGTTTCAATGAACAGAAGACTTTCAGGCAAAGAACATTCCTTAAATGCTCCAATTGGTGAAGATGGAGATGAGTGGCAAGATTGGTTGGTGGATAATGAAATGGATCAAGAATTGAAATACGCTCAGAGTGAGGAGATGGAACAACGAAAAGACCTATTACAAGACTCAATTAAAATCCTAAATGAAAGAGAAAAAGAAATTTTATATTCAAGAAGATTGACTGATGATCCAACTACATTGGAAGATTTAAGTCAAAAATTTAAAATAAGTAGAGAAAGAATTCGACAAATCGAAAACAAGGCTTTTGAAAAGCTCCAAAAGCATATGCTAAATTCAGCTAAATCTAAAAATTTATTACCAGCTAATTAGTTTATACTTTAGATTTTAAAGCTTCCAAAGATTTTTCAAAACCTTTTAAAGAACCATTTATTTTTAAGGGCTCTTCCATAAATACATCTAAAAATATACTAAACTCATTCTGAGATAATAAATTTTTTTTTAAGATTTCAAATACTTTTAATTCTTCACTATCTTGCATCATATTATTTATTGCTAAAATACACCCATAAGCTTCGCACTTAATAAAAGATAAATTAATTTGACCTTCGTCTTCGGGAAAAATTAAAGCAGTATTTTTTGTAAGGTTTACACCAAGTGGTGTAATTATTGAAAACATTTCAATTAAATTTTCTACATTTTCATTTTTTATTAATTGATAAACAATTCTTAAACTTAATTCTGTATTTTCAATTTCAATAGTATGATTTATTTCACACTTTTCATTATTATCTTGAGTTACACAGACCAAATTCCAGTTATCAAATTGATCTACTTTTTCTTTTAATTCTTCGTCAGCAAAAGTGTTAAAAATATAAAAAAATAGAAAAAAAATTGTAAATAATAATTTCATTAAAATTATGGAATTTTATATTAATTAATATTGAATTTAATATCTTGAGTTTGCTGCGTTCCATCCTCTGCTGTTGCAACTAAATCTAACTCTAATGATCCACTAAATCCTTCCGGAGGAGTTCCTGAAATTTGCAATGTATTAGAATCAAATTTTACCCAGCTTGGTAAGTCTGCTCCACTTTTTAGTTTTAATCCAAAACTTACTTTTGTATCAGCCTGCGGTACCTCGATATTTTTTTCAGGTATTTTAAAATTAATTCCACCTTTGCTAAAATTTACTGCTTTAAAAGGTTTAATACTCAGTCCTGAATTATTTACTTTAAAATTAGCTGGTTTAATACTTGCCATTTTTGTTCCGCCTAAAGGCTTAAAGTTAGCTTTTATTCCAGCTGAGTTAGCTCTAACTTTTATTGAACTAAATTTTGCCATCGCTTTTGGAGTTAAAGATAAATTTCCTCCAACATTAGCTATTAAGTTTCCTTGATTATTGCCTCTTTTTGCTTGTCTAACTTCTTTTCTTAATTGTTTATTTAACCTTTTAGTTTCTTTTCTAACTTCTTTTCTAATTTGTTTCCTAATTTTTGGAGCTACCTTTTCAGCTTTCGGTGGAGTTTTAACTACTACTGGAGCTGTATAAGTAATTGTTGTTGTTCCACCTGCAGATGAAACTGTATGATTAGCACTTCCAGCTTTAATAGCCCCAACTGTTCCTCCTCCAAACAGAGGCATACCTAATAACTTACTGCCTGTTAGTGACTGAGGGGTTGTTGTGCTTGTGTAATTCAAGAATGAGTTAGCTGAAATTGCAATAGTTCCACTGTAACTATTACTGTTATTGGCTCCTAATGAACCTGCGCCTCCAATTGTTAGAGTTCCTGCTGTAATATTTAAATTACCTGTAAAAGTATTTGCGCCTGTTAGAATTAATGTTCCCGTTCCTGCTTTAGCGAAAGCGCCAGAACCGGATAAAATACCTGAAAAGATAGTATCTGTAGTTGATCCTGCCGTTAAAGTTTGACTGCTAGCTAATACTATATTTCCTGCTCCTGAAATTGAATTAACTGCATCAGTTGCAGCAACATTATATGTTCCACTTCCACCAACGATAACATCTGTTCCAGATGCAAGAGATCCAGAGACCGACAACGTTCCATCTGTAATTGTTGTATCACCTGTATATGTATTTGTACCTGAAAGTGTTAACGTTCCGGAACCTGAATGAGTTAAGTTACCAGCGCCAGATATAACGCCTGCAAGTGTAACATTTGATGATCCACTATTATTTAAAGTACTAGAATTTAAATCGATGTTACCATCAACAGATAAAGATGATGCGGTTACATCAGAGCTTATATCCAAATCACCATCAGTTGAAATTGTTAAACCACCACCTGCTGTAATTCCTCCTGAACCTATTGTCAGATCTCCAGTTTCTGAAGAGGATGAAGTTATAATTATTTGTCCATGTACGGATGTATTGCTTTGATATGGCGATTGACCCCTGTAACCTTGTGTGTGTGTGACATTTGACGCTAAACTTGCGTCTGTATATGATGAGCCGCCGCCACCGCCCATAACAGATCCGCCACCTCCACCATAATAACCTCCTCCTCCACCAGGATTGTGATAGGTGTTTCCATGACCGCCTTGTCCTAGTGAACCATCTGAAGGACTTCCGTAATTTTGTCCTTTCGCACCTCCAGCACTTTGAGTACCACCAGAACCTGATACAAATCTTCCGTTGTTAGCTGGTTTTTCTCCAATTAATCCTCCCCCAGCTCCACCAACTCCCAATACACCACTTCTATTAACATATGATCCTCCTGCAGCACCGCCGCCGCCGCCTGCTACAACTAATCTTGAGCTAAGAGCAGATGAAGTTCTAATATCTGAAGCACCACCGCCACTTCCAGCATATGTGCTAGTATGTGCGTTTCCACCACCATTCCAGCCTCCGTAGGTGTTGTGTCCACCTTTTCCACCTACATAAATTTGGTAAGTATTTCCCGCTGTTACTGAAAGTGTTCCTTGTACTCTTCCACCAAAACCACCATATTGAGCTCCAGTATAACCAGCTCTATCTGCGTCTCCACCTTGAGCTCCTTGAACATCAAATGTAATCGAAGATACCCCTGAAGGTGCAGTCCAAGTTTGTGCTGATCCAGTATATGAAAAAGTAGTAGAGGTACTTCCAGAACTACTTGACGTTGTTGTTAAAGCAACAGTACCAGCTATATTAATACTACCATTAATAACCATATTTCTTCCAGAATTTAGGGCAAGACTCATTGTTCCAGTATCAGTTATCTTTGCTCCACTACTTATTGTTAAATCTCTGGCCGCTGTTAATGTCAGTGTTGCTGTTCCACTTGTTGCTATACTACTATTTATTGTAATATCTCCATTACCGTTTGCATCACCTTGGGAACCATAACTTGTATTATTTCCAGATGTAAGAATTGTAACGTTTGTTCCAGTATTTAATACTGTTAATATAGATGATGCTTGACTGGCTCCAATTATGTAGTCGTATGGATCAATTAACCAAAGTCCACCTTTACCTTTTTTTGAACCTGCGTTTACTTTTATTCCTGTTGTGTCTACTGTTGATCCAGAAGTTTCTATTTTACCACCATCACCGTCAACAGCATATGCCAATAATGTACCGTTAGCAGAAGTTTTGGATTTTGAATTTTTTATATCTGACCAGATAACAATTTTACCACCATCACCTGATGATGTTGAGCTAGCATCTATTAATGAATTTTTTTCAACTGTTGTGTATGTTGATTGAAGCAAATCTCCACTTCCTTTCCAATCACCACCGATTAAAACATCTCCTCCACCAGTTTTTCCACTTGCAAGTAATTTAGATCCAGATTTTATTGAAATTTCTTTTCCTGTTACTTCAATATTTCCACCATTTGAATTTTTTGAGCTTACATCTATAGAGCCAGAGTTTGAAACCATTCCATTTTTACCAGCATCTATTTTTACAGAATTAGCTTTTATCTCTCCTGTATTTGAAACTAGTTTTAATACACCATTAACTGAAACTAATTTTTTCTTTCCTGATGGACCTTTAATTGTTGCATCAACTAATGACTTCGCCGCGCTAGATTTAATTAATACCTGCCCATTTTCAGACTTAATGGTTCCTTCATTTTCAATTAAATTTGCTAACTTCGATTCTGAAACTTTTATATTTAACTTGCCGTTAGATGATAAAGATAATTTGGCATTATCTCCAGATACAAGCGCAGCTGTACCAGATGTTGCAGAGATTGAACCATAATTTTTTACATCGGATGATAATAAGGCAACATATTTTGAATTTACATTACCGTAATTGATAATTGATGATTTGCTGCTTGAGCTAAAATTATAATTTTGTTTATTAAAATCATTGTTGGCCATGTTCATGGTGGATGCAACAAGGCCTCCAACATTAATACTACCTGATTTACCAACTAATACTCCGTTAGGATTTATAAAGAATATATTTCCATTAGCATTTAAATTTCCATAAATTCTTGATGGATCTGAAGATCTTACTCTATTTAAAGTATTAGATGAAGAACTTGGTTGGTTAAAATTTACTGTAGCTTTTGACCCTATATTAAATTTATTCCAGCTTATAATGGCATTGTTAGACGACTGGTTAACGTTCATCGTGTTTGATGTTTGAGAAATAGAAGCACTTCCCGATTTAACTATGCCGTTTGTGGGTAATGCATTTTGAGAAATGCTCTCCGCATTAGCAAAACTTATGGACTGAATTGATAATACATAAAGATATATAAGACTGTATATTCCAACTTTTTTGGCAAAATTTAGCATTTTAAAAAAATTTAAATTAAAAGTGATTTGTAACATAATTTTTAAAGAAAAATTTATATTTTTGGTAACAACTGTCACACCTATTGCCTTAGATTCATCAATTTTCATTGCTTTTTGATCATTCAATTTAATTATTTAAGATAATTCTACTCAAAATTGATTTAATGGAAATTTTATAATCAAAAAGTTAAATTTTATAATTGATTCACTAATTATTTATAATTAATAAATATAAAAATGTCTGATCAAATTCTAAAAAAATTTAGAACTATAATTATTCTAACATTAATATTTTTTTCAACAAATAGCTTTGGTGCAGGTGGAATCCTACCTTCAGTTAACGATTACAGTCAGGACTTTGATAAATCGAAAATTTTAAAAAAGAATAAAAATTTAATTAAAAATGTTAATAAAGAAAATGATAAAGCAAAAATTGAAGATCAAACCACTGGAGATGAGTTAAAAGTATTAGTAAACAAATTTAATTTTGAGGGAAATTTTTCAATTTCGAACGAGGAAATTCAATTAATAATCAAAGATTATTTAAATAAAGAATTAACTTTAAATGAATTAGATGGAGTTACTGAAGATATAACAAATCTATATATCGACAAAGGTATGTGGGCTAGAGCTGTACTACCTGACCAAGATATTACTAAAAATGAAATTACCATAGAAATTATAGAAGCAAGACTTGGAAAAATTATAATTCAAAAACCTGATGGAAAAAAAATACGTTTTAAAGATGAAAGAGCTATAAAATTTCTAAACAACAATCAAAGTAAAGATAAAATACTTAGTGTAAGTGCTTTAAATGAAAATATACAAACTTTAGATAGTTTGGCTGGTATTTCTGCAACAGCAAGCCTTGAGGCGGGTGAAGTAGATGGTGAGACAGATATTATATTAGAAATAGAAGATCAAAAAAAAATTACAGGAAGTTTTACAGCTGATAACCATGGATCTAGGTCTTCAGGAAGAGGGAGAGCTACAACTTTAATCAATATTAACAGTGCACTACACATGGGAGAGACAATTACATTTCAGAATGTTTATACTTATGGATCTAATTATTATTCTTTAGGTGTATCTGGTCCAATTGGATACAAAGGTGTTACTGCATCATTAAGAGGTTCGGTGATGGATTATAATCTTGGTACTCCCTTAAAGAGTACTGAACCGCAAGGAGACTCTAAAGAAATATCTTTATCTCTAAATTTTCCAACTATAACTTATAAAAATTTAACAGGTTCTTTTAGTTTTGGTGCAAGTTTTAATGAATATTTGAATAGAACTACTTCTGGGGTTACTTCAGAGAAAACTAACTTAAAAAGTAACTTAGATATTAACTTGGGATTAGTTGACAATTTTTTGGGTGGAGGTCTTAACACAATATCATTATCTTTTGCTCATGGGGAAATTGATTTAGGAGATAATAGAAGTGATTTAGATTCTGATAGTACAACTGCAAAAACTCAAGGTAACTATGAAAAAATTGGATTAAATTTTTCCAGAACTCAAATTCTTAATGATAGAAATTCTTTATTCTTTTCAACTAACGGTCAATATGGCTTTAAAAATTTAGACTCAGCAGAACAGTTAAGCCTTGGAGGTGTAAATAATGTTAGAGGTTTTCCAAACAGTGAGGCCTCGGGTACAAATGGAATAATAACATCATTAGAACATAGATTTACATTAAGTGATAAAGTACAAACAAAATTATTTTATGATTTTGGTAAAATTAAACAGTATGAATATACTTACTCTGGTTGGAATTCATCTAACACGTCTTTATCAAATGCATATGATATTAGTGGTTTGGGGTTTGGACTAGATGTTAATATGAATCCGACCTCAAACTTATCTTTTATTTATGCCACTAAGTTAAGTGCAAATCCAGCAAGTGACACTAGTGGGAATGATAATGACGGCACAGATAAAAAGCATAGATTTTGGTTGTCATTTAACAGAATTTTCTAATTAAAAGGATCTATCAAAAGTATTGTATCTTCTCTTTCAGGACTTGTTGAAATACTTGATATTTTTGTCTCTATAAATTCTTCAATAGCTTTTATGTATATTTTTGCATTACTTGGTAAATCTTCAAATTTTTTAATACCTTGAGTTTTAGATTTCCATCCCTCAAATATTTTATAAACTGGTTTAACATTTAATTGGTCTTGAACAGCTGCAGGAAAATAGTCTATTTTTTTTCCATTAAGTTCATACGCTACGCATAAGTATATTTGATCTAATTCATCTAAAACATCCAATTTTGTTAAAGCAATTCCATCAATACCTGAAATTTTTATTGTTTGTCTTACTAAAACTCCATCAAACCAACCACATCTTCTTTTTCTACTTGTTACTGTTCCAAATTCATGTCCTTTCTCACCTAAATGAATTCCAATATCATCGGTAAGTTCTGTTGGAAAAGGTCCTTCTCCTACTCTGGTAGTATAAGCTTTTGTTATACCTAGTACAAAATTTATAGAATTTGGTCCACATCCAGAACCTGTAGCAGCAGAAGCCGCAACAGTATTTGATGAAGTTACATAAGGGTAAGTTCCATGATCAACATCAAGTAATACTCCTTGAGCACCTTCAAATAGAATTTTTTTGTTCTCTGATTTAAATTGATCAATTTTCTTCCAGACCGGTGCTGAATATTTTAGAATTTCAGGTGCTATTTTTAATAAATTATTTACTAGCTCACTCTTTTCATAAATCGGTTTGCCCAATCCTTTTCTGATTGCATTATGATGCTCTAGAACTACCTCCAACCTATTTTCAAGATTTTTTTTAGATGCTAGATCCATTACCCTTATAGATCTTCTGCCAACCTTGTCCTCATAAGCTGGCCCAATTCCTCTTCTTGTTGTACCAATTTTAGAATTTCCAGCAGAATCTTCTCTAATTTCGTCCATCTCTCTATGAAATGGTAAAATCAATGTAGCAGCTTCAGATAATATTAAGTTTTCCTCATTTATCTCAACACCTTTTGATTTAGCTTCCTCAATTTCATCAAGAAGTGCCAATGGATCGACGACAACTCCATTTCCTATAATAGATATTTTATTTTTTCTTACTATTCCTGAAGGTAGTAGTCTTAATTTATATGTTATCCCATCTATAACTAGGGTATGTCCTGCATTGTGGCCACCCTGAAATCTAACAACCACATCTGCTTCACTAGATAACCAATCAACAATCTTCCCTTTTCCTTCGTCTCCCCATTGTGAACCTACAACAACTACATTTTTCATCTAAATTTCTTCTTTATAGTAAAACTATTTAAATGGTTTATTGGTCCATTTCCATTTCCAAAGTTTGGTCTTGCTCTAATTGCACTGTTTACATATCTAATACCTAAGTCACAAGATTTCTTTAATGTTTTTCCACACCCATAGTATGTTGCAATTGCACTAGATAATGTACATCCAGTTCCATGAGTGTTTTTTGTTTTAATTTTTTTATTAGTAAAAATTGCAATTTCTTTTTTATTTGCAAAAATATCTTTCAAAGTTTTTGAATTTAAATGACCACCTTTAATTAAAACATTTTTAGCACCTAAATCTAACAATATTTTAGCTGCATTTTTCATATCCAAAATAGATTTAATATTCCTTCCAGTAAGTATTTCTGCTTCGGGAATATTTGGCGTGATTAAATCTACATTTTTAATTAGAAATTTTTTTAAAAATAAAATTGCTTTATCGTCTATTAGTTTTGTTCCTCCTTTAGCAACCATAACAGGGTCTAATATTATTTTTTTTAATTTTAGTTTTTTTATAGATTTTAAAACTGCGTTAATAACCGATGTAGAATGCAACATTCCAATCTTCACTGAGTCTGGCATTATATCTTTTGATGTAAATTCAATCTGGTTTGAAATTTCTTTGCTTTGTATTGAATTTATTGACTTCACACCTGTTGTATTTTGTGCTGTAACAGCTGTTATTGCAGTCATTGCATATGAGCCTAAAGAAGTAACTGATTTAATATCTGCTTGAATGCCTGCTCCACCTGAAGAGTCAGAACCTGCGATAATAAGAATTTTAGAATTAATTTTCAATTTATTGAATAGATTTTCGAATTATATTAACACATTTCTTATTTAACTTAGAGTCTTCAGACTCACTCATAATTCTTATTTTTGGTTCAGTGCCAGATTTTCTTACCAATATTCTACCATTATTTTTCATAATTTTATTTGCTTTGGTGATTGCCTTTTTACAAGCTGAGCTGTTGATAATAGATTTATCTTTAACTTGCACATTTTCTAATATTTGCGGAGTGGGTTTAAAATTATTAAAAAGTTTACTTGTTTTCTTTATTTTTCTTAATGAGAAAAGTATTTCTAAAGCTACCAACAATCCATCCCCTGTAGTTGCAAATTTTCCAAGAATTATATGACCAGATTGTTCTCCACCTAGATTAAATTTATTTCTTTTCATTTTTTCCTTAACATATCGATCTCCAACATTTGAGCGTAAAAATCTAATATTATTTTTTTTAAAAAATTTTTCTAATCCATAATTAGACATTAAAGTACCAATAACCCCGCCTTTCAAAATTTTTTTTCTCTTCCATCGTTCTCCTAGCATTGCAAGAATTTTATCACCGTTTACAATTTTTCCTTTTTCATCACATACTATAATTCTGTCCGCATCACCATCTAATGCAATGCCTATATGGGCTTTATATTTTTTTGTAATTTGGCAAATTTTATTTGGATAGGTAGAGCCAGATTTAAGATTAATATTTAATCCATTTGGTGAGATTCCGGTTTTAAATACTTTTGCACCTAAAGAAGTAAATAAATTTGGACCCGACTTATATCCAGCACCATTGGCACAATCTAAAGCAATTTTTATTCCTTTTAGGCTAAATGATGAAGGAAAATTTTTTTTTAGAATTTTAATATAATTTTCATTAGCATTCTCTAGTCTTTTAACTCGACCTAATTTAATAGGCCTAGAAAGATTTTTAGAAATTTTTAAATCAATTAACTTTTCAATTCTCTTCTCAATTTTATCAGACAATTTTAATCCATCTGGTCCAAATAATTTTAATCCATTATCATAATATGGGTTATGGGATGCAGTTATCATTATGCCCATATTTGCTCTCATCTCTTTTGTTAACATCGCTAAACCATTGGTAGGTAATGGCCCTAAAGTATATACATGCATACCAGCAGACGCTAATCCAGATACTAAGGCCGGTTCTAATGTGTAACCAGATAGTCTTGTATCTTTAGCTATAATAGCAATTTGTTTATTTTTTTTTATATTTTTGAAATATGTTCCAGCAGCTAAACCAAATTTAAAAAACATTTCTCCATTTATTTTAGATCCATTAACCCTTCCCCTTATGCCATCAGTACCGAAATATTTTTTAAACATAATTAATTTTGTAATTCTTTAAATACTTTAATTGCTTGGTTAATTTCTTTGACATCATGAACTCTTAAAATTTGGACTCCATGTAAATACGCTTGAATACACGAAGATACCGTTCCCCCAATCCTTTCTTTTGTGTCATTATTTTTTGAAATATCCTTAATAAATCGCTTTCGAGATACACCCAACATTACAGGAAGACCTAAAGAATGAAAAATAGAAATATTCTTTATAAGAGTAATATTATGTTTCAAATTTTTTCCAAACCCTATGCCTGGATCTAGTATAATATTATTATGTTTAATGCCCTCTTTTCTCAAATATTTTAATTTATTTTCAAAGAAGTCATAAATATCAAGCAGAATATTCTTATAGGAAGGTTTTAACTGCATATTTTTTGGTTCTCCTAGCATATGATGGATGATGAATGTTTTTTTTGTTTTTTTTAAAAATTGGATTGTATTGGGGTCGTAATTTAGGCCGGATACATCATTTATAATATTGGCTTTTATATTTGAAGCTTTTGCCATCACAAAACTTTTTCTTGTATCTATAGAAATTAAGCAATTTTTGTTCTTAAGTTTTTTTAGTGTTGGTTCAATTCTTTTCCATTCCTTAAAATAATTAATATCATCAGCACCCGGTCTAGTAGACTCTCCACCAATATCAATAATTTTAGCTCCGCTAGATAATAAATTTTGTATTCTTTTTAAGGCTAAATTTTTATTGTTGTAATTGCCACCATCTGAAAAGCTATCTGGGGTTAGATTAACTATACCCATTAGGATTGGAACTTTGGATAGACCCAATTGTTTTAAATTTTTTTTGGTTTTAAGGATATTAATGTCGTTAACAATTTTTTTTTTTAAGTTTTTTGAAAGTTTATTAATATCTTTAATATTAATTTTTCGCTTTTTCTTCCTACTAATAATTTCTATCATATCGAAAGAAATTAAATTATTACCATTTAAAGGTATTGATTTTTTTTTTTTAATATTTGATTTAGATGTTTCCCCGTAATAAAAATTACACGCTCTTGTGTAATATTTATACATTAATGCTTAGTGCACTATCTTTGGTTTTAATCCCATTGATCCAAGAGCTGAGGTTTGATCATCATCTTCAACTTTCAAATCTTCTTTGCTTTGCGGGTATACGTTTTTGTTGATTAAATCCTCAATTTCAGAACCTGTTAAAGTTTCATATGTTAGCAATGCTTTAGCTAACTTATGAAGATCATCTATCTTTTCTGTTAAAACTTTTCTAGCTCTCTCGTAGCCCATATCAACAAATTTTCTTATTTCGCTATCAACCTTTCTTGCTGTTTCCTCAGACATGTTCTGTTGTCTAGCAACAGATCTGCCTAAAAATACCTCTTCCTCATTTTCACCATATGCAACTGGGCCCATTTCTTTGCTCAAGCCTGCTCGCATTACCATAGCTCTCGCTCTTTTTGTTGCTTGCTCTATGTCGCTAGAAGCACCTGTTGTTACTTTATCATCCCCAAATATTAATTCTTCAGCAACTCTTCCGCCCATTGCAATTGCCATTTGAGCATGTAACTGTTCTCTTGTTTGAGAAACTTCGTCTCTTTCTGGGAGTTGCATAACCATTCCTAATGCTCTACCTCTTGGAATTATAGTTGCTTTGTGAATTGGATAAGCAGCTTTTTCGTTAATAGTAACAATTGCGTGTCCTGCTTCGTGGTAAGCTGTTAGTTTTTTTTCCTCTTCTGACATAACCATTGATCTTCTTTCAGATCCCATCATTACTTTATCTTTAGCTTCTTCAAATTCTTGATATGTTACTATTCTTTTATTCTTTCTTGCAGCAAGTAAAGCAGCTTCATTGACTAAATTTGCTAAATCAGCACCTGAGAATCCAGGAGTACCCCTTGCAACAGTTCTTAGATTTACATCTGGAGCCATAGATATTTTTTTTGCATGAACTTTTAATATTTTTTCTCTTCCTAATAAATCTGGATTTGAAACTACAACTTGTCTATCAAATCTACCTGGTCTTAAAAGAGCGGGATCTAATACATCAGGCCTGTTTGTTGCAGCAATAATTATTACACCCTCGTTTGTATCAAAACCATCCATTTCAACAAGTAGCTGATTTAAAGTTTGCTCTCTTTCATCGTTACCTCCTCCAAGACCAGCTCCTCTACTTCTTCCAACAGCATCTATTTCATCAATAAAAATAATACATGGAGAATGTTTTTTTCCTTGCTCAAACATATCTCTAACTCTTGATGCGCCAACTCCAACGAACATTTCTACAAAATCTGAACCTGAAATCGTAAAGAACGGAACACCGGCCTCTCCAGCTATAGCTCTTGCAAGCAAAGTTTTACCTGTTCCTGGTGGACCTACTAACAAACAGCCTCTTGGAATTTTACCTCCAAGTCTACTAAATTTTCTTGGGTCTTTTAAAAATTCAACTACTTCTTCAACTTCTTCTTTTGCCTCCTCTACACCAGCTACATCATTAAAAGTTACTTTACCTTTAACTTCATTCATCATCTTTGCTTTTGATCTTCCAAAACCCATTGCTCCACCCTTGCCACCTTGCATCTGTCTCATAAAAAATATCCAAACAGCAATTAAAAGTAGCATTGGAAACCACGAAAGTAATATACCTAACAAGGATGGCATTTTTTCTTCAAGCGGGCTTGCAGAAATGCTTACACCTTTTTCACTTAGTTTTTGAATTAAGTTTGGATCTTCTGGTGCGTAAGTAGTGAATTGTTCTCCATTTGAAAGTACACCTTTTATATTTTTTCCTTGTATTTCAACTCTTACAACTCTTCCGTTGTCAACTTCAGACAAAAATTCAGAGAAAATCATTTTATTATTTTGAGATATAGAACCTTGGGGATTCTTGAACATGTTATAAAGACCTATGGTAAGAATGACGATCACTCCCCACATCGCAAGATTTTTAAAATTCATAAGCTACTAAATTAAGAATTATTAATAAATTAACAAGTGTCATTTTGTTCATTTAATAAAAAATTTATCGTTTTTCATTGTAAATAACAACAGAATCGCTTACTTTTTCAATTATACATCCTGATAAAGTAAATTTATCTCTTTTATTCAGCGAATTTAAAGATTTCAGCAGGTTGATTATCTTTTTTCCTCTTGCGTAATGTTTTTTGTAACCCAAATGATGAATAACTTTTGTAAAACTATGAAAAACGATTTCATCTGGATTATCAAAAAAGTCTTTATTTAATATTATTCTCTGCTTACCCTTAAAAAATTTTACATTTTCAGAGATGTTTTGTTTGACATAATAATCAACTACTTTCTCACTTTTAGATAAGTTCTGTAGCGTTAATTTAAATTTATTAAAGTTTAATCCCTCTTCTTCTAAATTTTTTAAAATTTTTCTTACCCTGCTTCTCAAAAATTTGTCATCAAAATTTGATGGGTCTTCAATAAAATAATCATATGTTTTTTTATTTAATTCTAACAAATCTTTTTTTGAAAAAAACAATAAAGGTCTTATAATTTTTATACCATTATAATCTGTATTAATATTATCAATTGAGATAAGCCCTTTTAACCCAGAACCTCTTAATAGTCTGATAAAAAAATTTTCAATTACATCATCCTTATTATGGCCCAACAAAATATGACTTATGTTCTTTTTTTTACATTCTTTAGTAAGTAATTCGTATCTTAATTCTCTTGCTTTAGATTGAACATTATTAATAATATAGTTCTTTTTTTTAGACAAAATTTTGCAATTAATTTGAAATTTATTTTTTAATAAATTTTTTAGCTTTTTTGCCTCTGCGGTAGAACCTTCTCTAAGTTTGTGATCAACAATAACGGTATGTAAATTAACTTTTTCTTTTAATGAATAGCATTTTGACAAAAATAAAAGAGATAAGCTATCTGCACCTCCTGATACCGCAACTATTATCTTTTTATTTTTTAAGTTTAAAATTTCTAGTTTCTTAGAAAAATCCTCATATGCTTTTTTTATAAAAGGTTTCCTTAATTTAGTTAAGTAAAAGTTATGAGTTTTCCTTGCTACAGTCAAATTTTTTCTCTTCATATTTAGCTTTTTGAAGTACTGACTGGGTAGCATTAGGATATTGTTTTTTTACACCAGCTATCATTAAACAACCTTGATCTTTCTCTCCTATTTGGACTAAAGATACACCAAGCTTTAAAAGATTAATTGGAGCTTTTTCACTTTTAGGATATTTTTGATAACCTTCTAAATAAGCTGATGCAGCATCTGTATAAAGCTGTCTTATTCTAAATGTTTCTGCATACCAATATTGTGCATTTCCAGAAAGTTTATTATCAGGATTTGTATCAACAAATTCTCTAAACGCTCTTTCTGCCATATTATAATCACCAACCTTTAAAAAGCTTGTTGCAAATTCATATTGTTCTATAGGTGATGAGTCTGGTAAAATTTTCTCCTCATTTTCAAAGTTTTCTGTGAGAATTGTCTGAGTTGTTTCAACTGATTGCAAAACTTGTGTATCATTTGTATCAGTCATATCTTTATAAGATATTGTTCCTAAATCTTGCGGTTGAGACGTTCCAGGCATAATTTTTTTAAGCTTTACCTGTTTATTATCAGTTTCATTAGCTATTAAATTTTCTTCACTTTCAAAATTTTTCTTAACTACATTAGATTTGATTTCTAACTCTTCAAACCTCAACTGATTATCTGCCTGTGTTTTTGAAAGTCTCGAGGATAATTTGTCTATCTTAAAATTAATTTCTTCAAATTTATTAGTTAAATTTTGAAATTGTTTTTCAATTTCTGATAATTTGAGTAAATGTCTTGTTAATGCATCTTCGGTTTCTTTATCGCTCAAACTATTACTATTACTAGATTTTTTTTGAAACGATTCTGAATATACCGCTCTTTCTAATGTTCTTAAATCTTTTTGAATAATATCAAGTATCTCTTTCGTATTCAATTCCTCAGAAGCTGCAGAAAATGTTAATATAAAAAAAGTGGTAAAATAAGTTAATGCATGTAGAAATTTTTTTATCATTAAATTATTTCTAAGTATAATGATGGCAAAAAAAAGACCCTATAATTATTATCAATAATCTTAGGGTCTTTAAAATATTTCAAATAGCTTAGTTAGCTTTTACCGTTACTGATCTTCTGTTCTTAGACCACGAAAGTGGATTAGATCCAGAGTCTACTGGTCTCTCTTTTCCATAACTAATGACTGATATTCTATCTGCTGAAATTCCATATGTAATCAAATAATCTTTAGCTGCGTTAGCTCTTCTTTCTCCTAAAGCTAGATTATATTCTCTTGTACCCCTTTCATCAGCGTGCCCTTCAACAACAACATTAATACTACTATTTTCTCTCAACCAATTTGCCTGTTTACGCAATGTGTCTCTTGATGCAGTCGTTAGAATAGATTCATTGGTTGCAAAAAATACTCTGTCTGGAACACCTTCAGCTAAATACTTTACAGTATCTGTACCCGTGTAAACGTCGCTTTGCATCTGTCCATCAATTTTTGTGGTAGTTTTTTTCGTTGCACATGCAGATATGATTAAACTTAATAAAATGACTAGAAAAGTATTTCTAAAAGATTTGCTAAAATTCATTAATGCTCCTTAATAATTTATTAGAACTTTTTCACAACTCATTAGATGTTTCAAGCAAAAAAATCAACTTAATTTGACTTAAAATTTATAAAAAGTCCCTAATTACTTAATAAAGATGACCAAGATGGGTCTGAAGCGTCAGTCTCAGTTTGCACAAGTCTTTCATTATATCCAGTAAGATCTATCGACCAAAGTTTAGCGGTAAATCCCTCACCTTTATCATTAGATTTTGTCTCTCTATAGAAAATTAATACCCTACCATTTGGAGACCATGATGGGGCTTCTTGGTAATAGTTTTCAGTCAGCAATCTTTCCCCTGAACCGTCTGTTCGCATCACTCCAATATAAAATTTTCCTCTATGCAATTTTGTAAATGCAATCAAATCTCCTCTTGGTGACCAAACAGGCGTGCCATACAAACCGTTTCCAAAAGAAATTCTTTTTACATTAGAGCCATCACTCCTCATTACATAAATTTGTTGGTAACCACTTCTGTCTGAATTAAAAGTAATATATTTGCTATCAGGAGAATATGATGGAGAAGTATCAATTGATGGATGATTTGTTATTCTTTGAACAATTCTGTTTTCCAAGTCCATAGTGTAAATATCTGAGTTTCCATCTTTTGCAAAACTCATAATAATTTTTTTTCCATCTGGAGAAAATCTTGGTGCAAATGTCATTCCAGGAAAGTCACCAACTACTTCTTGTGTGCCAGTTTCAATATCTAATAGATAAACTCTTGGAAGATTTTTAAAATATGAAAGATAGGTTACCATTTGACTAGTGGGATTAAATCTAGGCGTAAGAACTAGTTCATTTCCTAGCGTTAAATATTTAGTGTTAAAACCATCTTGATCCATAATAGCTAATTTTTTTACTCTTTCTATTTTTGGTCCTTCTTCAGATACATATATAATTCTAGTATCAAAATATCCTTTTTCCCCTGTTAATCTCTCATAAACTTTATCTGATATTATATGGCCTACTCTTCTCCAATTGCTTGGAACAGTTGTAAATGCTAAAGCCATCATTTCTCTTCCCGCAAGAATATCCCACAGTCTAAACTCAACTTTTAATTTTTTATTCTCAATAATTACTTTTCCAGTAATTAGAGCTTGAGCTTTTATTAACGCCCAATCTTCAAACCTGGGTTTTAAATGTGCAATATCAGGTTTTTGAAGAAAAGCTTCATTACTTAGTGGATTAAATAAGCCGGAAGTTTTCAAATTATTTTCTACAACAGAAGAAATTTGAGAACCAATATTTTCAATTTTAAGTTCATTTATAGAATTTTTTTTCGACTTATCATCTTGAAATAAAGGTGAGACTGCTATTGGAAGAGGATCCAAGTTACCTCTTGTAATGTCAATCTCTATCAAAGAATTAGCTTTTGATATTGATAATAAAATTATTAAAATTATTAAATTAAATTTTCTAATCATTACCCTCCAAGCATATCACGAGCATCAAAATTTAAAATCATATTTTTCCATCTTTCATATCCACTTGTTGGAACTTTAAGAGGATTACACAATTGAATTGCCCTTCTTACACTATCAGCCAAAGTTCTAAATTTTTCTTTGCCTGGAGTGTTCATTTTTATGTGATCCAACATTTCAAGTTTTTCAATAGTCCCGTCTGGTTTTAATTGAAGTTTGACCCTTACTAATAAGTCTTCACTAAAAGGTAGGCCTATGGGTACACTCCAACATGTAAAAATTTGTGCTTTTAATGCATCTTCTTCACTTAATGATAATTTTGAATAGTCCATAGTATCATCTGTAGATTGTGAAATTTTATCAACCTCTTTTTTTGTTTCAGAAAGATTTTCTTTTTTCTTGTCAATTAATGCAGCAATTTCATTTAAATTAAATTTTTCTTTTTTTTCAAATTCTGAAGTTTGTTTAACCTTTTTTTTATCTAGGATAGGTTTTTTAGTCTCAACTATTTTTTTTATATTATCGTCACTAATTTCCTTTGAGGGTTTTTGTTTTTTTTCTTCTTTAGGTTGAATTTTTTGTTTCTCCTTATCGGGAAGTGGAACGGCGTTTAATTTATCTTTTTTTAATTTTTCTTTTTTTGTTTCAGTAGTTGGTGTTTTCTTCGATGCTAGCTTAGATATTTCATTTTTTTTCTTATCTGTCTGTACTTCTTTTTTTTTATCCTTTTTTACCTTTTTCGGAGGTGCCTGTTCAGATAAAAGTTTTTCATTTTCTTGTTTAACTTTCTCTATAATCTTTGATGCTTTGGGTGCATATGGTATATTTGTTTTCTCTGCGATTTGGATTAATTCAACTGAAACCAAAGGTGGAATATCCAAAGGTTTTTTTGCTACAAAAGGTAATGCCATTATACTTACCATTACGATTGCTATATGAAACCCTGAGGAGATAATTAGGCCTCGATACATAATTATTATCTTTCCTTATTTGGTTCAGAAATCAATGCTACTTTTGTAAAACCAGATCCAGAAAGCATTCCCATAATTTCAAGAACTCTTCCATAATTTATGGCTTTGTCTCCTCTAACATATATCCTAGTGTCTGTTCTATTATTCGATACTGCTAATATTTTTATTATCAAATTATTAAATTCAACTTTAGTTTCTTGTATAAAAATTTCACCTTTAGAATTAATTGTTAATGTTAAGGGCTCATTTTCCTCAGGTAGTGTATCAGCTGATGTTTCGGGCAAATCTACCTGAACACCAACAGTTAGCAAGGGTGCTGTAACCATAAATATTATTAGCAAAACCAACATAACATCGACAAATGGTGTTACATTTATTTCACTCATAGGATCATTTCTTGAACTTTTAAGCTTAAATGCCATTTATAAAATCGATATGAATCTTTTTGAAAAATTTTCTAACTTTTGTGCATATTTTCGTGAGTCTAAACTAAATTTATTATAAGCAATCACGGCAGGAATTGCAGCCAGCAAACCAAGAGCTGTAGCAAATAAAGCTTCCGCTATTCCAGGTGCTACAATTGCTAAACTTGTATTTCTTGATATTGCAATTGACTGAAATGAATTCATTATTCCCCAAACAGTTCCAAATAATCCGATAAACGGAGTTGTAGATCCAACTGTGGCTAAAAAACTATTATACTTTTCAACTACTACCATTTGTTTTTCAATATTTACCTCCAAAACACTTGTTAGTCTTTCTGCTATATTTGATTTAGATCTGGTTTTCATAACTGTTTGCATTGAACTTTTAAATAATTTTGCCATCGGATCTTCAATATTTGATGGAAGACTATTATAAAATGTTTCAGCAGATTTAGATTTCCAAAACTTTTCCTCAAATTCTTCAGCACTTTTGTTTATTTTTCTAAACATTTTTATTTTTTCAAAAATAATTGCCCAAGAATATATAGAACTTGCTATTAGTATTATTATAACTGACTTGACAATAATGTCTGCTCTTAGAAATAAACTAATTAATGAGAAATCTGTGTTGCTGGCTAAACCTAAACTTTGTGATGCGATATCTGCTTCCATTCAATCATTTCTCATTAAAATATGTCATTAATTTGACTTTAATAATTTTAAAAGCTATTAAATGTTATTTTCTATAGTGTTTTCAAAATATTTTGCAATTAAAATGGCATCAGCTTTGTTATTATCTTTTTTTCTAGACAGCTTTTCAGAAATTTTAGGAAACATTTCAATTGCTTTAGTTCTGCTTGCATCTTTCTCTGCATTAATTAAGTTAAAATATTTTTTCCATTTAGCAGGCCTTACATAAAAAATTGGCAATTCCATAGCAGAGCAGATACCTTTAATTACACCAAATGACTGTCCAAAGTTAAACATGCTAGTTACGCCTTGACCAGGCATTGCTGAAACTTGTTCAACCACAACATTTATCTTGTGACCTGCAAATGTATTTTTAATATTAAGGATTTCATTGAATATCTGTCTTCCATTAACTTGTTTTTTATTTTTTTTACCTTCAGCCATCGTAGGCATATCTATGACATTAATTACATTTCCATTTGAAAAAAAACATAATGCACCAGATATTCCAGGATCAATTCCTACAATAATCATTTAATTCTCAAAAGTAACATTTGTAAAAATATTTTGAACATCATCGTCTTCCTCTAAAGTTTCTAAAAACTTAATCATATTTTGCCTTTCGTCACCCTTAAGTGAAACTTTATTAGTGGGTAACCATTCAATTTCAGTTGATAAAAAATTTAAAATAGTTTTTTCAAAATTTTTTTTTATCTCGTATATTTCATCAACATCTGTATGTACTTCATGAAAATCATTATTTGAAGAACAATCATTTGCACCTGAAACAGTTGCTAATTCAAACATTTTATCTTGCTCTATTTCGTTAAATGGTATTTTAATTACTCCCGTCCTTTGAAAATTGTGAGATGCAGAGCCTTGTGTTCCTAATGAGCCACCATTCTTTGAAAAAATTGTTCTAATATTAGATGCAGTTCTATTTTTATTGTCTGTTAAAGTTTCAACTATTACAGCAGATTTGCTTGGTCCAAATCCTTCATATCTTATATTTTCAAAATTTAACTGAGTATTATTAGATGATTTTTCAATTGCTCTTTCAATATTATCTTTAGGCATATTTGCTGACCTAGCAGCTTGAATAGCTGACCTTAGTCTTGCATTCATATCTGGATTCTTGTCTCCTAATTTTGCAGCTACAGTTATTTCTCTGGATAACTTTGAAAAAATTTTTGACCTTTGTTTATCGGCTTTACCTTTTTTGTGCTTAATTCCCGCCCAGTGTGAATGTCCAGCCATAATTAATTAATATTTTTTAAACTCCCGCCAAAAATGAAGCTTTCAATATTTTTTGCAAGACCATTTTTTACGTCACAGTCTACTATTACTCCACTTATTGACGCTTCTCCATTTGCTGGGAAGTGCTTTATAGATTCCTTCTTTAAAAATCTATTTAGTGAATTTTTTGCATCCATGCCAATTACAG
Organism: Pelagibacteraceae bacterium AG-470-G21; assembly: GCA_003211555.1. Lineage (GTDB taxonomy): Bacteria > Pseudomonadota > Alphaproteobacteria > Pelagibacterales > Pelagibacteraceae > Pelagibacter. Next base: position 81,094 of record QCSH01000003.1, read on the forward strand.
AATTATAATCTCCACACATTCCAGCGTCTGTAATGTATGCAGTTCCATTTTTTAATACTCGTGCATCATTTGTAGGTACATGTGTATGAGTACCGGCTACTAAAGTTGCATGACCATCAAATAAATTACCTATAGCCATCTTTTCACTAGTAATTTCTCCATGGAAGTCTACAATTAAGAAATTGTAATTTTTATTACTTTCATTTTTAGATATAAATTCAGAAGCAATTTCAAAAACATCATCACACTTTTTCATAAAAACATTTCCCATTAGATTTAGCACTCCAACTTTCAGATTTTTTTTTGAATTAAATACTGAAAAACCATTACCTGGTAGGCTTCTATCCATATTAATTGGTCTTAGTAATTTATTTTCAGTTTTAATAAAATCAAAAATTTCTTTCTGATCCCACACATGATTACCTGTAGTAATAACATCTACTCCCACATTATATAATTCGCTTGCAATATTCTCGGTTAAACCCACTCCTTCAGAAGCTGCATTTTCTCCGTTCACACAAACAAAATCGATATTTTTTTTTGAAATTATGTTTGGCAAATTATTTTTAACAGACTTAAAGCCTGAGTCGCCTACTATATCTCCTAAGAATAATATTTTCATTTTTGAATAAATTTTTCTGTAAAAATTAAATCTAATTTCATATCAAAATTTTCTGTTTGAATTTTATTAACTTTTTGATGTGAAAATGCCAGGCCAATTGTTAGAAATTTTTTAATTTTAGTAATTTTTTTTATATATCTATCATAAAAACCACCACCATAACCAATTCTATTCCTATGTTTGTCAAAGGCAACTATTGGAACAAATAATATGTCTGGATATACCTTTTTGAACTTTATTGGCTGGGGTATTCCGAGAGAGCTTACAGTTAAAGGATCATCAATTTCCCATTTGTAAAAATCCATTTGAGAATTTTTTTTTATAATTGGCAAAGAAATAATATATCCCTTGGAATAAAAATACTTTAATATTTGTAAACAATCAAATTCATAATTTATTGGAAAATATCCCCCAACAATATTTTTTTTTGAAAAATTGATTTTATTACAAATATTTTTTATTAGATTTACAGTTGGATTTATTTCAAAGTATTTTTTTTTTCTTATTTTAAGAATTTTTTTTCTTAATTTAATTTTTGACACTGAATTACTTATCAAACAGACGAATTTAAATTATTTTTCTTTACAAAGTCTTCGATTTCCAATGTTACCTTGTCAATTAAATTTTCATAACTAATTTTATGATTTTCAATATTTTTCATAAGTTCTTCTTGGGCTGAACCTAATTGTTTAATCTCATTTTCTTTATTTTCTTTATACTGATAAATTAAAGATTTTAATTCTTTAAATTTTTCTTTTAAATCTTGAAGCTCTTTTTTTTGTATTTCTACTTTTTTTTTAGTTTCAAAGTACTCATCCATAACTTTAATCGAAGAGATGAGTAATAATTTATTTTCTCCTATGTTTCCAAGATCGAATTTTAAATCATTGAATTTTTTATTGAAATTTAAAGATAATTCCTCTAAGTGTTCTTCTTGACCATCTTCACATGATAATAAATATTCTTTACCATTAAATTTTATATTTACATTTGCCATTTATCTATTTCTTCTAACAAACTATCTGTTTCTTGATTTAATTCATCAATTTTTTCATTAAATTGACTTTCTTTTCCTTTTGAAATTTCATAATCCTTTTTTAGTTCACTCACTTGACTTTTAAGTTTTAAATTTTCTTCTTCTAAGGTTTGAAGAGATTTTGTTATCTGTTTTTTTTCAATTTCTAATTGATTTTTTTGATCTCTCAAAACAGCCACTTCATCTGTTTCTTTACTATCCTGAATATTTATCTCTCTTAATTTTTTTAAAGTATCTGTTAATTTTTTTTCTTTTTCATGAATGTTTTTCATATATATATCTATATTAATAAATTGATTCACCTAAGTCTAGATAGGATACTTTTTGAAAAACAAAGAAAAAAATTTATCAAACGCTATTCGTTTTCTGTCAATGGATGCCGTACAAAAAGCTAATTCTGGTCATCCAGGGATGCCTATGGGGATGGCAGATGTTGCAACAATTTTATTTAAATATTTCCTTAAATTTAATCCAAAAAATCCAAACTGGCTTAATAGGGACAGATTCGTTTTATCAGCAGGACATGGCTCAATGTTACTTTACTCACTTTTGTACCTTACTGGATATGAAAAGATAAAAATTAACGATATTAAAAAATTTAGACAATTAAATTCAATTTGCGCTGGTCACCCTGAGTATCATCCTAACTCTGGAATTGAGACAACTACTGGTCCTCTTGGTCAAGGAATTGCTAATTCAGTTGGATTTGCAATTGCTGAAGAAGTTTTGAAAAAAAAATTAGGTAAAAATTTAATTAATCATAAAACTTATGTATTGGCTGGTGATGGATGTTTAATGGAAGGCATAAGTCATGAAGCAATGAGTCTGGCTGGTCACCTGAAGCTAAAAAATCTTATTATGCTTTTTGATAATAATTCTATTTCGATTGATGGCCCAACAAGTTTAGCTGTTTCGGACGATTATAAAAATAGATTTAAAAGCTACGGATGGAATTATATTTTGATTAATGGTCACAATAACAAGCAAGTTTTCACAGCATTAAAAAAAGCTCAAAATTCAAAAAAACCAACAGTTATTTCGTGTAAAACTAAAATAGGATTTGGATCACCAAACAAAAGTGGGAAGGCATCTTCACATGGAAGTCCACTTGGAACAGATGAAATAAAATTAGTTAGAAAAAATTTAGGTTGGGGACATGAGCCATTTAAAATACCTCAAAAAATTTTAAAGGAATGGAGAAATATAGGTAAAAAAGGACTAAAAAAAGAAGCAGTATGGAATAAAAATTTTATTAAACATAAAATTAAATTTAAAAGTATCTCAAATAATAAATTTTCAATTTCGGTTATTAAACAAAAAAAAGAAGTAGTAAAAACATTAAAAACTTTAGCAACGAGAAAATCTTCTGAAGAGTTTTTATCGACAATATTAAAAGAGAGAAATACATTAATAGGAGGTTCTGCTGATTTAGCAGGATCTAATAATACAAAAACTAAATTACATAAAATAATTAGCTCTAAAAACTTTGATGGTAATTATATTCACTATGGAGTGAGAGAGCATGCTATGAGTGGAATTATGAATGGATTAGCTCTTCATAGTAATTTTATTCCTTATGGAGGTACATTTTTAATATTTTCAGACTATTGCAAACCTTCAATAAGACTATCTGCAATTATGAAACAAAAGGTAATCTATGTAATGACACATGATTCCATAGGTTTAGGAGAAGATGGACCTACTCATCAACCGATAGAACAACTTGCTGCTTTAAGGTCTATTCCAAATTTGAATGTTTTAAGGCCCGCAGATCAAACTGAAACAATAGAATGTTGGGATATAGCTTTAAAATGTAAAAAAACACCCAGTGTATTAGCATTAACCAGACAAAATTTAAAACCTATTAGAAACAGTTTTACTAAAAAGAATATGTGCTCTATGGGAGCTTACGAAGTCTTAAGAACTCGAAAAAAAATAGATTTAACAATCATAGCATCTGGATCTGAGGTTAATCTTGCTATTGAGACTAGTCATAAATTAGCCAAACAAAAAATATATTCAAAGGTTATATCTATGCCTTGCCAAGAAATTTTTGATACTCAAAGAAATATTTATAAAGATAAAATTTTAAGAGAAAGTAAAAATATTTTTGCAATAGAGGCGGGATCAAAGATGTCTTGGGAAAAGTATATTCGTAAAGGTTTAACTTTTTCGATTGAAGACTTTGGCAAAAGCGCACCATATAAAAAAGTTTACGATCATTTCGGTCTGAGTAGTGAAAAAATTGCTAAAAAAATAAAGTTTTATATTAAATAATGCCTATAAAAATTGGAATTAATGGTATGGGAAGAATTGGTAGAATGATCGTTAGATCAATCTATGAAAATCATGAAGGTAATATAATTATTAAACATATTAATAATAGATCAAGCTCTGAAATTTGCTCAAATTTGTTAAAGTATGACTCAATTCATGGTAAATTTAATTATCAAATAAAATCAAGTCAAAATTTCATAAAGATAAATAAAGATAAGGTGTCATATACACAGCATACCAATATTAATGACATTAAATGGAAAAAATACGATGTTGATTATGTTTTTGAATGCACAGGAAAATTTAATTCAAGAGATAAATTGCTACCACATTTAAAAAATGGAGTGAAAAAAGTTATAGTATCAGCACCGTGTAAATTGGCAGATAAAACAATAGTTTTTGGAGTAAATCATAAAAATATAAATAAAAATGATAAAGTCATTTCTGCAGCATCTTGCACCACCAATTGTCTAGCTCCAATTGCTGAAGTTATTAATAAAAATTTTATAATTCTTAATGGATTTATGACAACTATACATGCTTATACAAGCGATCAAAGAATATTAGATAATTCTCACAAAGATATTAGAAGAGCAAGATCTGCAAATCAATCAATAGTTCCAACATCTACAGGTGCATCAAAAGCAATAGGAGAAATTATACCTTCATTGAAAGGAAAACTTGAAGGCATTGCAATGAGAGTGCCCACACCAAATGTTTCTTTAATAGAATTTGTATTTAATGTTAAAAAAAATATTTCAGTAAAAAAATTAAACAACTCTTTATCAAAAGCATCTACGAAAAGTCTAAAAAATATTTTGAATGTCACAAATGAAAAACTGGTTTCAGTTGACTTTAATCATAATAAGGCATCTGCAATCATAGATGCTTCTCTAACTAATGTAATAGGTAATAAAATGGGAAAAATTTCAGCATGGTATGATAACGAATGGGGCTTCTCTAACAGAATGTGTGATATTGCCAAGTATTTGACCAAGATCAAATAATGAAATCCATTGAGAGTTTAGGTAATATTAAAAACAAAAATATAATTCTAAGACTTGATTTAAACGTTCCAATAACAAATGGTAAAATAATAGATACTAACAGAATTGATAAAGTTATACCTACATTAAATTTTTTGATAAAAAAAGAAGCAAAAGTAATTATAATATCACATGTTGGCAGACCTAGTGGTAAAATAGTAAAAGAGCTTTCACTTGAACCAGTCTCATTATGTATAAAAAGTAAGATAAAAAAAGAAGTTTTTTTACTAAAAGAAAATATTTTTAATTTAAAAAAAGAAGACATTTTTAAAAACTCAATTGATGGATTAGTATTACTGGAAAATATAAGATTTTACCCTGAGGAAGAGGCTAATGATGATAAATTTTCAGAAAAGTTAGCTAGTTTTGGTGAAATATATGTTAACGATGCATTCTCATGTTCACATAGAGATCATGCTTCTGTATCAAAGATAACGAAATATATAAATTCTTATAGTGGTATTCAAATTAATGCAGAGGTTAATGCCCTCAAAAAAATAACATCAGAAATAAAAAAGCCAATAACATGTATAATTGGAGGATCTAAAATTTCGTCAAAAATAAATATAATAAAAAATCTAATACCAAGATTTAATAATATAATAATAGTAGGCGCTATGGCAAATAACATATTTAAATATAAAGGTTTAAAAATAGGAAACTCAGTATATGAAAAAAATATTGGGAAGATAATAAATGAAATATTTTCACATGCTGAAAGTAATAAATGTAAAATTTTTTTTCCCAAAGATGTTAAAGTTGGAAAAAATTTAAATGATAAATCTGTTGAAAAAGAATTTGTAAATATTGAAGATGACGATATGATACTAGATGTCGGACCAAAAACACTGGTTGAGATAAAAAAAATAATTGATAATTCCTCAACTATATTGTGGAATGGGCCTTTGGGTTACTTTGAAAATGAGAATTTCTCATTTGGCAGCTCTCAAGTAGCAAATTATATAGCAAATAAAGGTGACAAGATTTTTTCAGTTGTTGGAGGGGGAGATACTGTAGCACTTATTAATTCTCTAAATATTAAGAGCAAATTCAACTTTGTTTCAACTGCAGGTGGAGCATTTTTAGAATTTCTTGAAGGCAAAAATCTCCCTGGTATAAAAGCTTTAAGTTAAATGTCTGAATTGAACAAAATTGCTCTTCAAATTATATCAAATGGTAAAGGCATTCTTGCTGCAGATGAAAGTACAGCAACAATGACAAAGAGATTGGATTCAGTAAAAGTCAACTCTAACGAAAATAGTAGATTACTTTTTAGACAAACTCTTTTTTCGTCTCTATCAATGAAGGAATGTATTGGTGGAGTAATATTATATGATGAAACAATAAGGCAAAAAACAACCACTGGAAAAACTATACCTGAACTAATAAACTCAAAAGGAGCATTGACTGGAATTAAAGTAGATACTGGGGCTAAAGTATTGGCGGGATCCAAACAAGAAAAAGTTACAGAAGGTTTAGATGGTTTAAGAGAAAGACTTAAAGATTATTATAATCTTGGAGCAAGATTTACAAAATGGAGGGGTGTCTACTTAATATCTGATAAATATCCTAGCGATCTATCAATTTCAGCCAATGCTCATGCATTAGCCAGATATGCTGCATTAGTTCAAGAAACAGGAATGGTTCCTATTATTGAACCTGAAGTCTTAATGGATGGCAATCACTCAGCGAAAGATTGCTTTAACAAAACATCTGAAGTAATAAAAAAATGTTATGAAGAATTAGAATTAAATAATGTTAATTTATCAGGAACAATTTTAAAACCAAATATGATACTACCAGGGGCAAGTTCTGATGAAAAAATCTCTAAAGAAGATGTAGCAGAACTTACCTTAGAGTGTTTAAAAAATAATGTGCCTTCATCTGTTCCAGGAATTGCTTTTCTCTCAGGTGGTCAAACAGAAATAGAGGCAACAGCAAACCTAAATCAAATAAATATTAAAAATAATACCGACTTTATAATGACTTACTCCTATGGAAGAGCTCTACAACAAAGTGCTCTAAAATTTTGGTCTAAAGATATAAATAATACAATTGGAACACAGGAAATATTTGATCATAGAGCTAAAATGTGTACTTTAGCTGCAAAAGGGAAATGGTCCGAAAATCTTGAAAATTCATAATAAAAAATTTGTTTATTTAATATCACCAAATAAAATTATAAATAATTCGTTTTATAATATTTTAAATTTAGTTTTGAAATCAAAAAAAGTAAAATTTTTTCAGCTAAGACTTAAAAATGAAACTATTAAAAAAAAGGTCATAGTTGCAAAAAAGATATTAAAAATATGTAAAAAAAATAAAGTAAAATTTATTATAAATGATAATCCACATCTTGCTATAAAAGTAAATGCCGATGGTTGTCATCTAGGACAAAAAGATATGAATATTATAAATGCAAAAAAAATTTTAAATAACAAAATAATTGGAGTTACCTGTCATAATTCATTTAAATTAGCAAAAAAAGCCCAAATAAACGGTGCAAATTACATTGCTTTGGGAGCGTTCTACAAGACTAGGACGAAAAAAGTCATTTATAAAGCAAAGATCAAAACTTTAAAAAAAATTAAAAAGTCAATTAATTTACCAGTAGTAGCAATTGGTGGTATAAATGAGAAAAATTATAAAAATCTATTATTGAATAAAGCAGATTTTTTAGCTATCTCAAGCTACATTTGGAATAATAAAAAACTTAAACCATACCAAGCGATAAAAAACTTAAAATGAAAATAAATGCAACAGAGATAAGAGTTGGAATGATATTAGAATACAAAGAAGATCTTTGGGAAGTTCTTAAAACAAATCATGTAAAACCAGGAAAAGGTGGAGCATTTGCACAAGTTGAAATGAAAAGTCTTAATAAAAGTACTAAATTAAATGAAAGATTTAGATCAAGTGAAACAGTAGAGAAAGCTATGCTTGAAGAAATAAAATACAGTTTTTTATATAATGATGAAAACAATTATCATTTTATTAACAATAAAACTTTTGAGCAAATTCAGTTAACTACTAATTTAGTTGGAGAAAAAGGTAAAATGCTTTATGAAAACTTAGAAGTAACTATAAATTTTCACGATAACAATCCACTAAATATAACTTTGCCAAACCTAATAACATGCATAATAGACGTAACTGATGCAGCTTTAAAAGGTCAAACGGTTTCTTCTTCATATAAACCAGCAAGACTTGATAATGGCCTCAATATACAAGTACCGCCCTTTATAGAAAAAGGGGATGAAGTAATTGTAGATACAAGAACAATGGAGTATGTAAAAAAAAACTAAATGAATTCAATTTCACCAAATCTTAATTTAATGATTAGAGCGTGCGAAAAAGCCTCTAAAATTATTATTAGAGATTTTGGTGAGATAGAGAATTTACAAGTATCTAAAAAAGGTCCAGAAGATTTTGTTACTAAAACAGATAAGAGAGTTGAAAATTTATTAATTGATGAACTTAGCAAGAATAAGAAAAAATATTCTTTTGTAACAGAGGAGGCAGGTTTAATAAAAAACGATAACAAAGATATATTTTGGATTATAGATCCAATAGATGGAACAACAAATTTTATGCATGGTATTCCACATTTCGCGATATCTTTAGCTTTACAAAGAGATGAGGAAATTATATCTGGTATAATTTTTGACCCAATCAAAAATGAACTTTTTTATGCTGAAAAAAATAATGGTTCGTATTTGAATAATAACAGAGTCAGAGTTTCAAAAAAAACAGATTTAGGTGAGTGTTTATTTGCCTCAAATAATACGGGAGTTAAGTCAATATACCCTAAATTAAGTATGAGAAATACCGGATGTGCTGCTTTAGATTTAGCCTATTTAGGATGCGGTAGACTAGATGGTTATTTCCATAATAAAATTAATATATGGGATGTTGCTGCAGGAAAATTAATTGTTGAAGAAGCGGGTGGAAAAGTAAATAATATTTTCCAGTTTAAAAAGAATAATATAAAAATTAGAGCTGCAAACCCCAATATATATGAAAAAATGATGAAAAGACTTGATAAGTTTTAATTGTCTTTGAAAAAAATATAGTTATAAGGCAGCACATGAAAAAAAATTTACATCCAAATTATCATACTATTAAAGTTGAGATGACAGATGGAACCCAATTTGAAACAAAATCAACCTGGGGTTCTGAAAACGAAATTTTAAAACTTGAGATTGATCCTAAATCGCATGCAGCTTGGACTGGCGGTAAGCAAAAAATATTAGACAAAGGAAGAATAAGTAAGTTTAACAAGAAATTTCAGAATTTTAGATCTGAAGAGAAAAAATAATGTCAAAAGCTCCTTTGATGCCAATGGCGACTGCAGTTTGGCTTGTTGAAAATACTTCTTTAACTTTTAAACAAATCGCTGATTTCTGCAAATTGCATGAGGTTGAAATTCAGGGTATAGCTGATGGGGAAGTAGCAAATGGAATTGTTGGTTATAATCCAATTATATCAGGTCAGCTTACTAAAGATGAAATTGATTTATCTACTAAGGATAAACATAGACCTTTAAATATAATAGACAGAGAAGTAGAAATTAAAACTAGTGAAAAAAAAATAAAAAAATATATACCTCTTTCAAAGAGGCAAGATAAACCAGACTCTGCTTTGTGGTTGATAAAACAACATCCGGTTCTTAAGGACTCTCAAATAGCAAAATTAGTAGGCATAACAAAAAATTCTGTGTCATCAATTAGAAATAAAAGTTATTGGAATTATAATAACTTAAATGCTAAAGACCCTGTTGCAATGGGATTATTTTCCCAAATTGAACTTTTAAAAAGCATTGAAAAAGCAAATAAAAAGCTTGAAAGAGAAAAAAAAATTCAGTTAAAAAAGGCTTTGTAAATAAATATTTAAAAATATGGACAAACAAATTCTAAGATGATAGTTAACATTTTTTTTGGAGGTTGTTATTAAAATAGAAGTTAAAGATAATAATATTGAACAAGCTTTGAGAGTTTTAAAGAGAAAACTTCAAAGAGATGGATTTTTTAAAATTATAAAATTAAAAAATAATTATGAAAAGCCGTCTGAAAAGAAAAAAAGAATTCTTCAAGAAAATATAAAAAGAGTAAAAAAATTAAACAAACTCAAAAATAGGATTTAAATATCGCGGGGTGGAGCAGCCTGGTAGCTCGCAAGGCTCATAACCTTGAGGTCGGCGGTTCAAATCCGTCCCCCGCAACCAAATTAAATAAAAAAACCAACATGTATTAAAATTATTAATGAAGAAAGCTTTAATAACAGGAGTATCCGGTCAAGATGGTGCATACTTAGCTAAGCTTCTATTAAAAAAAAATTACAAAATTATTGGAACTACTAAAAGTCTTTCTAGAATTAATAAATGGAGATTGAAAAAGTTAAATATTGAAAAGAAGATAACCTATGCACAATTAAACTTACATAACAAAAAAAGTATTGATAGAGTTTTTGAGAAATTTAAATTTGATGAATTTTATAATCTTGCTGGTCATTCATTTGTAGCAACATCATTTAAAAACGCCTTAAATACAGCTAATAATACTGGTATAGGAGTAGTTAGAATATTAGAAAATATTAAAAAAAAAAATAAAAAAATTAAATTTTATCAGGCAACTACCTCTGAAATCTTTGGAGGTTCTAAAACAATCTATCAAAATGAAAACTCTTCTTATAATCCCAAAAACCCCTATGCTATATCAAAATTATTTGCCCATTTGATAACAGGAAACTATAGAGAATATTATAATATATACGCAGTTTCAGGAATATTGTTCAACCATGAGTCTCCTTTGAGGGGAGAAGAATTTCTTACAAGAAAAATTACTAAGGGACTAGTAAAAATTATAAAAGGAAAACAAAAGTTCATTGAAGTTGGTAACTTAGATTCTAAAAGAGATTGGGGGTATGCCAAAGAATTTGTTGAAGTTATGTGGAAAATGATGCAACAAAGAAAACCGGAAGATTTTGTAATATCTTATGGAAAAGCTTATTCTGTAAAAAATTTTATAGATCTATGTTTGAAAGAACTTGATATTAAAGGCAAATGGATTGGAAATAAAGATGAGAGAAAATTTGTTACAAAAAAAAATAAGACAATAATTAAAGTTAATCCTAAATTTATAAGAAAAAAAGATTATAAATTAATAATCGGGGACTCTACAAAAGCTAAAAAAATATTAAATTGGCAGCCCAATGTTGATATAAAAAAACTAGTTAAAATTATGATTAATGAAGAAAAAAAATTTAGATCGTAAATTTTGACTTCTTGCTATCTATAAGAAAGTTTTTGACAGTGTCTAAAGTTAATTCATTGTATGTTTTGCCAAATTTTTGTATCTTTTCTATTATTGTTGGGGGAACTGTTATTATATCACAATTTAGTTTTTTAGCTTGTAGATAATTATAGGGCTCTCTTGTACTTGCCCAGAGTATATCCAGATTTTTATAGTTTTTTGCTTTTTTAATACTATTGACAAAAACTGGAATTGGATCCTTTCCAGCATCAGCCATCCTCCCAGCAAAAATTGATATTATGACTTTTGTTTTTTTATCGATATTTTCTAAAATTTTATTAATTTGAACAATATTGTAAACAGCTGTGATATTAAGTTTAATGCCATTTTGATTTAATTCTTTAATTACTCTTCCAGTAAATTTTCCCTTGGAGTTACAAACTGGGACTTTTACATAAACATTTTTACCAATTTTACTTATAATTTTACCCTGATCAATCATGCTCAAGTCTTCATCTGCAAATACTTCAAGAGAAACTGGTTTATTTGTTATAGATATTATTTTTTTAGCATAATTTAAGTAATTTTTAGCACCAGCTTTTCTAAGTAAAGTGGGGTTTGTTGTAAATCCCTTTACAATTTTTTTTCTGTTAAATTTTTTTATCAATTTAATATCAGCAATGTCGCAGAATATTTTGGTCAACTTACAAATTCTTTACTATTTCCTCGGTCATTTTTTTTGCATCAGCAAAAAGCATAAGTGTATTATCTCTATAAAAAAGGTCATTATCTATACCAGCATAACCAGGGGATAAACTTCGTTTTACAAATAAAACTGATTTACTTTTCTCAACATCTAAAACCGGCATCCCATAAATAGGGCTCTGTGGGTCAGATTTAGCTACTGGATTAGTTACATCATTAGCTCCAATAACATATGCTACATCGCAATTTGCAAAATCATTATTAATTTCTTCTAATTCGAAAACCTCATCATATGGAACGTTTGCTTCTGCTAGTAATACATTCATATGCCCAGGCATTCTTCCTGCAACTGGGTGTATTGCATAAGATACTTTAACTCCATTTTTCTTCAATACATCTACCATTTCTCTTAAGGCATGTTGTGCTTGAGCAACAGCCATTCCATAACCTGGCACAATAATCACTGATGAAGCATTTTTCATTAAAAACGCGGCGTCATCAGCATTTCCATTTTTAACAGGTTTCTGTTCCTTTGTTTTATCTGAGTTTGTTTGCTCTGTTGCACCCCAACCTCCAAGTATTACGTTAAAAAAAGATCTATTCATACCTTTGCACATAATATAGGAAAGAATTGCTCCAGATGAACCAACCAAGGCCCCAGTAATAATTAATGCAGTATTTTCTAAGGTGAAACCTATACCAGCAGCAGCCCATCCAGAGTATGAATTTAGCATTGAAATTACCACTGGCATGTCTGCTCCCCCAATCGGAATGATAAGTAAAACTCCTACTAAAAATGAAATAGCAACCAAAGCCCAAAATAAACTACTTGATTGCGATCTGCATAAATAAAAAATTAAAATCAAAATTGATATTCCTAGTATTAAATTTAAGAAATGCTGACCTTTAAATGTAATTGGTGCGCCTGACATTATTCCTCTTAATTTGAGAAAAGCTATTATAGATCCAGAAAATGTGATTGCACCAATTGCAGCACCTAGAGACATTTCTATTAAACTTGCTAAATTTATATTACCTAAACTTCCTAAATTAAATGCATCGGGTTTTAAAAAAGCTGAAATTGCTACAAACACAGCAGCAAGCCCAACCAAGCTGTGAAATCCAGCAACTAATTCAGGCATTGCTGTCATTGGTATTCTAAATGCTATGAATGCACCAATAGAACCACCAATCAACAAAAAGACAATCACATAAATAAATCCTATGCCAAAATTTCCAACCGATAGAAAAGTTACAATTATAGCTATTGCCATTCCTGCAATACCAAAATAATTACCTTGTCTTGAAGTTTCTGGAGATGAAAGGCCTCTTAAGGCTAAAATAAATAAAATACCTGAGATAAGATAAAACAATGCTGATAAATTAGCTGACATATACTCTTATTTTTTCTTCTTTTTATACATCTGAAGCATTCTCTGGGTTACCAGAAATCCACCAAAAATATTTACTGCAGCCAAAATTATAGCAAGAAAACCAAAGATATTTGAAATCTGAAAAATATTACCAGCAGAGGATCCTGATAATGCTGCAATTATAGCTCCTACAATTATAACTGATGAAATAGCATTTGTAACAGACATTAAAGGTGTATGCAAAGATGGCGTTACACTCCATACAACATAATAACCAACAAAAATTGATAATATAAATATACTTAACCTAAATATAAAAGGGTCTATTTCCATTATTTTACCATAGTCTTTTGAATTATCTCATCTTCAAGATTTATTTTAAATTTTTTATTATCTTTATCATATAAATTATTCACAAAATTATACATATTTTTTGCATAAAGATTGGAGGCAGAAACTGGAAGTTTATTTAAAATATTTGCTTCACCCATTATTTTAACTCCATTGCTATCAATTATTTGATTTACTTTTGTTAATTCAGAGTTACCACCTTGTGAGGCCGCCAGATCATATATCACTGAACCACTTTGCATTATTTCTATCATATCTTTTTTTATTATTATTGGAGCTTTTTTTCCTGGTATTAATGCTGTGCAAATAACTATATCAACTTTTTTTAAAGTTTCTTTTAATAATTCTTCTTGTTTTTTTTTAAAATCGGATGAAGTTTCTTTTGCATAACCACTCTCTGTTTCCAAATTTTCAGATCCTTCAACAATTAAGAATTTACCACCTAAACTTTCAACTTGTTCTTTTGAAGCTATTCTCACATCTGTAGCAAAGACAATTGAGCCCATTCTTTTTGCAGTTGCAATTGCTTGTAGACCTGCAACTCCTGCTCCAACAACTAAAACTTTTGCTGCTGAAATTGTCCCAGCTGCAGTCATCATCATCGGTATTGCTTTTTGAAAATATGCAAAAGAATCTATGACAGCTTTATAACCAGCTAAATTTGCTTGTGAAGATAATATATCCATTGACTGCGCTCTCGTAATTCTAGGCAAGAGTTCAAGCGAAAAACAATTAATATTTTTTAATGTTAATTCTTTTAATTTTTTTTCGTTATTATAAGCATTTAAGACACCAATTAAGATTTGTTTACCCTTAAGCTTATATAAGTTATCATCTTCTAAAATATTCATTTGCAAAATAGCATTAGAATTGGAGATTATTTGATCATTATTTGAAAAAATATTTGCTCCCTCTTGTTCATATTCTTTATCAGTTATACCCAAATGTATTGCATAATTTTTACTTAAATTAACATCTAAGCCGATAGATTTATATTTTTTTACAACTTCGGGAGTTATTGCAACTCTTTTTTCAAAATCTAAGTTTTCAGATACAGATCCAATAATCATCTTACAAAAGAAATAAAGCCATTAAAACTAATATAATCACAACGGCAATTGATCCCCATAGTACAAATTTGGTAAAACTATTCCATGTATTTTTATGATTCTCATTATCCATACTATTTTTGACGTGCTTTAAATTTAGGATTTTTTTTATTGATTATATAAACTCTTCCTCTTCTTCTGACTAGTTTAGAATTTAAGTCTCTTTTTTTAAGCGATTTTAATGAACTTGCAATTTTCATAAATTTTTTTTTTTTGATTTAATAAACGAAGTTATATAATCTTTCAAATTTATTTTTCCATAATATCTGATTACATTGTTATTATTTGATATATTAGTTAATGCTGATGCGTATCTTTCTCCTTTTCTTGGTGGCAAATATCTTATCTTTGTATCAAACATTTTTGCCACATCTTTAATCGAGTAAGAATTCTTGTTGGTTATGCTATAATGTCTACATTTATTTAATTTCCAAGCCTTATAGCAAATTTCTACAGTGTCGTTAATATGAGTGAATCTCCTAGTTTGATTACCTGGCCTTACAAGTGTCAGTGGTTTATTTTGCATGTATTGATGCTCAAAGATTCCGATAACGGTAGCCATATTCCCTTTTTTAATCTGTCTCTCACCATAAACATTGTAAAAATATATTATTTCAAATTTTAAATTGAACCAATTTTTCAAATTTTCTAATAGTCCTAAATTATTAAACTTTGTAAAAGCATATGGTGATAAGTTTTTATTTTCATCATTTTTACTAAGTGTTGCAGATGTTGCAGAATAAATAATTTTTATTTTATTATCCAAACAAAATTTAAACACTTCTTTGCTACCAATGGTATTTGACTCATAGCAATCATTAAAATATTTGAAACTCTGGTAAATTCTTGAAAATTCTCCAAAATGAAAGAGAGAGTTTATTTTATTTTTATATTTGTTAAGTATTAATTTAATATTAGATGTTTTTCCTCTAAAATATTTAACTTGTTTTGATTTAATATGATTTTTTTTTGAACCTGTTGAATAATTATCTAAACTAATTATTTTAAAATTTGTTTTTTTAATTAAATATTCTATTAGGTGTGAACCTACAAAACCCGCTCCTCCAGTAATTACGACGTATGGTTTCATTTTGGATAAGCCTGGCAACGTCCTACTCTTCCAAGTCTTAAGACTAAGTACCATTGGCGCAGAAAGGCTTGACTTCCGAGTTCGGAATGGGATCGGGTATTACCCTTTCGCAATAATCACCAGGCAAGTCACTTATAGTTAATAATTATTAATTGTAAATAATTATTTATTTAAAAAATAAGACCTTTTACATAAAAAACTTAAAGAAATTCCAACATGAAACCAGAAAATTGAAGCGTTCCAAGTTGAGAAGATGCTTCCAGTTGGCAAAGGTAATAACTTAAAGAATAAATAAAATAAACTTCCAAAACCAAAGTAGTAAATGGCTTTATTTTTTTTATGTTTAATATTTTTCAATAAAAAAATTAATAAACTTAAGTAAAAAGATAAATAAATAATAATTCCAATAAAACCTGTTTCTGATAAGAGCTCAAAATATAAATTATGTGCGTGTGTTGGTGAACAAAATGGGTGAGGACTAGTTGGGTTCGGGTCTGAAAGTTTTTGACAATTAATTCTATAATTTTTTAATCCAACTCCAAATAATTTATTTTCTTTCCAAACATGATATGCAGAGGAATATATTCTTCCATAACTAGACTCATTTACGTTTAGTAAAATATTATAAGCTTCTACCCATCTTTTTTTTAAAAAATTATTTTCTGATATTGGTAATAAAAATAAGCTAGATGATAAAATTGTAACAATAAATATTGTTTTTTTTAAATTAAAACAAATAATCATAGAAGTAAAAATACATGATAAAATCAGTAAAGTTGACAATCGTTCTCCAGTAATTATTGTGGATTCTAAAAATAAGCAAACTAGGAGTATATTTTTTAATTTGCCAAATAAATTCTCTGTTTTTAAAACTTTAAATTTATAAAATATTACTGGGAGTGATAAACTTGAGATGAAAGCACCAGGTATCAATTCTGACTTAAAAGGTCCAGATAGTCTACCAACACTTATGTTGTCATTTTGCCAATGGCTCAATATATCATAATTTATTACAGAATATCCCTCAGATGGAAAACCAAAAATATCGTATCCAAATACAAATTGTATATTTACATCTATACAGACAATTACTAATAATAATGTAATAAAATTTTTAAGGTTTTCAAAATTTTTTTCTACGATAAAAAAAAAAATAAATAGGCTAAATAATATAAATCTTGTTAAAGAAATACTAGATCTCAAAGAAGAAAAAAAGTCTTCAGCAAAAAAACTAATTAAACACAGATAAATAATTAATAAAAAAAAAAATTTTACCCATATAATTTTTAAAAAATCTATTTTCTTTTTATAGCTTTCATAAATTAAAAATAATGATCCAACAACTAAGGTTAAATTGACCAATGCAGATCCTAAAATTAAAGAAATTGGAAAGAAGAATAATATAATTGCCTTAAAATCAGGATTTTTTAAAGTCATTAAAATTTTTATCTTTTAGTGATTTATACAAATTTATAATTGAATCGTTTAGATCATGCTTTGGTTTCCATCCATATGATCTTGCTAGTGAAGAGTCCATTAACTTTCTTTTTACTCCATCTAAAGACTTATTATTATCAAATTTAATCTTTAACTTTGGATAAATAATTTTTTTTATAAAGTTTGCGTAGCCAGCTATTGTCATTTCGTAATTAGAACCAATATTTATAAATGTATCTTTTGTATTCCTCTTTAAAAAAAAAATTGTTGCCTCGGCAATGTCATCAACATAAATAATTTCTCTTTTACATTTTCCTGTGCCCCATAATAATATATTTTTTTTATTTAATTTTTTTGCAATTATTATTTTTTTAATTAAAGCAGGTATAAAATGAGATTCTTGAGTATCATAATTATCATTGGGTCCAAATGTATTTGTAGGCATTAAACATTTATATTTAGTTTTATATTGATAATTATAACTTTCACACATTTTAACTCCTGCTATTTTTGCTATAGAATACGGTTCATTAGTTTTTTCAAGACTGCTAGTAAGCAAATAACTTTCTTTCATTGGCTGTTTGGAATTTTTTGGATATATGCAACTTGATCCTAAAAATAACAAATTTTTAATACCGGCCAAATAGGATCCATGAATTAAGTTATTTTGTATCTGTAAATTATTATATATAAATTCAGCCTTAAAATTATTATTAGCTTTAATACCACCAACTTTTGCCGCTGCAATGATAACAACATTAATTTTATTTTTCTTGAGAAAATTAAAAGTTTTTTTTTGGTCTAATAAATCAAGTTTATTATGTGGTTTAGTTATAATATTTTTGTAATTTTTTTTTTTCAGTAACCTTAAAATGGCGGATCCTACCAATCCTTTATGACCAGCTAAAAAAATTCTAGATTTACTATTCATGAATCATCTCTAATTCATGAGCTATCATTTCATCAACTAGTGAATGTATATTATATTTTGGCTTCCACTTTAGAATTTTTCTAGCTTTTTTTGAATTTCCTAGTAAGTTATCAACTTCCAAAGGTCTAAAATATTTTCTTTTGCATTCAATAATTATTTTTCCCTCACTATTTATGCCTTTTTCTTTAATACCTTTACCAATCCATTTGATCTTTAAGTTAAGTTTTTTTGAGACTATATTTATAAATTGTTTTATAGTGTACTGTTTGTCTGATGAAATTACAAAATCATCTGGGAATTTTTGTTGTAGAATTCGCCACATTGCCTCAACATAATCTTTGGCATGGCCCCAATCTCTTTTTGAATAAATATTTCCTAAAAATAATTTTTTTTGCTTTTTATTTTTTATTCTCACTAGTGCTTGCACGATTTTTTTTGTAACAAAAGTTTCACCTCTAATAGGGCTTTCATGATTAAATAATATGCCATTACAAGCGAATATTCCGTAAGCATCCCTGTAATTTTTAGTTATCCAGTGTGCATATAATTTTGCAGTAGCGTAAGGGCTCCTAGGATGGAAATTTGTTTTTTCATTCTGAGGTATTTGATCAACTTTACCAAACATTTCAGAAGTGCCCGCTTGATAAAATTTCATTTTTTTTTTTGAATTTCTTATTGTTTCTAATATTCTTAATGGACCAAGCCCATCAGCATTTGCAGTATATTCTGGAACATCGAAAGAAACTGCTACGTGTGATTGAGCTGCTAAATTATAAATTTCATCAGGTTTTATTTTGTTAATTAGGTTCGTAGTAGATAAAGCATCTGTTATATCGCCGTAATGAAGTATAAAATTTTGGTTTTTTGAGAATGGTTCAACATAAATATCATCAATTCTTTTTGTATTCAGTGAAGAACTTCTTCTTTTTACTCCATGAACTACATATCTTTTTTTTAATAAGAGCCTTGCTAAATAAGACCCATCTTGACCAGTAATACCAAAAATTAAAGCGACTTTCATTATTTAAATTATTTTATTAAATATAATATGTAAATTAATATAACATTATTTATATCTATTCATATTTTTAATCTTAATTTCCCATTTTAAGGACGATTTAATTGAGTCTTTTATATTATAATTATTAGATAATATAATTTTATTATATTTATTTTTTGATGGGGAACAAATTATCTCACTTATATCACCTTTTCGAGGGTTTTTAAACTTTTTTGTGTATTTTTTTCCAGATATGTTTTCAAAACAATTAATAACCTCTAATACAGAGTGTCCTTTGCCATATCCACAATTTATTATCAGAGACTTTTTATTTAAAATTTTTTTTAAACAATTTATATGTATATTGGATAAATCATTTACATCTATATAATCTCTTATGCATGTTCCATCTTTAGTGTTATAATTTTTACCATAAATATTAATTTTTTTATTTTTTTTTAAAATTGATATTGATAAATTCTTAAAAAGTTGTCCCGATCTATTAATTGGCCCAACTCTAAGCTTATAATCAGCACCAACAACGTTAAAATACCTCAATATAAAATAAGAAAAATTATTTTTCTTTGAGTAATTTTCAATTAATTTTTCACATAAAAGTTTAGTTAGACCGTAATGACTAGATGGGCTTGGAGTATCACTTGGTTTAACTTTTTTTTTTTGTTCTCCAAAAACTGCGCATGTTGAAGAGAAAACAAATTTTTTAATTTTAAACTTAGCGCAAACATCAAGTAGTTTTTTTGTGTTATAAACATTATTAAGATAATATTTTTCTGGTTTAATCATTGACTCTTCTACACTTAATGATGCTGCCATATGAATTACCTTATTAATATTATGTTTTTCAAAAATTTTAAATAAAGATTTTTTATCCCCCACATTGACTTTATAAAATACACAATTTTTATTAATTAATTTTTTATGGCCTGTAGTTAAATTATCTACTATTACAACTTTAAAACCTTTATCTATTAAATCATAACAAATTTTGCTTCCAATATATCCTGCACCGCCAGTTACTAATATATTTTCCATATAAATTATTAATTTAAATTAATAAAAAGAAACTTGTCATTTTTTAATTTTAATAAATCTAGCTCTTAAAATTCTTACAACTGTCCAATATGCAGCTTTCAAAGGTTCCAATTTACTTTCACCAATTCTTTCTTTATAATTTATTGGTTTAAAATATATTTTATAATTTAATCTTATCGGCCATAGTAATAGTTCAACAGGGAGAGAAACCCCATCTGGATTGTAAGGAAGTGACGTAATAATTGACTTTCTATATGCCCTCATCCCACTATGTAAATCTCTTATTCTTTTGAAAAATAATAATGAAGCTATTAATGCAAAAAAGTAATTGGCTAAATAATTTATAATAGGCATATTCTTTGGTTTTTTTTCAAGTCTATCACCCTCTACTAAATCATAATCTTCCTCTATAATTTTTGAAGAAAATAATTCAATTTCATCAGTCGGGTACGTATCATCACAATCCATAGTTATTATTACCTCCCTATCGCATGATTTTAGAGCTAAATCCATTGCAGGACCATAACCCTTGGGTGGAAATTGTCTAATAACTTTTACTCCTATTTCTTGGGCTATTTTAGCAGTATTATCTGTACTGCTGTCGACAATTAATATTTCTATTCTTTCATCTATTTTCCGAATATCATTAACAACCTTTCTTATTGAAGCCTCTTCATTTAAAGTAATCATTGCAACAGTTACTGAACTTCCATGTTTAATCATTAAATATAATTTTACTTCCGTGTTCCTCAAAACTAAATTTTATAGGAATTAAGTTTTTGAGTTTTTTTTTAAGTTCTAGCTGTTTTGATTTCTTACAAAAAAATATAAAGTACCCTCCACCTCCTGCACCTAATATTTTTCCACCATATGCTCCAGCCGTTTTTCCTTTTTTATATATAGTATCTATAAAATTATTTGAAACATTTGTAGATAATTGTTTTTTTAAACTCCAACTTTTATCAAGGATTTCACCACATAATTTTAAATTCATATCTTTAAGATTATTTTCAAATTTAATTGATAATTTAGATAAATCATCAATTAAATTATTTTTGTTCTTTTTATCAATTCTATTTAAAATTTTATCTGCAGATCTATTTATACCTGTGTAGAAAACTACAATATTTTTAAGTAATTCTTTTTTTTTACTAGAGTTTAATATTTTATAATTTTTAATGCTATTGTTTTTGTAAAATATATATTTTCTAAATCCTCCATAGGCAGCATTAAAATGATCTTGATATCCAATATTTTTTTTTAGAATATTTCGTTCAATATGATATGCATCTTTTGCAACTTGATATTTTGTTTGTTTTTTTCCAATATAACAGTTTAAAGCATTGATAAGTCCGACAGTTAATGCGCTTGATGACCCTAATCCACTTCCTGATGTTGGAATATCTGCAATTGTAATAACTTCTAGTGCCTCTTTTATTTTTTTAAATTTTAATGTTTCTCTAATGTGATTATGCTCAATTTCATTTATATTTTTTACGTTTTCATTTTTTGAGTAAGAAATCCTAAATATATTATCAAACTTCTTCTTAATGATTACATAAATAAATTTATTAATTGTTGTTGATATTACTCGGCCTGGAACTTTCATTGATTTTCTTACAATATCTGAACCACCTCCAATAAAACTTATCCTCACTGGTGTTTTAGATATAATCATGTTAGATATTTAGTAATGAATAAATTTCCTAATATCAAGTACTATAAAAGTAATTTATATTATAATGACTACTTTAAAGAACATTATAAAACATTCGAAAATTTGTCTACAACTAACCTTAATAGAATTATAAATATAATTAACAAAAAATATTTACTTGGAAAAAAAATTTTTGTTTGTGGTAATGGTGGATCAGCAGCATTAGCTAATCATTTCGCTTGCGATCATCAAAAAATACTCTCGTCTATAAAAAAAATTAAACCAAGGTTGTTAAGTTTATGTTCAAACATTCCATTAATAACTGCAATATCAAATGATAAAAAATATGATGATGTATTTTCTGATCAAATTATAGCGCAAGGAAACAAAGGTGATATTTTAATTTGTATTTCTTCATCTGGAAATTCAAAAAATATTATAAAAGCAATTAAATCTGCGAAAAAAATAGGAATATATTCAATTAGTTTTACAGGATTTGATGGTGGTTATGCAAAAAAAAATAGTAATATTAATTTACATTGTTCGTCAAAAAATTATGGTGTGATAGAGTCTATACATCATTCTATAATGAATATAATTGCTCAATACATAAGAAATTTATATTTAACAAAAAAAGATATAAGAAAAGTCAATTTTTAAAGTAGCTTTTGATAGCAATATTAAAAGAAGAAAATTGAAACTTTTTGTCAATATAACTTACTTTTGAATTACCAAATATATGCAAATAATTTACTTTTATATTTTTTGATGCTTCATAGTCTGTTTTGCTGTTGCCTATGAAAATAGAATTACTAAGGTCAATATTATATTTTTTAATAGCTTTTTTAAACAGTCCTACTCGAGGTTTTCTACAGTTACATCTTATTTTATATTTTTTTATCTCTCCTTTAAACCCTTTTTCAGGATGGTGGGGACAATAAAATAAAGAATGAATTATGATTTTTTTTCTTGATAAAAAATTAATATAATTTTTGTTTAATTTTTTTAACTTTTCCTCAGATATATAACCTTTTGCTACTCCAGGTTGATTTGTAATTATCACTATAATATAATTTCTTTTGTTAATTTCTTTAAGAGATCTCAAAGCACCTTTTGTAAAATTAAAAGGGTCAGAAACTTTTTCATCTTTTTTCTCTTTATTTAAAACACCATCTCTATCTAAAAAGATAGTTTTAATGGGGTTCTTAAAGTTTTTTTTAGATACGTCTCTCCTTAACAAAAATTTTCTGGCCCATTCAACACGTTTTGGTGTTCCAATATCTTTAATAAATTCTCTTGTTTCATAAGCAGAAACATATTTTTTATTTTTTTTTAATATCGACTTAAATTTTAATTTTTTCTTTTTTATATTTGATAAAATTGATCCTTTAATCAAACACACTCCCGATAATGCTAATGTTGATATTTTATTTAAATTTTTGTGCGGTTTAAAAAAAAATTTATCAACAAATCCATTATCTTTAACTTCGAGAGTGTCACTATCTTGTATATGATCATTTGGGTGAACAATTAAAGAAATCTTTGAGTTAGTTTTTTTAAAAAATTTATAAAATCTTTGATAATCAATATCAATTAATAAATCACCATATATTATTAGAAAAACTTTTTTTTTGTAATTTTTAATTTTTTTTAAATGGTATAAACAGCCCCCAGTATCTAATCTTCTATCTTCTTCTAAAATATTTAATCCAGAAATATTTTTTTTTTTTAAATAGTCTATTATATCAATTTGACTTTTGTTAATTATTAAGTATTTTTTATTAATTTTTTTAAATATATTAAAATTTAGCTCTAATAAAGATTTGTTAAAAACTTTTAGTAAAATTTTAGAACCAGTAAAATATTTTTTTAATCTTTTACCTTTTCCTCCTCCCAAGATAACTAAATTTAGCATGCTATTTTATATTTGATAAGCAAGTCTTTAAGGAATTTAATGAGTCTTTCTTAAAAGTATAACCTAATTTTTTTAATTTTTTTGTAGAGTAAGAATACTTGGGTATATCCCCATCCCATCCTCTTAATTTTTTCTGATATTTAATAGCTTTACTTAAATTAAAATATTTATAAAACAATTTAACAATTTTTTTCACTTTGATGCCATTATCACCATAACCTAAATTTACAATTACTTGTTTTTTATTTAAAGATGATACAAATAACATTGCATCTATAATTTCTTTAGAATATGAATAAGGTTTCTGTTGATTTCCATTACCTAAAACCTGAAAAACATTATTTTTCAATTTTTTTTTTTTTAAAAAATCATAAATTATTCCGTGGGTTAAATTTTTACCAACAACATTGGGAAATCTGAAAATATTAAGCATAAAATTTAATTTTGAATATTTATAAAGTAAATAATTTTCGCAGAATAGTTTCATTAGTCCATAATTTGTCTCAGGTCTAAAAGTTAGAAAATTTTCATCAATTTTTTTTTTTACCGTACCATAAATTGCTGATGATGAAGTGAATATTACTTTAGTATGACTTTTTATTTTTGACTCCAAGCTTTCAAAAGTATTTTTAGTTGATAAGAATGTATTTACGTAATCAATTTTTTCATTTTTATTTCCTAAATTTATGTCAGAATTAGCAGCTAAAAGCCATATTTCACAGATATTATTATTAATTTTTTTCAATATCTTATCTGGAATTTTTTTTGAAATATCTATTTTAAAAAACTTGAAATTTTTTTTTTTTTCAAATTTTTTAATAAATTTTTTTTTTCCAAGAACAAGATTATCCATGCCATAGATAAAATAATTTTTTTTATAAATAATTTGCTCTAAAAGTTCAGAACCTATCATCCCAGCAACCCCTGTAATGATGATATATTTTTTTTTCATTTTAATCGAATATTAAAAATTTTTTTTGCTAATTGTGAAGATTGATAAATGACTTGATCTGAATTCATATATTCCCAACTCCCCCACCTACCTATAAAGTTTAAGCCTTTTTTCATATAAAATTTTAATAAATTATCCACGTTTTTTCTATGATTTAAGTCATAAATTACATAAGCATACTTAAATTTTTTTATCTCAATATTTTTTATATCTTTTATTTTGTTAGCAAATTTTATTTTTACTAAATCAGCTTTTATTTTTTCTTTTATTTTTGAAATAGGTAATTTATCAATACTATCATTATGTCTAAATGTAATTTCTGCCTGGAAGACTGTGTGATTTTTAACAGAATAGTTTTTTCCAAAAAAATTTAGTTTTGAAATTCTATGGAAAATTATATTTTTTTCAGGAACCATAAATGCAAAGTTATTCCCCACGAAATCTCCTTTGACTAGTATCATACAAATATATATTGAATTAAATTTTAAGTCTTTTGAAATTTCTTTTATTTTTTTTGGAGAATTATAAATATTATATATTTCATTTAACGGTATTGTTGAAATTAACTTATCACAACTTAATTTTTTAATATTTGATTTTACAAAAAATTTTTTTTTATTTTTTAATATTTTCTTTATTTTAACATTATTTATAATTTCCACTTTGTTGTTTAGTTCTTTAACATAAGAATCAAAAAGGCTTTGTATCCCTCCTTTTTTTGGGTAATAAAAAAATAATTGATGTTTATATCCTTCGGTTTTTTTTCCTTTTGCACTTTTTAGAATATCTTCCTTTGGAGGACGTGGTATTCTCTCAACCATTTGCGTATCTAAAAATGACGGGTCAAATTTCCAAATTTTTTTGTTGTAAGGCTCTAAATATAAATCTGTTATACCCTGGCCAAAAAAGGACAGGAAGAACTGCTTCATATTTTCTGGTTTTATTTTTTCATATGGATTGTTGATGAAACTATTTATGCAATATCTAATTTCTGATTTCTTTAATTTGCTTAGTTCATTTTCAAATGGATATTTAATGAACTTTTTGTCGTATAAAATTTTGTTTGAGCGTCTAAATTGTTCAACATTTTCACCTAATATATTTTTATTTAAATCTAATATTTCTTTATACTTTGAAAATATTATATGTGGTCCAACATCATAAGAAATATTATTTAGAAATTTAAATGATCTTAACAATCCTCCCGGCTTCTTATCTTTTTCTAAGATATAAATTTTCTTGATTTTCTTAATATTTTGAACGAAATATGCAAAAGAAATTGCTGAAATGCCAGCTCCTAATATGATTATTTGCATTGCTTATTTTATATCACACTCTAAAAAAGATAAACATGTTTAACATTCTTAACATTAAAAATTCTATAATACTTATTATTATTATTCTATTCTATTTTTTATTTAATTTTAATTTTGATCAGTTCGAGTTCTATTATGATGATTATTGGTTTGTAAGTAGTTTTAGAAATAGCAACGATTTATTTACAAATTTTATTACATTAAAGGAATACTATATAGTCAGACCAATTGGGTTAACCTATTTAAGTTTATTGTCAATTATAGAAAGTGAAAAGTTAGGAATTTATTATCTTATAAATATATTTATATGGTTAATTTCGTCACTTATTTTATATTTAAGTTTCGCGCGAATTATTAATATAAAGTTTGGCTTAATATTTTTTTTTTTCTTTCTATTCCCGTCAATAAGTAGCGCTTTTTTGTTTTCGCCAATCATACAAGGTTTAAGTACAATCTCGATTTTTTTTTGGTCTTTATCATTATATTTTTTATCAAAAAATAAAGGTTTAACTAACACTTTAATTAGCATTATTTTTTTAACTATGTCATTTTTGTCGTATGAAATATCCTTTTCACTAGTTCCAATAAATATTTTTGTATATTGCTATTTGAATAATATTTTCTCTTATAGTATTAAAGATTTATTTTATAAAGTAATTAAAATTTTATTTTTTTCTATAATTTTTGTTTTACTATTTTATTTTTTTCAAAAATTTGTTTCACTTTACTCAGAGGCAAATTTAATAAAGTATGGATTTAATGAAGAAGATTTTTTAATAAATGTTCAAAAATACTTTTTTACACCATTTAAAATACTTTATTATGAAATTCCTAAATTATGGATTATTGGAGCTATAAAAACCTTAAGTAAAATAAATTATTTTTTATTTTTTTTAATTTTGTTTTTAAATTTAATTTTATATTTAATAATATTTAATAAAAAAATCACCATTAATAGAATTTCATTTAAAATACTTTTTATTTTTAATCTTACTCTTGCATTTGTTTTTGTTGGAATTTTTTTAATCTATTTAGTTGCTACGTCAGTACCTGACGTAACCGGTTATTACAGTAGAGGCCTACTATGCCTCCATATATTTTTTTCAATTTTTCTATCACAAATGGTTTTTACAAAAAATAAATTTGTTATTTTTTTTACATTTCTTATATTTAATCTAAATTTTATGTCATTATCTCAAAAATTTTTAATCCACTTAGACTACGGTAAAGAGCGTAAAAAAATTATTGAAGCTACAAAAACATTAGCTGGTGTAAATAAAGTAATATTTACAAATTTTAATACTTTTAAAACAGAAAATTATAACTTAATCCCTATATTTTCTGATGAGGTTTTTGATTATTCAAATGCAATAAATTTTTATACAGAAAATCAAATACTAGCTCATAGAATTTATAAAAAAGAAAAGTGTAATAAAATATTATATTATGAAAATAATACTTTAACTGGCTATGTGCCCTCAAGAAATAGAAAATTTACAGAAGATCAAAATTTAAGATTTATGAAGATTTTAAAAGAAGACGTAAAAAAAACCTCAATTATAATTTATGATTATAATAAAAAAAA
The DNA here is from genome assembly GCA_003211555.1 of Pelagibacteraceae bacterium AG-470-G21. GTDB lineage: Bacteria > Pseudomonadota > Alphaproteobacteria > Pelagibacterales > Pelagibacteraceae > Pelagibacter. The sequence continues at coordinate 108,800 of QCSH01000003.1, forward strand.
ATTTATTGAAGGTAAAATTAATAATTTGGATTTTCTTTTGAAAAGTGTTTTTGATTGCCTATAAAAAATTACTCTTTGATATATAATGCATCACCCCATGAACTATGCATTTCATTATTAGTATAAATTCTTTTAAATTTAAAACGTTTTAAGTATTGATCTATTTGATCTATTAGAGCACAATCTTTGTATAATTCTTTAAAATTAACTTCAGTATAAATACCTTTAATTTTTCCTAAAATTTCATCCGCTCCTTTGAAAGCTAATAGCTCTGCTCCTTGAATATCAATATTCATAAAATTAAAATTTGTTATGTTGTATTTTTGCTCAAAAAGACTGTTTAAGGTTTTTGACTTCAGATTAACTATCTTTTTAACATGAATTTTTGGGTAAATTTTTTTGTGCAAGTGCAAATCAAATATTGAATTACAATCCTTAACATTCATTAACCGAAATGGTACATCATTTTTAGTTTTATCAGTAATTAAACAATTTTCTGTAAAGATTTTTTTTTTAAAGAAAAATGAATAATAATATTTTCTTAATACTAGTTTTCTATATGAATCAATATCTGGCTCGATCATCAGAAAATTATCTATTTTCGTTTTCCTATATTCTCTTAATTCGGCACCAGATCCGGCTCCAATGTGAATGATACCATTAATTTTGAAGCTTAATTTTTTAATTAATTGATCAATATTTAGCAACATTTCGTTTTGTATAATAGACCAGTTTTCACTTTTTTTTAAAGTAAATCATAAATTTAGCATTTTCTAGATGCTTGTTCTCATAAACTTGTTATAAAAATAATTTATTAATTTGTTATTATTTAAAATAATTAATGATCTAACTGTTATCAATAAATAAAATTCAAATTTACTTATAAATTTGATTTTTAAACATTTTTTTAAGAAAGAAATATAATACTTTAAATATTTTTTTCCTGATCTTCGTTCGTAAAAGTTAAAATCTATTTTGGTATTTACTAAAGTCTTACTTATACCAGCAAATATAAAGTTTTTTTTTTTTAATTTAATCCACAAATAATAATCTTCAAAAAAGGGCACATTCTCGTAATTTCCTACATCTAAAATATCTTTTTTTTTCATCAACACAGTTGGGTGATTTATTGCATTTCTAAATTTAAAAAAATTTAGACTATTTTTTTTTTTATTATCTATAAACCTAGACCTTCTTTCATTCCCTATTTTCTCACTCATAGCTGAGTCAATAACTGAAACATGTTTATTGTTAAGATGAAATTCATACAATAACTTTACTCTATTCTTTTTTGAAAAATCATCAGAATCACATCTTAAAATTAAATCATATTTTGCCTTAATCACTCCATTTTTTAATACAATGCCCAATCCTCTATTAGTTGTATATTTTAAAATTTGTATATGGGTGTACTTAATTTTTTTCTTTAAAAATTTTATATATTCATTTATTTTTTTATCTATTGGTCCATCTATAATGAAAATAAACTCTTTTGGAATAATCGATTGTTTGTAGATGACACTATTCACAGATTTTTTAAATTTATAAAAGTTGATTTTTTTATGAATGGGTAATAGAGCAGTAATTGGTTTAGTGATCATTAAATTTTTAATAAATTAAACTTTTTTTCTAATAAATCGTTACTCAAATGATTAAGATAAAAGTTGGCTCCCTCTTTTGAGATTCTCTCATAAAAAAATTCGTTGTTGATTAACAATTCGATATTATTAATCATTTCAGAATTATTTTGTGCAATCAATCCTCCTTTTAAAAAAGAGATATTTCCTTTATCGTAAGAAACAAATGGAATATTTAGACTAATCCCTTCAACTAAAGTCAAAGGGAAAACCTCAGTTATTGAAGTATTTACTATTAAGTATGACTCTTTTATCAGCATTTCAATATCAATATTTTTTCCGTCTATAAATTGAACATTATTCAGATTTCTTTTTTTACACATTTTTTTACATTTATTAAAATAATTATAATCGGAGTTTTGATAAATAATTTTAAACAATATATTTTCTTTTTTAAAATGCTCTGCTATGTGAAGAAAGTTTTTTTGGTTTTTTATTTCACCTATATAACCAAAACATGAGAGAATTTTATTAGCTGATTTATCTTTAAAGCTACCTTTTTTTTCAAATCTAGAGGTATTAAAATAATTTACTATTTTATTTTTTTTTAATAATTTGAAAATTTTTTCATCTAAATGCCTATTTGATTTATTAGTCCAATTTAAAGAAAAAAAAAGATCTACTTTATTTAACAAAATAAATAAAAATGGTAAATAAAAGAGATAAACTAAAAATCTAAATATATATTTTGTACTTATTTTATACGGATAAATTGAAATACCATGACTAATAAGAATCATTTTTTTCTTTTTATGATTTGATACTAAAAATAGTTCTGAAATTAGTGTTTGTAGGCTCTCAACTATTATCAAATCAGGATTATAATTATTTATAATTTCTCTAGCTTTTTTTTTAAAACTTATAAAATTAAAAATAAAATGAAGTAAATTTTTAATATTAAGATTAAAATCTGCATTTTTTTTTTTATTCCTAGAAACTACTCTTATTGTATATCCCTTCTTTTTTAGAATGTCGTAGTGTGATTTGGCTGCTATAGCTAGTCCAGTTGAATCATCAGGATACATTTCTTTGGAAACTAGCAATATTTTCATTATTATTTCTTGTAATAAAATAGTATTTTGCAAACTACAAAAAAAGACTTAAAAATATTTAATTTTGTTATAATTTTAATAAAATTAATAAAATTTAATTTTTTTAAATTTAAAAATTTTTTTAAAGCTAGATAATACAATTTTTTTTCAAAATTCACTGTTTTTAATTTATTTGAATTAGATGACCATCTGTTTGAGTGATCAATGTTAATTAAACATGTTGAAAAATCAACAAATTTAATTTTTTTTTTTAGTATATATTTTAATTTTATATAAAGATATAGGTCATCTAAGGGTAAATCTATAATCGGATATTTAACTTTAATAACATTTAAATTAAAAAGGCAGCTTGAGTGTAACCCTTGATTAGTAAATAAGAACTGATAATTAAAAAAGATTCTTTTAAAAAAATTACATTGAAATTTTTGTAAAAATAAAGCGACGTTTTTGTTACTATTGTATTCATCTAGCATTTTTTTTGTATGATCTTCTCCCCATATATCATCTACATCCATTCTAAATATCAATTTATTTGAAAATAGATTTAAACAATTGTTCCAGCTACGGGAGGGTTTAATATTTTTTTTATTTTTTATTATAATTATTTTGTTCTCTAAATCTAAAAAATTTAAGTTTTCTCTTATTTTTTTTTCAAAATCCGGTAAATTTTTTGTATCATCAACTATTATTACTTGATCTGGTTTTATAATTTGTTTTTTTATATTTTTACAAAAATTTTCAATAAATTCAGTTGAATTATAAGCGGGTATAAATATTGAGTATTTAGACATTATAGAACAAGAGTATTTTTTATGAACAAATTTTCATCAAATAAAGATTTATTTTTTAACCATATTTTAGAAAAAACCCAATTCTTATTATTTGATAGAAAAATGGGCCACCAACAGAAAGTTGAATTTGATGCGATACCTCCCTTGCTATTATATATTAATCTAAAAGCATCTAATTCATTTAAGTCTAATTTTATTGTATTACTCAATTTTAAATCAATTAAAAGTTTATCCAGCTTTATTTGATCATCAGAGATACAATAAATTACTTTATCACTAAAATAGGAAGAGCTTTTTTTATAATAGTTTGTATCTAGCACGATGTGGTCTTTACTTTTATAAAAATCACCACCTCTAAAATGAAGAACATAATAATCTTTTTCCAAATTTTTGACTCTTTGAATAAAGAAATTATCTTTGAAATCATTAATTTTTAAGTATCTAGCAAAAAAAATGTCCTGCCAATAACCTATTAATGTTTCTGGCAATAAATAAAAATTTTTTTTACTTAAATATTTATAAGTGTTTTCCATCCTATAATTGGCAACCTTTTGAATTAAACTAATTTTTTTTTCACTAGTTTCATTTGTAAATTTAAGTATATCTTGAAGAATAAATCTTCTTTTATTACTTTGATTAAACCATTCGATATTAAATAAGACTCCTTTCTTTAATTTTTCTTCTAAAAATTTTCCGTAGGAATATTGAAAAAGTTGATTTCCTAGCCCACCCCAAATTCTTATAATTTTGTTATTGCTCATGTCAGTCTATAGAAATAGTATTTTTAATATATACTATATGTGATAAAAGTTTTCATGATATTTGAGAGTTTAACCTTTTTTTTTACATTTGTAACAACATTAATTCTATTAAGATTTTATATAAAAATATCAGAAACAATTAATATTTCTGACGAGCCGACAAATTATAACATGCACGATCGTAACGTTATAACTGGATCTGGGATAACTTTTATTATTGTTTATATTTTGTCATTACTTGTTTTGTTATTTTTAGAGAAATCAAGTTTAATTAAATTAGATTATCCAAATAGATTTTATATACTCAACTTTGTTTTGGTTTTTTTTTCATTAATGTCATTTTATGATGATTTAAAAAATTTACATCCAAATATTAGATTTTTTGTTCAGCTTTTATTGGTTAGTTTATCTGTACCTTTAATAAACACAGAATTTTTAAATACATACTTTCCTTTAAAAATAATAATTTTCTTTTTAGTTTTTTACTGGGTTTACTTAATAAATGTAATTAATTTTATTGATGGTTTGGATGGATTTTTAATTTTTTATTGTATTTTTTACTTTTTTAACAGCTTACTATATTTTTACTATTTGGATATTGGTAATTTTTTTTACTTTCTTTCTATAGTTTTATTTTCGATCAGTATTGCATTTTTTATATTCAACAAACCGCCTGCAAAAATATTTATGGGTGACAGTGGTAGTATTTTTCTGGGGTATATAATAGGCCTATATTCTCTATATTTTTTATCGATTAATAGAATTGATATAATGATAACATTAATATGCTATCCTTTTATGGATTGTTCATTAACAATTATAAGAAAGATGTTAGATGGTAAATATCCTTGGGAGAGATTATTTGATTATAATTTTTTAAAGCCTGTAAAATTATACAATAAATCTCACAGCTACGTATTAAAATATTTTATTATCTATAATTTAGGTCTGACTATAAATTTATCTCTACAAATTTTTTATGAATTAAAATACTTTTTTATATTATCAATAGTTTATACTTTAATCTTAATAAATTTTTACAATAAAAAGTAGTGAAATTGTTAGGTAATTTTAAACAGAAAAAAGATATCGATACAATTATTCTTAAATTACTTTTTTTATTTTGCTTTATAAATCAAGTTAAATTTTTAAATGATAAATTTGAAATTCTTCACGATTTTATCTTTATAATTTTTTCAATTTTAATTGCTTGGTCAATTTTCTTTAACAAGAAAAATATTATTAAAATTAAATTTTTTTTACCATTGTTTCTGGTATCATTAATTATTTTAATAGATTTTTATTATAATCGCAGCTTATTTGACTTAAGAATTGCAATATACTTTTTTTTAGTTACTGCGTTATCTTATTTAACAAATGAAATAAAATTAGAATTCTTTACAAGAAGTTTAATTTATCTTTCATTGATTTTTAGTTTATTGGGAACTTATGGATGGATTAATGGAGGTCAGCCTGGAGCTTGGGGAGAACAATATATTTATTTTTCCTACAAATATCTTCCATCAACTAGAAATGAGGACATACAAATTTTTATATACGGTTTTTTACTAAGTTTATTATATTTATTTTTAATTAGGTGGGATAATAAAATATTTCTTATAAATCAGATTAATTTGATCATCATTTTTTTATCATTTAGTAGAGGATCCTACCTGATAACATTTTTAAATATATCATTATTTTTAACTTTTTTTCTTTTCTTAAAAAAAAGACTTTTCAAAAAATTAATGATTTATGTTTTGCTTACACCGATAATAAGTTTTACTTCGATAATTGCTATAAATAAGACTGTAGATATTAATTTGTTTTCTGTTTTTAAAGTAAAATTAGAATCATTTAATTATAAGAGCAAAAAATTAGATCTTTCTGG
>QCSH01000004.1 GCA_003211555.1 Pelagibacteraceae bacterium AG-470-G21
TTGCGATGTGCTCGTTATGTCTGCTACACCAATACCTAGAACTATGATGATGACAGTTTACGGTGATATGGACCTAACACTTATAAAAGAAAAGCCAAAAAATAGAAAAAAAATAATTACGTACAGCAAGTTGGAAGATAAAATATCCGAAATTATTAGTTTTGCTAAAAAAGAAATTGCTCAGAAAAACCAAATTTTTTGGGTTTGTCCATTAATAGAAGAGTCCAAAAAAGTTGAGCAACAATCTGCAGTAAGTAAATATAAATATTTAGAAAAATATTTTAAAGGTCGAATTGGTTTAATTCATGGTTCACTTGATAAAGATGAACGGAATGAAATTTTAAATAATTTCTTGGATAGAAAGTTAGATATATTGGTCTCAACAACTGTTATTGAGGTTGGAATTGATTTTCCAAATGCAAATTTGATTATCATAGAAAATGCAGACAAGTATGGCTTATCTCAATTACATCAATTAAGAGGTCGTGTTGGACGTGGAAGCAAGGAGTCTTACTGTATATTAATGTTTAAATCTTCTCTGAGTGAAAATGCGAAGAAAAGGATAAAAATTCTTAAAAGTTCTGATGATGGATTTGTAATTTCAGATGAAGATATGAAATTAAGAGGCTATGGAGATCTACTTGGATTTAAACAAAGTGGTATTAAAAATTTTAGATTAGCTGATCCAATATTAAATGAGGATTTATTTTTGCTTGCTGAGACTGAGGTAAAAAAATTAGAAATGAAAGGAGATAATTTTAATAAATACAACAAATTACTAAAACTCTATGATCGTGCGTCAATAATTAATGAAGTTTCTTAGATATTCTTTGGGTCAGATGTACCTGCTGAAACTATAAATTTAGAAGCTTCTTCAAATGTCATATCTAAGTAAATAATTTCACTTTTAGGAAACATTAATAAAAATCCACTTGTGGGATTTGGTGTAGTTGGCACAAATACATTTACTAGTTCTGTATTGGTTTTTTTTGATATTTCACCATCATTTTCTTTGGTAGCAAAGCCTACTGCCCAACTACCTTTTCTTGGATATTCGACGAGCACAACACTTTTCTTTGATCCCTTTTTCGGTGCTAAAGTTTCCGTCATTTGACCTATGGCAGAATAAATTGTTCTTAAGATGGGTATTCTCTTCAATATATCATTAAAAATTTTTAAGATTTTTTTTCCAATAAATGAAAGTGATAAACTACCAATTATAGTAATGAAAATAACAGATAATAAAATTTCTAATCCAGGTATCGCAAATGGCAAATAGCTATTTGGATTTACCTCATTAGGTATTAGTCTTGAAGATACAGAAATGAAAAATTTTGTTAAATATAGAGTAATACCTATAGGTACCAAAACAACTATTCCTGTTATGAAGTAGTTTCTAAGTCTTCCAAGAATTGATATACTTTTTCTTTTTAATTTTGCCATAAATTAACTGTAGCTTGAATATAATATAAAAATAATAGCCAATATAAAAAGGAATACCAAAATTTTGTTATTAAGTATCATATTAATATTTCTAAAAAGGTGTAATATATTAAGTAAAAAAAGTGAATAGAAGAAATTTTATACATTTATTTGGTTGTGGTTGCTTGTCTTTTGGACTATCAGCATGTGGCACAGCTCCTATTACTGACAGAAAACAGTTAAAATTAATACCCGAATCTAATCTTAATGCAAAAGCTGCTCAACTCTATGAGCAAGTTAAAGAAAAAGAAACTTTAAGTGACGATACTAAAACATTAAATCAGATAAAAGATATTGGATCAAAAATTGAATATTCTATATCTGAATATTTCGATCGAAATAATATTCCAGATCCAACGAGCAATTTTGATTGGGAATATATACTTATTGATAAAAAAAAAGTAAGAAATGCATGGTGTATGCCTGGAGGTAAAATTGCAGTTTATACTGGTCTTTTGGATATAACTAAAAATGAAGACGGTTTAGCGGCTGTAATGGGTCATGAAATTGCGCATGCTGTAGCAAAGCACTCTGTTGAAAGAGCTAGTAGAGGTGTACTGTTAAATACTGGAACTGCTATTTTAGATATAGCAACAAAAGGTAAAGTATCTCAGATAAACAGAACAACAGGTATGAATACCGTAGGTCTACTGTCTCAAATAGGGATAATGAATCCATTTAATAGAAAGCAAGAAAGTGAAGCAGACTACCTTGGATTAATTTTTTCATCTTTGTCTGGTTATGACATTAGAGAGACAATAAAAGTTTGGGAAAGAATGAAAGAAGCTAAGAAGGGTAAAGAACCGCCAGAATTTATGTCTACTCATCCATCCTCGACAAATCGAATTAACAGTATTACTAACTGGGTTAACGAAATAATAATTAAATATCCGCCGATTGTATAAGTGGTGAGCCCTGATGGACTCGAACCATCGACCCATTCCTTAAAAGGGAATTGCTCTACCAACTGAGCTAAGGGCCCCAACATTTATGGAGATTTTTATATTGATTTTTTTTTATTAATCAATGTTAAAAATTTACAATTTATTGATGTACTTATCGTGGAATTCTTCAAAAGTCCCTAGTTTTATATTTTCTCTTATACTTAACATTAATTCTTGATAAAAATTGATGTTATTTAGGGTTAGAATCATTGAAGCTAGCATTTCGTTTGTATTAAATAAATGATTTAGATAGTTTTTTTGAGTATTTATTTAAGTTAAATTTTGAGACATTTTTGTCCAATGGAGTATTGTCATTTTTATATTTTGAATTTCGAATTTGAATTTGACCGTTCCAAGTAAACGCTAATCCTGTTCTGCCAGATCTAGTCGGCATAACACAATCAAACATATCTATACCTCGTTTTACTGCTCCTAGAATATCGGATGGTGTGCCTACACCCATTAAATATCTTGGTTTTTCTTTGGGCATAAAATCTTTTATACCATCTAAAACTTCAAACATTTCAATCTGAGTTTCACCTACAGCTAGCCCTCCTAATGCATATCCATTAAATCCAATATCTATTAAGTTGTTTAACGATTTAATTCTAAGATCCTTAAATAAACCACCCTGAACAATTCCAAATAGTCCTTTGTGATTGTTTGTTCCAAAGGAAACTTTAGATCGTCTTGCCCATTCAGATGATAACTCCATTGATTTTTGTATTTTATCGTAATCCTTGGTATTTTTAGGACATTCATCCATAACCATTACAATATCTGAATTTAATCCTTTTTGTATTCTTATACTTTCCTCTGGACTTAAAATAAAAGTTTTACCATCAATATGTGATTGAAATATTGCTCCTTTTTCTCTGTCAATTTTATTTAACTTTGATAATGACATTACTTGAAAACCACCAGAGTCTGTTAAAATTGGAAGATCACAGTTCATAAACTCATGTAAACCACCAACACTTTGAATTCTATCAATGCCTGGTCTAATCATTAGATGATACGTGTTTGAAAGTATTATCTCACTGCCTGTTTTTTTTATATCCTCAAGAAAAACTCCTTTTACAGTAGCTTGGGTTCCAACAGGCATGAATGCTGGGGTATTAATATTACCACGATGTGTTTCTATAACACCTACTCTTGCATAATTTTGAGTATGATGAACATTAAAATTGAAATCTTTTAATGACATTCATTTTAAATTATTCTGATTTAAAGCTAACAATTTTATCAGGGTTTGATACAGCTCCATTATCGCCGTCACCTTTTGTAATCATATCTATGAATTCCATACCTTCAATTACTTTTCCAAAAACTGTATATTGTCTATCTAAAAAAGGAGCTGGCTTAAAACAAATAAAAAATTGACTATTAGCACTGTTAGGATCTGAGGACCTTGCCATAGATACCGTACCTCTATCGTGAGGAAGATCGTTAAATTCTTGATTTAGATCTGGCAAACTTGAACCACCCATACCTGCTCTTCTTAAATCAAAATCTTTAGAAGATGAATTTCCAAATTTTACATCTCCAGTTTGTGCCATGAAACCATCAATAACTCTGTGAAAAACAACATTATCATATTGCCCCGAGTTAGCTAATTCTTGAATTCGTTTTACATGATTAGGTGCAGAATCTGGATACATTTCTATTTTTACGTCCCCATCTTTTAATTTTAAAATCATAATATTCTCCTTTGCTATTAAATTTGTTGATAAAAAAATAAAAAAAATAATTAAAAAATTGATAATTTTATTCATATATTTCCCTTAAAGACTTTATTGTACTCTTTGTTGTAAATTTTTTTAAATCACCTTTATGTTGAGCAATTTCTTTTACAAATCTTGAAGATATTATTTGATTTTCAAGATCTGACATTAAAAAGATTGTCTCAACCTGATTATTAAGTTTTCTATTCATTCCTGCTAATTGAAATTCATACTCAAAGTCAGATACAGCTCTTAAGCCTCTTAATATGATATTAGATTTATATTTTTTACATAAATCAGTGGTCAAAGTATTAAATGTAATAACCTCAACCTTATTTTTTTTTAAATTAAGATCCTTGTAAAGAGCTCTTTTAATAATTTCTACTCTTTCATTTATCGGAAATAAAAAATTTTTTTGATTTCCGTCAGAGATGCCAACAATTACTTTATCTACTATTTTAAGTGATTTTCTTATAACATCTATGTGCCCGAATGTTATTGGATCAAATGTACCTGGATAAATAGCAATATTTTTCATTAGATGAGATTATCATCTAATTTTATTGCAGAAACAACTTTCTCGTCACCTGTAAGTTTTATAATTCTTACTCCTTGAGTATTTCGTCCAGCTATTCTTATTTCTTTAACTGCAGTTCTAATTACTCTTCCTTTATTTGTTGAGATTAGTATTTGATCACCTTCAAAAACAGGGAATGAAGATGAAACATTTCCATTTCTTTGAGAATTAACAATGCCTATGATGCCTTTTCCACCTCTATTTGTAACCCTATAATCATAATGAGATGTTCTTTTACCATAACCATTTTCTGTAATTGATAGAATATATTTTTCTTTTGCTTTTATTTCTGATTTTTGATCTTTGGTTTTAGCTTTTTTATTTGCATCATGATCAATAATTGACAGTGATACAATAGTATCATTTTCTGCAAGATTTATCCCCCTAATCCCTTTTGAGGATCTACCTTTAAAAACTCTCAATTTTTTTGACTCAAATCTGATACATTTACCAAGTTTTGTACTTAATATAATATCTTGATCATCCCTACAAATTTTTACACCAATAATTTTGTCATTGCCATCAAGCTTCATTGCTATTTTTCCAGATGCATTTATTGAGGTAAAGTCTTCAAGATTATTTTTTCTTATTTTCCCATTGCTGGTAGCAAAAATAATATGCATATCTTTAGTATCAACGTCACTCTCTGGAAAAGGCATAATAGAGCTGATAGATTGGTGGTTTTTTAATGGAAGAATATTGAATAATGATTTTCCCTTTGATGCAGCAGATCCTTCTGGTATTTTCCAAGCTTTAACTTTATAAGCCAAACCTTCGGTGGAGAAAAAAAGAACTGATGTATGAGTATTAACTGATAAAGTTTGAACAACAGAATCTTCATCTCTAGTTTTAATTCCTGCTTTTCCTTTTCCTCCTCTTTTTTGTTGTTTAACATTGCTTAACGCACCTCTTTTAATATAGCCTTGTAATGTTATTGTAATTATTACAGATTCTTTTTGTATTGTTTCTTCAATATTATAATTTAATACAGCATCAATAATGCTAGTTCTTCGTGGAAACGAGAATTTTTCTTTTATTTGAGATAACTCATTGCTGATTACTTTTAAAAGTTCATTTTTTGAATTAATAATTTTTTTAAATTTAGTTATCAATTCAGAAAGTTTTTTTATTTCCTCTTCAATTTCATTTATTCCTAAAGCTGTTAGTTTTTGTAATCTAAGTTCTAATATAGATATAACTTGAATTTCAGATAATGAGTATGAACCTTTATAATTTTTGCTATCAACTAATTTAATTAATTTTGTAGATTTTGAAATTTTCCATTTTGTTTTAATTAATGTATTTTTGGCTTCTTCTGGATTTTTTGATGACCTTATTATTTTAATTATTTTGTCAATATTCTCTACACTTACAGATAAACCAAGTAATACATGAACTCGATCTTCTGCTTTTTTTAAATCATATTTTGTTTTTTTAATTACAACATCTTCTCTAAATTTTAAGAAATTTTCCAAGAAGTCTTTTAGTGAACAAGTTTTTGGCTTGTTATCTACAATGGCTAATGAATTAAAACCAAATGAAGTTTCAATTGAAGTATATTTATAAAGTTGCCGTTTAATTGTTTCGGGCTCTACACTTCTTCTTAAATCTATTGCGACCCTGATACCCTCTCTATTTGACTCATCTCTAATATCACTTATACCTTCTATTTTTTTATCTCTTACCAATTCAGCAATTTTTTCGTTCAAATTCGACTTATTTACCTGGTATGGAATTGATGTTATTACAAGCCTATCTTTACCATTTTTTAAATTTTCAACATTTATTTCACCTCTTATCTTGAAAGAGCCTCTTCCTGTCTTATAACCTTCCTTAATAATATCTTTTCCAATTATTACTCCACCAGTTGGAAAATCAGGCCCGGGGATATGTTTCATCAATTCTTTAACTTTAATGTCTTTATTTTTAATCAAAGCTAATGTTCCATCAATTACTTCTCCAAGGTTGTGAGGAGGTATGCTTGTTGCCATTCCAACAGCTATACCACCCGCTCCATTTACTAATAAGTTTGGATATTGTGCCGGCAAAACTGTTGGCTCTTGCTCTGTCTCATCATAATTGCTTTTAAATGAAACGGTGTTTTTATCTATATCATCAATTAAAAATTGTGAAATTTTTGCAAGTTTGGTTTCCGTGTATCTCATTGCTGCAGGAGGATCACCATCGATTGATCCAAAGTTACCTTGGCCATCAATTAATGGCACACTCATAGAAAAATCTTGCACCATTCTTACTAATGCATCATATACAGCTTGGTCGCCATGTGGGTGATATTTACCAATTACATCCCCAACTATTCTTGCAGATTTTCTAAATTGTTTTGTCCAGTCAAAACCACCTTTGTGCATCGCAAATAAAATTCTTCTATGAACAGGTTTTAGACCGTCTCTGATATCAGGAAGTGCTCTACTTATAATTACGCTCATTGCGTAAGATAAGTATGATGAACTCATCTCATCATACATTGAAATTGGTTTGATATTAAGATCTTTGGTTACTTCGTTTTTTTCCATTTAATTAAAAAGGGATATCATCGTCCAATTCATTTTGATTCATTGAACTATCATCGAAACTTTGCTTGTTGTCTTGTGATGCTATAGAATTTTGATTTCCTCCACCTAACATTGTTAATGAAGAATTGTAACCTTGAATTAATATTTCTGTAGAATATTTATCTTGTCCAGATTGTTCATCTTTCCATTTTCTAGTTGTTATTTGGCCTTCAACGTATACTTGTGCTCCTTTTTTTAAATATTGCTGCACAACATTTACCAGTCCCTCATTAAATACAACCACTCTATGCCATTCAGTTTTTTCTTTTTTTTCGCCAGTATTTTTATCTTTCCATGATTGACTTGTGGCTAAACTCAATCTTGCAACACTTTTGCCATTAACCATTTGTTTGATTTCTGGATCTGCGCCTAATCGACCAATTAAAAGTACTTTATTTAAGCTTCCCGCCATAATATTTATATATTTGAAATGTTATTTATAACATTAATAGGCTTGAATATTAATTTTATTAATCTAAAGCAACTAAAATTATGCTTAAAAAGATACTTATTAAGGGTGCAAAAGAGCACAATTTAAAGAATATTTCACTAGAGATTCCCAAAGACAAATTTGTTGTAATAACAGGTCTATCTGGGTCTGGAAAATCATCATTAGCATTCGATACTGTCTATGCAGAAGGTCAAAGACGATATGTTGAAAGTTTATCTGCTTATGCAAGACAATTTTTAGATAAAATGAAAAAACCAAATGTAGATTTAATTGAAGGCTTAAGTCCTGCGATCTCTATAGAACAAAAAAATACTTCCAAAAATCCAAGGTCAACTGTTGCAACTGTTACTGAGATATATGATTACATGAGAGTACTTTATGCAAGAGCAGGAATACCCTACTCTCCATTTACTGGTAAGCCAATTACTTCACAAACAATTAGTCAAATTGTTGATAAGATTAAAGAGTTACCAAAAAAATCTACAATATATTTATATGCCCCAGTCGTAAGAGGGCGTAAGGGTGAATACAAAAAAGATATACTTGGATATAAAAAAAGAGGATTTAGAAAAATTAAAGTTGATGACCAATTATATGATATTGACAGTGTTCCAGAGTTAAATAAAAAACTTAAACATGATATTTCAGTATTAGTCGACAGAATTATAATTAACTCATCATTGGGTAATAGATTAGCAGAAGGTGTTGAAACAGCTGTTAATTTAGCAAATGGATTGGTTTTTGTAGAGTACGAAAATGAAACACTGCCTAAAAAATATAGAAAGATTGAAAAATTAATTTTCTCAACTAAGTTTGCATGTCCAGAGAGTGGATTTACAATTGAAGAAATAGAGCCAAGACTTTTTTCATTTAATAGCCCTTATGGAGCATGTGAAGAATGTGAGGGTATTGGAATAAAACTAAATGTAGACCCTAAATTGGTTGTTCCAGATGAAAAAAAAACTATTGCTGATGGAGCAATTGAGCCATGGGCAAAATCTACATCAATGTATTATGCACAAACTTTAGCATCTCTGTCAAAACATTATGGTTTTTCTTTAGATGACAGATGGTCAAAAATTCCCAAAAAAATAAAAGATGTAATATTATATGGATCAGATGATGAAGAAATTAAGTTTTCTTACGATGATGGATATGAGAAGTATTCACATAAAAAGACATTTGAAGGTGTAGTTAATAATTTAGAGAGAAGATATTTAGAAACAGATAGTGACTGGAAAAGAGAAGAAATTTCGCAATATCAATCTGATACTAAATGTGAAAGATGTAATGGTTATCGATTAAAAGATGAAGCTTTATGTGTAAAAATTAATGAATTAAATATAAGTGAAGTTACAGAAAAATCGATTTTTGATGCTAAAGAATGGTTTAAATCTTTAGAAGTAAAATTAGATAAAAGACAAATCAAAATTGCACAACATATATTAAAAGAAATTAATGAGCGTTTGGATTTTCTATTAAACGTCGGTCTTGATTATTTAACGCTATCAAGAGAATCTGGCACACTATCAGGTGGTGAAGCCCAAAGAATTAGGCTAGCTTCTCAAATTGGATCAGGTTTAACAGGAGTCCTATATGTATTAGATGAGCCTTCTATAGGCTTACATCAAAAAGATAACGTCAAACTAATAGATGCTCTTAAAAGATTAAGAGATTTAGGTAACACAGTAATCGTTGTTGAACATGATACAGAGACAATGGAAAATGCTGATCATATAATAGACTTAGGACCCGAGGCTGGAAATAAAGGTGGTGAAATTGTTGCACAAGGAACTTATGAAGAAATTTTAAAGAATGATGGAAGTATTACAGGTAGATATTTGTCTAATAAAAGTTTTATACAGATCCCTAAAAATAGAAGACTTGCTAAAAATGGAAGATTTTTAGAAATTAATGGAGCATCAGGAAATAACTTAAATAATGTTAATTTGAAAATACCACTAGGAAGTTTCACATGTGTAACTGGAGTATCAGGTAGCGGTAAATCTACATTAATACTTCAAACATTATATAACGCATTAAATCTTACATTAAATAATAATAAATCTAGAAAATTACCTCAACCTTTCAGGGGCTTTAAAGGAATAGAATTAATCGACAAAGTTATAGATATCGATCAATCACCGATTGGCAGGACTCCAAGATCAAATCCAGCAACTTATACTGGAGCTTTTGGACCAATTAGAGATTGGTTTACAAATCTTCCAGAGTCCAAAAGTAGAGGCTATAAACCAGGAAGATTTTCTTTTAATGTAAAAGGCGGAAGATGTGAAGCTTGTGAAGGAGATGGTGTAATTACATATGAAATGCACTTTCTACCAGATGTTTATATAACTTGTGATGAGTGTAAAGGAACTAGATATAACAGAGAAACTTTAGAAATTAAATTTAAAGATAAAAGTATAGCAGATGTTTTAAATATGACAGTTGACGAGGGGTGTGAATATTTTGAAAATATTTCAAATATCAGAAGTAAACTTTTAACATTAAAAAAAGTTGGTCTTGGATATATTAAAATAGGTCAGCAAGCTACTACTCTATCAGGTGGAGAAGCACAGAGAATTAAATTAGCAAAAGAACTCTCAAAAAGATCAACTGGACGTACAATGTATATTTTGGATGAACCAACAACTGGTTTACATCAACACGATATAAAAAAACTTTTAGAAATATTACATACTTTTGTTGCAACAGGAAATTCTGTAGTGGTAATTGAACATAATTTAGATGTTATTAAAACAGCAGACTATATTGTAGATATGGGGCCAGAAGGTGGTGTTAAAGGTGGTAATATTATCGCCGAAGGAAAACCCGAGGAAGTTGCAAAGGTTAAGGAAAGTTATACTGGTAAATTTTTAAAGCCTTTATTAGATACAAAATTTAAAAAAACTGCTTAATCTTTATAAAAAAATAAGATAAAATAATTATTATGACTTCTATATTACAATCATTATCTAAAACAGTTCACCTATCATTAGCTATAGCAATATTATTATTTATAGGCCTTTATATTGGTAATGGAGGATTTGATTTTGATGTTCTATTTTGGAGCTGGTTGTTGAGATATGTTCATGTAACTGTAAGTATTATGTGGATTGGTTTACTTTGGTATTTTAATTTTGTTCAAATACCTAATATGACTAAAATTCCAGATGAACAAAAACCTGCAATTGGAAAAGTTATAGCTCCTTCAGCATTATTTTGGTTTAGATGGGCTGCACTGTTTACAATTGTTTCAGGTTTACTATTAGCTTATCTAAATGGATATGTGCATCAAGCAATGACACTAGGAATAGGTTCTGGTGGAGGAAAAAATACAGCTATAGGAATTGGAATGTGGTTAGGATTAATAATGGCATTCAATGTTTGGTTTGTAATCTGGCCAAATCAAAAAAAAGCTTTGGGTATGATTGAGTGTGAACCTGAGGTTAAAGCTAAATCAGCAAAAACCGCTATGTTATTTTCAAGAACTAATACTCTTTTATCATTGCCAATGTTGTTGACAATGGTAGCCGCACAAAATCTTTATTAATTATTTTTTTCTTCTTTAACAATAGTTCTTTGACTAACTTTTAGAGACACCAATACTGGATTTGCAATATAAATAGAGGAATATGTTCCAAATATTACTCCTAATATCATAGCTAATGAAAATCCTTTTAATATCTCTCCACCAAAAATAAATATAGATAACAATGCTAAAAGCGTTGTCACTGAAGTTATAATTGTTCTAGATAATGTCTCATTAATTGAAATATTTGTCAGTTCAAATATTTTTACGTCTGAATATTTACGTAAATTTTCTCTTACCCTATCAAATATCACAACGGTATCATTCATTGAATATCCAACTATTGTTAAAACTGCTGCAACTATAGAAAGATTAATTTCTAGAGAAAATAAAGAAAATATTCCTAATGTGATTATAACATCATGAAATAATGCCAAAATAGCTCCTAGACTAAATTGCCACTCAAATCTGATCCAAATATACAAAAGCATTGCTGCTAATGATAAAACTATTGCTATTACACCAGATCTCAGAAGCTCGGCACTAACCTTTGGTCCTACATTTTCTACTCTTCTAAAATCAACTGAGCCTATAGAATTAGATAATTTTATCTTTATTTCTTCAATAAATTTTGGATCATTTGAATTTTGTTTTTCAAATTTTACCACAAAGTCTGTTTCATTACCAAAATTTTTCACTGAAACATCACCAAGGTTCATTTGATTAAAACTATCTCTAATTTTTGTAATATTAGCAGTAGATTTATCAGTTCTTAGTTCTATTAAAGTACCACCCTTAAAATCGACACCAAAATTCAATCCTTTGAAAATTAGGAAAAGTAATGAAACAATAATTAATACACCTGACAATATATTAAAGTTTTTGTAAAACTTATTAAAATAGATTGTTTTCATTAAATTAATTTTTCCTTATGTTTGTTTTTGATGACATAGTAAGCAGTAATCAAACGAGCAATGAAATAGACAGAAAATAATGTTGTAAGTATTCCAACCCCAAGAGTTATAGAAAATCCTTTGATCGGACCTGAGCCCATAAAAAATAGGATTACTGCGGCGATTAAAGTTGTAATATTAGCATCCAAAATTGTTGTTCGTGATTTTGTATAACCAGAGTCAAATGCAATAATTGAATTATTTTCATTTTTTAATTCCTCTTTAATTCTCTCAAAAATTAACACATTTGCATCAACTGCCATACCTACAGTTAAGATAATTCCTGCAATTCCAGGGAGTGTGAGTGTTGCTTCAAATAAGGTTAAAATTCCGACTAATAAAAATAAATTTGTTATTAAAGCTAAATTCGCAATCAAACCAAAAAATTTATATTTATAAAACATAAAAGCAACAACTAGGATAAAGCCTATTATCAATGACATAATTCCAGCATTAATTGAATCTTTTCCAAGTTCAGGACCGACGGTTCTTTCTTCGATTATATTTAGTGGAGCTGGTAATGCGCCAGATCTTAATAATAAAGCTAAATCTGTCGCTGATTGAAAAGTAAAATTACCTGATATTTGCCCAGAACCACCAACAATTGGTTCTCTTATTACAGGAGCACTAATTATTTTTCCATCTAATACTATTGCAAGAGATCTTCCTACACCTGATGAAGTGGCTTTCCCAAATTTCTTTGCACCTACTCTATCCAAATTAAATGAAACAACAGTTTCATTTGTTTGATTATTCATTGTAGGTTTTGCATCTGCTAAATTATCTCCACTTAAAATAATTCTTTTACTGACGATTGTTTCTCCTGATCCATCTTCAAACTGTAGTTTTTCAGTTCCAAAGGATTCCTCTTGATTATTCGTAACAAATTGAAAAGTTAAATTCGCAGTTTTTCCAAGTAACGATTTTATTCTACCGGGATCATCCAGTCCTGGCAATTCAACAAGAATTCTATCATTGCCTCTTTTTAAAATATTTGGCTCATTTGTTCCGACTTCATCAACTCTTCTTCTTACTGTCTCAATTGCTTGATCTAATGAAGAATTTTTTAATAAAACCAATCCATAATCAGAAAATTCTAATTTGAATGAAGTATCCATACTATCAAAGTTAAATTGGTGAGATTTGTATTGTTGAAAATAAGGATTTACCTCACTTTTATCGTCATCTAACAAAGATTTAACTTCCTCAATCTTAGAATTTTCAACATCAAATATAATTGCCTTATTTTCAATTACAAAATTTCTAACTTTGATATCTTTTTGTTTAAAAAATTTTTTAAATTCTAATACTTTGCTTTGTAACCTTTGTATTATAACTGGTTCATTATCTATCTCTAGGAGTAAATACGATCCACCCTGGAGATCTAAACCTAATTTTATATTTTTAGAAAAATATTCATCATCAATTTTCGTAAAATTAGATAAAGTAAAATATGAAATAATAAGAGTAAAAATTAAAACGCTAAAAATTCTTAATTTAGAAAAATATAACACTTTAAAAAGTAATTATTTTTTTGGCTCTGCCTTTGTGACTAATCCCTGAATTCCAGTAGACCTTACTATTTCTACCTTAACATTTTCAGATATCATAACTTCAACTTTTTCGTTATCGATAACTCTTTCAACAGTACCGACTATACCTCCAGAGGTAATAACTTTATCGCCACGCTTTAAAGCTTCAACCATCGCTTTATGTTCTTTAACTTTCTTTTGTTGAGGTCTGATTAGGAAAAAGTAAAATATTACAAAGATTAATATTAGTGGTATAAATTGTCCAATTCCAGCGTCCATATATGTCCTTTAAAGTTATCGATTATTTATACTATCTAGTTTTAGAAGACAACTCTTAATTGATACCTATTTTCTCTATATTGTTCATATATGGTCTTAGTTTATCTGGTATGATTATTGAACCATCTTCAATTTGATAGTTTTCTAATATTGCAATTAAAGTCCTACCAACGGCAAGGCCACTACCATTTAAAGTTCCAACAAATTCATTTTCATTGTTATTATTTTTGTATCTAGCTTTCATTCTTTTAGCTTGAAAAGTTCCACAAGAAGAGCAGCTAGATATTTCTCTATATTTATTTTCTGAAGGCAGCCATACTTCTATATCATAAGTTTTTTCAGCACTAAAACCCATATCACCTGTACTTAAAATAACCTTCCTGTATGGTAATTTTAAATCATCTAAAATTTTTGTGGCACAATTAGTCATTCTCTCTAATTCATCTATACATTTATCATTTTCTACAATGCTTACTAATTCTACTTTGTAAAATTGGTGTTGTCTGATCATACCTTTTGTATCTTTACCATAGCTGCCAGCCTCTTTTCTAAAACATGGAGTAGAAGCAACTAACCTCATTGGTAAAGATTTGATATTCAAAATCTGATTTTTTACCATATTTGTTAAAATAACTTCTGCAGTTGGGATTAAAAATTTTCTATCGTTATTATCGTCAAATTTTATTTCAAACTGGTCATTTTCAAATTTTGGAAGTTGTCCCGTACCAAACATTGTATTATCAGTTGCCATTAAAGGTGGAGAGATTTCAGTATAACCATTATAATTGACGTGTGTATCAATCATAAAGTTAGAAATTGCTCTTTCCAAAGATGCTAATTTCTCTTTAACAAAAACAAATCTTGATCCGGTTGTTTTTGTTGCTAAATCAAAATCTAACATATTCAGTTTTTCACCAATTTCATAATGAGATTTTGGTTTAAAACTCATTTCTTTAATTTCACCAGATTTTACAACCTCTTTATTGCTATTTTCATCCTTACCTACAGGAACATCATTCAATGGTAAATTAGGAATATTACTTAATATCCGATCAAGTTGGTCTTTAACATTTTTTTGATTTTTGCTTAAATCATCTATTTTATTTGAAATTTCTTTTGACTTTTCAAAAAGGGTTTCATCTTTAGATTTAGAAATAGATTTTTTTTCCATTTCTAATTTTTCTTTTTCTTGAATTAATTTTCTATTTTCTTCATCAAGATTTAATATTTTGTCAAAGTCTACATCAACGTTTCGATTTTTAATTGTATTTTTAAAATTATCGATATCTTTTCTAATATCCTTAATATTGTGCATTTCTCTCTTGAGCTTTCTTTTCGATAATATTTACAGAAAAAATTGATAATTCATATAAAATTAACAAAGGTATTGCTAAACCTATTTGTGTAATTGGATCTGGTGGAGTTAATATTGCAGCAGCAGCAAATATTATTACAACAAAATATTTTCTTCTTTCTCTTAAATAAGTTGAATTTACAACTCCAATTCTTGCTAACAAACTTAATACAACTGGTAGCTGAAAACTTAATCCAAATGCAAAAATTAACTTCATCACAAGGGATAAATATTCATTTACTTTAGCTTCTAATTGAATTGGTAAGCTAGTCCCAAGTCCCGCACTTTCAAATGATAAAAAGAATTTAAATGCTAGTGGCATAATTAGATAATAAACAAGCATACCTCCTAGTAAAAAAAGTATTGGTGTAATTACTAAGTAAGGCATAATTGCTTTCTTTTCATGGGTGTATAATCCTGGTGCAATAAATTTCCAAATTTGAATAAGGATATATGGACTCGTCACAAAGAAAGCAGCAAAAAAAGAAACTTTAAGATATGTTAAAAATGTTTCTTGAAGAGCGGTAAAGATTAATCTTCTATCAACATTATCATCCTTTACAGCATTAGCGTAAGGTTCAACTAAAAATCCATATATGTATTCAGAAAAATAGTAACAAACCACAAATAATACTGCTAAGAAGATAAATGAATATATTAGTCTTTGTCTTAATTCAGTAAGATGACTTATAAAACCTGTTTCTTTTTTTTTAGCTGTCATCTTTAGGTTTATCCTCTTTCATAATTTCAGTATTTTTTTTTAATTCTTCTTTAATTGAAACGTCAGTTATTTCTGTAACTTGATTTTGAACATCTGAAAAATATCTTTTGGCTGAACCTATCCATGATCCAACTTTTTTTAACATTACAGGAAAGTCTTTTGGACCTACAACTATTATTGCAATAGAAACTATTATTAATATTTCGAACCAGCCGATCTGTGGCATTGATTACTCTTTTTTGTCTGAGTCTTGATTTTCAGATATATTTTTTGGTTGGCTATCTTCTGTAGCATCTGTAGCCATACCTTTTTTAAAACTTTTAATTCCTTTGGCAACATCACCCATAAGGCTAGAGATTTTACCTCTACCAAAAAGTAATACTACTAAAATCACTACAATTGCAATTTGCCAAAATCCTATACTCATAATTACTTATAACCTTATAATTTTAGTTTTAAAACTATTTTTTTATTTATCGTTATCGGTATTAAGAGTGCTATTAAGCATCTCATCTATATCAGAGTATATATTTTCCTTTTTATCCTCTTGTTTTTCTTTATAGAATTTGCCTGTTCCAAATATAGATGCATCTACACTAGATGTATCAATAAGACCTGCGGTTCCTAATTCATCAACAGTTGGAAGATCTGACAATTTTTGGAGATTAAAATGACTTAAAAAGTCATCTGTTGTTCCATATTGAATAGGTTTACCAGGCGCATCTTTTCGACCTTGAGGTCTAACCCAATTCAATTCCATCAATATCTCAAGTGTATTATTTCCAAACGCAACTCCACGAATTTCTTCTATTTCAGCTCTTGTGACTGGTTGATGATAAACAATAATTGCAAGTGTTTCTATCGCAGCCTTTGATAATTTTTTTTCAACAGTTTTTTGTTGAGACATTAATGAAGATAAATTTGGTGAAGTTCTAAAAGACCATTTATTGGATATACAGACTAAATTTATTCCACGATCAGAATAAAAATTCTGAAGTTTTAGTAAAGATTTTTCAACATCTGTCTTTTTTGAAATTTTATTTTCAATAGTTTCAATATTTAACGGTTCTGCAGCAGCAAAAACAATAGCCTCTATTTCTTTATCAACATCACTTAATTTAGAAGGAAATGATACAACATTATTTTTTTTTAATTTATTCATTAGATTTTTTTAATATATATGTCCTCAAATAAGTTATTTTGTTTAATAGATATATTACCTTCTTTTGCAAGCTCTAAAGATCCAGCAAAAATTCCTGCATTACCAGTCTTACTTAAAGTTTTAGAGTTTCTAAAATTTTTTGGTATTAGATCAGTCATATTTTTCCAATCATTTAAATTATTGTAAAACTCTTTTATAACTTTAATACCTTCTTCAGTAGTAAATACTGGGAGTTTTGGAATATTCATTCTCTGAAAATCTTTTGTCATTACAATATTCGAATACGTTTTTAATAATTCAAATAATGTTAAAGAATATTGAGAGTTATATATTGATCTCATTCCACTTTTTGAACCTCTCATAAAAATATCTTTGCCTAATCTTTTTCTACTCAACATCTGAGAAGACAATAATCTTATTAATTCTAGTTTTTTAAGTTGGAGTTTTAATTTTTCTGCCACTTCAAGTGCTTTAAATTCCTCTTCCTCTGTTTCTGGTAATAGTAATTTTGATTTAAGATAAGTTAACCAGGTAGCCATTAGCAAATATTCTGAGGCTAATTCTAAATTTAAATTTTCGGTCTTGGTTATAAAATCATGAAATTGATCTGCTAATTTAGTGATTGATATATTTTCCAAATCAACTTTTTGTGATTTTGCTAAATCTAAAAGTATTTCTAATGATCCAGAGTAATTACTAAGATCAACATTAAATTCTAAAGAATCACTCATTGTTTTAAATTTAACTTATTATTTGAATTAATTTAGAAGTTTTTTTTACGATAAAATGATCGATATAAGGCGAATTTTGACCTACCACATTCATTTCGCTCATTTTTCCATTGCAATGAAGCACCAAATTACAACCTGCACGAAAAGATTTAATAACGTTATTTTTTAAACTACCTTTAAGAGCACCCATAGAAATATCATCTGACATTAATATTCCTTTGAATGATATTTCTTTTCTAATCATTTTTATGATTTTTTTAGAATGTGAAACGTTATTTATTGGGTCAAGTTTTTTAAACAACAAGTGACCAGTCATACCTAAAACAGATTTTTTTTTGGTAAATGGAAAAAAATCATATTTTTTAAGATACTTAAGATCTTTGTCTATAACAGGTAATTTATAATGACTATCAACTTTAGCCAAACCATGACCTGGAAGATGTTTAATGACTGTACCAACCCTATTTTTGTGAAATTTTTCGATAGATATATCGCCAATTTTAGACAGCGTTTTTTTATCATTTGAATAGGATCGATCACCTATAATTTTATGAGAATTATTTCGTCTTAAATCCAATACGGGGACTGTATTAATATTAATACCAATAAGTCTTAACAAATAAGATATTTGCTTCACATAAACATTGAAATAAATATCAAATTTTTTTTTATCTTTTGAATATAAATCACCAAAATATTTTGCACTAAAAATTGAATTATCTATAAATTTTCTTAATCTGCTGACTCTTCCACCTTCTTCATCAATTAGAATTGGATAATTAGAGTTTTTAAATATTTTTTTTATCGAACTGGTTAATTTTTGAACTTGATTGATTGATTTTATATTTCTTGAAAAAAGAATTATTCCCCATGGCTTATATTTTTTTAAAAAACTAACTTCACTTTTTTTTAAATTATGTCCACTAATGCCACATATAAAAGCCCTAGTTTTTTTAATCATTATATAACAATTCCCAAAAGGAATATTTTTTTGTATTTTTATTTTTGTATTCTACATATTCAATGATGTTTTCAGTGTCATTTTTAAGAATAAATAGATTATTTTCGTTAGATGATATTTTTTCATCAATACTTGAAACTGCTCTATATGATTTCTTGTAATTATCGTCTGAAAAATAATATCTTAGAGTAAAGAATAGAAAGAAAAATATAATTATTAAATAAAATAGATATTTGAGCTCTTTTAGCATTACATTTTTTCAGGTGTATCAACACCTATAATATCCATTCCAGTTTTAATTGTTTTTGCAATAGATTTTAAAAATATTAGTTTTTCTATATTTATAGTTTTATCATCATTGATAAACCTCTTTTCAACATCATCTTTTCCCATATTCCAATAGGAATGAAACTGTGATGATAACTCATATAAATATACAGGGATCCTATGCGGTTCTAGTCTTTTAGTGGAAATTTCTACACATTTAGGCCATTCAGAAATTTTTTTAAAAATTTCAATTTCTTCATCATTGAATTGAATATTATTATTTTGATTATCAATCTTATCATCAATTTTTTTATTTATATTTCTAAAAACCGATGAAATTCTTGCATAGCAATACTGAACATAATAAAGCGGATTATCTTTGGATTTTTCTTTTACTTTTGTAAAATCAAAATCTAATTCAGCATCATTGCTTCTACTAAGCATAATAAATCTTGTTGCATCTTTTCCTACTTCAGAAATTAAATCTTCAACGGTAATGTAATCACCTTTTCTTTTAGACATTTTAAAAGGTTTGCCATCTTTTATTAGCTTAACAAGTTGGCTTACTTTACAAATTAATTTATTTTTTTCCCCAGATAATGCTTCAACTACAGATGTAATTCTTTTTATATAACCCGCATGATCCGCTCCTAAAATATTTATTAATTTATCAAAGTTTCTATTTAGTTTTGTATTGTGATACGCAACATCTCCAGCAAAATAAGTCCATGTGTTGTCAGATTTTTGTAATGCTCTATCTTTATCATCCCCAAAATCTGTTGATCTAAAAAGTAACTGATCTCTTTCTACCCAATTAGTTGTGTCTTCTCCTTCAGGGGCTTTGATTTTTCCTATATATACAAATTTATCTTTTTTAAGTTTCTCAATAACCTTATCAACTTCTTTATTTTCAACTATTTCAGTCTCACTCGCAAAATTATCATGAATAATTCCTAAATTATTTAAATTAGTCTTAATGAGTTTAAGTGACTCTGTAATTGCTAATTTAGTAAGTGTTAACTTTATTTTTTCATAATCATCAAATTGTAAATCTTTATTATTATCTATAATATGTTGGGCTATATCCTTGATGTATTCTCCTGGATATAAATCATCCTCATTTACTGGAAAAGTTTGATTATCTAATTTTTCTTTTATTCTCAAATATACAGATCTAGTAAAATGTAAAATTTGATTACCATGATCATTTACATAATATTCTTTTACGACTTCCTGATTGTTAAATTTTAACAAATTAGAGATAACATCACCTAGAATAGCACCTCTACAATGACCGACATGTAATGGTCCAGTAGGATTTGCAGACACGAATTCAATTAAATGTTTCTTTTTAGAGCCATTAAGCGCTGCGCCAAAATTATTAAGGTTATTTATATTTAAGAGAAATGAAGTCCAAAACTCTTTTTTTAAAATAATATTTATAAATCCAGGCTTTGCTATTTCTATCTTCTCAATATTATTATCGTCTTTAAAAATAATATCTTTCAATTTTTCAGCAAATTTAATTGGTGGTTCATTATTTGTTTTAGATAAAACCATTGCAACATTAGTTGATAGATCACATTTAAATTTTTTAGGAGGTATATCTACATTTATACGAGATAAACTGTGAGGTAATAAAATTAGCTTTTCTTCACTTGCTAATTTAATTTTATCTAAAATTTTATTTAAGTATTCCTCAAATATATTCATTTTGATGCTCTATATAATTGTATGGCGTACCTATCTGTCATGCCAGAAATATAATCAGATATAGCTCTTTCTTTGTTAGTTTTTAAATATTTAGTTTTAATATACTTTTTTGGATTTTTGTTAATTACACTAAAAAGCTTTTTAATTATCTTTTTTCCTTCGTTATTTTTTTTTAATACATCTTTATTATTATACATAGTTATTCTAAGGAAATCTCTAATCTCATTTATAGTTATTTTTAATTTGTTGGAAAAATCAACAATTTGATTTTTTTTATTTGATACTTCTTTTTTTGTAGATATTTTATTCTTTAAAATATTTCTTGTCGTTGTTTTTATTAAATCTTGAACCATTAAATTTATAGAGTCTCTTATAGTTTGATATACAAGAATATCATTATTTTCACTTTTTAATTTATTTTTATATGATTTTAAAATTTCATCAAAAAAAAGAGATTTGTTTAATATCGTTTAACTTAAATAATTTTGCTTTTATTCCATCTTGAATATCATGGTTATTGTATGCAACGTCATCGGATATAGATGCAATTTGTGCCTCCAATGAGGAGTTTTTTGAAAAATTAATTTTATTTTTTAATTTTTTCAAACCAATTAAATTATTTATTTTGACTAGCTTTGTTACTGGACCGTTATGTTTAATAAGACCATCTAATGTTTCTAATGTTAAATTAAGACCTTCAAATTTAAAATATTTATTTTCAATGAACATTACTATCCTAAGTGTTTGTAGGTTGTGATCAAATCCCCCATACTCATTCATACATTCATTTAGCGACTCTTCTCCCGCATGACCAAAAGGGGTATGACCTAAATCATGAGCTAAGCTTAATGTTTCAGCTAAATCATCATTTAAACCTAAGTATTTAGCAATTGTTCTAGCAATTTGTGAAACTTCGATGGAATGAGTGATTCTGGTTCTATAATGATCTCCTTCAGTATTCACAAATACCTGGGTTTTGTGCTTCAATCTTCTAAATGAGGTAGAATGAATTATTCTATCTCTGTCTCTTTGAAAAGGTGATCTAAAAGGATTGCTCGCTTCTTTGAATAGTCTACCTTTTGAAGCAAATGTTCCTAATTTTGAGTAATTTTTCATTCTTTAAAAATGGTAAAATATTATTATATTGGTTTTACCAATGTTTATTTATGATTAAAGAAGTTAAATTTACAGATAATGCTATAAAGCAGATAAACCATCTTCTATCGTCAAAAGATAAAGGATCATTTTTTAGAATCGCTATTAAAGGTGGTGGATGCTCTGGATTTCAGTATGATTTCTCATTTGATAACTCTGCTAAGGATGATGATCTACAACAAGACAATATTCTTATCGACAAAACATCGGCCGATTTACTAAAAGGATCTGAAGTTGATTTTGTAAAAGAATTAATCGGAGATTCTTTTAAAATAAACAACCCACAAAGCAAATCTTCTTGTGGTTGCGGCGTATCTTTCTCGCTTTAATGATAATTAGTTCCTGGAATGTTAACTCTGTAAGAGCAAGAATTGAAAATATTAAAGAGTATCTAAAAAAATATTCACCAGATATTTTAATGATGCAAGAGATCAAAGCACAAGATGAAAACTATCCTCACGAAGATTTAGAAAAATCAAATTACCAAAACTATGTATTTGGTCAAAAATCATATAATGGCGTTGCAATTATTTCTAAAAAAAAATTAGACAAAATTGAAAAAGATATTTTTAAAGACAAAAATAAGCAATCTAGAATTATTACTGCAGATCTAAAACATAAATCAAAAACTATTAAATTAATAAATATATACACACCCAATGGAAATCCAGTTGATACAGAAAAGTATAGTTACAAATTATACTGGCTAGAAAGTTTAATTAAGAAATTAAAAGCTTATTTAAAAAAAAAAGAGAATATAATTATTGGTGGTGATTTTAATATAATTCCATCAGCAGAAGATGTTCATAATCCTAAAGGATATGAAAATGATGCATTGTTTAGACTAGAGATAAGAAAAAAATTAAGAGAATTATTAAGTTTAGGTTTTCATGATGCATATAGATATATTCATCCTGATAAAGAGGGATATACTTTTTGGGATTATACAAGTGGTGCATGGCAAAAAAATAATGGTATGAGAATTGATCATTTCTTAGTTTCAAATTCAATTATAAATCTTGTGAAAGATGTAAAGATTAATAAATTTCCTCGTGGAAGACAAAAACCTTCGGATCACACACCAATTGAAATTGAATTAACTTAAAGATTTTATTTTATTAACAAGTTCCTCATTAATATTTCTTGGTCCGGTGTCTAATCTGTTTTTGTGACGTCTTTCACCTGGTAATCTAACGTCTCCCATAGATTTCATTTTCTCAAAGAATTTATTTGAATGACTATCCCAATCAGAATTTGTTAATTTGTCAGGAGATATTGCCAAAATAAACTCTCCACCACTTGGTGGTCCACCATCATCTGTATCCTTCTCAGCCGTCTCATAACTAAAATTATCTCCAACTAAGGCTCCAGCAAGTAATTCAACCATCATTGCTATTCCTGAGCCTTTATAGCCGCCAAATGGCAACAAAACTCCACCATCTGCTATTTCACCAGGATCTGTTGTTTCTTTTCCATCTTTAGTTAAACCAGTTCCTATTGGGACCTTGTGCCCTTCTCTTTTTGCAACTTGAACCTCTCCCATAGCCATCGATGCAGTAGCCATATCATAAACTACAGGTGGCTTATTTTTTCTTGGCCAAGCAAATGAAATTGGGTTTGTTCCAAATAAAGGTTTAATTGCCCCTGCTGGTGCGACTGCTGGCTTGTATGATGTACAAGCAAAAGCAACTAACCCTTGCTCTGCTATTGCTTCTGTCTCAGGCCACATAGCAGCCATATGATGAGAATTAGTAATTGCTAAAACAGCTACTCCATTTTCTTTTGCAGCTTTAACTAGTTCTGGTATTCCATATTTTAAAACCATTGGAGCAAGACTATTTTTTCCATCTGCTTTAACAACACTAGGGGTTAATTTTGAAATTACAGGTCTAGCATTGCCATTAATTTTTCCACTTTTTAAACCAGATACATAAGCGGGTAATCTAAATAAACCATGAGATAATGATCCATCTCTTTCAGCATTTTTGATTAAAGTAGATAAAGTATCAGCTGTTTCTTCATCACATCCATTTGCAAGTAAAGTTTTGTTAGCTAATTCAAAAACTTCATCTAAAGTCAGAGAAACAGTTGTCATTAATATTATTAGAACTTATTTAATGAAAAAAAGCAATTACTTAAACTATTAGAAACGTTCATTACTTATTATTTTTATATATGATTAAGATAAAGTTTTACTATAATAAAAAAATTAAATTATATGAAAATTGAATATTATTTCAGTGTATTATCTCCATTTACTTACTTGGGTAAAGATAGATTTACTAAAATAATAAACGATTACAATATTGAAGTTATAGAAAAACCATTTGATTTAGTTGGGGATATATTTCCAAATACAGGAGGTTTGCCAGTTCCAAAAAGACATCCAGCAAGACAAAAATATAGACTTTTAGAAATTACAAGAATTGCAAAAAAACTAAATTTGCCAATTAATAAACAACCAAAGTTTTTTCCACCTAAAGACCCTCATTTACCAGCAAAATTTGTAATAGCTACAAATAAAATGGGAAATAAACTTAGTTTTGGAAATGAATGTTTAAAATATTTATGGTCATTAGAAAAAGATATTTCAGATTTTAATATTCTTCAGGAAATTTGTGAGAAATTAAGTTTAAATTTTGAAGAAATAAAAAAAATGGCACTAAATGATGAGATCAAAAAAGAATATCAACAAAATTCAGAGGACGCGATTAAAAATGACGTATTTGGTGCACCTTCATATGTTTTCAATAATGAAATTTTTTGGGGTCAAGATAGATTAGACTATCTTGAGGAAGCATTAAAAAAGTAAGCAAACTTAAATAAAAAATAAAATCTAACTTAACATCCTTTAAATGATTTTGACATATTTTTGATCAGATCAAAATATAGATCTTTACCAGGATCTAGTGTAGCTCCTAAAGGATCTACAACGCCAGTTTTAATATTCATATCTTTTGCTACAGCTTTAATGATATTAGGATTAAATTGAGGTTCAGAAAATACACAAGCAACTTTGTCGTGTTCAATTATTTCTCTGATTTCTGATAATTGTTCTGCACCTGGCATTACATCTGTATTAACAGTAAATGCACCCAATATATTTACATTAAATCTTTTCTCAAAATACTGGTAAGCATCATGAAAAACTATAGATGCTACACTTTTATTTAATTCAGATTTTACGTCATTAGTAAGTTTGTCAATTTCCTTATATGCTTTACTTAAATTAGCTCTATAAATAGTTTCATTTTTTGAATCATTCTCAATCAAATGCTTTGACATTTGGAATAAAATCACTTTCGCATTTATTGGATCTAACCAAATGTGTGGGTCAAATTCACCATGGTGATGACCTTCGTGTCCATCATGATCGTCGTGATCGTCATGTCCGTCTTCTTTTTTTGCATGATCGTCATGGTCGTCTTCTTTGTGACCATCTTCCTTATGGCCATGATCGTCATGATCATCTTTTTTCTTATGTCCATGATCATCATGATCGTCTTCTTTATGACCATCTTCCTTATGGCCATGGTCATCGTGATCGTCGTGTTCAGCAAAAATATTTCTTTCTCTAAATTTTAATTTATTAAGACCCTTTATTTCCAGTAATTCAATTTTATCTGCTTTTTTTGCTATTGAGTCTAATGGTTTTTCCATGAAATTTTCTAAGTCTTCACCTACCCAAAAAATTATATCTGCCTCTTGCAACATTTTTGCATGTGATGGTTTTAATGCAAACCCATGTGGAGAAGAGTATCCGTCGACTATTAATTTTGGTTTAGTAACTCCATCCATCAGATAACTTGCTAAAGAATGTATTGGCTTAATTGAGGCTACAACTTTGATTTCTGCATTAGCAGATGAAAAAAAAGTTAAAAAGGATATGATAGTTAGGATAATTGATGATTTTTTTAGGTTTTTCATAATATAGTGTTAAGTTAATTGTTATAATATAACGCTATGTAATAATATAACATTAAATAGTCAAGATTAAAATGAGTGAAGAAAACAATATACTAGTAAAATTAAATAACGTAGGACTTTTACGAAATAAAAAATGGCTTGTTAAAGGTGTTTCTTTAACAGTCGAGAGAGGTCAAATAGTTACTTTAATTGGTCCAAATGGATCTGGAAAGAGTACTACAGCTAAAATTGCAATTGGTATCCACAAAAATATTGAGGGTAAGGTTGAAAAATTTACAAATAAAATTGGATATGTACCTCAAAAAATATCTATTGATTGGACTTTACCACTGAGAGTAAATGACTTTATGGTATTGACTGAGAATTTAAGTGATGAAGCAATAAATGAAGCTTTATCTCTAACAGGTGCAGAACATCTTAAACATAAAAGTTTGGGAAATTTATCAGGCGGAGAATTTCAAAGAGTTTTGCTTGCAAGAGCTGTTTCAAAAAAACCTGAATTATTAGTATTAGACGAGCCTGTTCAAGGTGTAGATTTTACAGGAGAGATTGCGCTCTATAAATTGATAAAAGAAATATCAGAGAAGCTAAATTGTGGTATTTTATTAATTTCTCACGATTTGCATACTGTAATGAGTGCTACTGATTTTGTTTTATGTTTAAATGGACACGTTTGTTGTTCGGGAACTCCAAAAGATGTTGCGATGAATAATGAGTATAAAGTTTTATTTGGAGAGCAAGCATCACAAACTCTGTCAATATACGAACACAAACACGACCATACACATTCTGATGATGGAGAAATAAAAAAAAATTAATATGTTTGATGATTTTTTCATAAGAGCATTGGTGGCAGGAATAGGAGTTGCTTTTGTAACTGGTCCACTTGGTTGTTTTGTAGTTTGGAGAAGGTTATCTTATTTTGGTGATACTCTTGCGCATTCGGCTTTGCTTGGGGTTACAATGGCATTGGCTTTTGAAATTAATATAGCAATTTCGATATTTATTATTTCATCTGTAATAGCTATCATATTAGTTAAACTTGAAAAAAATACTAATTTACCTGGAGATGCTTTACTTGGGCTTCTAGCTCACTCTGCTTTAGCAGTTGGTTTAGTCGTAATTGGTTTTCTATCATTTATAAGATTTGATGTTATGGGGTTACTATTTGGAGACATATTAGCTGTTAATGTTGATGATTTGATAATCATATGGGGAGGTGGTGCAATAATTCTCATTGTATTAAAACTAATTTGGAAACCTTTGTTTGCTTCAACAGTAAATTATGAATTAGCCGAAGCTGAAGGTTTAAATCCTGATAGAGCAAAAGCAATATTTACAATCTTAATGGCTGCAATAATTGCTATTTCCATAAAAATTGTGGGGCTTTTGTTAATAACCGGAATGTTGATTATTCCAACAGCAATGGCAAGAAATCTATCTGATACTCCAAGGAAAATGGTTGTATATTCTATTCTAGGTGGATTATTATCAGTATTAATTGGATTATTCTCATCACTAGAATTTAATACACCTTCAGGTCCATCGATAATTGCAGCGGCTTTGTTCTTATTTATAATTTCTTTATTTAAAATAAAACAGACCATTCAATTGAAAAATTAATGCTAAATTGATAAAATAAAATAATGCAAAAAGAAACACTTTCAAAAAACCAAAAAATTATTCTTGATTATATAGAAAAAGTTAATGAACCGATTAAAGCTTATTCAATTCTTCATAACGTCCAAAAAAAAGGTATTAAAGCCCCACCTCAGGTTTATAGAGCGCTCGATAAATTAGTTGAAATTGGTAAAATTCATAAAATTGAAAGTAAAAATGCTTTTGTTGCATGCAAAAATTCTAATTGCCAAATATCGAAAGCTACAGCATTTTCTATATGTGAAAGTTGTGAAGAAGTAAGTGAAATAAGTGATCACAAATTATCAAAATATTTGAAAACTTTTCAAGAAAAAGCAGGAATGAAATTTAATAAATATAACCTTGAATTTTTCGGGCTTTGTAAAAAATGCTCTATTAAATGAAAATTTCTAAAGGAGATAAATTAGAGGAAATTACACTTCCAAGAGATGACGGGTCTACATTTAATTTGTCAGAAACACACGGAAAGAAAGTTCTTTTAACTTTTTATAGAATAGCTGGATGTAGTTTTTGTAATCTTAGATTAAACGAAATTAATAAGAGATTTAACGAGCTAGGAAATAATTTTACACATGTTGCAATATTTCATTCACCAGTAGATAATTTAAGGTCATATATGAAAAAACATAACAATTTACCTTTTACTGTATTAGCTGACGAAGATTTTAAATATTTTCAAAAATATGAAATTGAAAGATCAATGATGAAAACATTATCTGCAATGCTATTTAAATCTCATAAAATAATACCTGCAATGTTAAAAGGATATATTCCTTTTAAAATCAAAGGTCATTTTGATATAGCTGTTACAGATGTTTTAATAAACGAACAAGGCACGGTTGATGAAGTATACTACGCTAAGAAAGATATAGCCGATCACTTCAGTTTTGAAAAAATTAAAGAATTTGCAACAAGCTAGAAAACAGATGTTATTTTTTATTTTTAAAGTTGTAGCAGCAGGTTTAATTGTTGCTTTTTCAAGTTGGTTGGCTGGTCAAAATCCTAAATTGGCTGGATTTATTATTGCTTTACCCTTGGTATCACTAATAGCGATACTGTTTTCCTATTATGAGCATAATGATACAGAAAAAACAGTAATGTTTACAAAAAGTATATTTATTGCAGTACCAGCAAGTTATTTATTCTTTGTACCCTTCTTTTTTGCAAAATCTTTTAATATGAATTTTTTCATAATTTATATTGCAGGTTTGGTATTCCTAATCGGAGGATATTTTATCCATAGATACATAGTTAATTTCTTATAAAATTAGTATATTTATTTAATCAGAAAGAAAATTGTCATAAGAAAAAATGTAGGAGGTTTTATGTTTATAAAAAAGTATCTTAAATGGATAAGCACTTTTCTTGTTTTAACAGGAATATTGCTTACAAATTTAAATATATATCCAATTAATATATATTTTCACGGTCTTGGTGTAGTTGGTTGGACGATTGCAGGTTTCATCTCAAAAGATAAAGCGATTTTAACAAATTTTGGATTACAAATTCCATTATTTATTGTCGGAATATATAAAGTTATCTTTTAATGAAAAATATTTTGTTTGTTTGTACTGGAAATTCAGCAAGAAGTATTATTGCTGAAAGTATAATAAATAACGTGTATTTTAATAAATATAAAGCTTTCAGCGCTGGCAGCAAACCAACTGGAGAAATAAATAAAAATATTAAATTATTTTTAGAAAATCATAAAAATTATAACCTTACAAATTATGAATCAAAAAGTTTTAAAGTATTTATCGAAAAAGATATTAATATTGATCATGTTATTACTGTTTGTAATAGCGCAAATAAAGAAGTTTGCCCTATATGGCCTAAAAATGATCAAATTGTTCATTGGGATATTGAAGATCCTGTAAGTAAATTTAAGAATTGTGAAGAAGCAAAAACATATAAAATTATAAATGAAACATTTGTTTTAATAAATGAGAAAATAGAAAATTGGATTAATGATCAAAAATAAAAATATTATATTTATTGGTGAATTTTTAGGCAGCTGTTTTCTAGTAATGATTATTGTTGGATCTGGGATAATGGCTGAGAATCTTACAGATGACAATGCGGTAAGACTTTTAGCAAATACAATAGCTACTGGAGCAGGATTGTTTGTTCTTATTATTAGTTTTGCTGATATTTCAGGAGCTCACTTTAATCCATTTGTAACACTTGCAATGTTTTTTAATAAAAAAATTAAGAGTAATGTTTTAATAATCTATATATCTGCTCAAATAATTGGGTGTATGGTGGGTGTGATGATAGCCAATATTTTTTTTGAGCATGAATTTATTGAATTATCAACAAAAAGTAGAGATGGAATTAATATCTTTATATCTGAGATAATAGCAACTTTTGGTCTAATTTTTGTTATTTTTGCCACTTTAAAAGATGGAAAAATTATAACTGCTATCAGTGTAGCGACATTCATTTCTGCTGGTTATTGGTTTACTTCATCAACTTCATTTGCGAATCCAGCAGTATCTATAGCACGTACTTTCACTGACTCCTTTACTGGAATTAATTATCAGAGTACTCCAAATTATATCCTTGCTGAAGCTATAGGATTAATACTCGCAATATATATAGTTAAAAAAATAATAAGATGAGTACAACCTATTAATGTATTTTTAAAGAAAATTAAAATTTTAGTAGACATTAAAATAATTTTATATAACTAGGAAAACCACAATTTATATTTAGAAATAATAAATTTATAGTATGGACATCAATTATTGATACTATAATGATCGATCAATCCACCTTATGATTCTGAAATAAAAAAATTTACTAATAGATTTAAATCACTCAACATATAAAAAGCTATCAAGTCATGAATCGATGGAACCGAAAACAATAATATAAAGGAGATAAAAATGGATATGACTTTAATTTATACGGTTATAGGGTTTGCCCTTGCCGGTTATAGCGTTATCGCTAACGACTCAATTCAAACACTTGGGACATTTATAGCTTCAAAAAAGAAGTGGTTTAAATGGTATACTCTAGCTGGATCTGCTTCAGCTGTTATGATTATAGCGTTAGCATGGGGATGGTATTCGTATGATGGTGATATTTCTTATGGAAGATTAACTAGAATACCTTATCAAGAAATTCAATGGTATCACGCAGTAGCGCCTGCAATATTACTATTATTAACAAGAATTGGAATACCGGTATCAACTACTTTCTTAGTTCTTTCAGCATTTGCCTCAACAGTCGTGCTTGAAAAAATGCTTATGAAAAGCGTCGTTGGCTATGGTTTAGCAGCAATGGTTGCTTATATTGCCTGGATAGGTGTTTCTAAATTCATTAATGAAAAATTTGATGAAGTAGATGATAAATGGAGAGGCTTTTGGAGAAATAGTGTTTGGATTTCTTCTGGTTGGTTATGGTGGGTATGGTTATCTCACGATGTGGCTAATATTGCAGTATATCTACCTAGACAATTAGATTTAACATTGCTTTTAATAGTAATGGGTTACTTTACAGCACTATTATTCTACATTTTCTACATTCAAGGTGGACCAATTCAAAAAGTTGTTCTTGAAAAAACAGGAACTAGATATGCAAGATCAGCAACAATTATTAACGTAATATATGCTGGTGTCTTATTCTACTTTAAAGAACTGAACGATTTACCTATGTCTACGACATGGGTTTTTGTTGGATTATTATGTGGTCGAGAATTAGCAATTGCTACTATGAATAAAGAATATAAATTTGGATATGTTTTCCCTTTAATAGGAAAAGATTTCTTAAAAATGATATTTGGACTTAGTGTATCAGTTGGAATAGTTCTAGGAATTCATTATATAATTATTCCAAATAATTGGTTTTAAACTAATTTTAATCCAATCGCACCTGCTAGGATAAACAAAATAGAAATTATCTTAGCTGGTGTGATTTTTTCTTTTAATAAAAAATATCCAATAAATATTGATAATAAAATACTTGTTTCTCTTAAAGATGTAACAACTGGTATTGGAGCTTTTGTAAATGCCCATACAGCCAAAGCATAACTAGCATATGATAATGTTACACCGTAAAAAAATATCATTTTACCGTCTCTATAAACCCTTTTAATAATATCCTTTTGCCCTCTTAAACTAAGAATAAATGGGAAAATCATAGCATTTAATATGAAAGACCAGCTGACAAAAGATATTGCAGAATTACTCACTCTTGCTCCATATCCATCTACAAGTGAGTATGATCCAATAAACAAACCTGTAATTATCGAAAATTTAATTACATTTAAGCTACTGTTTTTATAATCAGAAATGCCAAGAAAAAAAATTCCAAAACATATTAAGAAAATAGAGATCAGTATAAATTTATTTAACACTACTCCTAACAATAAAATTGAAATAATCGTTACCAATAGTGGCCCTGTCCCTCTTGCTATAGGGTAGACTTTTGTCAAATCTCCTATTTCATATGATTTAAGTAAGAACCATTGATAACCAATATGAACAACAATACTTGCGAAGATATAAGGTATACTTTCTATTGAGGGTGCCGGCAACATGATGATTGCAACAATTGAAAAAGGTATATGCCCTAAAATTATACCTGCTAGAGCAACTGCTTTATCCGAGTGTTTTTTAACCATACCATTCCAAGTGGCATGTAGAAGTGCTGCCAATAAAACGACAGAAAATACTAATGTATCCATAAAGAGTATTAATTAACTCTACCGTAAATATCTTGATATCTAACTATGTCGGTTTCTTTTAAAATAGGTCCGGTTTGTATTTCAATAATTTTTACTTTTTCCTTAAATTTATTTTCTATTCGATGAATTGCTTCTCTTGGTATGAATATTTTTTCTCCTGGTTTTTTAAAGAAATTTTTCTTATTTAATGTAATTAGAGGCTTTCCATCAGTAATAGTCCAATGTTCAGATCGATGAAAATGCTTTTGTAAGCTTAATTTAGAATTAGGATTAACTACTAATTCCTTTACTAGAAAGTTTTTACCCTCGTATAGGTTTGTATATCTACCCCATGGTCTATGAAAAACATTTTTTTTCTTAAAGTATTTATTTTTATTTTTTTTATATATTTTCGATATTTCAAACCAATTTCCAAGATCTGACCATTGAATACTAAGCTTTATTGCATTTATATTTTTTGATTTTTCAAGAATTGCATAATCGAAAGAAATTTCCTTACATTTATCAAAGATTTTTTTATTCAAAAAATATGTATTATTTCTAATCTTTGATTTTTCCAAAGATTTTAGACATGCTTTATAAATATTAGGTTGATATTTTTTAAAGTTGTTAATTATTGATGATTTTTTTAAATAGAACATTCCAGAATTCCAATAGCCTCCAGATTTAATTATCTTTTTGGCTTTTTGCTCTGTTGGTTTTTCAATAAATTTAGTTACTTTATTTAACTTATTTATACTTTTTGTTTTAAGATATCCGTACTCATTAGATGGTCTAGTTGGTTTAATCCCAAATATAAATATATTTTTATCACTTAAATTTTTAACATTTGTTTTTAAAGATCTTGTTAAAATACTTGGGTTTTCAATCAAATGATCTGAAGTAAAAAACATTATTGGTTGGTCAGTTGGAATTTCTTTAAGTAAAGCACTCACTAAAATTGCTGGAGCAGTATTTTTTTTAGTTGGTTCTAATATTATTTTGTATTTTTTTATTTTAGATTTTTTCAATGTTTTCTTAACATCTTTTAAATACTTAAGATTTGTACTGATAATTGGAAAATCGTAAGAATTATTATTTATTCTTTCAAAAGCTTTTTGTAATAAAGTCCAACCACCAAAATCAATAAATTGTTTTGCTTGAGTATTTTTTAAATTTGGCCAAAGGCGTGTTCCTGCACCACCACAAAGTATTACAGGTCTAATTTTCATCAAATATCAGCGTATGTTTTAACCTCGTTTTTACCACCTGGATGTGTAGGTGCACCTAAATAAGCTGGACCTACTGTTTGAGCATACTTCCAAAGAGTTCCGTTTCCAAAGTTCATTTTTCTTTGCTTCCATTTCTTTTTTCTCAAACTAAGTTCTTTTTTACTTAATCTAACGTTAATAGTTCCCTTTTTTGCATCTATATCAATTATATCTCCGTTCTTTAAAAGGGCTATTGGACCGCCTATGGAGGCCTCAGGACCCACATGACCGATACAGAAGCCTCTGGTAGCCCCAGAGAACCTACCGTCTGTTATAAGGGCTACTTTCTCCCCTTTTCCTTGTCCATAAATTGCAGCTGTTGTCTGCAACATTTCTCTCATTCCTGGACCACCCTTTGGGCCTTCATATCTAATTATAATTATATCGCCGTCTTTGTATTTTCTTTCTTTTACAGCTTTGTAAGCTTTTTCCTCAGAGTCAAAACATCTTGCTCTTCCAGTAAATTGTAATTTTTTCAAACCTGCAATTTTAACAATTCCACCCTCTGGAGCTAAATTACCTTTTAATCCTACAACTCCACCAGTTTTGGTAATTGGATTTTTATAACTTCTCATCACTTTTTGTTTTGGATTAAATTTTACATTTTTTAAATTCTCTTTCATTGTCTTACCTGTAACAGTCATACAATCACCATGAATGTATCCACCATCGTAAAGAGTTTTTAATAACATTGGAACACCGCCTGCTTCCCACATATCTTTGGCAACATATTTTCCACCAGGTTTTAAATCGGCAAGATAAGGAGTTCTTTTAAAAATTTTTGCAACATCCATTAAATCAAATTTAATTCCAATTTCATTTGCAATAGCTGGTAAGTGTAAACCTGCATTTGTAGATCCTCCTGTTGCAGCTACAATGGTTGCAGCATTTTCTAATGCTTTTCTGGTAACAATATCTCTTGGTCTAATATTTT
This sequence comes from Pelagibacteraceae bacterium AG-470-G21, assembly GCA_003211555.1. Classification (GTDB taxonomy): domain Bacteria; phylum Pseudomonadota; class Alphaproteobacteria; order Pelagibacterales; family Pelagibacteraceae; genus Pelagibacter. The sequence continues at coordinate 34,572 of QCSH01000004.1, forward strand.
TTGCTAAAAGCTCCATTACAGCTTTGCCACTATTAATTGCATACTTGTGTCTTTGTTTGTAAGGAGCAGGAGTTCCTGCAGAGTATGGTAAAGCTAAACCAATAGCTTCAGATACACATGCCATTGTATTTGCTGTGAATTGTCCCCCACAAGCACCTGCACTTGGACAAGCTTTTAGTTCTAATTTTCTTAATGCATGTGCTGTCATTTTTTTTGATGTATATTTTCCAACACCTTCAAAAACATCAACAACAGTTACATCTTTACCCTCAAATCTACCAGGAAGTATTGAGCCGCCATAAATAAATACACTTGGAATATTTAATCTTACCATAGACATCATTAGACCTGGTAAAGATTTATCACATCCTGCCAAACCAACTAAAGCATCATAACAATGCCCTCTAACTGTTAATTCTGTTGAGTCTGCAATAACATCTCTTGATATTAATGAAGACTTCATACCTTCATGACCCATGGCAATACCGTCAGTTACAGTTATTGTACAAAATTCTCTTGGAGTACCACCAGATGCATTAACACCTTGTTTTACAAATTGTGCTTGTTTCATTAAATTAATATTGCAAGGTGCAGCTTCGTTCCATGTTGAAACAACACCCACAAATGGTTTTGCAACGTCTTTTTCAGTTAAATCCATTGCATAATAAAATGATCTTTGGGGAGCTCTATCAGCACCTAAAGTTGTATATCTACTTGGTAGTTTTCTTTTATTAAATTTCCGCATTATAAACTTTCTAAAGTATAATTTAATTTATTAACATCTTTTTCTAAATTAATAAAGTTAGACTTTTCTTGTTCAACTATGTCATTTGGTGCTCTTTCAATAAAACTTTTATTATTTAATTTTGTGTTAATTCTTTCCATTTCTTTCTCTATTTTGCTCTTCTTATTTAAAAGCGTTGTTTTAATTTTTGATAATTCAATATCTTCATCAAAATAAATTTTGAAAATTTCACCTTTTATAATCAAATTAGCTGAGGGTTTTTTAATATCTTCATTTAAGAATTCATTTATTCGACCAATTTTTTTTAGTGTATTTAAATTTCTTTCAATAAATTCTTTAGTGTTAGGATTAATTTTATCGATCAAAATATTAACAAATGAGCCTGGGCTAATTTCTATCTCATTTTTGAATGATCTAATTGCTGATACGAATTCAATTATCTCATTAACTTCATCATAATCTTTATCTTTAGTTGCAGTAGCATCTGACCAATTTTTTAACATAAGGAAATCTTCACCATCTTTGTCTAACTTATTTTTCAACCAAATTTCTTCTGTTAAAAAAGGAATGAATGGATGTAAAATTACTAAAATTTGAGCAAAAACATAACTAGCAACATTCCTTGTTTCTTCAATATTTTGGTTATTTTCTGAATAAAAAATTGTTTTAGATAATTCTAAATACCAATCACAGAATGAATGCCACACAAATTGATAAGCAATTCTTGCTGCTTCATCAAATCGATAACTATCAATGGATTTTTTTATTTTTTCATTAGTATTTATAAATTCAATAAATATCCATTTATTAATATTTAGCTTTAAATCATTAGGCTTTTTTTATATTTTCAAATTTACAATCATTTTGAATTAATAGATTGTTTGCATTCCATATTTTATTTAAAAAGTTTCTATAACCTTTAACTCTATCTTCTGATAACTTTACATCTCTTCCGGGTGATGCCATCGATAAAAGTGTAAATCTTAATGCATCAGCACTATATTTTTCTATTAATTCTAATGGGTCTATTACATTACCCTTAGACTTAGACATTTTTTGTCCTTTTTCGTCTCTAACTAAAGCATGAACATAAATATTTTTAAAAGGTTCTTTGTTCTGAAATTCCATTCCAAACATCATCATTCTTGCAACCCAAAAAAATATAATATCAAAACCTGTAACTAATACGGATGTTGGATAAAATTTATCTAAAAAATCATTTTTTTCTGGCCATCCTAATGTTGCAAAAGGCCATAAACCTGATGAAAACCATGTATCAAGAACATCTGGATCTCTAATTAATTCAACATCTTTTTTGTAATGCTCTTTAGCTTTTTTTTTTGCACCCTCTTCTGTTTCATCAACAAATATTTCTCGATCAGGACCATACCACGCTGGTATTTGATGTCCCCACCAAAGTTGTCTTGAAATACACCAAGGTTCTATATTATCCATCCATTGAAAATAAGTTTTTGTCCAATTAGCTGGAAAAAAATTAGTTGTTTTATTATTAACTATGTCTTTTGCTTTTATAGAAAGTTTCTTAGCATCTGCAAACCATTGCTCTGTTAAATATGGTTCAATTATTGAATTTGATCTATCACCATAAGGTACTTTATTTTTAATTTTTTCTTCTTTTACAAGTAAATTTTTATCTGAAAGTTCTTTTAAAATTCTTTTTCTTGCTTCAAACCTATCTAGTCCAATATAATTTTTTGGAGCATTTTCATTAATTTTTCCATCAGGAGTAAAAATGTTTATTATCTCTAAATTATTTCTCTCACCAACTTCATAATCATTAAAATCATGAGCTGGTGTTATTTTCACAGCACCAGTTCCTTGTTCAGGATCGGCATATTCATCCTCAATAATTTTTATTTTTCTATTAACTATAGGAATTATTACATTCTTCTTTACTAATGATTTATATCTCTCGTCTGAAGGATTAACAGCGATAGCTGTATCACCTAACATTGTCTCAGGTCTTGTTGTTGCAATAGTTATAAACTTATCTGTTCCTTCAATAGGATAATTTATGTGGTAAAGTTTTGAATTAACTTCTCTTTGGTCTACTTCTAAGTCTGAAATTGCAGTTTTTAAAACGGTATCCCAATTTACTAATTTTTTTGATTTGTAAATTAATCCCTTTTTATACATTTCAACAAAAACTTTTAAAACTGATTTAGATAAGTTTTCATCCATCGTGAAGGCATTTCTTGACCAATCACAAGAGCATCCTAATTTTTTTAGCTGATTAATTATTATGTCTCCATATTGACCTTTCCACTCCCAAACTTTTTCGATAAATTTTTCCCTACCTAAGTCATTTTTATCTATTCCTTCTGCTTTTAGTTTTTTCTCAACTAATGCTTGAGTGGCAATTCCCGCATGATCTGTTCCGGGTTGCCAAAGTGTTTCAAAATTATTCATTCGATGATATCGAGTTAGTAGATCTTGAATGGAATTATTTAACGCATGTCCCATATGCAAACTACCAGTTACATTTGGAGGGGGGATAACTATAGAAAATTGTTTCTTATTAGATTTTGGCTTAAACAGATTTTTTTCTTCCCAATAAGAATAAATCTTATTTTCAACATTTTCGTGAATATATTTGTCTGAGCTCATGAGAGACCATTTTATAAATTAATCATTTCAATAAACAACAATGAAATTAGCAGTTAAATTTATAGACTAAATTATAAAATTAATTATATATGAAATCATTAAATATATAATTCTGGGCAACGTGGCGGAATGGTTACGCAGAGGATTGCAAATCCTTGTATCCCGGTTCGATTCCGGGCGTTGCCTCCAAATTTTTATTTTGTTGAGTTAATAAAAAAAAAAAGTAAGTTGTGAATTTACATTCCTCGGTAGCTCAGTTGGTAGAGCAGTTGACTGTTAATCAATTGGTCGCAGGTTCGAGTCCTGCCCGAGGAGCCAACTAAAAAAAGCTTATCCGGTTTTTGAAATATTTGCCTGATTAATTTGTATATTTTTACTAAATTTAATTTTTTTGATCTTGAGTAAGCTCTGAGTAAACTTTAGCTAAAAAGTTATAATTAACGTTCATATGCCCCTCTTTAGATTTTTCTAAATTTATTAAGTATTCTGAAAAATCTTCAAAAAAATAGTTAATTGGAACTTTAAGATAATTAGATAATTGCAATAATCTAATAGAACTTACTCCATTAGTTCCTTTTTCATATTTTTGTATTTGTTGAAAAGTAACATTTATTGCTTTTGCCACTTTAGTTTGTGTTAAACCTAATGCTAAACGTCTAAGTTTTAGCTTATTACCAAGATGTTTATTGAAATTTTCTTCCATCAAAGACCCCTCTTTAATTAAAATATTAATAAGAGTTAATAGAAATCAAAAAGTTATTTCAAGTAAAATAATTTTTAAAAAATTGTAATTTTTAGTATTTTATAATCCTGTCAAGCTACTTTTTAACAATTTAGATATATATTTTATAAAATTTGGCTCAAAAAAAGCTTTGTTCTGTCACTTTTTGGATTAGCAAAAAATTCTTTAGTTTCTGCTTGTTCAACAATCATGCCCTCATCCATAAAAATAACTTCATCTGCAACCTCTTTAGCAAATCCCATTTCATGTGTTACAACAATCATCGTCATTCCAGCTTTAGCTAAATTAACCATTGCATCTAAAACTTCTTTAATCATTTCAGGATCTAATGCTGATGTTGGTTCATCAAAAAGCATTATTTTTGGCTCCATACATAACGCTCTTGCTATTGCACATCTTTGTTGTTGACCACCTGAAAGTTGGCCAGGATATTTATATGCTTGATCTGCAATTTGAACTTTTTCAAGATGTTTATGAGCCAATTCCTCAGCATCCTTTTTTGGCATTTTTTTAACCCATATAGGGGCTAGAGTGCAATTGTCTAAAATTGACAAATGCGGAAATAAATTAAATTGCTGAAAAACCATTCCAACTTCAGCTCTAATTTGTTCTATATTTTTTGTTTCTTCAGTCAATTCGGTTCCATCAACTATAATTGATCCTTCCTGATGTTCCTCAAGCCTGTTAATACATCTGATTAATGTAGATTTACCTGAACCTGATGGTCCACAAACAACAATTTTTTTATTCTTTTCAACATTCAGATTAATATTTTTTAATACTTGAAAATCTCCAAACCATTTATTCATTTCTTTTATTTGAATTATTTTATCTGACATTATCTTTCAGTTTTGTATTTTTGCTCTAAATTATAACTATATTTACTCATTGCATAGCAAATAATAAAAAATACTATTGAAGCAAATACATAGCCCTCCATTGCAAAGCCTAACCAATCAGGGTTGGTCTTTGCAAGCCCCAACATCCCAGCTAATTCTAATAAACCAACAACAAAAATTAATGGAGTATCTTTCACTAGTGCTAAAAATGTATTGGCAATTCCTGGGATTACTAATTTAAGAGCCTGAGGTAAAATTACAAAAATATGCATTTTCCAATAACCCATACCTAATGATTTTGCAGCATCATATTGACCTCTAGGTAAGGCTTGTAGTCCTCCTCTTATTACTTCTGCTACATAAGCGGCTTCGAACAAAGAAATTGCAATGATAACTCTAACTAGTTTATCAATGAACATATCTTCTGGTAAGAACATTGGAAACATTACAGATGACATAAATAAAACTGTTATCAGAGGAACGCCACGCCAAAATTCAATAAAACCAATAGAGATATACTTTATAATAGGTAGATCAGATCTTCTGCCCAAAGATAAAAATAATCCAATTGGAAAACAAAATATTAAACAGAAAAAAGAAACTATAAAAGTTAAAGATAAACCTCCCCATGCGCCTGTTTCTACCCATTCAAGAGCTTCTAATTTACCTAGTTCAATTAACTCTTCATAAAAAAATACATACTTTAATAAAATATAAATAGTGATTGGAACTATTAAAAAATAATACATTTTAAATTTTGAAGGAATGAAAAAACCTATTATAATCGAAATTGCAGCAGCAATTATTCCGTAAGAAAAATCAAAAAATATAGGTCCACCAGAAATAAAAAAATAAATAAATAATAATGCTATAAATGGATAAATAACTACATAATATAGAGTTAAATATTTTTTTAATTTATCTGGTGCGAAAAAACCAACTGATCCAAGGAAAGCTAATGATATAAATGAAATATTTATTCTCCATTGCTCATCATTAGGATACATTCCGTACATAAATCTGTTGAACCAAATTTTTATATAAGTCCAACAAGCGCCGGTGCCAGAGCAAGCATCCTTACTATCACCAGCAATGTTAGCATCCAATATAAACCAACTTAAAGCAGGTGGTAATACTTTAATTACAACAAAAATAATTATTAATGATAAAAAGGCGTTGAAGTGGCTAGTATTAATATTTCTATTTACTAAATCTAAAAATTTAATTCCAGAGTATTCAATTCTTATAAAATGCAATCCAATATATCCCAAAACTAATGGCAATAGAAAGCTAATAGTATCAGGTAAAAAAGAAGTTAAGTTAATATTTAAAAAAGAATTTAAAGTTACATCAATTACACTAAATAAAAATAGCAATAATCCAGAATATAAATATACATATAAATTATCTTTATCAGGAGTTAAAAAACTAAATTTATTCATTATTTCTCCTTGATTGCAATTTTCTTGTTATACCAATTCATCAATATTGATATAGATATACTTAGTGATAAATAAGTTAACATTGTAATTGAAACAATTTCAATTGCTCGACCTGTTTGCATTAATGCTGTGCCAGCAAAAATTAAAACTAAATCTGGATATGCAATAGCTGCTGCTAATGACGAATTTTTGGTTAAGTTTAAATATTGATTAGTTGTTGGTGGTATTATTATCCTTAATGCTTGTGGCATAACAACTAATTTAAGTATTTGATTTGGGGTTAATCCTATTGAGGCTGCAGCCTCTTTTTGACCTTTACTAACACCTTGTACTCCTGCTCTCACGTTTTCGGCTATGAAAGTTGCAGTGTACAGTGATAAAGCTAAAGCTAAAGATATCAATTCAGGTGGTAATTTAAGACCACCCTCATATGTAAATGATGATTGAGATAGCTGTTTAATTACTGGTATTTCTACATATGCTTCTGCTCCACCTATGAGAAAACTCAATAATGGCAAAACCGCTAATAGACCAATAGATATTAGTAGAACAGGGGTTTGAATACCTTGATTTTCCTGTTTTTTTTTAGCGTATAATCTGACAAAAAATATTGAAATAATTGCTGCAATTATTGAATAAATAAAAATATCTAGATTATTCCAGACAAATGCTGGAACAAAAAAACCTTTTATTGTTAAGAAGAAAACTCCCAACATAGGCTCTGCTTTCTCAGGTAAAGGCAATGCTCTTAAAGCAGCAAAATACCAAAAAAATATTTGTAATAACAACGGGATATTTCTAAAAAATTCAACATATACTGCCGCTGTTCTTTCAATTAAATAATTTTTTGATAATCTAGCTATTCCTACAACAACTCCAATTATAGTTGCAAAAACTATTCCAATCACTGAAACTAAAATTGTATTTAAAAGACCAACTAAATATGCTCTAAAATAAGAATGTGAACCATCATATTCTATTAACGAAAATTGAACATCAAATGAAGATTCTTGAGATAAAAATCCATAACCGAATGTAATGCCTCGGTTATCCATATTAACTTGTGCGTTATATGAAAAAAAACCAAATATTAAAACAACTACAACAATTGTAAGTAACTGGGGTAATATTTTTTTAAGATTCACAATCAATTATGATTTATAAAAAAAAGGGCTAGAAAAATCTAGCCCTTTTAAATTGTTTTTTAAAAAGAATTATCTTGCAGGTGGTACGTAAAGTATTCCACCTTTTGTCCATAATTGATTTGGACCTCTATCAGGTAGAATTCCAGTATCAGCTATATTTCTTTTATAGCTCTCACCGTAATTACCAACTTGCTTGATTATTCTTAAACTCCACTCATTATCTAAACCTAGAGCAGCTCCTAATTCACCTTCAGCACCAACTAATCTTTTTACTGCTGGATTATCTGAAGTTTTCATCATATCAGCATTTGCTGATGTTACACCATACTCTTCAGCTTCGATCATAGTGTTTAGTGACCATCTTACGATATCTTCCCAAACAGAATCACCTTGTCTAACAACTGGGCCTAATGGCTCTTTTGAAATAGTTTCAGGTAATACCATGTGGTCATCTGGGTTGCTCAATTTAATTCTTTGAGCAGCTAATCCAGATTTATCTGTAGTATATGTATCACATCTTCCGGCATCATATGCGGCTACAACTTCGTCAGCTTTTTCAAAAGTGACTGGCTCATATTTAATTCCTTTTGAATTAAAGAAATCTCTCATATTAAGCTCTGTTGTAGTTCCAAGGTTAGTACATGCAGATACGCCAGCTTTAAAATCATTAACTGATGAAATTCCTGAATTTTTTCTAACCATAAAACCTTGACCATCATAGAAGTTTACTCCTACGAAAGTAAGACCGATATCCGCATCTCTTGAAAGAGTCCAAGTAGTATTTCTAGATAGAATATCTATCTCGTTAGATGTTAATGCAGTGAATCTTTCTTTTGCACTTAGTGGAGTAAATTTAACTTTACTTGCATCACCTAGTACTGCAGCAGCTACTGCTCTACATACATCAACGTCAACACCAGTCCAGTTTCCTGCAGCGTCTGCATTAGAAAATCCTGGTAGACCTTGTGAAACACCACATCTCACAAAACCTTTTTTCTGAGTGTTTTTAAGAGTTTTTGACTTTTTTGCAGCCATAGTTTCTGTAGTAAAAGTAAATAGCACAGCAAACATAGCAACAATAGAAGTCAATCGTTTTACTAATTTAAACATTATATATTCCTCTTGTTTATTTATTTGTTAACAAATAATTCAAATTAATTTTTGAATTGTCCGAGTAAAGCAGAAACAAAGAAACGCATCAATAATAAATTAGTCGCAAAATCTAGGCTTTATTTGATTTATGGCGCGCTCTGAAGGATTCGAACCTTCGACCTACGGTTTAGAAAACCGTTGCTCTATCCAGCTGAGCTAAGAGCGCATTAATTTTCTTTATAATACTAAATTAATTTTTGAAAAGGAATTTTTTTAATAAAACTATTATTGATAATAGTTCAATTCTCCCAATAATCATAAATATAATTAATGAAATTTTGCTAAAAATATTAAAATTATAAAAATTTATGTTGGATAAATCGTACATTTGAGAATTGACGGTATTCATTATTGTTAAAATACCTAGTTTAAATGATGACTCAAAATCTAAATTTGAAACTGTTAACAATATTGATATTAAAAATAAAGAAATTATAAATATTATTATTGCAAAAAAATATTTATTAATATCATTAATATTAACACTAGTTTTATTTAAAGATAATTTGTTTGAATAAATTTGATTTGGCTTAGAGTGGGATAATAAATTGTTTAAAGAGAATTTTACTAAAGTTAAAACTTTTACAACTCTTAAGCCAGAGCTCGTTGAAAAAAAAGAACCACCAAGTATTACGAGTAAAAGAAAAACAAAAACAAGATTTTTAGGAACATCTTCAAATGAAAATCCAATATTTGAAACACTGCTTGAAATAGAAACTAATACATTCAAAAAGTTATTATCATAGTTAAAAAATATAAATGATAGCACAATGACAACAAGAATATAAATTAAAATATTAATATCCTCACTTAAAAAATTAATATTCTTCTTCTTAAAAAAAATTAAATTAAAAATAAAAAAAAGACTAAAAAATGAAAAAAGCATTGATATAGATAGAACAATTTTACTTATATCTGATCCAAATGTTATATCAAAACTGTTATTAGGTAAAAATCCCCCTGATGATATTATTGTAAGAGAATAATTATAAGCATCATAAGATCTCAAATTTACCAATTTTAATAATACAAAAATTAGAACTGTCATCGATAAATATATGACAATGATTTTAAATACTTGTTTAAATATTTCAGAAGAATTTAATGAGATATAATTAGTTAAAGATCTTTTTAAATTTTCATCGAATAAATCAATTAGTAACAATATTGAGAATAAAAAATATAAGCCACCTATCCATTGTGAGCTAGATCTCCATAAAATTAAAGTTTGATCTAATTGATCTAATTCATTAAAAATTGTAAATCCTGTAGAAGTAAAACCAGAAATAGCCTCAAAATAACAATTAATTAAACCTAAATTATTAATATTAAGATAGTATGGAATGGATATTGCTGTTGGTAAAATTACATAACCTATCAAAACAATTAAAATTCTATTAAATAAATTAATTTTCTCATATTTATATTTTTTAAATATAGTTAAAAAAAACCCAATCATTAGAGTAATTCCAAATGTTAAAATATAATTTCCAACATTATCTAAAAGATTAAAATAATATGAGTAAATAATATTAAAAAAAGAAAAGAAACTTATAACTAGAAAAAAAATACCAAAGTATTTTAAGCTAAAAATATTCATTAATTAGATTGAACTAATTCTAAATAAATTTTCCACTAAAGGTAATTGGTCTCTTTTTGCTAGCAGCACAACCGTGTCATCTTTTTGAAATATATATTTAGATGAAGGTAATATAAATTCATTATCTCTTAAAATTGCACCGACACGAATTTCATCGGGTAAGTCTGCATTTCTTAGTTCTTTGTTGACTAATTCTGATGTTTCCAAAATATCGGCTTCAATAACTTCATACTCGCCATTTAAAATAGTATATGCATTCTCAATAGTACCTTTATGTACATGTTTTAATATGCTAGAGACAGTGCTCATCCTAGGGTCAATTAAATCATCAATTTTTAAGGATGATTGTAATAAAGAATAATTAGGTTTATTAACTAAAGCCATTGTTCTTTTATTTTTTGAAAATTTTTCCACAAGAACGCTTACCATTAGATTATCTTCATCATCATTCGTCAATGCTAATACAGTTTCTACTTCTTCTAAATTTGCTTCGTTTAATACATCCTCATCTAACCCGTTTCCATTAATTACAATAGTATCATTCAAATAATTAGCAATTAACTCTGCCCTATTTTTATCCTTCTCAATAATTTTTACCCTAGCTTCTTCAAAATTATTTTCAATATTCGATGCTAAGTTAAATCCAATATTACCACCACCAATTATTAAAATTTTATTTGCAATTTTTTCATTATGCCCAAATACTTTTAAAGTTTCTTCCATTTGATTTGAGTTGACAATTACGTAGGCTTTGTCGTTATGTTGTAATTTGTCATCTTTTTTTAAAATTTTAAAATTTTCATTTCTAATAACCCCAATTATATATGCATTTAAATTTGGAAAATTATTAGTTAATTCTTTTAATTTTATTTCATGTATTGGACATTTTTCATCGATTAAAATTTCCAATAGTCTAATTTTATTTTCGGCAAATGGCACATTATCAAGAGCACCTGGAGCCTCTAGTTTTCTTTGCAATGATTTAGCTATTTCTAATTCGGGAGAGATAACATAATCAATAGGTAAATTTTCTTTATTGAATAGAGTTGAAAATTTTGGATCTAGATATTCTTGAGATCTAATTCTTGCAATTTTTTTTGGAACTTTAAACAAAGAATATGCAATTTGGCAAATGAGCATATTGATTTCGTCATTTCTTGTTACTGCTATTAACATATCAGCTTCAGATGTATTGGCACGATCTAAAATTTCTGGAGAAGTAGCTTTTCCAACAATTGCTTTTACATCTAAAGATTCATTAATTTTTTGAATGTCTTCACTTGATTGATCTATAACAGTTATTGAATGATTTTGCTCTGTAAGCAATTTAGCAATAGTAAATCCTACTCTACCCGCACCACAAATTATTATATTCATTAATTTAGATCCTTAACGCCTAATAATTTTAATTTTCTATGTAAAGCAGATCTCTCCATACCTACAAATTTAGCGGTTTTGGAAATATTTCCACCAAATTTTTTAATTTGAGAGACAAGGTATTCCTTTTCAAAGTTTTCTCTAGCTTCCCTCAATGGTATTGACAAATTTTCGGCAACTGAAAAGGTTTCATTTGCAGATTTCGATAAAGATTCTTTAATAATATCCAATATTTTTTTTTCATCATTTCCTGGAGATAGTATAGCAATTCTCTCAATAAGATTGCGCAATTCACGCACATTCCCTGGCCAATCATAATTTAAAAGGTAATTGTCATCTCTAATTTTAAATTTTTTATAATTGTAAGTATTGCAAATATTTTCAATAAAATACTCTACAAGTAATGGTATATCTTCAATCCTATTACTTAACGGTTCTATATCTATATTAAAGACATTTAGTCTATGAAAAAGATCTTCTCTAAAATTTCCATTTCTTATTTCATTATTAATATTTTTGCTAGATGCACAAATAATTCTAACATCAACTTTAATATCATGACTGCTGCTAATTCTTTTAAATTTTTGATCAATCACAACTCTTAATATTTTAGACTGAGTCTCTAATGGAATTTCTGTTACTTCATCTATTAATAAAACACCGCCTGAAGCTTTCTCTAAGGCTCCATATACAATTGACCCATCTTTTTTTTCTTCTCCAAACAACTCAAGCTCATATTTCTTTGAATCAAGTAACGCACCATTAATAATTACGAAAGGCCCATTTGACCTTTTTGAATTTTTATAAATTTTTCTCGATATTAGTTCCTTTCCTGAACCTGTGGGTCCGCTGATTAAAACTCTACTTTCAGATTGTGATAATTTCTGAATTTGATCTTTTATAGATATAATATTTGAACTTTTTCCTATTATTTCAAAAGAATGAAATAATTTATTTGATAAAGATTTATTTTCTTTTTTAAGGTTAAAATTTTCAACTGCTCTTTTAACAAAATTTAAAAGTCTTTCTTTGTCAAATGGTTTTTGTATGAATTCAAAAGCTCCAGATCTTAAAGAATTAATAGCCATTTCTATATTTGCGTGTCCAGAAATTATAATTACAGGTATGTCTGTGTTCTTTTTTTTTATATGTTCGAGTAATTGGATACCATCATTATCACCTTTATCCAATTTTACATCTATAATAGCTACATCTGGTAATTTTTTATCTATTTCGGATAATCCTTGAGAGAAATTTGCTGCCAATCTTGTTTTATATCCTGCATCTTGAATTAGCTCTTCAAGGATATTTCTTATATCAATGTTATCATCTATTATTAAAATTTCTGTTGCCATTTTTATTTTGGAATTATTATTTGAACTTTAGCTCCACTATTTGTATTTAAAAATTTAATTGATCCATTATGGTCATTTATTATTTTATCTACTATTGATAATCCTAAGCCAGTTCCTTTTTCTTTAGTTGTATAATAAGGTTTTATAATATCTTTGGTTTTTTTATCTTTAAAACCTTCACCTGTATCAATTAAGTTGACTGTTATATAATCTCTTCTTTGATTTATTTCTATATCAATATTTTTCAATGTTTCATTGGTTTTTTTGACTTTTTCCTTAATGCTTTCGATTGAATTTTTAATTAAATTAAAAAACAATCTATTAAATTGCTCATTATCAAAATTAAATATAACTTTTTTTCCAGTCTTATTATCAATTGTAAAATTTATTGAAGCATCAATTTTTTTTAATAGATCAATATTTTCGTCTAATACCTTAATTAAATCATTATTTTTAAAGTGAGGTTTGGGCATTCTTGCAAAGTCAGAAAATTCATTTACCAAGTTTTCTATTTGTTTTATTTGTTTCAAGATAGTTTTTAAATTACTTTGATATTTTTGTTTTTTTTCGTGACTTAAGTCTGGTAAATATTTTGAATTAAGGTTATCAATAGTCAATTGTATTGGTGTTAATGGATTTTTAATCTCATGTGCCATTTTTCTTGCTACAGTTTCCCATGCTTCATGTCTTTCATTTGATAATAGTTTATCTTGCTGATTTTTTAATTTTTCAATCATAGAATTAAAGTTTTTGTTTAATAATTCCATTTCTCTATCCGCTTTTAGCTCCGGGACCTTCACATCTAAATTTCCTTTTCCAATTTTCTCAGATGCTGTAATCAAATTGTTGATTGATATGAAAAATCTTGACGAAAATCTTATTGCTATTGTTATTGATAGAAATAACAAAAGCGTTACTAAAGATATATATATAATGGCAAATGAAATTCTTATACCTAAACTTTGATTTTCAACAGTATAATAAAAGTTCACCGCCTCCTCAGACTCTATTAAGTAATTAGAAATATTTTTGTCTAAATTTTTTACTACATACAAAAAAGTATCATCAAAATTTTGTAGTCTAATTACTGCTGCAGATCTATTCTCAGGAGCATTTATAATTTTCAGCGGCCTGTCATCAGTTCTTACCATTTCAATAGCTTGATCCTCAATCTTAATATAATCGGAGTCATTTGCTGAAATAATTAATTCACCAACAGAATTTATTAAGTAAAGTTGATCAATATCTCTAATTAAATTTTGTGTATTTAGAAATGCCTTAAATCTATCTGGATCAGATTTATAAATATTGAAGTATTTGTTTAAATCGAACGCAATTAAAACTATTTCAGATTGTATTTTATTTCTTTTTTCATCAACATAATTTTTAGCAATTTCATATGAATTATTAACTGCTGTTGTAATTTTATTATCAAAATATTTTTCGAGTGCAAAAGAAAAAATAAATAATGAAAATATTGCAATTAGCAAAGATGGTATCAGTGTAAAAAGACCAAATGAGATTATATATTTTCTGTTTGCGACTGAACCTCTAACATTTATATTATTTTTTATTGAATTTCTAATATCGATAAAAATTAAAACAAAAAAAATAAATAAAAACATAATGTTTAAAATTAATACTAGTTGTAAATTTTGCTCATTTAATTCTATGAAACTTCTGTCAATAAATGTTAGAAAGGTAATAAATGATAATAAAACTGTAAGAAGAAATATTATAATAATAAATAAATTTCTTTTTATGAAAGCTAGCATAAACTATGAATATATATAAAAATTTACAAATAAATACATGAGTGATTGCTTTATATTATTAAGTGCTGGAAAAAGTAATAGATTTAAATCAAAAATAAATAAACAATTTATAACGTATAAAAATAGACCTTTATTTGAACATTCATTGAAAGTAGCCCAGAGCTCAAAATTATTTAAAAGAATTTTAATAGTCTCAAATAAAAAAATTAAAAAATTAAATAACAAAAATATAAACATAATAAAAGGAGGAAAAGAAAGACATAATTCAACTCAAAACGCACTTTTATTTTTAAAAAATAAAAAAATTAAGAATGTATTTATTCATGATGCTGCAAGACCAAATTTATCAGTAAAATTATTAAAAAAACTAAAAAACAATTTAAAAAGATATAAGGCTGTTGTTCCATATTTGAACTCTGAAAATTCAGTAAAATATAAAAGTAATAAAAAAATAAATAATTTAAATCGTGAAAAAATCTTATTAACTCAAACACCTCAATGTTTTAATTTCAATGAACTTTTTAATTTATATAAAAATAATAAAGAAAAGATTACTGATGAAGCGAGTCTTTACTTAAATAAAAATAAGAAAATTAAATTTATTCTTGGAGATAAAAATAATTTTAAAATAACAACTGTGGACGATTTAAAATACTTAAAATCAGAAACTTATTATGGAATTGGTTTTGATGTTCACAGATTAATTAAAAATAAGAAACTTTTTCTAGGAGGGGTAAAGATTCCATTTCACTCTGGACTTAAAGGACATTCTGATGGAGATGTTATCCTTCATGCTATAATTGATGGTTTGCTTGGAGCTATGAGAAAGAGCGATATTGGAACTCTTTTCCCAAGCAATTCTAGTAGATTTAAAAATATCAGGTCGAAAAATATGCTTATGCCTGTTGTCAAGTTATTAAAGGATAATAATTTTTACATAAATAATATAGATATAAACTTAATTTGTGAATATCCTAAAGTATCAAAAATTAGAAAAAAAGTTATAAAATCAATATCTAGCTTATTATCATTAAACAAAAGTTTGATAAATTTAAAAGGTAAAACAGTTGAAAAATTAGGTATAATTGGAAAAGAACAAGCAATTGCATGTGAAGTAATTTGCTCATTATCAAGATGAAAAAAATCAATATTTTAATTTCAACTTTTTTTGGAAATGGTTATATTTCAAAAATTCCTGGAACATTTACATCACTAAGTACGTTAATAATTCTTTATGTACTTTTTGAGTTAGTGAATTTTAAAAATTTAAACTATATTTTAATATTATATTCGATCATATTTTTTTATTCTTTTTATGCAGTTATGGACTCTGAGACCGAGTTTGAAAATAAAGACCCTAGACAAATTGTAATTGACGAGGTTTTAGGTCAAGCAATGCCTTTAATATTGATTGTTTACCTTTCTTCTCATAATTTAATAAATATACCAGTTGAAATATATTATTTACTGTCTTTTATTTTTTTTAGATTTTTTGATATTGTAAAACCTTTTCCAGTTAGTTATTTCGATAAAGAACATAAAAACTTCTTTGGAATAATAATGGATGATATTATGGCAGGTTTATATACGATGATATTAATTTACCTTATAAGTCTAAAATTTTAATGAATATAGAAAAGCTGCATAAGAAATTAATTAAAAAAAACATAACTTTATCTGCAGCTGAATCATGTACAGGGGGCTTATTATCAAGCAAATTTACTAGGTTAAGTGGTTCGTCAAAGTACTTCCAAATTGGGTTAGTTACTTATTCAAACAAAGCAAAAATTAAAATATTAAAAGTTAATAAAAAAACCATAAATAAATATGGATCTGTTAGCCCTGAATGTTGCAAGGCTATGGTGCAAGGATTATCAAGAATATCAAAAAGTAAAATTAATATATCTATTACTGGAATAGCTGGTCCAAATGGTGGGACAAAAGATAAGCCTGTTGGTCTTGTATATATAGGTGTAAAAAATAAAAATAAAATTCTAATTACTAAAAATATATTTAATCAAAAAAGTAGAAAAGCTATTCAAAATGCTACTGTTAAAAGAACTTTAGAAATTATCAGATCTAAGATTTAAATTTTAATAAAATTTTGCTAAAGATTTTCAGCTCTCCTTTGAAAAGCATCTGCTATTTTATTGAGACCAAATTGAAATGATTTTGCCATAATAATATTAAGAAATTTATTTTTTATTTCAAAATCAACATCAAAGTGCACCTCTGTAAAATTATCTTTTTCAATAAATTTCCAATTATTTTCAAGATAATTAAGTGGTCCATCAATATTTGTGACATGAATATGATCATTTATTTTATCAAATCTAACATCACTTTTATAAGTATCTGTAAAAGGTCTTTTACCAATAGTTAAATCTGCAATTATATTTATAGAGTCTTTTTCCTCTTTTTTTTCGTAAACTTTTGAATCTATACAAAATGGAATAAATTCTGGATATTTTTCAATATCTAAAACAAAATCTATAAGTGTTTTTTTATCGCGTTCTATAAGTCGCGTTACAGATGCTTTTGGCATGAAATTAATTTAGTCTGTTTTGTTTTAATTTAGCAAAATCTTCATCTGCGTGATATGATGATCTGGTTAAAGGGGATGAAGAAACCAATAAAAATCCTTTTGACTTTGCTATTACTTCTAATTCTTTAAATTCATCTGGATGGTAGTATCTCTCTAATGGATGATGTTTTACTGACGGTTGCAAATATTGACCAATTGTTAAAAAATCCACGTCAGCTGATCTTAGATCATCCATTACTTGAATTATTTCATCTCTCTCTTCACCTAAACCAACCATTATTCCAGATTTAGTAAATACTTTTTTATTATTTAATTTTGCATTCTTAAGAAGTTCTAAGGATGCAAAGTATCTAGCGCCTGGTCTCACTTTGACATACAGTCTTGGCACTGTTTCAATATTATGATTAAAAACATCAGGATTTGACTCTAATATTGTTTTATAAGATTCACCTTTTCTTAAAAAATCTGGAGTTAAAACCTCAATTGTAGTATTTGGATTTTTTTTTCTAGTCATCAATACCACTTCTTTAAAATGATTTGACCCACCATCTGGTAAATCATCTCTATCTACTGATGTTATAACGACATGTCTTAAGTTTAATTTATTTACAGCATTTGCAATTTTAATATGTTCAAAAGGATCTAATTTTTCTGGTTTTCCAGTTTTGACATCGCAAAATGCACATGCTCTAGTACAGGTATCTCCCATAATCATAAATGTTGCGTGTCGTTTACTCCAACACTCTGTTATATTTGGGCAGTTTGCTTCCTGGCAAACAGTAACAAGATTATTTTGATTAACTAGAGTTTTGGTAAGAAAAAATTCTTTACTATCAGAAAGTTTAGACCTAATCCATTTTGGTTTTTTTTTTATTGGATTAACTGGATTTTTAACTTTTTCAGGGTGTCTAGGTTTAATTTTGTCCATCTTGTTTTACTATATAAGTAGTCTCTCCTTCTTTTCCAAATAAAAATTTGTCCCGTATCAAAATTTCAATAAAATCAAGGTCTATATTTTCAGTTAATAAGGAATTTTTGTGTTCTAAATCTTGAATTTTGATTTGTATCTCATTTTGACTAGCCTTCAAATTCTCATAAATTTCTTTTTTTTTTAAATAGGAAATTAATCCTCTGTCACCTCCCAATAAATTGAAGAAAAAATAAATAAATAAAAAAGTGACAATTAAAATAAAATAATTTTTTTTTATTTTATCAAACATTAATTGATACTATGCATTTTAGATTTTTTTCCAAGTTCATGTTCAATTCTTAATAATTGATTATATTTTGAAACTCTTTCAGATCTTGCTAATGAACCTGTTTTAATTTGGCTAGAATCAGTTCCTACAGCAAAATCAGCAATAAAAGTATCTTCACTATCACCTGATCTATGGGATATTATAGTTTTGTAGCCAATTAATTTTGCAAATTTTATAACTTCAAGAGTTTCTGTTACAGTACCGATTTGATTTAATTTAATTAAAATTGAATTTGCCGAAACATTTAAAAAGCCAATTTTTAAACGTTCTAAATTTGTTACAAAAAGGTCATCGCCAACAATTTGTAATTTATTATTTGATTTTTTTAAAAGTTTCGTCCAAGCTGACCAATCGTTTTCACCAAATGGATCTTCAATAGACATGATTTTATATTTTTTTACTAGTTTAAGATAATGATCTATTGATTTGTCTACACTTGTGTATTTTTTAGAATGAATTGAGTACTTTTTGTTTTTTAACAACTCATTTGCTGCAACATCTAAACAAATTGTGATATCTTTACCATTTTTAAAACCTGATGCATTTATTGCATTTACAATTAGTTTTAGTGCACTTTCATTATCGTTTATCATTGGAGCAAACCCGCCTTCATCACCAACAGATGTAGAATGGCCCATATTCTTTATTAAATTTCTTAACTTATTAATAACTATAAAACACATTCTAACACCCTCTGAAAAGGATTTGGCTTTATCTGGTCTTATCATGAACTCTTGAATTCTAAGGCCATTATTTGCATGTGCTCCTCCATTAATAATATTCATCATGGGATAAGGCAGTTTAAAGTTCTTCTTAATTAGTAGATTTTTATAAATTGGAATTTTTTTCAGTTTAGATGAAAGCTTTTTAACAGCTATTGAAACTGAAAGAATTGTATTAGCTCCAACTCGTTTTTTTTGTTTGGTGCCATCAAGTCTTATTAATAAATTATCAATTTTTTCTTGATGGTGAATATTAAAATTATTTAGCTTTTTAGCAATTACTGTATTAATAAATTTAACAGGAATTAACACACTTTTTCCAAGATATTTTTTATTATTTATATCTCTTTTTTCAAAAGCTTCATAAGATCCAGTTGAAGCTCCAGATGGGCAAATCGCTGATGCACTCATATTGTTTACGAATACTTCAGTTTCTATTGTTGGGTTTCCTCTACTATCAAAAACTTGTCTTGCAATGATTTTAGAAATTTTAGACATTATTCTTTTTTATTAAATTATCAATTTCGACTATCTGACTTAAAAGATTATCTAATTTATTAAGTGGAACCATATTTGGACCATCTGATGGAGCGTTATCTGGGTCTTGATGTGTTTCTATAAAAATTGCAGCAACACCGACTGCAACAGCAGCTCTAGACAAATGTTCAACAAATTCCCTTTGTCCACCACTTTTATCACCTTGACCACCTGGCTGTTGAACTGAATGAGTTGCATCAAAAACAATAGGGAAACCATTCTTTGCCATTATGGGTATTGATCGCATATCAGATACTAAAGTATTATATCCAAAACTAGCACCTCTCTCTGTAACAAGAATATTATTATTTCCTGACTCAGAAATTTTTTTCGTTACATTCACCATATCCCATGGAGCTAAAAATTGACCTTTTTTTACATTAATAATTTTTTTTGTTTTTGCAGCAGCAACTAATAAATCTGTTTGTCGGCATAAAAAAGCAGGAATTTGTAAAACATCTACATGCGGAGCGACTATTGAACATTGTTCTTCATTATGAATATCAGTAAGGACAGGAATTTTGATTTGTTTTTTAATTTTGTCAAATATTGGTAAAGAGTTCTCGAGTCCAACACCTCTTTTCCCTTCAAGACTAGTCCGGTTTGCTTTATCAAATGAAGTTTTATAAATAAATCCAATTTTATATTTGTCAGCAATATTTTTTATCTCACCTGCAATATCTAAGGCATGTTGTTCAGTTTCTAATTGACAAGGTCCCGCTATTAAACAGATTTTATTTGAGTTGGAAATATTTATGTTTTGACAATTAACAGTTTTATTTTTCATGATAATTTTTTGCAGCCTTTATAAATGATTTAAATAATGGGTGTGGTGATAATGGTCTTGATTTAAATTCTGGATGAAATTGAACCCCAATAAACCAAGGGTGATTTTTTAACTCAATTATTTCTGGCAAATTATTATCTGGGGACATACCTGAAAATATTAATCCTTTTTTCTCAAATTTTGATCTTTGGCTGTTGTTAACTTCGTACCTATGTCTGTGTCTTTCATTGATTATTTTTGATTTATAAATATTTTTTATGGCAGAATTATTTTGCAATTTAGCCTTATAAAGGCCTAATCTCATTGTTCCACCTAAGTTTTTTTCTGAACCTTTAAAAATTTTTCCATTTCTATTCCATTCATGGATTAATCCAATTACTGGAAAACATTTTTTATCAAATTCTGTTGAACCAGCATTTTTAATATTTAATTTATTTCTAGCATATTCAATGATTGCCATTTGCATACCAAAACAAATACCAAAGAAAGGTATTTTTTTTTCCCTTGCATATTTAATAGCTGCAATTTTACCTTCAGTACCTCTTTTACCAAAGCCACCAGGTATCAATATACCGGAGACATTGTTAAGTTTTTTACTAATCTCATTTTTTTTTAGTTTATCAGATTCTATTCTAATCAAATTAACTTTAATATTATTAGCTATTCCACCATGAGTTAGAGCTTCATCCAATGATTTATATGCATCTTTAAGATTTACATATTTTCCTATAATGCCAATATTAATTATTTCATTATTTTTAAGAACAGTAGATGTAATATTTATCCAAGGTTTTAAATTAGGCTTCTTTTTTGATTTTATTTTAAAGTATTTAAGAACTTGTTTGTCTAATTTTTGGTTATAAAAACTTATTGGTGCTTCATAAATTGTTCTAACATCAACAGTTTCTATAACATTATCAATATCAACATTGCAAAATAAAGATATTTTTTTTCTTTGTTCAATTGGTATTGATTGCTCTGATCTACAAATAACAATATCAGGCTGTATACCAATGCTTCTCAATTCTTTAACACTATGTTGTGTAGGTTTGGTTTTTATCTCATCAGAAGATTTCATGAAAGGCACTAAAGTTAAATGAACAAATAATGTTTTAGATCTTCCATGGTCATTTGAAAATTGTCTTATAGCTTCCAAAAATGGTAAACTTTCTATGTCACCTACAGTTCCACCAATTTCACAAATTACAAAATCTTCGTTAGTTATATCTTTGTTAATAAACGTTTTAATCCTATCTGTGATATGTGGTATAACTTGTACTGTCTTACCTAAATACCCTCCTTCTCTCTCCTTTTTTATTACATCGCTATAAATTTTTCCCGTGGTAATATTATCTGATTGTTTTGAAGAAATATTTGTAAATCTTTCGTAATGTCCTAAATCTAAATCTGTTTCTGCGCCATCGTCAGTAACAAATACTTCACCATGCTGAAAAGGACTCATCGTTCCAGGATCAACATTTAAATATGGATCCATTTTTCGTATTCTGACTTTGTAACCCTGGGACTTTAATAGATATGCTAATGATGCTGACGATAATCCTTTACCAAGAGAAGATACCACGCCGCCAGTGACAAATATATATCGCGCCATGGAATTATCTTATAGACCTAAAACTTAAAAATTCAAAGTATTAATTATTACTATCTGGAACTTTTGGAGCGTCATCAGTTTCCTCTATTTTGTCTAAAACTGATGTTGTGGGAGTTAATTCACCTCTTGAAAGAATCGTTAAACATAAACTGCATATTATGAATAAAGTAGCAATTATTGCAGTGGCTTTAGTTAAAAAATTACCAGCAGATCTTGAAAGCATAAAATTGTCTTGGGATACTCCAATTCCTAACGCCCCACCTTCAGATTTTTGAAATAAAACAAGAATAACTAAAATTGCTGCAAGAATAATATTAATTATTAAAAGTATGTTTTCCACGAGGTTTAATTAGTTGATTTTTTAATTATATCAATAAAATTTTTTGCTCTCAAAGAAGCACTTCCTATTAAAAATCCTTTTAAATCATTAATCTTTTTTAACTCAGATACATTTTTAGAATTTACAGATCCACCGTAGATAATTTTAAATTTTTTGTTTTTTTTTTAATTTATTAACTATTTTGCTTATACCGTTAAAGTTATTTCTAAGTTCGGGAATTTTTGGTATTTTTCCACTTCCAATAGCCCATCTAGGCTCATATGCGAAAATAATATTATTTATTTTTTTTACATTTTTTAATGCGACTGTTATTTGTTTTTTTAACACTTTCAAAGTTATATTATTTTTTTTTTCTTTATAAGTTTCACCAATACAAAAAATTACTTTTAACTTTTCTTTGAGTGCAGATTGAATTTTTTTATTTATTATTAAATCGTTTTCCTGATTTCTAATTTCTGAGTGACCAATGATAACATAATCGCATCCTACTGATTTAATTAGTTTAGAGTTTACTGACCCTGTAAATGCACCATAATTATTAAGTTGATAAATGTTTTGAGCACCCACTTTAATATTTGTATTTTTCAATTTATTTTTAATTATTGAGATTAATGTAAATGGCGGGCAGTAAATTATTTGATTTTTTTTATTTTTTGATATTTTTGAAAATTTAATGGTTTTATTAATGTCGGAGATATGTCTTTTTTCTCCATTCATCTTCCAATTAGCTATAAAAATCATATTATTATTTGTCATCTAAGATATTTTAATTTATAGGTTTGTTTTTTTATAATCAATATATAAAGAATTATCATGATAGGAAAATTAAGAAGTTTTACAAATAGTAAATTAGCGGGTGTCCTAGTAGCTATAATAATCGTTCCTTTCGTTTTTTGGGGAATGGGAAGTGTATTTAGCGGTGGGAATACAAATAATATTGCTAAGATAAATAATAATTCAATTTCAACGAAAGACTTCATTGATCATATCAATCGTTCAAGAATTAATCCTGATTATATAAAAGAAAATTTAGATAACAATATTTTAGAGAGAATTTTGAATGACCTAATTTCAAAAGATTTGATGTCAATGGAGTATAAAGATTTAAATGTAAAAGTTTCAGATAGATCATTAAAATTAAATTTACAAAACGAAATAAACTTTCTTGATAAAGACAAAAATTTCTCAAGACTAAAATATGAAAAATTTCTATTAGAAAATAATATTATTGCTGCTGAATTTGAAAATAGACTAAAAAATTCAGAATTACAAAAGAGACTATTTGACTATATTGGGGGAGGCATTAAGTCTCCATATTACTTACAAAATAAAATTTACATAAACGAAAATAAAAAAATAAATATTCAATACTACGATCTTCAAAATGCTTATGACAGAAATGTTTCTGATGAAGAAATTAACAACTATATAAGTGAAAACGAGGAATCTCTTAAAGAAGCATATATTGATTTTAGTTATACTAAAATCGAACCTTCTGATTTAATAGAAATCAACCAATTTAATGAAGAGTTTTACAAAAAAATTGACGAAATCGAAAATGATATATTAAATGAAGTTACTTTAGATGATATTGCTAAAAAAAATGAAATAACATTACAAAATAGGAGTAATTTTAAATTTTTAAATGAGGAAAATGTTTTAAAAGAAATTTATGAAAATAGAGATAAAAATGAAATAGTTTTAAAGGATAAAGACAATTACTTTTTACTATATCAGATTACAAAAATAAATAATTTATTACCAAATAAAAATGATTCATCTTTTAAAGATAAAGTTAAAAATAGAATTATATTAAAGAAAAAATTTGACCTTAATAAAAATTTATTTGAGAAAATTCAAAATAAAGAATTCAATGATACTGATTTCAATAATTTAGTAAAAAATAAAGAAAATATAAATTCAGGTACAATTAATTCAATTACTGATGATAATCTATTTGACGAAACATCTTTAAAGCTTATTTACGAATTGCCAAAAAATAGTTTTGTTATGGTATCAAATAAAACCAACAATATATATTTAGCAAAGATTAATCAGATTACTTATGAAAATTTAAAAAACACAAATGAAAGTATTCAAGAATTTTTAGCAAAAGCAAATATTAATTTGATCGATGATATTTATAGTTCCTATGATACATCACTTAACACCAAGTATGAAGTTAAAATTTTTAATAACAATATAGACCGAATAAAAGATTATTTTAAATAATGCTTAATATAAGCCTTAAAAAATTTAAGATTAATCATAAAAAAAAATTAAACCAAATACTCTATTTATCTTTAGATAGTGACGGTTCTAAAGAAATAATAAATTTAATAAATAATTTTTTTACTGAGAAAAATGCTTTTGTATTTGAGTCAGTTGAAAAAGGATTTATTAAAGGTAGATATACAATTTTTGGAAAAAATCCTGATAAAATTTGGGAATTTAACAATAATATAAGCAAGATATACTTTAATAACAAAGTTAAAATTTTGAAAGGTAGTGCAAAGAAAAATATAGAAAATGTTATTGAAAGTTTTAAATTTAAAATTCCTAAAGAATTACCCTCAATTAGCTCCATAATATCAGGATACTTTTCATATGACATTATCAGATATCTAGAAAATATTCCTAATAAAAATAGAGACGATTTAAAATTGCCCGATGCTAGAATTATCAGACCAAGAGAACTAATAATACACGATAATATAAAAAAGAAATTATATTTTATAATTAATGTTTTTTGTGATGAAAAAATAAATAATTATAAAAATAGGTATGAAGAAATAATTAATCAAATTGAGAATTTAATTTTTTTATCTAATTATAATAGTTCATATATAGATAAAATTAATAAAAAAGTAAAAACAAAAGTAAAATCAAATATTTCTAAACAAAAATTTTTATCAAATATAAAGAAGGCTAAAAAATATATTAAAATTGGAGACATATTTCAGGTAGTTCTAAGTCAAAGATTTGAAACCAAATTAAGTAAAAACCCAATAGAAATTTATAAAAAATTAAGGAAAACAAACCCTTCTCCTTTTATGTATTTTTTTAATTTTAAAGATTTTCAGATAATTGGCGCAAGTCCAGAAATACTTGTTAGGTTAAGAAATAATAAAGTCACGATTAGACCGATTGCTGGAACAAGACCAAGGGGGAAAAATAAAAAACAAGATTTATTTTTTGAAAAAGATTTACTGAATGACAAAAAAGAGCTGTCAGAACATTTAATGCTTCTTGATTTAGGAAGAAACGACACTGGAAAAGTATCAAAGATTAATACTGTAAAAGTGACTGAAAGTTTTTCAATAGAAAGATACTCTCATGTCATGCATATTGTATCAAATGTTGAAGGAATATTTAATAATAAATACTCAAAATTTGAAACTATGTTGTCTGGATTTCCAGCAGGAACAGTATCTGGGGCTCCAAAAATTAGAGCAATGGAGATAATAGATGAGCTAGAGACAACTAAAAGAAAAGTTTATGCAGGTGGAATTGGATATTTTTCAGCAAATGGTGAATTTGATACATGTATTGCACTCAGAACCGCAGTAGCTAAAAATAAGAAATTTTATGTGCAATCTGGTGCTGGAATAGTTGCTGATAGCAAACCACAAAACGAATATCTTGAAACAGTTAATAAAGCAAAGGCTCTATTAAAAGCAATTGAGTAATTATGAAAATAATTTTAATTGATAACTATGATAGTTTTACATTTAATTTGTATCACTACATATCTAAGTTTTGTCAAAATGTTGACGTAGTAAGAAATGATAAAATTAATACAACAGAAATATTAAAGAAAAAATATAATAAAATTGTGATATCGCCTGGTCCAGGTAATCCTGATCAAGCTGGAAACTGTCTAACAATTGTAAATGAATTGTATCATAAAATTCCAATACTTGGAGTTTGTTTAGGTCATCAAATTATAGGTCAAATATTTGGATCCAAGATTATTCAAGCTAAAAAGTTGGTTCATGGAAAAACAAGTAAAATCATTTCAAATAATATTGGGATTTTAAAAGGAATACCAAAAATATTTGAGGCAACTAGATACCATAGTTTAATAATCGATAGGAAAACACTCTCTAAAGATTTAGAAATTACAGCCATGACTTTAGATGGAATAATTATGGGTGTTAAACATAGAATTTATGATGTTCATGGAGTACAATTTCATCCTGAAAGTATAAAGACTAAAGATGGTTTAAAAATTTTAAAAAATTTTATTAAATAAATGGAAAAATATTTAAAAAAACTTGAATTAAGTGAAGATTTAACATTACAGGAAAGTGTTGATGCTTTTGAAATTTTGATGAATGGACAAGCTAATGATGATGAAATTTATAATTTTTTAACTCTGCTCTCTAAAAAGGGTGAAGTTTCAACAGAATTAGCAGGTGGTGTCTCAGTGCTTAGAAATAAAGCGAAAAAAGTTAATGTAGATGACTGCATAGATACCTGTGGAACAGGTGGGGATGGCAAGGATACACTAAACATATCTACTGCTTCCGCATTATTACTTTCAAGTATGGGTATTAATGTTGCAAAACATGGTAATAAAGCAGTTTCATCAAAATGTGGATCTGCAGATGTTCTGGAAGCATTAAATATAAATATCAACTTGGAACCCAAAGATATTGAAAATCAAATTAAAAAAAATCATTTTGGATTTATGTTTGCTCCAAATTATCATAGTGCAATGAAATATGTTGGCCCAACAAGGAAAAAAATTGGGAAAAGAACTATTTTTAATATGATTGGACCATTAAGTAGTCCAGCTAATGTAGAAAGACAAGTTGTGGGAGTTTTTGATAAAAAGCTACTTGATATATTTGCTGATGCCTTGAAAGATTTAAATATAAAATTTGCATGGATTGTTAATAGCAATGATGGTTTAGACGAAATATCACCATATGATAAAACTATCGTTAAACAATTAAGAAATGGGGAAATTAACGAAATGATTATTGACCCTAAAGAATTGAATGTAAATGCCGAAGGTTTCGATAAGATAGTTGGAAATGATGCAAAATTTAATTCAGAAAAAATTATAGATATCTTTAAAGGAAATGATGACGATTTTTCTAAAGCAGTATCATTAAATGCTGCAGCTGGCTTAATTATATCAGAAAGAGAAGATAATTTTAAACATGCCTATGAAAAAGCAAGAGATCATTTGTTATCAGGAAAAACATATTTACATTTAGAAAATTTGAGAAATGACTGAAAATATATTAGAGAAAATAATTAAAAAAAAAAAAAATAAAATTAAAATTTTAAGAAAAGACGTATCAATAAGTTCACTTAATGAAAGGATTATAAATTTTAAAAATTATATAAATTTTAAAGAAAAAATATTGAATAATATAAATCATGATAAAATGTCAATTATTGCAGAGATAAAAAAAGCAAGTCCATCAGCTGGTACAATTATTGAAAATTATAATCCTGTTGAAATTGCCAATATATATTTAAAAAATAATGCAACTTGCTTATCAGTTTTAACTGAAGAAGATTTTTTTTTGGGAAACTTAATTCACATTAATAAAATTAAACAAAAAATAAATTTACCTATTTTATGTAAAGATTTTTTTGTAGATAAATTTCAAGTCCATCTCTCAAGGAGTTATGGTGCAGATGCTATTTTAATAATTTTAGCAGGCGTTGATGAAAAAACTGCAGATGAGTTATATGAAGAAGCTGAAAAACTTAAAATGTCTGTTATTGTAGAAGTACACACTATTGAAGAGGCGAAAAAATCTTTGAAGTACAAAGATGCATTAATAGGAATAAACAATAGAAATTTAAAAACGCTTAAAACAGATATAAATACAACCTATGATATTCATAATATTTTAGTCAATCATAGCGGTCCTTTAATTTCTGAGAGTGGAATAAAGAACAAAGAAGATATATTAAAAATAGCCTCTAAAACAAAAATAAAAACATTTCTCATTGGTGAATCAATTTTAAAAAATTTAGAAAATAATAATATTTTTTCTATTTTATAAAAAAAGCGTTGAATTTATTAATGTTTTAACGGTTGTTTAATTGAAAGAACTTTTATAGAACATTAATGTACACAATTTGTTCTATGTTAACTAAAAAACAAAAAAACCTACTTTTATTTATCAACAAGAAGTTGAGATCTAGTGGCGTATCCCCGTCATATGAAGAAATGAAAGAGTCACTAAATTTAAAGTCTAAATCTGGTATCCATAGACTAATTAGTGCCCTAGAAGAGAGAGGGTTTATCAAAAGATTGGCTCATAAAGCTAGAGCTCTAGAAGTAATTAAGTTACCAGAAACAGCTTCAGCAAATGATATTTATAACAATTTTTCTCCAAGCGTTATCAAGGGTGGACTTGATGAAAGTTTAAATAGAAATAATTCTGATGAGAATGAAATCCCTGTTTTGGGTAAAATTGCTGCAGGTACACCTGTTGAAGCAATTCAAAACGAAGTTTCTCGAATACCTTTACCATCTAATATTGAGAAAAATGGAGAATTTTTCGGACTAAAAGTACAAGGAGATTCAATGATAGAAGCTGGGATAAATGATGGTGATACAGTCATTGTAAAAAAAGCTGATACAGCTGAAAATGGAAAAATCGTAGTCGCTTTAATTGATGATCATGAAGCAATGCTAAAAAGAATTAGAAGAAAAGGAAAGACTGTAGCTTTGGAAAGTGCTAATCAAAATTACGAGACAAAAATATTTGGTCCTGATAGAGTAAAAGTTCAGGGTATTCTAGTATCTTTATATAGAAACTTTTCCTAAAATAGTCTAAATAAATCTGATGAAAACAGTGGCAACTAGATTTGCTCCATCACCAACTGGACCTTTACACATTGGAGGAGTAAGAACAGCGTTGTTCAATTGGCTTTATTCAAAAAATAAAGGTGGTAGATTTTATCTAAGAATAGAGGATACCGATAAAGAAAGGTCTAA
Organism: Pelagibacteraceae bacterium AG-470-G21; assembly: GCA_003211555.1. Taxonomy (GTDB): domain Bacteria; phylum Pseudomonadota; class Alphaproteobacteria; order Pelagibacterales; family Pelagibacteraceae; genus Pelagibacter. Next base: position 64,147 of record QCSH01000004.1, read on the forward strand.
AAAAGAATTCAAAAATCAAATAATAAATTCATTAAAATGGATAGGAATTAATTATGAGGATGGTGAATACATTCAATCAAATAAAATAGATGATCACATAAATATAGCTAATGAATTATTAAAAAAAGGTTTGGCTTATAAATGTTATTGTTCTAGTGATGAAATTGAAGAGCAAAAAAAAAGAGCAAAACAAAAAAAAATACCATATATTTATAATAGAAAATGGAGAGATAAGAATGAATCAGATGCTCCAAAAGAAATTGATCCTGTAATTAGATTTAAAAGTAAAGTTGAAGGAAAATCTATCTTAAAAGATTTGGTCCAGGGACATATAGAAATAGAAAATAATACAATAGAAGATTTTGTTATTCTAAGAGCAGATAGATCACCAACATATAATTTATCAGCATCAGTAGATGATCATTTAATGGGTATGACACATATAATTAGAGGTGATGATCATAAAATAAATACATTCAAACAAATTCAGATTTATGATGCATTGAATTGGGAAGTACCATCTTTTGCTCATATACCATTAATACACACTATTGATGGAAAAAAACTTTCAAAAAGAGATAATGCATCAACATTAGATGATTACTCTAAAATTGGAATAATGCCTAATGCTCTAAGAAACTATCTTCTTAGACTAGGATGGTCATACAAAGATAAAGAAATTTTTGACTTAAATGAAAGTATTAAATACTTCAATTTAGAAGGAATTGGTAAATCACCATCAAAATTAGATATTAGCAGGATTTATTCAATGAATGAACACTATATAAAAAATATCGATGAAAATGATCTATTTAATTATTTAAAAACATATTGTGAGACTTATAAAGAAAAGATACCTGATTTAGCCCAAAAAAAAATAAAAAATTCGTTACATTTCTTAAAAAATAAAGCAAAGACGCTAGAAGATATTTACAAAAATTCAAAGTTTTTAATAAATGATATAGTTCAAATCGACAAAGAAGATAAGAAACTTTTAGACGAAGCAGCTATTAAAATAATTAAATTATTTAGTAGTGATATAAATAAACTTTCAGATTTTACTAGAGAAAAACTAGAATCAGTAATTAAAAACCTAATAAAAAATAATAATACGAATTTTAAAGGAGTTGGACAACCACTAAGAATATGCCTTACAGGATCAAAGTTTGGACCAGGTATATACGATATATTGTGCTCTCTTGGTAAAGAGGAAGTTTCAAAAAGATTATCTCAAATAAGATAGCAAAACATTAGAAGCTTCTTTGCTAGATGATGTAGTTGATCTTAATTCCTCAATAGTTCTATTAACCTGTATTAATTGTTGATTTATAAGTTCAGGTTTTTTTAATAAATAATTTATTGTTTTATATATTTCATCTGGGTTACATTCTTTTTGTAAAAGTTCAGGAATAATTTCTTTATTGTTAATAATATTTATCATGTTAGCAAATTTTATTTTTAAAAATAGCTTAGCTATAAAAAAATTAAGAAAATTCATTTTATAAATTATTATTGAAGGTACACCATATTTACAAACTTCAAGTGAAACTGTTCCAGACTTAACAATTGCAAAAATAGATTTTTTAATTGTGGCAATTTTTATGTTTTCATTTGAAATAAGATCGACATTTTCTAAATTATTTTTTTTTATAATTTGTGATAAATACTCTTTAGAATTTTGAGTTGCATGAAAAATATAATTATACTTAATTTTTTCCTTTCTCATTTTTTTAATAAACTCAATAAGAATAGGTACATGTGATTTTAATTCTGATAATCTACTACCAGGAAAAATAGAAATAATTTTATCTTCTAATAAATTATTAATTTCAACCTTTTCATTATTTGTATTATCTAATATTGGATGACCAACAAATGTATTTTTAAGTTTTTCCTTATCAAAATATTTTTTTTCAAAATTAAATAATAAAAGAATATGATCTATGTAAATTTTCATTTTTTTTACTCTACCCTCTCGCCAAGCCCAAACTTTAGGGGGCAATAAAATGAATAGTTTTAATATTTGGTTTTTTTAATTTAACTATTTTTGATACACGAAGAGTGAAATCAGGACTATCAACACTAAATAAAATATCAGGATTAAAATCTAAAATTTTTTTAACAGTTTCATTAATTTTTCTTTTTATCTTAAATATATTTAACAATATGTCTGTAAAAGCTATATAAGTAATATCTTTTTGATTGAATATTGACTTAATCCCTATCGAATTTAAATGTTGACCCCCAACAGCCAAATATTCTATATCTAATTTAGATTTTTTTAATTCTTTAATAACATCTGCAGCTAATCTATCACCGGATGGCTCACCTGTTAAAATAAAAATTTTTTTCATTTGGCCATTACAAAAATATTATTTCTATTAGCAAATTTAATTCCTTCTTGTTTATCTAAAAATATATTTTGACCTGCTTTTAAAACAATTCCTTTAATATTTGCTTTTTTACATTCCTTAAGTGTATCTAGACCAATGGTAGGCAAATCTACACGTAAGTCTTGCATAGATTTGGGCATCTTTAATAGTAGTTTATTCTTAAGATCGTTATTTCTAATAGATTTTAACATTTCGCTCGTTCCATTTCTTTTTTCAAGAGAAACAATCTTCTGATTATTTATAACTAATGCTTGGACATGATTAAATGAATTTGATTTATTTAATATTTGAATGCCTTTTTTAATAGTTAATTTGTCAGACATATTAGGTTTCAATTTTGTATAGCATCCTTTGCTTAAAGTTAATTCTGGATTGTATCTATTTAATTTAATAACTTTTATTTTATTTTCTGATAAAATATTGATCAACTCTTTTAGTATAGCTGCATCTCCTAATTTAGATGCCTTTATAATTCTAGGGATATAGTAAATACCTTTAAGATCTAATTTCAATTTAGAAATTCTAGGTTTAACAATATTTCCTGCGAATAATACTTTTTTACATTTTTTTGATTTAATTAATTCTAAAATTTTGCCAAATTTTCCAATATTGATGAAATAACTGCTTTTATATTTTTTGAATTTATTTTTTTTTGATAAATCTATTATAAAGTATTTTATTTTCTTTTTATTTAAACTTTTTAAAATTTCTAATGGTAGTTTTTTTTCCCCTAAAAATAATCCGATCATTTAGTATTTTCAGGAAGGGATATTGGTCTTTTTTTATCAGAATTTATAAAATCAATTATGATTGTGACATACCTATTTTCTTTCATGTCTGAATTTAGATTTTCTATATTAGATCTAAAATTTTGATCACAAAAGACCTTGTTATAAAATTTTTGGAGTAATTTAATATTTTCATTTGAAATTTTTGCTCTTCTTAGTCCTATTAAATTTAACCCAACTAAATTATTTCTATTTCCTAATGACAATCCAAATGGAATTACATCACTTAAAACTCCTGTCATTCCTCCAACCATTGCTAGTTGTCCTATTCTTGAGAATTGATGAATAGCGCAACTTCCTCCGACTATTGCATAATCATCTATAGTGACGTGACCACCAACTTGTACATTATTTGCCAATACTATATTATTACCTAGCTTACAGTCATGAGCAACATGGCAATAAACCATCAATAAATTGTTATTACCAAGCTTAGTAATTGTTCCTCCTTGAGTAGTGCCAGGATTTATATTCACATATTCTCTAAATTTATTGTTATCACCAATAATTATCGTGTTTTTTTCACCTTTATATTTTAAATCTTGTGGTGGTGTTCCAATTGATACAAAAGGAAAAATTTCATTTTTTTTTCCAATTTTTGTATTTCCTCTAATACTCACATGTGAATGTAATTTTGAATTGGAGTCTATTTCTACGTCTGGTCCTATAACACAATATGGACCTATTTCGACATTTTCTGAAATTTTAGATTTTTTATCAATAATAGCTGTAGGATGTATCACGTTTTATTGATAACAAAAAATTAGTTAAATGCTTATCAAGAATTGCTACTGATTATTTCTTTCTATCTACTATGGTAGCTGCCCATTGAGCATCAGCCATTTTTCTACCTTCAACTAGCGCTTCACCTTTATATTTCCATACTCTTCCATGTGATCTTACAGCTTCTATATTAAGTTCTAATTTACAATCAGGTATAACAGGATTTCGAAATCTTGCTTTGTCTACTGTCATCAAAAAAACTAATTTATTCTCATAAGTACTTTTATCTATTCCAGCAGCAGTTAGAGCAGCTGCGGCTTGTCCAAATGCTTCTACTATTAGTACTCCAGGCATAACAGGTTCACCTGGAAAATGACCTTGAACAAAAAAACTATCTTTTGTTACATTTACTATTGCGGTTGCAGATTTAAGTTTAATAATATTTGTCAACTCATCAATTAAAAGCATGGGCTCTCGATGTGGTAGTAAGTTTTTAATTTGTTCTTTATTAAGTTTATTTGACATTTAATTTTTTTTATTGTCTTTTAGAAAATCTCTTAAATCTTTAGCAGGATAGCCCATGACTTTTGAATTATCTGGTATATCTTTTATAACTCCACTACCTCCTCCAATTTGTACATTATTACCAATTTTTAAATGACCAGAAATACCAGATTGTCCACCAATTTGCACTTTTTCTCCTATACTTGAGCTACCCGCAAAACCAACTTGAGCGGTTATGATACAGTTTTTACCAATTTTTACATTATGTGCGATATGAACTTGATTATCAATAAATGTATTTTCTCCAATAAAAGTATTAGATAAAGAACCTCTATCTATAGTATTATTACAACCAATTTCTACGTTATCACTTATTATAACAATTCCGATATGGGGATATCTTATATTTTTTTTTTTGTCAGGAAAAAAACCAAAACCTTTTTTTCCAATAATTGAACCATCTAATATTCTTACATTTTTTCCTAAAATTGAGTTTTTAATTAGTACATTATTTCCAATTATACAATTTTGACCAATTATTACATTTGACTCAATAATTGAGTTATGACCTATAATTGTTTTATTTCCTATTTTAACTTTTTTTCCTATAAGAACGTTTTTTCCAAATTTAATATTTTTATACTTGATTTTGCTAGGTTTATTTACAGAAAAATCAGTGCTGTCGTTTAAAGAATCTGGATAAAAAAATTTTGTCAGTTGAGAGACAGCTATTAAAACATTGCTAACGATTATTGGATTGCTATACTTTTTTACAATTTTAGCATGCTTTTTAAGAACAATTACATGGCCCGCTTTAGTATTTTTTAATAAATTTATGTACCTTAAAGAATTAAAAAAAGAAATATCATTTTTATTTGCAACATTTAAATCAGTAATATTATTAATTTTAATATTTTTATAAATTCTATCTATTCCTAATAAATTTAATATATTAGAAAGATATAGATATTTTTTTTTCTTAAAAAAAGATTTTTAGTCGACATTAGAATTTTTTATATTTTTTGTTTTTTCATTAAAAATCTCAAGTATATTTTTTGTTATATCAAGTGATTTGACTCCAACTAAGACATTTTTTTTTTCAATTACCAAATTTATATTTTTGCTCTCAACATATTTTGTTAACAAAGGATTTAATATTAATAAAATTTCTTTACTAAATTTTTTTTTTTCATTTGATAGTTTTTTATTAAAATCATTTCTAAGTAATTGATATTGCTTTACCATTGAATTTATTTCATCTATCTTTTTTTTTATTTCATCTTGGTTTAATAAATTTTTTTGATTTTTAAATTCATCTTCTTTTTTTTTGATTTCGTTTTCTTTCAATATAATAATCGAATTATTTTTTGTTTGTACTTTTTCAATTTCAGATCTGTAAAATTTCCCTAAATTTGAATTATCAATGATAAATTGAACATCTAGATAGGCTACATTTGTTGATGCGTTTACAATATTATTTATAAAAAAAATTATTATGAATAAAATAGTTTTTTTCATTAAAAAGATGTTCCAATTTGAAATCTTATTTTTTCTGTGATATCTGTGTCCGCTTCGCTTAAAGGGATAGCATAAGAAAGAGTAAATGGACCAATCGGACTGAACCAATTTAATGCAAATCCAGTGGAGGATCTTATTTTATTTGAATCCAAGCTGTCATTATAATCTACCTCCCAAACATTTGCAAAATCTAAGAAAAAATTAAAATCCACGTCTTCGTTTTCAAAAAAAATATTTGGCATAGTTGAATTAAAATTCAAAGAAGATGCATAATTACCTCCTATAAATTGACTTCCATCTTTTGGTCCTATTTTTCCGCTTTCAAATCCCCTTAAACGTCTACTAGGAACATAAACTCTTTTTGAAACTCTTACATTGTCATCTAAAGAATTTATTGCCTGCATATATAAATTTGCTGATAAAATAAGATTGTTACCAATTGTATGATATCCAGAACTTGTAAATGTATTTTCAATTGATAAATCATCTGAATAAATTGGAAGTGTTTGTGAAAAATAGTTAATATAACCATCTGTCGGTTGAAAATTTTGATCTAGCCTATTATATTTAAGTGAATAAGTTAAAAGATTTTCAAAATAACTACCCTCTTGTTTTTTAACAATGTCAGTTGCTGTTGATGAAGTTTCCAAATCTTCATAATAATTTGATATTTCAAAATTAACAAAAAAATTATTAAATTGTTCGAATTCTGTTCCAAGAGTTAATCCTGTTCTACTGGTTTTGTACCCACTGGTGGTCATAAAATCATCGGATGAACTTTCAATAACTGTATTTATTGATTTATCAGAATTTTTATAATTTGGATTTAACACTGAAAATCTCCCTTTTATAGAGTCATCTGTAATTATTAGATTGGTATCCAATTTTATACCTAAACCCAAATAATTATTTTCTTTAATTCCACCAGTTATTGAGGAGCCTGTCGTTCCAGTCCCAGCACCAGCAAAAATTTCACCAGTTGCTTTTTCTTCAACTTTAATATCTACAACTTTCCTTATATTTTCAGTATCTTTAATATAATAATCAACATTTTTAAAAAGATTTTTTGATTTTATATCTTGGATCGACTTCTCAAATAGAATTTGGTTGAATGGATCACCTTCATCAACAATCAACATATTTCTAATAACCTTTTCATCAGTTATAAAGTTACCTAATATATTTATTCTATCGATATAAGTTTTGTTAATATCTTCAAAATTGATATTTACATCAATTAGATTATTATTTTTAATAATTTCATTATATGTTGCATTAATAAAGATAAAATCATTATTCAGTGCATATTCATTAAGATCATTAATTAAATTTTCAATCTTTGTTTTAGAATATTTTTCACCAAGCAAATTATCGAATCTTTTTTCAAATAATTCTAGATTATCTACTTTAATATTATTTGTTTCTTTTATTTGTATATTATCAAAATAAAATTTATTACCAGAATTAATATTAAAAATCAGTTCAAATTGGTTTTCATTATTAATAATTGCAAAAGTAGATTTAATTTTTACACCGTAAAAGCCTCTATTTTTATAAAATTCCTCTAATTTTATTCTATCAATTTTTATTCTATTGGAATCTAGGTATTTATTTTTTGTCAAAAACTTCCAGAACTTGGATTCCTCAGAAATGATAATATTTCTTAGCGTGCCATCACTATATACTTTTTCACCTATAAATTTTATTTTTTTAATTTTTGCTATTTCACCTAAATCAAAATTATATATCAAATCTACAGTATTATTTTTATTCATTAAATATGATGTTTCTAATTTTACAAAATAATAACCATATGATTTTAAAATATTTTTTAACAAAATTACTTGATCGTTAATTTTATTTTCAATTAAAGGATACTTGTTTAATTTAGAAGTAACTTCGTCAATAACTTCTCTCAATTTATTTTCTTTTACACCATTTATTATAATTTTTTGAATAATGGGATTTTCAACAACAATTATCTTAACAATGTTATTGTCATATGAAATTGTTACATTTTCAAAATAGTCAGTATAATATAATTCCTTAAGAGCTTTATTTAATTGATTTTGATTGATACTGCTTCCAATTTCTAAATTAGAAAACATTAATATAGTCTCGTCAGATATTCTTTTATTTCCAGCTATTTCAAATTTTTTTACAACATCTCCATAGGAATGATTAATAAAAAAAAAATATAAAATAAAATAATATAAAATTTTTTTAAAAATATGCATTTTATTCATTGTAATATTTTAAATTCAAATTTAGATAATTATTAGTTTTCGTAATCATTTTTTTTATATCATATATATTTTTTGGTTTTAATTTATAATATTTCTTTAAATAAGTACTTTCTATTAGATTTAATAAATTTTTTTGTATAGAAATATAATTAATTTCACCTTTTAAATATTTTTCAACTAATGAGTCATTTAGTGTTATTAATATTGTTTCAAAATATGTATCATTTTTAGGGATTTTGTTGATTATTGAAAGTATAGGAAATTTTTTATAATTAGGTTTTATAAATTTCATATTATTTAATTTTTTTAAATTAAATTCTGTTTTTTTTTGATCTGAAATATAATTAATATTTAATGCATTAGAAATTGGAATGATCATGTTAGCCTCATGAGCTAATATTTTAATCAAATTATTTTTAAAAATGACAATAGCGTGGATATATGATGTTGGATGAATTAAAATTGATATATTTTTGACACTAAGATCAAAAATTTTTTTCGCCTCGATCAATTCAAATACTTTGTTCATCATATTTGATGAGTCTATTGATATTTTTTTTCCCATTTTCCATGTTGGATGGTTTAAAGCTTTCTTTGGAGATATATTTCTTATGTCTTTTAATGATTTGTTTAAAAAAGGTCCTCCAGATGCTGTCAATATAACTTTTTTAATTTCTTTTTTTGGCTCATCTTGTATCAATTTCCAAATCGAAAAATGCTCAGAGTCAATAGGAATAAATTTTGTATTATATTTTTTGAGTTTATAATGAATAAACTTCCACCCACAAATAATAGACTCTTTATTAGCAATTAAAAAATTTTCAGTATAAGGTATGATGTTTAATGATGGCTCTAAGCCCTCTATACCTGATATAGCATTAATTGTGTATGAAATTTTTCTACGTAAAATTTTTTTTATGTTATGTAAACCTAGATATAGTTTAATATTATTTTTTTCAAATAATGATTTATAATTCTTATATTTTATCTCGTTTGTTATTATTACGTTTTTGACTTTGAATTGAATAGCTTGTTTAAAAATTTTGTTTGCATTTTTATTTGTAGTTAGCAATTTTACTTTAAATTTTTTATCTTTTTTTAAAGCTTTAAGTGCAGATTTTCCAATTGATCCTGTAGATCCTAAAATTGCTATACTAAAAGTCATAAAATTTAAATAAAATCAAACCTGTTGGTATAGCTAAAATTAGTCCATCGAAACGATCAAGTAATCCTCCATGACCAGGTAAAATGTTACCGGTATCTTTTATATTAACATTTCGTTTTAAATAGGAAATTAATAAGTCACCAATCTGCGATGATGTAGATATAATTATTGTGAAAAGCATCAAGTCTGTAAAATTTAAATAATTTTTAAATAAGAAATATGTGGTCACAAAAGAAAAGACGTATGAGCCAATCATTCCTGAATAAGTTTTCTTTGGACTTATTTTTGAGAGTTTTTTGCCTTTAAATATTTTTCCAATTACAAATCCACCTATGTCTGATGAAATTGTTATACTCACAATTAAGAAAAAGATTAATTTTGTATCATTATTATCACCTAAAATAGTACTCCATACAAAAATTATTATATAACTTAGTGTAATCAATATAAATAACATCGATATGTACGTATTAAACTTATTTTGTTGAAAGATTTTATTCAAAATAAAGTAAAATTCAGAAATAATTTGATAAAAGCATAATGCTAAAAAAACAGTTAGAGCAATTTGACTATAAATACATAAAAAAAATATTATTAATAATAAAATTGAAGTAAAAAACCTTTTTTTTATTTCAGTCATTTAAGCCACCAAAGTTTCTATTAATTTCTTTAAAATTATCAATAATCTTAAAAAAATCTTTTGCAGTAAATTCGGGCCACATTTTTTTAATAAAAAAAATTTCGGTATACACTAATTGCCAAACTAAAAAGTTGCTAATTCTATTTGTATTTCCTGTTCTAATTAGTATTTCTGGATCAGGTATATTTTTAGTATATAAATTTTCGCTAATATTTTTTTCATTTATTTTGATAGCTTTCCTCTTTAGCTTGTTAACAGCATTAATAATTTCATTTCTTGCACCATAATTTAATGCCATATTGATTTGGATTTTATTATTTGTTTTAGTATATTTTTGTAATTTTTTAATTTTTGATTTTAAATTTTCTGGAAATGGATTAATATTTCCAATTATCTTAATTTTAATGTTTTTTTTTTTTAATTGGTCAATTTCGCTGTCGATGTAATTATTGAGTAATTTAAATAAGTATTTAATTTCATTAGCTGGCCTTTTCCAATTTTCTGTTGAAAATACAAAAAGAGTTAAATATTTTATTTTTTTTTTTATTGCTGCTTCTATAATTTTTTCTACTACTAGGATTCCTTTTTTATGACCATAGTTTCTTGAATTTTTTTTTTTTATTCCCCACCTTCCATTACCATCCATTATTATGGCCACGTGTATTGGATGGTTCATATTTTCATTATTTCTTCTTCTTTTGATATCACTTTTGCATCAATAATCTTAATATTATTATCAGTAATATCTTGAATTATTTTTTCATTTTTATTTTCATCATCTTCAGAAATTTCCTTTGACTTTAAAAGTTTTTTTAAGTTATCGTTTGCCTCACGTCTTATATTTCTAATTGAAACTTTGCATTTCTCACCCATTGATTTAATAATTTTTTTCATTTCTATTCTTCTTTCTTCACTCAAATCTGGAATAGGTAACCTTATTAATTGACCATCAATTTGAGGATTAAGTCCAAGTTCTGATTTTTTTAATGCGGAGTCAATTAAAGATACGTTATTAATATCCCAAACTTGTATATTTATCGATCTTGGCTCTGGTGTTGTAATAGTTCCAAGTTGATTTATTGGAATTTTTTGTCCATAGACATCTACTTTTACCAAATCTAGCATGTTAGAATTTGCTCTACCCGTTCTAAGTGAGCTTAATTCTTTTATAAAAACATCAATTGTTTTTGACATTTTTACTTTATAAGTTTCATTATTAAACATTAATCACCAATTTTAATTCTGGCAAATTCCTTGATTTTTAGATTTGCGATATTCGTTTCGGCTAATATTTCCTTAACTTTTTTCTTTGGTTCCATTACCCAATCTTGGGTGATCAAAGCGTTTTCTTCTTTAAATTTATTTATTTTGCCTATACTGATTTTTTTTATTATCTCATCTGTTTTACCTGAATTTTTTAACTCTTCGAATATTAAATCATTTTCTTTTGATAAAATATTCTGATCTATATCTTCAGAATAAATCGAAATTGGATTTGATGCCGCTATATGCATTGATAGGTGTTTACCAAATATGTTTATCTCATCATTTTCCTGATCAGTCTCAATTGAAACGACAACGCCTAGTTTTGATACGTTATCTTGTATTATTGAATGTTGATATATAAAATTTTGAGTATTTAAGTTTTGGATTGTTTTAGTTTTTCCAATTGTAATTTTTTCACCAATCTTAGCGATTAAAGATAAAAGATTATCATCAACTGATTTACCATTTTTCATGTTAGAGTTTTTCAATTTAGTTAAATCTGATGAGCAAATATTATTTATTTCACTTACCTCTTTAACAAAATTAAGAAAATACATATTCTTTGCAACAAAATCAGTCTCACAATTAATCTCGATTAAAGACGTCTTATATTTGTCACCACTTATAACAACTACACCTTCTTTGGCCTCTCGTGACATTTTTTTTGAAGCTTTGGTAATTCCTCTTATTCTCAGGATTTCTGCTGCTTTATCTATATCTCCAATTGCTTCTTTTAATGCTGAGTTACAATCCTTAAATCCAGCACCTGTAGATTGACGTAAACGTTTGATTTTTTCAATTTCACTCATCTTTACTAATATTATATTTTTAATTTAATTTTTTATTCAATATTTTAAGGTTAGTATCACTATTAATATCTTTGCTTTTCTCATTTTGCTTGGAAGTATCTTGATCTTCAATGGAGTTGGTCTTTGCATCATTAATTGTATCTTTTAATAAGCTACAATATAGATCAATAGATCTTCTAGCATCATCATTGCCTGGTATTGGAAAATCTATTCCATCTGGGTTAGAATTAGTATCTAGTATTGCAATTATAGGAATTCCTAATTTCATTGACTCTTTAATAGCAAGTGACTCATAATTTGTATCAATTATGAAAACTAAATCTGGAATTTTTTTCATATCCATAATGCCTCCGAGTGACCTTTGTAATTTGTCTCTTTGACCACTCATTTTAAGTAATTCTTTTTTTGTAAAACCTCTATTTTCAGACGATAAATCAGATTTAATTTTATTTAATTTTTTTATAGAATTAGAGATTGTTCCCCAATTTGTTAGCATGCCACCAAGCCATCTATAATTTACAAAATATTGATCTGTATCTTTTGCTAATTGAGCAACAGCTTCGGCAGCTTGCTTTTTTGTTGATATAAATAATATCTTACCACTTGAAGAGATAGTGTTGTGGACTTTTTCTAGAGCAACATTTGTCAACTCTAATGTTTGAGTTAGATCTATTATATGAATTGAGTCTCTTTTACCAAAAATATATTTTTTCATTTTTGGGTTCCATCTTAGTGTCTTATGACCTAAGTGGACACCAGCTTCTAGTAATTGTTCTATTGTAACTTTAGGTATTTTCATATCTATTCCCGGTTATGCCACCACAATTATTGCCCTAAAGGGACCGGAGGTTTAAAACCACTAATTGTGTGCGTGTTAATTTCCAAGCAAAATACAAATTAATAATAAAAAAACAACCTTTTTTTTAATCAACAATTACATTATCAGCCAAATTAAGCGTATTTATTAGCTGATAATCAACTTTTCTTTTATTTTTTAATCTCAAAGTTAAGTCTTGATGCTTTAAATTTAGAGAAATCTTTATTTCTGTACTCCCGTCTTTTTCGCTTAGATTTTTTAATTTATATGCATCTATTATATTTTTGAATTCGAATGTTATACTTTTTATTTCTTTATTTATTACATCTTTTAATAAAATTACTTTTTTTACATTAATTCTTTTTTGGGTTTTATTTTCATCTGTATAATTTTTAATCAAGGTTAACATAAGTGAATTACCCTCTATCAATATTTCTCTATTAATTTCAAAGATATCTGAAAAAATAAAAAGCTCAAAAACGTTTGTTAAATCAGAAAATTTAACAATCGCATAAGATGTTCCTTTTTGAGTTTTTTTTTCTTGAACTTTAATAACAGTACAGGCAACATTTGAACTTAAGATATCTGTTTTATTTTCAAAATCTTCATAATTTATAATATTATATTGCTTGAAAATTGACTTATACTGATTTAGTGGATGATCAGAAATATAAAAACCCAATGTTTCAAATTCTTTTGTAAGTTTTGTATCAAGTATCCAATCATCTATATTTTCTAAAAAATCTACTTCTTTGTTTTCATCAATATTAAATAAATCTATTTGATTTGCAGATTTATTTTCATGAATATTTTTAGATTTTAATATTATGTTTGGAATAGATTTTAATAATGATTGTCTATTATTTATAAAATTATCAAATGCCCCAGCTTGTACCAGTCCTTCAAGCTGTAATTTATTAATATCTTTAGGATTTATTCTGTTGATAAAATCTGATAAATTTTTGAAATCCCCGTTTTTTAATCTCTCTTTTACAACATTAGATATTGCTTCGTAGCCAACATTTTTAATTGCACCAAGGGCATAGTAAAAGTTTTTACCATCTGAAAAAAAATCAGCATTGGATCTATTAATATGGGGTCTTATTATTGGTATATTAAGTCTTTTTAATTCTTCGTAAAATTCACTTAATTTCTTTTGATTGGATATCTCCATTGACATAGAGGCAACAAAAAATTCATGAGGATAATGTGTTTTAAGATAAGCAGTTTGATAAGCAATTACAGCATAAGCTGCCGCATGACTTTTATTAAAGCCGTATTCAGCAAATGGCTCTATTTTTAAAAAAATTCCAGCTGAAATATCTTTACTTATTCCGTTTTTAAAAGCCCCATCTACAAAATTTTGTTTTTGTTTTTCTAATTCAGATCTTTTTTTCTTACCCATTGCCCTTCTTAAAATGTCAGCCTCTCCAGCTGTAAAACCTGATAAAACTTGAGCGATTTGCATTACTTGTTCCTGATATATTATGACACCATAAGTGGGTTTTAAAATTTGCTCTAATTTAGGGTGAAGATAATCTGGCTCTCTTTTTCCATGTTTACATTCGTTATAAATAGGAATATTGCTCATAGGACCAGGCCTGTATAATGCAACTAGTGCAATGATATCTTCCAATCTATTAGGTTTCATATTTATTAATGCATCTTTCATTCCGGAACTTTCAAGTTGAAATAAACCAACAGTTTTGCCACTTGATAGCAAATCGTAAACTTTAGGATCTTCATAGTTAATTTTTTCTATTTTAAAATCAGGGTTAATTTTATTTATAAGTTTTTGAGTTTTATCTATTACAGTAAGTGTCTTTAATCCTAAAAAATCAAATTTTATAAGTCCAGCATTTTCAGCTGAGTACATATCAAATTGAGTTGAGGGCAATAATAAGTCAGCTGAACTATCTTTATATAATGGAACTGATTCTGTTAACTTTTTATCAGCTATAACTACACCTGCAGCATGAGTTGCAACGTTACGATTCAAGCCTTCTAATTTTAAGGATAAATTTATTAAACGATCAACTCTTTTGTCTTCTTTAATTAAATTTTGAAGTCTGGGTTCAATATTTATACATTCTTGTAATGTCATAGGTCTTGAGGGATCAAATGGAATCATTTTACAAATACTATCAATAAAGCCATATGGCAAACCAAGTACCCTACCTACATCCCTGATCACCATTCTTGCTTTAAGTTTACCAAAAGTAATTATGTGAGCTACGCTATCTTTATATTTGGTTGTTAAATACTCGAAAACCTGATCTCTTTTTTCTTCACAAAAATCTATATCAAAATCAGGCATTGAAATTCTATCTGGATTTAAAAAACGCTCAAAAATAAGATTAAATTTAATTGGATCGATATCAGTTATAGACAAGCAATAAGCAACTAAAGATCCAGCACCAGACCCTCTGCCAGGGCCGACTGGAATTTTATTTTTTTTTGCCCACTTAATATAATCGGATACAATTAAAAAATATCCTGCATAATTCATTTCTATTATAATTTTTATTTCATGGTCTAATCTTTTTTTATACTTTAAATAAATTTCGTTACTTTCAATGTTATCTTTTTGGATATTAAAAATTAAATTGCATTTATCTAACAAACCATCAATAGACTCTTTTTTTAACATATCATTTGCATCGCTTTCTGATGAGGAAATATTTGGCAAAATAGGCTTAGAGAAATTAGGTTTATAAGAGCACCTAAATGGTAAACTAAAATTATTTTCTAATGCCTCTGGTAAATCTTTGAACAGATCAATCATTTCATCAGATGATTTGAAATAGTGTTGATCAGTTAATTTCTTTCTATTTACGTCACTAACATAAGTTTTTTCTCCTATACACATTAATGCATCATGAGCCTCAAACATGTCTCTATCCAAGTAGTAGACCTCGTTTGTCGCGATGATTGGTAGTTCTAATTGTTTTGAAATTTTAAGATTAAATTTTTCAAAATCTTTCTCGTTCAGATCATTATGTCTTTGAATTTCAATATAAATATTATCACTAAATTTTTCTTTAAGTTTTAAAAGTATTTCCTTAATCTCATTTGTTAAACCATTATTAAAGAGTTTACCAAAAATACATTTAATAGAACCTGTCAGAACTATTATACCATCTTTATTTTCAATCAGATCATCTAAATTGCATTGAGGATCATTTGTTTCTGAATTTTCTAAATATGATTTTGATGAGAGTTTTATTATGTTCTTATAGCCATCATAATTTTTAGCTATAAGGGGTATTAAACCACTAAAGTTTTTATATTTAAATACAATTTGAGTTCCAATAATTGGTTGGGTTCCAATTGATGATAAGTTTTCAGAGAACTCTAAGGCTCCTGACAAATTATAGGTATCAGACAAACCAAGAGATTTAATTTTATTTTTTTTACAGTAATCTTTTAATTGATCAATTTTTACTGCTCCTTCGCATATGGAATATTGTGTATGAATTTTAAAATGATTAAAAGTATTATTAAGTGATTCTTTCATTAGCGATACTCATCTTACCACCAATCATTTTAATTTTACAATCTGCCATATTCGCAAAATATCTATTATGGGTTGCAAAAATTATAATTCTATTTTTATTTTTAAGATTAAACAGTATTTTAAATATTTGTTCTGCGTTTACGAAATCTAGACTGCCGGTTGGTTCGTCTGCTAAAATTATGTTTGGCTCATTAATTATAGCGCGAGCTATAGCTATTCTTTGATTCTCACCACCAGAAAGTTCAGAGGGAAAATGATTAAATCTCAAGTTTAATCCAAATTGTTTAATCAATTTTTTTGCCAAATCCATTGATTTTTTTTTATCTTTTGTGACTAATAAGCTTGGCAATAATACATTCTCAAGGGCTGTAAAATCTGCAAGTAAATTCTTATCTTGATAAATAATCCCGATATTTTTTGATCTTATACTATCATTTTCAATTGTACTATTAGTGTCAATTTTTTTATTATTAAATTCAATAAATCCTGATGAAGGAATATCAATTAAAGATAATAAATTGAGCAATGTCGATTTACCTGAGCCTGAAGGACCAACAATTGAATAAACTTTTCCTGACTCAAATTTAAAGTTTATATTATTTAAAACTTTAAGAGATTTATTTCTCTCATATTTCTTTGATAAATTATTTAATTTTAAATAATTATTCATATTTTAAGGTTTGTATTGTATCTAATTTTGCTGCTCTAGATGCTGGGTATATTGATACAATTGAAGTAGTTATTATTGAGCATAGAGCAATTAAGATAATCGAATTAATATTTATTTCCGTTGGGAGAGTGCTTAAAAAATAAATTTCTTCTGGGAATAATGTAATATCAAACGAATTAGAAATAAATTTCCTAATATCCTCTATATAGTATGAAAATAAAGACCCTAATAAAATTCCAAATAAAGTTGCTGAAGTTCCAATAATAAATCCAACAAAGAAAAAAATTTTTTTAATAGAATTATTGGATACTCCAATTGATTTTAGAATTCCTATATCTCTAGTTTTATTTTTAACTAATATAGTTAAACCAGATATGATATTAAAAGCAGCTACAATTATTATCAAAGATAATATTATAAACATCACATTTCTTTCGACTTTTAAAGCCGAAAATAAAGATTCATTTAAATCTGCCCATGTGTAAACATAAGCGCCAGGAAATAATTCTAATAAATTTTTTTTATAATATTCAATATTTTTTGGATCTTTAAAATAGTATTCAATAAATCTTTTGTTTTTATTTTTATCAAAAAAATCCTCTAAGGTATTAAGATTAATATATGCTACATTTTCATTAAATTCGCCTATTCCACTATCAAATACAGATATTACTTCAAATTTATCTTGTTTTGGGAAAGAACCAATAATAGTTTGAACTCCTGAGGGAGACATAATTGTTATTTGATCGCCGATATCTATATTAAGTAAGAAGCTTAAATCTTTTCCAATCGAAATTAAATTTTTTTTTAAATTTTTTGATCCAAAAAATTTTTTGTTATTTGAAATTTCTAAATTTTTAAAATCGTTGTTTAAGTATCCTTTTAATAGAATACCTTTTGCGTTTTGTTTAGAAAGAATAACAGCCTCTCCATCATTTGAAACTATACGTTGAGCAAAATCTTTATCATTTAAAAAAACTAAGGGTTTATCGAAGGGTTTTATTACAGCATGTGCATTAAAACCTACAATTTTATTTATTAACTCTGTTCTAAAACCGTTCATTACTGACATAACAATTATTAAGACAGCTACACCTAAGCCTATACCAATAAAAGAAAAGATAGAAATTACATTTAAAAAGCCATCTTTTTTTCTAGCTTTTAAAAATCTAAATATAATTTCTTTTTCTAGTTGTGAAATCAATTTTGTTTAGCTTTTATAATTTGTGAAGCTATATCTTCAACTTTTAATTTTTGAGTTTCTCCATCAACTTCTTTAAACTCATACAAACTTCCATCTGATTTGCTGCCAATTATCAGCTGATACGGTATTCCAATTAGGTTGAATTTTTTGATTTTAGCTGAGATATTTTCGTCCGTATCATCTATAATTGAATCAATATTTTTTGATTTTAGAAATTCATATATTTTAATAGACTTTTCTAAATTAGATTTATCATTTTTATTTATCATTGGAATAATTGCACAATCATAAGGTGTCACTGACATGGGCCACTTCATTATTCCCTCAATATCGTTATATTTTGCTTCAATTATGGCACCAACTAGTCGAGAAACTCCTATTCCGTATGATCCCATTTTAACAAATTCTTTTTTTCCATTAAAATCAACAGCTGCTTTCATTGGTTTTGAGTATTTGTCTCCAAAATAAAATATGTGACCAACTTCAATGCCTTTTGTATTCACTCTAAATTCTATTGGAACAGACTTTTCAAATTCATCTTTATTATATTTTTCATCTGTCACAGAATAAAAATTTTCATATTGTTCTCTCAACTTAACTAAAGATTCTTTATCAAGAATTGTTTTTGAGCTGTCTACATCAAAAATTCTTTTATCTGTATAAATTTTACTTTCACCTGTATCAGCAAGAATAATAAATTCATGGGATAAATTTCCTCCTATAGGTCCAGTATCAGCTGCCATAGGTATTGCAGATAGATTTAGTCTTTTGAATGTTTTTAAATATGAGAGAAAAAATTTATTGTATGAAAAGATTGCATCTTCATCTGTTAAATCAAATGAGTAAGCGTCCTTCATATAAAATTCTCTACATCTCATAATTCCAAATCTTGGCCTTAACTCATCTCTAAATTTCCACTGAATATGATATAATAATTGAGGTAAAGATTTATATGATTTAAAGGATGATCTAAAGATTTCTGTTACAAGTTCTTCATTTGTAGGGCCATAAAGCATTTCTCTATTTTGACGATCTTTAATTCTTAACATTTCCTCTCCATAATCTTCGTATCGCCCACTTTCCTTCCAAATTTCTGATGATTGAATTGTGGGCATTAATATTTCTTGAACACCAACTCGGTCTTGCTCCTCTCGAACAATTTGCTCTATTTTT
Organism: Pelagibacteraceae bacterium AG-470-G21; assembly: GCA_003211555.1. Lineage (GTDB taxonomy): Bacteria > Pseudomonadota > Alphaproteobacteria > Pelagibacterales > Pelagibacteraceae > Pelagibacter. Next base: position 83,580 of record QCSH01000004.1, read on the forward strand.
TTCATAACTTTAAAACCAAGTGGTAACCAAGAGTAAATTCCTGCGGAGGATTGTTTAATCATACCCACCCTTAACATTAATTGATGAGATTTAATTTTAGCTTCAGATGGGTTATTTTTTAATATCGGTATAAATGATTTTGAAAAATACATTAATTTAAAAAGTTACGTAAATTTAAAATTTCATAAATTACTAATAGATATATAACTATAAAAATAACAGATGTAATTAAAGTACAATAAATTATTTTTTTGCTTATTTTTGGATTTTCTGGTGCCCCAGGGTCTACTCCCTCTATATTTCCCTTTTTTTCACGATTAACATCAATAGGAAGAATGGCAAAGAAAACTATCCACCACAAGCACACATATACAACTATGGAGCCTGTTATACTCAATTAAATCCTCACTAAATTTATGTTCGTGTAAGGTTTTTTTCCTATTTTTTCTTTAGTATATTTTCTACAAGTTATTTTAAGTGCATCGATTAAATTTGATTCTTGTTTTTTATTATTTAAAGAAAAAGATTTTGCTGTTTTTTCAATTTTTTCCTCAAGATTAAAAGTGAATTCATCCTTTTCGTAAATCGGCAATCCTCTAAATGTCAATAAAGGTTTATTATGAATATTGCCGTTTGCTGTAATAATCAATGTAGCCTCTATCAATCCATTAGAGGATAAATTTTTTCTTTCCTTAATAGATTTGGCATCTTCTTCAACACTTATAGATCCATCAACGTAAAGTCTACCACTCGGAGCTTTATCATATACTTCGGGTTTTTCTCCTGGATAAATTTTAACAATATCACCGTTTTCTACTCTTACAGGATAAGGAACTTGCATTTCTTTAGCAAAATTAATGTGTTCAATCATATGTCTATGTTCACCATGAACGGGTATTACAGATTTTGGTTTTATCCAGTCGTACATATCCTTTAAATCCTCCCTATTAGGATGTCCTGATACGTGAATAAATTCGCTATCTTCTGAAATTACTTCTATGCCTTCTCTAACTAATTGATTGTGAAGTTTGTATAATTTTTTCTCATTACCAGGAATAATTTTTGAAGAAAATACAACTGCATCTCCTCTTTCAACAAAAACATCTGGGTGTGTATAATTTGAAATACGAGTCATTGCACCCATTGGCTCTCCTTGACTACCTGTGCATAAATAAACAATTTTTTCTCTTGAAATATTCCTAGCGTCTCTTGCATCAAGCGGTTCTATAACATTTTGTAGATAACCGCACTGCCTAGCAGCTTTATAAATTCTATGCATTGATCGGCCCACCAAAGCAATTTGCCTACCTGTTTTTTCGGCACAATAAAAGGCTGACTCCATTCTAGCTACATTTGAGGCGAAAGATGTAATAATTACTCTTTTTTTCAATCTTTCCATTATCTTTAACATATTTTTTCTTACATCAAGCTCAGATCCTGCTCTACCTGCACTAAATACATTTGTAGAGTCACATATCATTGTTAAAACACCTTCTTCACCAATTTCCTTAAGTCTTTTTGAATTCATGTTATCTCCAGTTAATGGATCTGGATCACACTTCCAATCACCTGTATGTAATATATTCCCGACAGGTGTTTCAATTTTTAGACCATTAGGCTCTAATATAGAATGTGTAAGTGTTACAAATTCTATTTTAAAAGGATTTAAATCTATTATGCTATTTAATTGAACAATTTCAAGATATCCGGTTATATCTATTTTCTTTTCCTTAAATTTTTCTGAAATTAACACTGATGTAAATGGAGTAGCAAATATTTTACATTTTAGTTTTGGCCATATATGTGCAATCGCACCAATGTGATCTTCATGTGCATGGGTTAGTACAATACCTAATAAATCATCTTTTTTATCAACTATAAATCCGGGATCAGGATATATTAAATCAACTCCAGGAATTGCATCATCTGCAAAGGTTACTCCTATATCTACAATTATCCATTTTCTATTATCTGGACTTCCATAGGCGAATAAATTCATATTCATCCCTATTTCTCCAGAGCCACCTAAAGGGCAAAAAATTAATTCTTCTTTCATTTATTTGAATACATAGCTGCTTTTAAAACCCCATCAGTTGTTAAATTAGATTTTATATGGATTTTAAGTTTTAGTTTTAGTTTCAATGAATTTTTAAACATTTCTGCAAGTCCACCAGTAAATATAATTTTATATTTTTTTTTGCTTTGTTTAATAATGGAATGAATTATATTGTCAATCAGACCAGTATAACCAAAGAAAAATCCCGAATTAATTGCACTTATAGTGTTTTTGCCAATCACATTATTTGATTTTTTAAATTTTATATTAGGAATTAAAGAAGCTTTTTTTGACAAATTATCTAATGATAAATTTATTCCTGGAGCGATAACACCACCATTATAACAATTTGTTGTGATTACATCAAAATTAGTAGCTGTTCCAAAATCTACTACAATATAATTATTTTTATTGTCAATTATTGATATTGCATTAGCTAATCTATCTGAACCAATTTGTTTTCTATCAACCTTGATGTTTAATAATTTATTTAAATTAAGATTTTTTAATTCATTACAGTTAGTATTAAAATATAATTTAAAATAATTTCTAATTTTCTTATAACAGCTAGGTACTACTGAACAGAATAAAATTTGTTTTAAATTTTTGTCGTATTTTCTTAGAGTATTTAAATTTTTTTTTAAATATTTCAAATTTACTTTATCAGTGGTAAGTCTGATTTTTTTAATAATAGTTTTGTGCTTATAAATACAGATTTTTACATTTGTATTTCCTATATCCCCAATAATATATAATTCATGCATAATAAGAATATTTATTTTCAAATTTATTTTTTATAAAATGCACCATTTTGGATCTATTAATTTTATTATTATATTTGTTTATATAAGTAGTTTCGTATTCTTTTAATTTTGGACTACTATTTATATTAATCCCTACTCCAATAATTAAAAATTTAATCTCATCCTTATAAATAATTTCTTGAAGAATTCCGCATACTTTTTTATTCATTATTTCTAAATCATTTGGTAGTTTAAGATTGATTTTATGTGGAATAATATTCGTCAAAATATTTTTAATTATCTTAACATTTATTAATGTAGTTTTATTTAAATTTAATCTTTTGCTTATTGGAAAAAATATTGAAATAAAAAGATTTCCTTTTTTAGATATCCATTTTTTCCCTCTTTGTCCTTTTCCGTTAGTTTGAACATCACTAATAACTATACCTTGTTTAATATTTTTTTTGATTAATCTTATTGCTGTATCATTTGTGCTTTTAACACCTTTGTAGGAGTATATTTTGAGTTTCATTAATTAATCTTTATTTGAGAAATCATGTCTACTATTCCACTTGGATATACAAAGTAAGCAAGAATAAAAAAAGTAGATGCAGCAAGTGTCAATTTTAATCCTATATTATGTTTGGACTCGAATTTTTCTTTTTCTGGATCGAAATATATAATTTTGATTATCCTTAAATAATAATAAGCAGCTATCACTGTTGCTAACAATCCAACTATTGCTAAAAAATACATTTTTTCATTTATTACAGCTACAAAAATATAAAATTTTGCAAAAAATCCAGCCAGTGGAGGTATTCCTGCTAAAGAAAATAATACAACCAGCAACGATAGTGAAAGTAATGGATGATTTTTTGAGAGTCCTGATAAATCATCTATGTTCTCATAATATTTGTCATTTCGCTTAAGCATAAATAAACAGCTAAAAAATGCTAAATTCATAACAAGATAAATTGTTATATATATAATAGAACTCTGAGCACCTTGTGTTGTTCCTGTAGATAAACCTGCAAGAGCGTATCCCATATGACTAATTGAACTATATGCAATTAGTCTTTTAAGATTTTTTTGACCAATTGCCGCTACAGCTCCAAATACCATTGATGCGATAGATAAAAATATAATTATCATTTGCCACTGATCACCTAATTCATAAAAAGGAATATATAAAAATCTAATAAATACTGTTAATGCGGCAATTTTTGGAAGTAATGCAAAAAATACTGTTACTGATGTTGGTGAGCCTTGATAAACATCTGGTGCCCACATATGGAAAGGAACAGCAGAAATTTTAAAAGCTAATCCTACTAAAATAAATACTATTCCAAAAGTTAATCCATATTCTACATCTTTTGTATTAATCATAATTTGATTAAAATTAGTCGTTTCTGAGAAGCCGTAAATTAGTGAACACCCATATAATAAAAGTCCAGATGAAAGAGCACTTAAGACAAAATATTTTAATCCAGACTCTGTTGATAATAAATTATCTCTATTAAAAGATGCTAATACATATAAAGCTAATGATTGCAATTCTAATCCCATATAAAATACAATAAGATCGTTTGAGCTGATCATAACCATCATCCCAAGAATTGAGCATAAAATAAGAATTGGGTATTCAATTTTACTAATTTTACTAATCTGAATATATTTTGATGAAGACAACATTACAAAAATTCCAGATAAAATTAAAAGAATTTTCATAAATCTAGCTAAATTGTCTATGTTGTAGCTGTTATTAAATAATGATGACTGAATTTGTGGGTCCAAATTTATTATTAAAGCTAAAGTAGAAATTAAACTTACTGTTGTTAAATTATAAACTATTCGATCACTATTTTTTTTAAACACACCAAAAATTAATAAAAACATTATCATAATTGATATAAATAATTCTGGTATTATAAGTTGTAGATTTTCCATTAGTTGCCTGATGCTAATTTATTAATTTCATCTAAGTCATTCATATCTATCATGTTAGCAACTGACACCTCGATGGAATTAATTAAAGGTTCTGGATAGAACCCAAAAAATATAATCGGTAATACTAAAACCCATAATGTAACAATTTCAAATCTTTTTAAATCAACCATTTTTTTTACATCTTCAATAATGAGTTTTCCAAAAATAATTCTTTTATAAAGCCAAAGCATATATGCTGCCCCCAATATTACTCCTAGACTAGCAATGGTTGCTACCAGTATATTCTTTTTAAATGTGCCCATTAAAACTAAAAATTCTCCAACAAAACCACTTGTTCCAGGTAAGCCAAGAGCCCCCAAAGTAAACACCATAAAAACTATTGCATACTTTGGCATTATAGAAACTAAGCCTCCATAACTGTTTATAAGTCTTGTATGAAGTCTATCGTAAACTACTCCAACACATAGAAAGAGTGCGGCTGATACCAACCCATGACTTATCATTTGAAATATACTTCCTTCTATTCCTTGTTGTGTCATTGTAAAAATACCAAGTGTTACAAAGCCCATATGAGCAACTGATGAGTAGGCTATAAGTTTCTTCATGTCTTCCTGCATTAAAGCTACTAGTGATGTATAAATAATCGCTATCAAGCTAAGTGTATAAACCAAAGGCACAAAATATAATGAAGCATCTGGAAACAAGCCAAGAGAGAACCTAATAAATCCATATCCAGCCATTTTTAAAAGTATTGCAGCAAGCAAGACTGAACCTGCGGTTGGTGCCTCTACATGAGCATCTGGTAACCATGTATGCACTGGCCACATAGGTGTTTTAACAGCAAAAGAACTAAAAAATGCTAGCCATAATAAATTTTGGTACTTAGCGTCGATACCTAATTCGTATAACTTAATGACATCAGTTGTTCCAGTAATCCAATATATAGATATAATTGCAACTAACATTAAAACTGAACCTAATAAAGTAAATAAAAAGAATTTAAATGCTGAATAAACTCTTCTTTCTCCACCCCATATACCAATAATTAAAAACATTGGTATAAGGCCAGCTTCAAAAAATAAATAAAAAACAACTAAATCCAGTGAGCAAAATACTCCAATCATAAATGTTTCAAGTATTAAGATTGCTATTAAAAAATCTTTTAATCTGTTTTTAATAGTTGCATTTACTGTTATTACACAAATTGGGGTTATGAATGTTGTTAGCAAAATGAATAGAATTGATATTCCATCTATTCCAACTTTATAATTTACAAACCCAGAAATCCATTCTCTTTCCTCTATAAACTGAAAATCAACCGTAGATTTATCAAAAACTATCCATAAATATAAAGATAATATAAAATTAGCCAATGTTATAAAAAGAGCTACATACTTACTACTTTGATATTGAGAA
>QCSH01000005.1 GCA_003211555.1 Pelagibacteraceae bacterium AG-470-G21
AATATATTCCAGGTTGATTATTTAACAATTCAATCTCAAGTCCAGAGTCATCTGCTATAGATATTTTCTTTGTTTTTAATGAAAAATACTTGGCTTTGATTAATGAATTTTTTAAAAAAGAACCTCCATCCTCTTTTGGACTTTTAAGTCCATAATCTTTTGGAGAAGTTATTTTATAGTATTTGGGCAATAAATCTCTTATTTCTCTTAATTTTCCGTCATTATTTGACCCAACAACGATTTCTTTTATTTTTTTTTTTAACATCTAGAATTATTAAATTTTCATACCATATAGTATTTCATGGAAGAAGAAAAAACAGAAAATAAAGAAGATTTAAAAAATGAAGGGATAGAATCGACCGAGCATGAAGATGCAGAAAAGCTTGCGTCTGATGAAGATCAAAAAGAGATTGATGAAAAACAACTCAGCCCCGAAAATGAAATATTAGAACTAAAAGATAAATTAGCCAGAACCTTTGCTGAGATGGAAAACCAAAGAAGAAGATTTGAGAAGGAGAAAGATGAAGCATTTGAATACGGTGGTTTCTCCTTTGCAAGAGAAAGTTTAAATCTACTAGACAATTTAGAAAGATCAAAACAATCACTTCAAAATGATGAGGCAATCAAAGATAAAGATACTCTCAAAAAATTAATTAATCACATTGATATTATAAGCAGTGATATGATCTCCATTTTTAATAAAAATAATATTCAACCAATAAAAGCGATAAATGAAAAACTTGACCCTAACTTGCACCAAGCAATGATGGAAGTTGAAGATGACAAAAAAGATTCAGGAACAATTGTTCAGGAGATACAAAAAGGTTTTATGATGAAGGACAGATTATTAAGGCCTTCACTAGTAGCTGTATCTAAAAAAAAGGAGGAAAAAAAAGAAAAATCTGAAAAAAATGACGAAAATGAGGGAAAAGAGGAGAAAAATTAATTATTTATTACTGTTGTAGTTGTGAAATTAAGACTTATATGAACTCAACAATATAAAAATATGAGCAAAGTAATTGGAATAGATCTAGGAACAACTAATTCTTGTGTTGCTGTAATGGAAGGTACACAAGCTAAAGTTTTAGAAAATGCAGAAGGTGCAAGAACAACACCATCTGTAGTTGCCTTTACAGATGAGGGGGAAAAATTAATTGGTCAGCCTGCCAAAAGACAAGCAGTTACAAACCCAGAAAATACAATATTTGCCGTCAAAAGATTGATCGGTAGAAACTTTGAAGATCCTACGGTAAAAAAAGATGTTGAAACAGCACCTTTTAAAATAGTTAACTCTGAAAAAGGGGATGCTTGGATTGAGGCAAAAGGAGAAAAGTATTCACCATCACAGATATCAGCTTTCACACTACAAAAAATGAAAGAAACAGCAGAGAAGTACCTTGGATCAGAAGTAAAACAAGCTGTTATTACAGTTCCGGCATATTTTAATGATGCTCAAAGACAGGCAACAAAAGATGCTGGTAAAATTGCAGGACTTGAAGTTTTAAGAATTATTAATGAACCAACAGCCGCATCTTTGGCTTATGGTTTAGATAAAAAAGCAAATAAAAAAATTGCAGTTTATGATTTAGGTGGTGGAACATTTGATGTTTCAATACTTGAGCTAGGTGATGGTGTGTTCGAAGTCAAATCAACTAATGGAGATACTTTTTTAGGTGGTGAAGACTTTGATAATTCAATTGTAGAATATTTACTTTCAGAATTTAAAAAAGAAAATGGCATTGATTTAAAATCTGATAAATTAGCATTACAAAGGTTAAAGGAAGCAGCTGAAAAAGCAAAAATAGAACTTTCATCAGCTACACAAACAGAAATTAATCTACCCTTTATTACTGCTGATAAAACTGGTCCAAAACATATTAATCTAAAAATGACTAGAGCTAAACTTGAGGCTTTAGTTGAGGATTTAATTTCTAGAACTATTCCACCATGCAAGACAGCATTGAAAGATGCTGGTTTATCTGCAAGTGAAATAGATGAAATAGTTTTAGTTGGTGGTATGACAAGAATGCCTAAGGTTATAGAAGAAGTAAAAAATTTTTTTGGGAAAGAACCTAACAAGTCAGTTAATCCAGATGAAGTTGTAGCAATGGGTGCAGCAATTCAAGCAGGGGTATTGCAAGGTGATGTAAAAGATGTATTGCTTTTAGATGTAACGCCTTTGTCTTTAGGAATTGAAACATTAGGTGGAGTATCAACTAAATTAATAGATAAAAATACAACGATACCAACAAAAAAAAGTCAGGTGTTCTCAACAGCTGAGGACAATCAACCGGCAGTATCCATAAGAGTTCTTCAAGGTGAAAGAGAAATGGCTTCTGATAATAAAGTGTTAGGTAATTTTGAATTAGTTGGTATAGCACCTGCTCCAAGAGGTGTTCCTCAAATAGAAGTTACTTTTGATATTGACGCAAATGGAATTGTAAATGTCTCTGCTAAAGACAAAGGAACTGGTAAAGAACAAAAAATTCAAATTCAAGCATCTGGTGGTTTGAGTGATGAAGAAATCAATAAAATGGTGAAAGATGCTGAATCTAATAAAGAGGATGATAAAAAGAAAAGAGAAGCCGTCGATGCAAGAAATCAAGCTGATACATTATTACATTCGACTGAAAAAAATCTAAAAGAACATGGTAGCAAGGTTTCTGAGGCAGATAAAAAAACTATAGAAGACTCATCGGCTAATTTGAGGAATGCACTTAAAGGAACTGACGTAGAAGATATTAAAAAGAAAACTCAAGACTTAGTTCAAGCATCAATGAAATTAGGTGAAGCAATCTATAAATCACAACAAAGTGCAAAACCTGAAGATGCTCCAAAAGAAGCAAAAAAAGATGATAAAAAAGACGATAATGTTGTTGATGCAGATTTTGAAGAAGTAAAGGACGAAGATAAAGAAAAAAGCGCCTAAAAAACAACTGTTTGTCTATAACGTGTTATGGCAAAAAGAGATTATTATGAAGTTTTAGGCATTAACAAAAGTGCATCAGCAGATCAAATAAAGTCAGCCTACAGAAAACTAGCTGTAAAATATCATCCCGATAAAAATCAAGGTGATAAAAGTGCCGAGGACAAGTTTAAGGAAGCATCTGAAGCTTATCACATACTATCTAATTCAGAGAGAAAACAAAATTATGATAATTTTGGTCACGCTGCATTCGAAAATGGAGGTGGAGGAAGAGGAGGATTTGGTAACTTTGATTTTTCTAATCAATTTTCAGATATATTTGAAGACTTTTTTGGTGAAGGATTTGGTGGAGGTCGTAGATCAAGAAGATCTAATAATAGAGGTTCTGACCTAAGATATGATTTATCTATATCACTTGAAGAAGCTTTTTCTGGAAAAAAACAAGATATAAAATTCTCAACATCTGAAAAGTGTAATACTTGTAGTGGCTCCGGATCAAAACCTGGGTACGAAGCTGGTGCTTGCTCTATGTGCGGAGGACACGGGCAAGTTAGATCAAGCCAAGGATTTTTTACAGTTCAGCAAACATGTCCACAGTGTGCAGGATCTGGGGAGGAAATCACCAATCCATGCTCAAGTTGTAATGGTCAGGGAAAAAAACAGGCATCAAAGAGATTATCGGTGACAATTCCTAAAGGAGTAGATGATGGCACAAGAATAAGGCTATCAGGTAAGGGAGAAGCTGGTGCCAAAGGTGGAAGCAGTGGTGATTTATATTTATTTATAAATGTTCATTCTCATGATTTATTTAAAAGATCAGATGAAAATTTATTTTTTGAATGTCCAGTTTCTATTGCTGATGCAGCATTAGGGACTTCAATTGAAATACCAACAATAGATGGAGGAAAAGCAAAAATAAAAATTCCAGCTGGAACACAAAGTGGAAAACAGTTTAGATTAAGAGCGAAAGGTATGCCTTATATGAGGGGAAATGAATATGGAGATCTTTATGTTCAAGTGAATACAGAGGTTCCAATATCCCTCAATAAAGAACAGAAAGAATTACTTGAAAAATTTAGGGAAATTGAAAACGAAAAATCTAATCCAAGCATTAAAAAGTTTTTTCAAAAAGCCAAAAGTTTCTGGAAAAACTAATCAATAGTGCTAATCTAAATTCTTTATTAATGGACAAAATAAAATTAGCGATCACCGGCTGTATGGGAAGAATGGGTCAACAACTCATTAAAACAGCAAAAAAAGATAAATCCATACTATTAGTATCTTTAACTGAAAATAGATTAATAAAAAAAAAAGTTAGTGGTATCGTGCCTGAACTGAATACTGAAAAAGCACTTAATAAAGCAGACGTGGTAATAGACTTTACGTCACCAGAATGTACTTTTGAGGTTCTCAAAATAGCCTCCAAATTAAAAAAGAGAGTTATTATTGGAACTACTGGATTTACGAAAAAAGAAGAGCAATTAATAATGAAATTCTCAAAAAAAATACCTATTTTAAAAGCTGGTAATATGAGCCTAGGTATTAATTTATTAATTTACTTAACAGAAATAACCTCGTCATCTTTAGGAAATAATTATTTGAGTAAAGTCTTTGAAGTACACCATAAACACAAAAAGGATTACCCATCAGGGACAGCCTTAATGCTTGGAAAAGGTGTTGCTTCTGGGAAAAATAAAGACTTTTATAAAATGATTGGGAAAAAATTTTTGAACAAAAAAAACTTTCCTTATGGAAGAAAAATTAATTTTAACTCAATTAGAAAAGGAGAGGTTATTGGAGAGCATAAGGTAACCTTTTCAAGTGGAAAAGAAGTAATTACATTGAGTCACGAAGCTTTTGATAGAGCTTTATATTCAGAGGGAGCAATTACAGCTGCAAAATGGATAATGAATAAGAAACAAGGACTTTATTCTATGAGAAACCTTCTGAATTTTAAGTAATGAATGAAGTCGATAGAGCTAAAATAGTTTTAAAAATACTTAATAAAACATACCCTAGAACTCCAATTCCTTTAAAACATAAAAATATATTCACACTATTAATATCTGTTTTACTATCTGCGCAGTGTACAGATGTAAATGTAAATAATGTTACGAAAAATATTTATCCAAAATATAATAAGCCAGAACATTTTGTTAAACTTGGAAGAAAAAAAATTGAGAAATTAATTAGAAGTATTGGCATTTTTAGAATTAAAGCAAAAAGTATATATAATTTATCCAAAACTTTAGTTGAGAAATATAGCAGTAAGGTTCCTAAAACCTTTGAAGAATTAGAAGAATTACCAGGAGTCGGTCATAAAACAGCTAGTGTGGTAATGTCTCAAGGTTTTGGTTATCCAGCTTTTCCAATTGACACACATATTCATAGACTGGCACAAAGATGGGGTTTAACTAACGGAAAAAATGTTATTCAAACAGAAAAAGATTTAAAACGCCTTTTCCCCAAAAAATATTGGAACAAACTACATCTGCAAATAATTTATTATGGAAGAGAATTTTGTAAAGCAAGAGAGTGTTACGGTATTTCTTGTAAAATTTGTACTTCTTGCTATCCTAAAAGAAAAAAACCAATGTTAACAAAAAAAGCTTAATATGAAAATTTTAGGAATTGGAAATGCAATAGTTGACGTAATTTGCAAAGTTGACGAAAAATTTATTACCCAGAATAATTTAACTAAGGGGACTATGAAGCTAATTTTTGACGATAAAGAATTTCAATTATTATTATCAAATTTAAAAATTGAAAAGACTATATCAGGAGGTTCGGTTGCAAATTCTATTGTTGGAATATCTCAATTAGGTGATGAGGTTGGCTTTATTGGAAAAGTAAGTGACGACGAATTAGGTAGTAAATACGAAGAAGGCCTAAAATCTGAAAAAGTTCAATATTTTTATTCAAAAAAAAAGGAAGAATTACCAACTGGCACATGTTTGATATTAGTCACACCTGACTCCGAAAGAACAATGTGCACATTTCTTGGTACAGCGGGAAAAATTAATGAAAACGATGTAGATTCTGAAATCGTAAATAATTCAGAAATAATTTTTTTAGAAGGATACCTGTGGGATGAAGGGGAGCCAAAGAAAGCGTTTGAAAAAGCGATACACAATGCAAAAAAAATTGCAATGTCTTTATCCGATCAATTTTGTGTTGAGCGACATAAGCCACATTTTCTAGATTTGGTAAAAAATAAATTAGATATTATATTTGCTAACGAGCATGAGATGATATCCTTAATTGATGCTAAAAATTTTGACGAGGTGATTAATTTTAGTAAAAGTCTTAATAAGCTTATTGTTATAACAAAGGGAGAAAACGGTGCAGTTTCAATTTTTGGAGATAAAATTGTAGAAAATAATGTTGAAAAAAATTTAGATATTAAAGATTTAACAGGGGCTGGAGATTTATTTGCAGCTGGCTATTTGCATGGATATTTAAATAACTTTAGTCAAATAGAGTGTTTAAATAAAGGGAGAGAAATGTCATCAAAAATCATTCAACAAATGGGCGCTAGACTTTAGCTTTTTTTCTATTGTAACTACCTTTGCCTTTTTTTGGTTTAATAACTCTAATTTTATATTTTTTTGTAAATAGTTCTTTTGCTAAATGATTATTCTTAGACTTTAATTTTATAGCCATCTTTCAAACTGATAATAAATAATTTGTCATGAAATTTTTTTTCAATTTTTTTTCTTAATCTGTACACATGAGTTTCTACAGTATGTGTTTCGAGTTTAGATTTATGTCCCCAAACTTCAGATTGTAATTTTTTTATTGTTACTGGTCCTTTTGAAATATCGAGAAAACTAATTATTTTAATCTCTTTTTCTGTAAGCTGAATAGATATATTTTGTAGACTTAAAGATCTCGAATTTAAATTGAGAAAATAATTTCCAATTTTAATATTATTTTGATGATTAAAATTGTTTTTTAAAAATTGTATATTAATTATTTCTATCAATTTTTCGATATTTATTGGATACTTATCAATTTTTAATAGTCTAGGGGAGAAATAATTTTTATCACCAGAAATAATTAAAAAATTTTCATTCTCTGAATTTTTTAATAATTTATTATCAATAATATGCTCAACATTGAAATTTAAATTACTTTTTATTTCATTTAATATGGTAAATAATGTTGGAAATTTATGAATGACTAGAAATTGTTTTATACTCATCGATATACAATATGACAATTATTGTTAAAAATAAAGACACGCTAATATATGATGACTTCGAATTTAAATGTTGTATTGGTAAAAACGGATTTACAAAAACGAAAATTGAAGGAGATGGAAAAACCCCAATAGGTAAATTTTCATTAGGTGATCTTTATTACAGAAAAGACAAAAAACGTAAACCGAATACAAAATTAAAAATCGTTGAAATCAAAAAAAATATGGGTTGGTGTGATGATTTTAAATTAAAAGATTACTATAATAAATTAATAAATTTAAATTCAAATATAAAAGGTGAGAAATTGTTTAGAAGAGACTATAAGTATGACTTTTTTATTCCTATAAAATATAATTGGAGAAATCCTACTCCAGGAAAAGGGAGTGCGATATTTATACATTTAACAAAAAATTTCAAACCGACTGCAGGATGCATAACTATGGCTGAAAAAGATTTTTTAATTTTAGCCAAACTTATAGAAAAAAATACTAAGATAAAAATTCTTTAACTTCTCTGCCCAAAAATACTAGAGCCAATTCTTACAAAAGTTGCATTATTTTCTATAGCTTCTAGATAGTCAGACGACATGCCCATGCTCAATTCATCCAAATTAAGTTTTTCATTGAGTACATCCATTTCCTCAAAATATTTTTTTGTATCTTCATTAAAAGGAGGTATACACATTAATCCAATTACATCTAATTTTAAACTTTTACAATAATTATAAAAATCATGAACATCGTTTTTAGAAATTCCAGACTTTTGATCTTCATTGCCAATATTAACTTGTATAAATAATTTAGTTTTTAAATTTAATTGTTGCTGGATATTAAAAATTTTATCAGCAAGTTTTTTACTGTCTAAAGAATGTATATAATCAAATAAGCTAAGTGCTAGTTTAACTTTATTTGTTTGAAGACGACCAATAAGATGTAATTTAATATTTTTATTTTCCTTTTTTAAATTAGTCCATTTTTCTGCAGCTTCTTGAACTTTATTTTCTCCATAATGTATGTGCCCCTGATCAATAACAGGCAATATATGATTTATTTTAAATGTTTTAGAAACTGCTATGATTTCTGGTAATTTTATTGAATTTTTATTTAAATCAAACTTTGCCTTAACTTTTTCTTTAATTTTAAGTAAGTTTTCAACAGTTATATGCATAATAATTTTCCTAACAAATTTTACTTCATAAATGCTTTTAGAAAAAATAATATTGATAAATTGGATAATAATACAGGGATTATTTATAGAAATTATAAAAAAAAATTAAATATAATAGAAATCATCAAAATAAGAGACTATTGTTTAACAAAGAGATTAAAATTTTACTTATCAAATAACATTAAAATTGCATTAAAATTAAGGTTAAATGGAGCTTATTTACCGTCATTTAATAAAGACTTTAGACATTTAAGTTATAAAGTTAACAATTCTTTTGTGTTACTTGGATCTGCTCACAATATAAAAGAAATTCGATGTAAAGAAGTTCAAAATGTTAATCTTATCTTTATATCATCTGTATTTAAAGAAAATAAAAATTACCTTGGTGTTTATAAGTTTAGAAAGCTAAGAAATCTTACTCAAAGAAAAGTCATTGCGCTTGGTGGTATTTCAAAAACTAATAGGAAAAAGATTACACTGTTAGACTGCGATGGATTTAGTGGTATATCTTATTTTGAATAAAAAAAAAGGCCCCTAAAAAGGGGCCCTTTTTAATAAAATTAAATTTTACAAATTAGAATGCAAAACTTAAACCTAGTTGATAACCTTCTCTATCGTCACTATCAGTGTGAGCAATGTTATCTACTTGGTTCATTGACAATGCGATACCTAATGATCCCATTGTGTATGAAACACCAATCGCTGTTGCTTCTTGGTCTGTAGATCCAACTTTCTCTAAAGTGTTTGAACCATAAGAGATAGCTAAGTCATCATTTACTTGGTAAGATACACCAATACCAGTAGACTCAACATCAGATCCAGTTTCGTTGTCTTTTTCAGACATTTGGATACCGACAGTTGCTGAACCAAGTGTATATTTAGCAAACAATGTGCTTTCGTTTGATTTAGTACCTGTAGTTTGCTCTACATCACCTTCACCATAACCAACAGTTAAACCGTCCATTCCAGTGTAAGTAACACCGTAATCACTGTATGATACATCAGTTACAGCATCAGCTGCATTAATGTAACCTAAAGTAAGGTTTATACCTGAATCATGGCTGTACTTGTAAGTAAACATATTGTTTCCTGCAAATCCATTAATTACACCAGCATCAGCACCTGTGATTACATCCCATGGCTCTTCTGAAGCAGTCGGCATAACGTCATCGTTAGCATCCATAAAACCAGAACCACCGTGACCAGCAAATGTTAATGAACCAGCATCACCAAAATCCATAGATATTGAGTGACTGTCTATAGGTG
Source organism: Pelagibacteraceae bacterium AG-470-G21 (assembly GCA_003211555.1). Classification (GTDB taxonomy): domain Bacteria; phylum Pseudomonadota; class Alphaproteobacteria; order Pelagibacterales; family Pelagibacteraceae; genus Pelagibacter. The sequence goes on from QCSH01000005.1 coordinate 9,562, forward strand.
CAGTTGCGCCTTGAGCAGCATCACCATCAAGTTCGATTGATAATGTTACACCAATATCATTTACATCTCCTGAAGCAGAAAATGTAACTGAGTCAGCCATTGACCAACCGGCACCGTGAGTTGCATGTTCATCACCACCAGTAAAAGACATTGTAGCACTACCAGTAGCTGTTAGTTCAGCAGCTGAAACAGATCCAGCAACTAAAGAACCAGCAAGAGCTGTTAGTCCTATTTTTTTATAATTGTTCATATTAGAACTCCTTTGTTATTGTTTAATATTAAACAGATCATCTTTATCAAAAATTAGGAAAAACATGGAAAATTTTAAGTTAGATAACAAAATAATTGCTATAGTGTTGCAAATATGCATCATTAAAAAACCAGAAAATAATGGGTTTTTTTATTTTTTGCTATAAACCTCTTGTCTTTTAATACTAATCTAAAGAACTATAGTAAAAAAATGAAAATAAAAATCCTAAGACTTTCACTTATAATATCATTTTTAAGTTCATTTTTTTTAAGTTCGTGCTCAAATGGATTAAAAGGTGCTGATGCTCGAAAAATACCCGCGAATATGAAAGAAAGGCAATTACAAAATGTTAAAGAAGGAAGAGGATTTACTTTGGGAGGATCATTAAAAAACTCAGGTGAATTTGATTTTGCAAGTTCAAATGAACTTTGGCGAGCTTCATTAGATACATTAGATTTTATGCCATTATCATTAGCAAATTATAGCGGTGGAATAATTGTGACTGACTGGTACTCAAGTGAAGGTTCAGCAAATGAGTCTGTAAAAGTGTCGATAAGATTTTTAAGTAACGAGATTAGATCTGACGCATTATCGATAAAAGTATTTTATAAAAAATGTTCAATGCAAAATACTTGTCAAATTACAGATAAAACTAGTGCATTGTCAGAGGATATTGAAAAAAAAATTCTTAAGAAGGCGGCAGTCTATGAAAAAGAAAATAAATCAAAAAAAAAATAATATAGCTTAATTAATTTATAAAAATATTTAAAGTTTATTGTGGAACGTTATAATTTCAAAGAAGTTGAAGATAAATGGCAAAAATATTGGGAAGAAAATAAAGTATTCAAGACAAAAATAGAAAAAAATAAAAAAAAATTTTATTGTCTAGAAATGTTCCCTTATCCATCTGGAAAAATTCACATGGGACATGTAAGGAATTATACAATTGGAGATGTTTTATCAAGATACAAAAAATTAAAAGGATTTAACGTTTTACATCCTATGGGCTGGGATGCATTTGGAATGCCAGCTGAGAACGCTGCAAGAGAAAATAAATTAGATCCTAAAAACTGGACAAACAAAAATATTAATACAATGAAAAATCAATTAAAAAAACTTGGTTTATCAATTGATTGGGATAGAGAAATTTCAACCTGTAATGAAGATTATTACAAACATCAACAAACTTTCTTTTTAGAATTATTTGAGAAAGGCTTAGTATATAGAAAAGAAAATTATGTGAATTGGGATCCAATCGATGAAACAGTTTTAGCAAACGAACAAGTTATAGATGGAAAGGGTTGGAGATCAGGCGCCGTTGTAGAAAGAAAAAAATTAAGCCAATGGTTTTTTAATATATCTAAATTCTCACAAGATTTGCTAGATGGATTGGACGAACTTAACACATGGCCAAATAAAGTAAAAGTTATGCAAAAAAACTGGATAGGAAAATCATTTGGTTGTGAAATAAGTTTTAAAGTAGAAGGAGATTTACCAGTTAAGAATATCAAATGTTTTACAACAAGACCCGATACACTTTTTGGTTTTTCGTTTTTGGCATTATCAGTTGACCATGAAGTGGCTAGTTTTTACAAAAATGATGAAAATTTTATTAAATTTAAAGAAGAATGTTCGAAAACCGGCACAACGGAAGAGGCAATAGCAGTAGGAGAGAAAATTGGTTTTAAGACAAATCTTATGGCTACAAATCCATTAAAACCTGATCAAAAAGTCCCAGTTTACTTTGCAAATTTTGTTTTAATGGATTATGGTTTTGGAGCTGTGTTTGGTTGTCCAGCACATGATCAAAGAGACTTTGATTTTGCAAAAAAATATAATTTAGAAATAAAAACAGTTGTTAAACCTATTAATGAGAGTGACGATTTTACAGTAAATAATGAGTCTTATTCAGGACCTGGAAAAATAATTAATTCAGATTTTTTAAATGGATTTGAGGCCCCAGAAGAATCTGTAACTAAAACAATAAAAATTCTAGAGGACAAACAATTAGGGAAAAAACAGATTAATTATAGATTGAAAGACTGGGGGGTTTCAAGACAAAGATATTGGGGGTGTCCTATTCCGATTGCTTATGACGAAAATGGAGATGTACGGACAATACCAAAAGATATGTTGCCAGTAAAGTTGCCAGAAAATATTGATCTATCAGTTAAGGGAAATCCTTTAGATAGTGAAAAAAACTGGAAAGAAATTATTATAGATGGAAAAAAATATACCAGAGAAACTGACACATTAGACACATTTGTTTGCTCATCTTGGTATTATCTAAGATTTTGTTCTCCTAATGAGATTGGTTATGGTTTCAATAAAAATGATATTGATTATTGGATGCCAGTTGACCAATACATTGGTGGTGTGGAGCATGCTATTTTGCATTTATTATATTCACGATTTTTTATGAGAGCTATCAATCATGAAAATAAAAATTTTAGCATAAAAGAACCATTCCAAAGTTTATTCACTCAAGGCATGGTTTGTCACGAAACATATAAAGATGATGATGATAATTGGTTGAGTCCTGAAGAAGTTGAAAAGTTTAATGGAAAAATTGTTCAAAAAAAAAATCCAAACAAAGTTGTTAAAGTTGGTCCATCTGAATCTATGTCAAAATCAAAAAAAAATGTGATTGATCCAGAATATATAATAAATAATTATGGAGCTGACTCGGTCAGGTTATTTATTCTCTCAGATAGCCCACCTGAGAAAGATGTTCAATGGTCTGAGCAAGGCATGGTTTCTTCTTATAAATTTATTCAAAAACTCTGGAATATTCATTCTGAAATAAAGAAAAAAATTTCAAGTGAAGATGAAAAAGAATCTGACGCAGAGATAGAAAATTTTACAAATGAATTAATATTTAAATTTACCAATAATCTTGAGAAGTTTAATTATAATGTAATTATTGCCAACATGTATGAAACTTATAACTATTTAGTAAATTACATAAAAAAGAAGAAGAACATTAAAAATTTAAAGGATAATTATATAAAAATACTAATCTGTTTTAATCCCGTTATCCCTCATTTTGTTAACGAATGTTTGTTTGACCTAAAATCAAAGATAGAATTAAATTGGCCAAAATTTGATAGAGATGTACTTGATAAAGAAAATATAAAATATGTGATACAGATTAACAGTAAAAAAAGGTCAATTTTAAAAGAAAAAAAAGACATATCAGAAAGAGACCTGTTAGAAATTATAAAAAAAGATAAAATGTTGGAAAAATATTTAACAAACAGAAGTTTTAAAAAAATTATTTTTGTCAAAAACCGTTTAATAAATATTTTAATTGATGAATAAGATTATATTAATATTTATAGCTCTTTTTATTATAAGTGGTTGTTCTTACAAACCTATTTTAATAAACAAAAAAAATGATATCACATTTGAAAATATAAGCTCCGAAAATAAGAGTAAAATTAATATGATTTTAAAGAAAAACTTACTTGAAAGAAGCGGTAACACTAACAAGAATAGTTATAATTTATATTTTTCAACAAAGGATGAGAAAGAGATAGTATCTTCAAATGAAAATGGAGATCCAACAGTATTTAAAATAAAAATTGTTACAAATTATTCATTAAGCCAGAATGATAAGATAATTTTTTCAAATAAAATTGTGAAGCAGGTAAATTACAATAATATCAATGACAAATTCGAATTACTTAAATATGAGGAAAGTATTTTAGACAATCTACTAAGAAATATTTCTTTAGAAATATTAACGTCAATAACAAATCTCGGTTAGATGATTGTTAAAAATTTTGAATTAAATAAAAAAATTGTTGATAAATATAGGTTTTATTTACTATATGGTAAAAATGAGGGCTTACAAAATGAAATAATTCAATCCCAATTTCTAAAAAATTTTGAAGGACAAATTAATAAGTATGATGAAATTGAATTTTTAAAAAATTTTGAGACTATTATTACCGAATTGCTTAATAAATCTTTTTTCGAATCAAATAAGATTTTAATAATATCAAGGACATCCGATAAAATTACTAAAGTTATTGAAGAGATTGAAGAAAAAGATATGACAGATATAAAAATAATATTTAAGTCTGGTATCCTTGAAAAAAGATCAAAATTAAGAAATTATTTTGAAAAAAATAGTAATTTGATAACAATCCCATTTTATGAAGATGATGTTAGAAGTTTAACATCTGTTATAATTTCATTTATAAGTGAGCATAATATTAAACTATCTAGGGAATCTATAAATTTGTTAGTTAACAGAGCTGGCGGAGATAGAAAGAACTTGAAGATTGAACTGGATAAAATTTTAAATTACTCACATTCAAATAATAAAGTTGAATTTGAACACGTACAAAGGCTTACAAATTTAGCTGAAAATTATGGTGTGAGCGAACTAGCTGACTCCTGTCTAAGTAAAAATAGAAAGAATGTATCTAAAATTTTAAATGAAAATAATTACACAGATGATGATTGCATACTAATTCTGAGAACACTATTATCTAAATCTAAAAGATTATTAACTATTATCAAAAAATTTAACGAAACAAAAAATTTAGATAATGCCATTTCAAATATAAAACCACCAATTTTTTGGAAAGAAAAAGAGAATGTTAAAAAACAAGCGATTACTTGGAAAATTGATGAATTAAAGGGCAAGATATACAAAATAAGCGAAATAGAGTTATTAGTAAAAACTAATTCCGGAAAATCATTAAATTTAGTATCTGATTTTATTGTTAATTTTTAATAATTTTCTTTAATTATTTTTATTAGTCTATCTAGTTGTTCTAACCCTTTATATTCAATAGTTAAGGACCCTGAATTATTCTTTTTATTATTTAAAACTACTCTCATACCAATTTTTTCAGCAAGACTGTTTTGCGTTGATAGTGTGTTAGGATCTTTAGATTTGTATTGAATTTTTTTATCACTTTTTAATACTCTTACTAAACTTTCTGTCTGTCTTACTGACAATTTTTTTTTAACAATTTTTTCAGCTAATAAAATAGCATTTTCCAATCCAATCAAGATTTTAGCATGTCCTTGGGATATTTCTCCATTCCTCAACATAACAATTAATTTTTCAGGAAGAGATAGTAGTCTCAAAGTATTTGATATATGTGATCTGCTTTTTCCAATAAACTTTGAGACCATATCTTGATCATAGTCAAAATTTTCAATAAGATTTTGGTAACTTTCTGCTTCTTCTATAACATTTAAATCTTTTCTTTGAACATTTTCTATTATTGCTAACTCCAATGATTTAAGATTATCTGCCTCAATAATTACAACTGGGACTTCGTGCAATCCTGCAGATTGTGCAGCTTGCAATCTTCTTTCACCTGCAATCAATTCATACTTTTCATCTTGACCGACGGATTTTCTTACAACTAAAGGCAGAATTATACCTCTCTCTTTTATTGAGTTGGTTAATTCATTTAGAGCTTCCTTTTCAAATAATTTTCTTGGCTGATTTTTATTTGGAACTATTGAACTTATTGAAACTTTATCATTTTGTGTTTTAACATCACTATCACCTATTAAAGATGACAGACCTCTACCTAAGCCTTTTTTACTTTTGAAAGGATTTATCATGCTGCACTCTCCACTCGTTTATCTTGTTCTAAAAATTCTTCAGTGAATTTAAAATAAGCTCTACTACCTGGGCAAACCTTGTCGTATAGAAGTACTGGTACTCCATGAGACGGGGCTTCTGAGAGTCTCACATTTCTTGGAACTGCAGTTGTATAAACTTTTTCTTTAAAATAGTTTCTTGCCTCTGCCTCTACCTGGCCAGAAAGTTTGTTTCTTTTATCAAACATTGTAAGAAGTATCCCCCTGATGTCTAATGATGGATTTAAATTGGATTTTATCCTATCAATTGTTTTCATCAATTGAGTTAAGCCCTCTAATGCAAAAAATTCTGTCTGGAGCGGCACTAATAAAGCATCAGAGGCTACCAACGCCATAATTGTGAGTAGGCTCAGTGATGGAGGACAGTCAATTAATATATAATCATAAGATGCTTTAGAATCATTTAAAATCAGTGCTAATTCGTCTTTTAATTTAAAGGCCCTACGGTTATCGCCAGCTGTTTCAACTTCTATACCTGATAGATCGACATTAGAAGTGATTAAATTTAGATTGACAAAACTTGTTTCTTGTATCACCTCTGAAATTTTCCTTTTTCCATTTAGAACACTGTAAATTGTTGCATCTGAATTTGTATTGTTTGATAATCCAAGTCCTGTAGTAGCATTTCCTTGTGGATCTAAATCGATTACCAATACTTTTTTTCCTTTCATGGATAATCCAGCTGCAAGATTAATGACAGTGGTCGTCTTACCCACTCCACCTTTTTGATTTATGACAGAAATAATTTTTTTTTCCATTTTTTATTCTTTTTAAATTTTTATAACTGTACTTTCATCACTCAAGTAATTATTAAAGTATGTCGATGAGTGCGATTTCATATTTTATTTTTTTATCTATATTTTTTTCTCAAATTGGATATTTTTACAATAACTGATTCGTTGCTTGTTAAACTTTTTTTTTCCTCATAATCGAATTCCCAAATTTTTAATGCATCACTTAGAATTTTTTTTCCACTCTTGCCTAAAAATAAAATAATGTACTTATAATTTTTGAAATTTTTTTGCGCTATTTGAAAAATTGTTGTTAGAGGTTTAAATGCTCTACAAATAATTACATCAGTTCTTAAATTTCTTTCTTCAAAAATATTTTTTCGATGAACTTCTGCGTTTAAATTAAATTTTTTTGTCATTTCTTTTAGAAAAATACTCTTATGATAGCTCTTTTCATAAAAAATTAGCTTAAATATTGGTTTTTTTGGCTTCATTAAAATAGCTAAAACTATACCAGGTAATCCTGCCCCTGATCCTAGATCAGTGCATATTTTAATATCACTTTTATCAATAAAATCAATAGTTTGTGCACAATCTTCTATATGCCTTTGTTTTATTGACTTTTCTGTGTTTTTGCTAATTAAATTTATTGTTCTATTTTTTTCAATTATTGAATTTGTATATGCTTTGAGTTCCTCTAGTGTTTCACGTGAAACATTTGGGGAAATGATTTTATCTATTTTTAAAATATTCGAATCAATCAAGCTATATGCTTAATAGACTTTCTTTTTAGATGAGACAACAAAATATATACAGCAGCTGGGGTAATTCCATCGATTCTTAAAGCTTGTCCCATTGTCTTTGGTTTGATTCTTTTAAATTTTGATTTTACCTCAATAGATAGTCCTGAAAAATTATCATAATTTAGATTTTCAGGTATTAACAGATTTTCATCTCTTTTAAATGCTAGAATTTCAGCTTTTTGCTTACTTAGATAGCCTTTATAGTGTGAATTAATTTCTAATTGTTCATCAATTTCACGTGAAACATGCTTAATTTGAGGCCATATTTCTCTAATTTTAACCATATTAACTGATTTTTGTCCTAAAACTTGATTGGCAGATCGAACAATTCCATCTTTCGCAATATTTACCCCAAATTTTGCAATTTTTGTGGGTGTTATGTTTAATTTATCCATTTGAGACTGAATTTTAGATAATTGTGTATATTTCTCTCTATATATTTTTTCTCTCTCTTTAAGTACAATTCCTATATTTATTCCTCTTTGAGTCAATCTCACGTCAGCGTTATCAGACCTTAATGAGAGTCTATACTCAGCTCTAGAAGTAAACATTCTATATGGTTCTGCAACACCTTTTGTTACAAGATCATCAATCATTACTCCTATATATGCTTCAGATCTATCCAAAATAAATGGTTCTTTTCTCTTAAATGCTAAGGCTGCATTTATTCCTGCAATTATTCCTTGAGCTGCTGCTTCTTCATACCCAGTTGTGCCATTTATCTGCCCTGCAAGATAAAGGTTTTTAATTTTTTTTGTTTCTAAAGTTAAAAAAAGCTCTCTAGGATCAACAAAATCGTATTCAATGGCATATCCTGGCCTTATGATTTTTACATTTTCTAAACCATTGATTTTATTACATATTTCTTGCTGTATATCAGCTGGTAGAGATGTAGATATTCCATTTGGATAAATTGTATGATCATTTAAACCTTCTGGCTCTAAAAAAATTTGATGTCTTTGCTTATCTGCAAATTTTTTTATCTTATCCTCTATAGATGGACAGTATCTAGGGCCTACACCTTGTATGCTTCCAGAATACATGGCACTTCTTTTTATGTTTTTAGAAATAATTTTATGAACAGCTTCATTCGTATAAGTCATTCTACACGAAATTTGTTTATTGTAGTTTTTCTTCGTTAAGAATGAAAAGAAGTATGGATCATCATCTGCATGCTGTTCCTCTAAATTGTCAAAATTAATTGTTCGAGCATCGAGTCTTGGAGGAGTGCCTGTTTTTAATCTTCCTATTTTAAAATTATACTTTTCTAATTGTTCGCTCAAACCTGTTGAAGGTTTCTCGTTAAATCTTCCAGCTGGTGTCTTTTCATCTCCAATATGAATCAATCCATTTAAAAAAGTGCCAGTTGTTAGAATTATTTTTGATGATCGAATTTCTTTACCAGATTGTGTCACAAAACTAATTATATCATTATTTTTAAAATTAAACTTAATTACCGAATCAGAAAAAATGCTTAAATTACAATAGTTTAAAAGCTTTTCTTGCATAAATTTTTTATAAAGCTGCCTGTCACTTTGTGTTCTAGGTCCTCTTACTGCTGGACCTCTGCTCCTGTTTAATAATCGAAATTGAATGCCAGATTTATCTGCCACCTCTCCCATTACACCATCCAAGGCATCGATTTCTCTCACTAAATGACCTTTACCCAAACCTCCTATAGCTGGATTACAAGACATCTCTCCTATGGAGTCAAATTTGTGAGTAAATAGAGCAGTGTTAACACCTAACCTTGCTGATGCCGCAGCTGCCTCACAGCCAGCGTGACCACCACCTATTACTACAACATCGAATGATAGCTCGTTTTTCATAGTTGTAATTTATTATTGATATTAAAATTTACAAGAAAACAGTTAAAAAAGTTTAAAAAACCTAAAATACCAAAGGTTATTTACCTATGCAAAAATCATTGAAAATTGATCCCAATATCTCTTCAACATCAACTTTGCCAACGATCATTCCTAAATATCTAGTTGCTAATCTTAAATCCTCAGCTGCTTTATCAAAATCTTCCAAAGATTTTTTTTCTTCAAACTTTTCTAAATGTTCAACACATTTCTCGAGGTTAGCTCTATGTCTTTCTCTAGTTATAAAGATATTTTCTGATGAAATAAATTTATCTTTCAAATTTTCTTTAATTGAATTGATAAATTTATCTAAATTTTTTTCTTCTTTAATCGAAATATAAATTGGATCAAATTTTTTGATTTCAGAGCTAATGTTATCTATGCCTAGATCCATTTTATTTATTACTAAAATCGTTTTCTTAACTCCAAAATCCTTTAAAAAATCAGTAAAATCGAGACTTTTTGGCTCCATTACAACTATGTTCAGATCGGAATTTTTAGCGCTTTTCAAAGCCAATTTAATTCCCTTTTTTTCAATATCATCTTTAGACTCTCTTATTCCTGCAGTGTCAGATATTACAACGGGAAAACCATCTAAGTTTAAGTGAGCTTCTATAATATCTCTTGTAGTACCTTCTATCTCAGATACAATTGAGACTTCTCTTCTAGTTAAGTAATTTAATAAAGATGATTTTCCGGCATTTGTAGGACCAACTATTGCAATTTTAAATCCTTCTCTAATCCTTTCTCCAACTTTTTGATCATTTAATATTTTCATTATTTCATCTTTTACACTTTTTGTTTTTAGGTGAATATTATTTAGAATATTCTCAGGAAGATCATCCTCAGGAAAATCAATTTTAGCTTCAACACTTGATAAAACTTTTATAAGTGCTTCTCTGAGCGAATTAAATTTATCTGAACTTTTTCCAGACATAATTTTGATCGCTTGCTGTCTTTGGATTTCTGTTTCTGATGAAATTAAATCTGAAATACTCTCTGCTTTTAATAAATTTATTTTACCATTTTGAAAAGCTATTTTAGTAAATTCGCCAGGTTCTGCTAATCTGCAATTATCGATTTTAAAGATTGATTTTTGAATAGCTGCTACAACTGCTTTACTGCCATGTACATGGAATTCGGCCATATCTTCGCCTGTGTAGCTATTTGGAGCAGGAAACCATATTAATATACCTTCATCAATAAGCCCATTTTCATTGACTTTATTGAATTTCCGTCTGGTGGCCACTCTGGGTGTAGGAAGCTCTTTATTGGTCAATTCGTATATAACTTTTTGTGTCTCCAAACCCGAAACTCTTATAACAGAAATTCCTGCTATTCCTGGACCAGAAGACAGAGCAAATATTGTCATTAAATTAATTATAGCTAGTATTGAATTTAAATATATAAATTTTTCTATGATTATTTGGATTGCATCTTATCCTAAATGTGGAAATACTTGGGTAAGGTCTTTGTTATCTGCATATTATTTCTCAAAAAATGGAGAATTTAATTTTGATCTTTTAAAAAATATCAAACAGTTTCCAAGTAGAGAATTTTTTGAAAAAAAAGTTTTCAGCGTAGATGAAGCATCAAGAAATTGGCTGCCAATACAAAAAAAAATAAAAGAAACAAGAAAAGTATATTTTTTAAAAACTCATAATGTTTATGGAGCTTACAAAGGAAATAATTTTACAACTTCAGAATTTACTTTAGGTGCGATAAACATTGTTAGAGATCCACGAAATGTGATTACATCATTGATGAATCACTATTCAATAAATGAAGAAGAGGCACTTAAGATGTTAAGTAGTGTTCACAGAAATCTAAAAGATCGAAACAACAAAGATGATTATTCTAACTATTCATTTATAAGTTCTTGGGCTAATAATTATAAGTCTTGGAAAATTTCTAAAAACATAAACAAACTTTTAATAAGATATGAAGATTTAGAAAATAACAGGGTCAAAACATTCAGTAAGATATTAGATTTTACAAATAAGTTAATGAAGAATGGTCAACAAATTAATAAACAAAAGTTAGAAAAATCAATTAAAACAACTGATTTTGATGTATTAAAAAATAAAGAAAAGAAGGAGGGGTTTAATGAGGCTGTTTATTCTGAGGATTTAGTAGGGAAAAAACCTTTTTTCAACCTTGGAAAAGAAAATAATTACAAAAAATTACTTAAAACAGAAACTATAAAATCAATTGAGAAAAGATTTGAAAACGAAATGAAGGAACTTGGTTATCTGTGAGATTAAGACGGTTTATTCATTGAATTGAAAAAGTCTGAATTACTTTTCGTATCTTTCAATTTTGAATTTATAAATTCTATTGCATCCATTGATCCCATTGGTGCAATTATTCTTCTTAAAACATTCATCTTTTGTAGATCATTTTTTTCAAATATTAATTCTTCTCTCCTCGTTCCAGATTTAGTTATATCTATTGCGGGATAAATTCTTTTTTCTGAAATTTTTCTGTCTAATATAGTTTCACTATTTCCAGTTCCTTTAAACTCTTCGAATATAACTTCATCCATTCTGCTACCAGTATCAATTAATGCTGTTGCTATAATTGTTAAAGATCCACCTTCCTCAATGTTTCTCGCGGCACCAAAAAATCTTTTTGGTCTTTGGAGCGCATTGGCATCTACACCTCCGGTTAAAACTTTTCCTGAACTTGGAACCACTGCATTGTAAGCTCTTCCTAGTCTAGTTATAGAATCAAGTAATATTACAACATCTTTTTTATGCTCGGTTAGTCTCTTGGCTTTCTCTATTACCATCTCCGCAACAGCCACATGCCTTTGAGCAGGTTCATCAAAGGTAGAACTTATTACTTCTCCCTTTACTGTTCTTTGCATATCAGTTACTTCCTCGGGTCTTTCGTCTATTAGCAAAACCATTAAGTAACATTCTGGATGATTTGCAGTAATTGAATTTGCAATACTTTGTAAAATCATCGTCTTTCCAGCTTTTGGTGGTGATATGATCAATGACCTTTGTCCTTTTCCAATTGGGCTTACTAAATCAATCAATCTAGGAGTTAAATCAACTTTTCTATCTATTTTTACACTTTCCACTTCCATCACTAACTGCTTGTTTGGATATAAAGGTGTTAAATTATCAAAAGCTATTTTATGTTTGAATTTGTCAGTTTCTTCGAAATTTATTTTACTTACTTGCAAAAGTGCAAAATATCTTTCACCTTCCTTGGGAGATCTAATTGGACCTTCAACAGTATCACCTGTTCTTAAACCAAATCGTCTTATTTGATTGGGGCTTACATAAATATCATCTGCCCCTGGCAAATAATTAGATTCGATTGCTCTCAAAAATCCAAACCCATCTTGCAATAATTGGAGAACTCCACCGCCAGTAATTTCTTCACCTTTTTCAGCTAATTTTTTTAATATGGCAAAGTAAATTTCTTGTCTTCTTAATGTGCTAGCGTTCTCAATGCCTAAATTTTCAGCTTCTGTAATTAGCTTTTCAGAGCTTTTTTCTTTTAATTCTTGAATATTCATAATGTGGGGATTTTTAATTAGGTAAGATTAATATAGTTACTATTTTTTAGAATATCAAGGCTATAAAGGTTTAAAAACAACAATAAATACTATCAAAATCAACAATATTGTTGGGATTTCATTAATATATCTAAAAAATTTGTGCGAATGTTTATTTAAATCTAATTTAAAATTATTCAAAATTTTACCAAGATACAAATGATAAAATGTTAGGATTACAACAAATAGAATTTTTAAAATCATCCAAGTCTGACCAACCTGCTCAAAACCAATAAAATGTATCAAACCTAAACCAAAAATCCATGACAGGATCATTGCTGGTGTCATGATGTAAAAAAACAACTTTTTTTCCATAACTTTAAATATTTCTGAGGTTTTGGTCTCATGATTATTTTGAGAGTGATATACAAAAATTCTTGGTAGATATAGTAAGCCTGCCATCCACGATATTACTGCAATCAAATGTAAAGATTTAAAAAATAGATAAAGATTCATCTTTTAAGTATTTCTCTGAATGAGGCTCGTCAATAATTTGATATGATCTTCATTATCATTCAAACAAGGTATCATATCAAAATTCTCTCCCCCCGACTCTAAAAAACTTTCTTTGCCTTGAATAAGAATTTCTTCTAAAGTTTCAACACAATCTGAAGAAAAACCAGGACAAATTGTTAGTATATTTTTTTTCCCTTCTTTTGGAAGTTGTTCAAGGGTCTTGTCGGTGTAAGGTTGCAACCATGCCTCAGGACCAAATCTAGATTGAAAAGTTGTTTTTATGTCTATTGTATTAAATTTTTCAGTAATTAATCTAGTGGTTTTATGACAATAGCAATGATATGGGTCTCCCTTATCAAAATATTTTTTTGGGATACCATGATATGATGCTATTATTAAATCTGGCTTCCAGTCTATACTTTCTAGCTTTCTATTAATGGAATTTACTAATGCATCAATATACAGATTATCAGATTCGTAGTGAGGTACTACTTTTAAAGATGGTTGCCACCTCATATTCATAAGTGTTCTGTAAACCTCGTCACAAACTGTTGCTGTTGTAGCTGCTGCATATTGTGGGTAAAGCGGCAGAATTGTTAGTTTCTCACAACCTTCATCATGCAATTTTTTGATTTTACTTTTAATACTGGGATTTCCATATCTCATTGCAAAATCAATTATTACGTTTTCATCATCAATATTTTTAGAAATTTTTTCAGCTTGTCTTTTTGTGTAATAAAGTAATGGTGACATATTCTCCTCCTTCATCCAAATTTCTTTATACGCTTTAGCTGTTTTTGATGGACGAAATGTAAGTATAAATAAATTCAAAATTACCTGCCAAATAACTGGATTTACCTCTATTACCCTCCTATCAGATAGGAATTCTTTAAGATATTTCCTAATATCAAGCCAACCCGTTGAATCAGGGGTACCTAGATTTATAACTAACACACCAGTTTTTCCAAAGTTGATTTTTGGATGATCTTGTTTCATTTAAACTCTCTAACAACTTTTACTAATTCTTCAACCATATCGATCTCTGTTGTTGGCAATATTCCATGACCTAAATTAAATATGTAAGGGTGACTATTAAATATTTTTAAATATTCGCTCACTTTTTGTCTCAAATTTTTTTTGTCGCTTAATAATATATCAGGATCAAGACCGCCTTGAACTGGAATACTTATTTCATCAATTATTGACCTTGGATCAACATTGTAATCTATGCTAATAACATCTGGATTAACGATATTACAAAATTTAGGGTAATCTTTAATATTACGAGGAAAGCATATTACTGGAACACCAAGTTGTTTAGTATAGTTAACAAGTGATTTTGTTGGATTGTATAAAAATTTATCGAATTTATCATTGATTAATCCTGCCCAACTATCAAAAATTTGTATTATACTTGCCCCAGATTCAACCTGATTTTTAATATGAAGTTTTATAAATTGATCTAAAACATCTAGCAACTTATCAATCAATTCTTCATTTTCAAAAAAATTCTCTTTTAAACCATTCTTCGGTGATACTTTGTTAATCATATACACCATTAAAGTCCATGGGGCGCCAACAAAACCAATTAAATCTTTACCAATTAAATTAGAGTCGTTCTTTAAATTTTCTAATAATTTATATACTGGCGCAAGATTGTCTGTAAACTCTTTTTCACTTATCTTGTCTAGGTTTATATTATTTAGATCACCAAGTTGCGGGCCAAAATTTTTTTTAAATTCAACAAATTGACCAATACCATATGGAACCATAAGTATATCTGAGAAAATTACAGCAGCGTCGAATCCAAACCTTTTTATTGGTTGCAGTGTTATCTCTTTGGATAACTCAGGGTTTAAACATAATTTAATAAAATCAGTATTTTTTTTTCTTATTTCCCTAAATTCAGGCAAATATCTTCCTGCCTGTCTCATTAACCATACAGGCTTAACTTTAGTATTTTTATTTAACAAACATTCTTTAATAGGAGTCATCTATATTAAGATAATTATATTTAGTATTATTAGTAGTATGTATTGTAGATAACGTAAATTACTCAATTTAAACACTTTATTCACAAGATATTTTTAATTCTATTTAAAAAACCCTTAATTTAAAACAATTATTTGATGATAAAGGCATAGCCTAAAATTGTTAATAAGATACTCACAATTATAAATATGTTAATTAAATGATAACAAAAAAGTAATTTTCACTATTTTATCAAAAAATTTATATTTCTTAGTTTTAAAATTACTTTAGAAACTATTTATACATGAAAAATACACATCAAATATACTTAATATCTGACTCAACCGGGGAGACTTTAGATAGAATTTTTATGGCCTTAAAAGCTCAGTTTAATAACTTTAATTATGAATTAAACCAATTTTCATTTACAAGAACAGAAAACCAAATTTATACTATATTAAAAGAAGCAAAAAAAAGAGAAAGCCCAATAATTCTTTACACTGTTGTTAACAGCAGCTTGGCTAAATTTTTAGCGCAAGAGGCAAATAAGATGGAAATACCATGTTTTGGTGTTTTGGGTGATTTAATATTAAATTTCTCTAAAATTCTTAACCAAAAAGCGACGCACAAACCAAGTGGGCAGCACGTACTAGATGAAGAATATTATAAAAGAATTGAAGCAATACAATTTACAATGAATCACGATGATGGAAATCAGACAGAAAATATTTTAGAATCAGATATAATCCTAATAGGCGTAAGCAGAACAAGCAAAACACCAACATCAATATATCTAGCTAATAAAGGTTTAAAAACCTCTAACATTCCTCTCGTAAATAATATGAATATTCCTTTAGATATAATTAATTCAAAAAAACTTTGTGTAGTTGGGTTAGTAACTGAGGCCGAGAGGTTGTTTGATATTAGAAGAAATAGATTAAATTCCTTAAAAGAAAACGAAGCTACTGATTATACTGATATCGAGAAAATAAGAGATGAGGTGGAGAGATCAAAAAAAATTTTTAAAAAGAATAAATGGCCTACTATTGATGTCACAAGGAAATCTGTAGAAGAAACTGCTGCATCAATCATAAAAATATTCGAGATTCAAAATAAAAATGGTTGAAATAATATTAGCATCGAAAAGTAAAGTTAGAGAAGAAATTTTAATAAAAAATAATATTCAATGCCTTATAAAGCCATCAAATGTTGATGAAGAACCCGTGAAAAATAGCTTACTTCAAGATGGTGCTACCCCGGAGTTAATATCAAAAAATTTAGCTGAGCTTAAGGCCAATAAAATAAGTCAAACAAATATTGGTAAATTAGTATTAGGTGCAGATAGCGTGATTGACTTGAATGGATTGTTAATTTCTAAACCGGAAAACCGAGGACAGGCTTTTAAAATACTAAAAAATTTAAACGGAAAAAAACACCTATTGATAAGTTCAGTTTGTATTTCTATGAATGGCTCAATGATATGGAATTATACTGATAAAGCTCAACTAACAATGAAAAATTTATCTGATAAAGAGCTCGAAGTATATTTAGCAAGCATCTCTGATGAAAATTTGTATTCATATAATGTTTATCAAATAGAGGGAATGGGAAGAAAATTATTCTCTAGTATAGTAGGCGATGAAGATACAATAATGGGTTTGCCTGTAAAAAAAATTAAAGAGTATATCGAGAATTATTGATGAAAAAGTTTTTAGTAATAGGAAATCCCATAGAACATTCACTTTCCCCAAAACTTCAAAATTACTGGATCAAAAAAAATAACCTACAAGCAATCTATGGAAAATTAGAAGCAAATGAAAGTGATTTACCAGAATTATGTGATAGCCTTAAACAAAGAAAACTAGATGGACTAAATGTGACCATCCCTTTTAAAAAAACTATCATACCATTTTTAGATATATTAAGTGGAAATGCTCTTAGAACACAGTCTGTAAACACCATATCTATTGAAAATGGAAAGTTAATTGGACACAACACAGATATAGATGGATTCGAATTAAGTATAAAAAAATTAAATTATGATGTTAAAAATAAAAAAGTAATTATTTTAGGTGCAGGAGGAGTAGTTCCCTCCTTAATATATGCATTAAAGAAAATGAATGTTTCTAAAATATATTTAGGCAATAGGACAAGAAAGAAAGCTGAAAATTTAAAACTTTTTTTTGAAAACTTAGAAATTATAGATTGGGGAGATTTACCAACATTTGATATAATAATAAATGCTACTAGTTTAGGTTTAAAAGAGGATGATAAATTTGGAATAGATTTTGCACAAAAAGGAAACAACAAATTATTTTATGACGTAATATATGAACCTTTTAAAACAGAATTTTCAGAAAACGGGGCCAAAAATGGCAATAACTTAGCAAATGGATTAAATATGTTTTTTTATCAAGCTCAAAAAGCATTTAAAATTTGGCACAATATAGAACCTGAAATTAATGATGAGGTAATTAAATTCATAAAAATGAAAGACGAGACAAAATAATTATGATTAGAGTTTGTTTGATGGGAACTATTGGTTCCGGGAAATCTTTTATTTCAAAATTATTTAATTGCCCAGTTTTTAACGCTGATAAAGAAGTAAACAATATTTATAAGAACCACAAAGAATGTTTTATCAAATTAAAAAAAAAAATTCCAAAATTTATCAAATCATTTCCAATCAGAAAAAGTGAGCTAAAAAATGCTATATCTGCAGACAGTAAAAATCTAAAATTAATATCTTTAATCGTGCATCCAATTGTAAGGAGTAACTTAAGAAATTTTCTGCAGAAAAAGAAAAACTCGAAAATGATTGTTCTAGATATTCCACTTTTAGTAGAAAATAGGCTTTATGTTAAAGGAGATGTATTGATATTTATTAAAGCTTCAAGATCGAAAATTATCGATAGAATTAAGAAACGCAAAAATTATGACAAAAAAATAATAAATATGCTTAAAATAAATCAAACAGCTTTGTTAAAAAAGATGAAATTAGCTAATTATATTGTCGATAATAGTTCCTCTCCAAATATAATGAAAAGTAAAATTAAAAAATTAAGAAAAAAAATTCTAGATGAAAGAAGTAGTACTTGATACAGAAACAACAGGTTTATCAGTTAAAGATGGCCATAGAATCGTTGAAATTGGATGCATAGAGTTAAATGATTTAATACCAACAAAAAATGTTTTTCACTGTTACCTAAACCCTAAAAGAAAAGTATCTGAAAGTGCATTAAAAGTTCATGGATACACAGACAAATTTTTAAGTGACAAAAAAGAGTTTGCTGAAGTTGCTGATGATTTTTTAGCTTTTATACATGATAAAAGAATTATAATTCATAACGCAGAGTTTGATATAAATCATTTAAACAATGAACTATCTATGATAAATAAAAATCTTATATCCAAAGAAAACGTTGTAGATACGCTAGAACTTGCGAGAAACAAATTCCCAGGGTCTGGAATTAGTTTAGACGCACTTTGTAAAAGATTTAAGATTGATAATTCTAAAAGAAAAAAACATTCAGCCTTAATAGATTGTGACTTGTTATCTAAAGTTTATATTAATTTAATAGGTCAAAAAGAGCCAATATTTCAATTTCAAAAAGACATAATAAAAACTGATCAAACTTCAAATAGATTTACAGATTACTCAAAAAAAATAATTAAAATTTCAAAAGAAGAATTTGAAAGTCACAAAAATTTTTTGAAAAATAATTTAAAAAAAAATTTTTTTTAATTTAATTTTTCTTTATAAAGTTTATCAAAATCTACTTTTTTTTCTAATTTTAGATCTGGAAAACCCGCTACTTTAATTGTATTTAAGAAAACTTTTTCCAGTTCGGGATATATTTCTTTTTGAACGTCGCAAAGAATAATTTGTTCTAGTTCCTCTTTCTTTAGCTTTTTGTCTTTAATTCTTATAACTGTGGCATATAATATTTCAAAATAAGATTTCCTTTTATTCTCTGTTGGATCTTTATAATTTACTTTTGTAATCACTTCGATCATTTCATCTTTCAAAGGGTTTGTTGTTATATTAATACCAAGCGAGTACTTGGTTATATGTTCCCTGCTAAAAACGAATGTTTCAGCATTTGGGATTTCAACCGAAAGATCTTTAATATATTTTAAAATTATTTCATATTTTTTTGTCATTATCTTCACTTATGTCCTCAAAATCTCCATCAATATAATTCGTATTTTTTTTTTTCGTCTTATCATGTTTCTTGATAAATTTTTTAAGTATAAACTTTCTTGTAAAAGGAACGATTAATAATATTCCAATCAAATCTGTAGCAAAACCTGGTATAATTAAAAGCAAGGCTGCAAAAGCAAGCGTTGCTCCAGAAATCAATTCATAAACAGGTAATTCATTTTTTACTAACTGGCTCATACCTGTTTTAAGAGTGTTGTAGCCTTCATAACGTGCATAACCAACACCTACCACGGCTGTTACTAAAATTAATAAAACAGTATTAAAAGCACCTATTTCAGATCCAATTTTAATAAATAAGTAAATTTCAATGAGCGGAATACCTAAAATTAAAATAAGGGCTGTGTTCATTTGTCTATAATTTAAATAGCAGGTTGAAATTTAACAACATAGTAAATATTATACATATATGAATTATAGCTTTGAATACATTGATATTATACTACTTGCAATGATTGCAGGATTTATTTTTTTAAGGCTAAGGGGTATTTTAGGAAAAAAAACTGGTTTTGAAGAAGACATTAATTCGAGCTTCCCACATGAGGCACCACCCGTTCAACCAGTAGCAGATTTAAATGCCGAGACTTTTGACGATAAAGCAAAAAAAGAATTCGTAAAGGGTGCTGAAATTGCTTATGAAACAATTATAACTAATTTTGCAAAAGGAAAATTAAAAGATATAAAATCGCTGCTTGATAAAAGTGTATATAAACAATTTGAAGATGCAATTAATGACAGAGATTCTAAGAAATTATCATCGGAGACAACTTTCATTGGTATCAATTCAGCCGAAGTAAAAGATCATCACCAAAATAAAAATATGCTTGAAGTGACCGTTGAATTTGTAAGTGAAATTATTTCTTGCGTTAAAGATAAAGATAATAAAATTGTTTCTGGTGATCCAGAGAAAATAAAAAAAGTTTTAGATACTTGGAAATTCTCAAAAGATAGTAGATCAGCAAATCCAAACTGGCTTTTAATTGATACTCAGGCTTGATAAATAAGTTATCAGATAAAGATAAAAAAGATTGGAATAATTTTTTAAATAGTAAAGAAAAATTAGAAGTTAAGGATAAAGAAACTTATAAAAAAACTAAAATACCAGAAAAATCAATTGATCTCCATGGTCTAACTTTAGAGGAAGCTAATATAAAAATTTCAAAGTTTATAAATTATTGTTTTGAGAATAATGTAAAAAAAATAAACGTAATTACAGGCAAAGGCATGCGGTCAAAAAACTTAGATGATCCATATAAATCATCAAATCTTAGTATTCTAAAACATTCAATACCAGAATTCATACAGAATGATACAGATCTTATGAGTAAAATTATTAAAATTGATTTTGATGCAGTCAATAGTCAGTCGAGTGGAAATTTTGATATTTTTTTAAAAACTATAAAATAAATTTCGAAAGATCGGTATCTTTTACTAATTCTCCAATATTATCTTTTATATATTTGCCATCTACAGTTATTTTTTCACCGGCCTTATCTGTTGCAGTAAAGCTAATGTCGTCAAGTACTCTCTCAATTATAGTATGCAATCTTCTAGCCCCGATATTCTCAACAGTTGAATTTACTTCATTAGCAATATCAGCGATTGTATTTATTCCATCTTCTGTAAATTCTAATTCTACGTTTTCAGTCTTCAAAAGAGCTTTGTATTGTTTAATTAAGCTGTTATCTGGTTCTTTTAAAATTCTAATAAAATCCTTACTATTAAGAGCATCAAGTTCTACCCTTATAGGAAGTCTACCCTGTAACTCAGGTAACAAATCAGATGGCTTCGCTAATTGAAAAGCACCTGATGCAATAAATAGAATATGATCTGTTTTTACGGGACCATACTTTGTGCTTACAGTTGTCCCCTCAATCAATGGTAATAAATCTCTTTGGACACCTTCTCTAGAAACATCTCCACCAACTCTATCTGTTCTTGCTGAAATTTTATCTATTTCATCTAAGAAAACAATTCCATTATTTTCCGTTGAGTCTTTTGCTGATTTAATAATTGTATCTTGTTCTATTAGTTTATCAGACTCTTCATTGATTAATATTTCATGAGACTCTTTTACAGTCATTTTCTTTTTCTTGGGTTTTTGACCCATAGATTTTCCAAGCATATCGGAAATATTAATCATACCAACATTTGCGCCCGGCATTCCTGGTATTTCGAATGAAGGCATTTGACCTGACTCGCTTACGGCAATTTCTATTTCGTTGTCGTCCATATCACCGTCTCTTAATCTTTTTCTAAAGCTTTCTCTAGTAGCTACACTTGCTTTATTTCCAACTAACGCATCTAAAACTCTATCTTCAGCTAACCTTTGAGCTTGAGCATGAACTTCTTTCCTTTTTTTAACCTTTTCCATTGCTATAGCAATTTCCAAAAGATCTCTTACGATTTGCTCAACATCTCGTCCCACATAACCTACTTCTGTAAATCTTGTTGCTTCAACTTTCACAAAGGGTGCTTCTGCTAATTTTGATAATCTTCTTGATATTTCAGTTTTACCCACTCCGGTTGGTCCAATCATTAAAATATTTTTCGGAAGGACTTCATCTTTCATGTCATCATCTAACGCTTGTCTCCTCCATCTATTTCTCAAAGCAATTGCAACTGCTCTTTTCGCTTTATTTTGTCCAACCACAAATCTATCTAATTCAGAAACGATTTCTCTTGGTGATAAAGAGTTAGTGATTGTCGTTTTTTCTTTTGCAACTTTACCTTTAGGAAATGACGCAACGTTTGATTTTTCCATTATATTTTTTCCATACTAAGATTATCATTTGTAAACACACAAATATCTGATGCGACTTTAATTGCTTTTTTTGCTATATCTTCGGCGGACAATTCAGTATCCATCAATACTTTTGCTGCAGCTAAAGCATAGTTTCCACCTGATCCAATTCCTATTACATCTCCCTCAGGCTCTAATACATCACCTGTTCCTGAAATTATGAAACTTTTTTCTTTATCCCCTATAGCCATCAATGCTTCTAGTCTTCTTAAATATTTGTCTGTTCGCCAATCTTTTGCTAATTCTACAGCAGCTCTCGTTAAGTTACCCGCATGTTTTTCTAGTTTAGACTCTAATCTTTCAAATAAAGTCAGCGCGTCAGCTGTAGATCCTGCAAATCCTGCGATCACATTTCTTTTCTCAATTTTACGGACTTTGTTTGCTGTTTTTTTTATTACGGTATTACCCATACTAACTTGTCCATCACTAGCCACAACTACGTCATTATTTTTTCTTACAAGTACAATTGTTGTCATGGTTTATAAATGGATACGAATTTTGATAGTTCAAGCCCAGGTTTAGTATTATTGATATAATCAAAAATACATATATACCTAATTTTAAATATGAAAAGAAAAGCAAAAATAGCAAGAAAAACAAAAGAAACCAACATTAGTGTTGATCTTAACATTGATGGCAAAGGAAAATACAAAGTTGACACAGGGATAGGTTTCCTAGATCACATGCTTGAGCAATTGTCTAAACACTCGTCAATGGATTTAACTGTTAAGGCGAAAGGTGACACACATATTGATCTTCATCACACAACAGAGGATACAGGGATTGCAATTGGAGAATGTTTAAAGAAGGCATCCAAAAAATTTGTAGGTATAAAAAGATATGCTCACATTTTATTACCTATGGATGAAACATTAACTAGAGTTGCAATTGATGTTTCTAATAGACCCTATTTGATTTGGAATGTGAAATTAAAAGTTGAAAAACTTGGTGAGATGGACACAGAATTATTTAAAGAATGGTTCCAGGCATTTTCACAAGCTGCTGGAATAACTTTACATGTTGAAAATATTTACGGTGATAATAGTCACCACATTATAGAGTCTTGTTATAAAGGCTTAGCGAGAACTCTAAGAGCTGCATTGGAAATGGACCCCAGAAATAAAAGTACTATTCCTTCCACAAAAGGCTCATTATAAGATTAATGGACGTCACAATTGTTGACTATAAATCGGGCAATATTAGCTCTGTAATCAATTCCTTTAAGGAAGTTGCTAAGGATAAAGTCAACATCGAAGTAACTTCAGACATAAATAAAATTAAATCTAGTGATAAAGTAGTTTTGCCAGGGCAGGGATCCTTTAAGAGCTGTATAGATGGTTTAAATAGCATCGGTGGTTTAATCGATACTTTAGGTGAATTTGTATTAAATAATAAAAAACCACTTCTAGGAATTTGTGTAGGACTTCAAATGTTTGCTGATGTTGGATATGAAGAAGTTGAGACTAAAGGACTTGGTTGGATTTCTGGTAAGGTATCTAAAATTGATAATCAAAATGGTAAATATAAACTGCCTCATATTGGCTGGAACCAAATAAATATCGCTAAAGATAGTAAAATTTTTAAAGGTATAGATAATAATTCACACATGTATTTTGTTCACAGTTATGAATTTATACCTGATGATAAATCAGTTACAGCTGCTACAACGGATTATTCATCTAATATTGTATGTGCCATAGAGAAGGAAAATTTGTTTGGAACTCAATTTCACCCTGAGAAAAGCGATAAAATTGGACTTAAAATAATCGATAATTTTATAAATTTATAGATGAAAAAAATATTACTTTTAGTTTTATGCACTTTAGTATTAATTGGAAATTCTTATTCTAAGATTATTAGTATTGAAAATATTAATTTAGAAGTTCCTGAAAGTCACATTTCTATCAAGTACACCAATGAAGAGGTTGAAAATTTGTACCAAGAATTTACGGACACAGCAAAAATTACAACATATTTAGTGGGACCTAAAAAATATGTTGATCTTGAAAAAGCTATATTGGATGGAGATGATATTATGAATAATCCATATGCCAAATTAATAATGAAAAAAATGGAAAAAAAAAATTTCAAGGATGAAGTACAAGCTGCTAAATGGATTATGTCAGAGATAAAAAAAATAATGAAGAAAGAGAAAATTGATTTTATTTCTTATGTAATAACTTCAGACCAAAATTTAATAACAACATTGTCTGATGATGATTTCTCTGAAATTTTAGAAGAATTAAATAGGATGAATCAATCTGAATTAAATGAACAAACAAAGGAAATTAGAAAAATGATTACTAGTTTATCTGGTAATAATAAGAGTATTCCAATAAATGATTCAATGACAATAAATTTGTCCAAATTTAAAATATCTAAAAATAAAAGTAATCAATTGTTCCTGAAAGCAGCTGGTAATTTTATATATATTATGGGACCTATGAGTTTAGATATTGATTTAAACTTATTTCTTACAGAATATAATGATAAAGCTGTCATGCTTGTTTCAGCATGTTACGTAAATTGTTCAAAATTCAATAATAAGTTTAATAAAATGAGAAAAAACTCTTTTAATAGTATTTCAATTAATACATCAAATAATATTAATAAATCAGACAGTAATTTAAATATTGTAGAACAAATAAAGGAGCTTGACGAGCTTTATAAATCAGGAGCTTTGACAAAAGAGGAATTTGAAAAAGCAAAGAAAAAAATCTTAAACTAATATGAAAATTTTTCCTGCAATAGATATAAAAGATAAAAAATGTGTGAGACTAATTAAAGGAGATTTTGAAAATAAGACTGAATATGAAATGTCTCCAGTTGATCAAGCTGGTAAATATAAAGATACTGGTTTCAAAAATTTACATATTGTTGACTTAGATGGAGCACTTACAGGTGAGCCAATTAATATTGAAATTATTAAAGATATAGTAGGAAAATTTGACCTTAAGATTGAAATAGGGGGTGGTGTTAGAAATTTTGAAACTATTCAAAAATATATCGATGTTGGTGTAGAAAAAGTAATTTTAGGAAGCGCTGCAATAAAAGAAAGAAGGTTCTTAGAGGAAGCTTGTATAAAATTTCCTAATCAAATTGCACTAGGGTTGGATGCAAAAGATGGGCATCTTGCAATCTCAGGATGGACTGAAGACTCAGATAAATTAACAACAGAATATTTGAAAAAAGTAAATGAATATGGGGTTAGTAGAATAATTTACACAGATATAAACAGAGATGGAACTAAGCAAAGTCCAAACTTTCAAGAAACCCAAAAGGTTGCTGAAATTTCAAATTGTCCAGTAGTAATCTCTGGTGGAGTTTCATCTATTGATGATATTAAAAAATCCAGAGATTTAAAAAATATTGAAGGTGTTATAGTTGGAAAAGCTATATACGATGGTGATATAAAATTAGATGAACTTGCAAAAGAAATAGATGCTTAAAAATAGAATTATACCATGTTTAGATGTTAAAAACGGTCGTGTTGTAAAAGGTATTAACTTTGTTGATCTTAAAGACGCTGGAGACCCTGTTGAACAAGCAAAAATTTATAGCGATGGTGGTGCAGATGAGATTTGTTTTTTAGATATTACTGCTTCAAACGAAAATAGAGATACCATTTATGAAGTAGTAGAGAAAACTTCCAAGAAATGCTTTGTGCCGCTGACTGTTGGTGGAGGCGTTAGAAGCATTGATGATATTAATAAACTACTTAATTGTGGTGCTGACAAGGTATCTATAAACACAGCTGCCGTTCAAAATTCAAAAGTAGTTGAAGATAGTTCTAGAAAATTTGGATCACAGTGCATTGTTGTTGCAATTGATGCAAAGAGAAAAGACGATGGATGGGAAATCTTTACTCACGGTGGCAGAAATCCAACAGGGATCAATGCTTTAGAATTTGCCTCAAAAATGGAACAATGTGGAGCAGGTGAACTATTAGTTACATCCATGGATAAGGACGGAACTCAATCTGGATACGATATTGAACTTATGCAAAAGATAGCATCAATGGTTAATATTCCAGTTATTGCATCTGGAGGAGTTGGAACTTTAGATCACCTAGTTGATGGTATAAAATCAGGAGCTAGTGCCGTTTTAGCTGCATCTATATTTCATTATGGTACTTATTCAGTAAATGAAGCTAAGCAATATTTGGCTTCAAAAGATATACCTGTTAGGATTTAGCATGTTAAAGATTTTGGAAGATCTCGTAACCCTAGCAAGAGAGCGGAAAAGTAATCCTGTTGAAGGCTCATATACTAATAAGCTTTTAGAAGATAAATCATTAGCAAAAGAAAAGGTTTTAGAAGAGATAAATGAGTTAATAGAGGCCGTAGATCAAGACTCAAATAAAATTCATGAGGCTGCTGATGTTTTCTACCACTTAATAATGTACCTAGAAAAAAGTGGTATAAAAATTGAAGAGGTGATGGAAGAACTGATCTCGAGAAAAAAATAAGTAGCTGAATGAAACAAAGAGGTTTTACACTAATAGAACTTTTAGTTGTTGTAGCAATCATTGGTATCTTGGCTGCTGTAGGTGTTGTTGCCTATAGCAACTATACTAGTAGTGCTAGATCAACTTTAATAAAATCAAATTATAAGCTTGTGATAAAGCAGGTAAATCTAATAATTGTGAATTGTGAATTAGAAGGAAGTGTTCAACTGATGAGCGTGATAAACAGTAAGAGATATTATACTCATACTTGTTTTGGAAATGTACAAGCATTTTTCCCAGAACACTTTAAAAACCATATTAATAATCAAATGGAATGGATTAATAAATCATCAGTTTCAAATTGGAACGGTAAAAATATGTATGTTTTACAAGAAGGCAATATGTCTAACACCCATGAGGGATTTGTATTTTTACAAGTTCCCTCAAATTCAAATAAAAGTGTGAATGTAAATTTATTTACTTGTTTTAAATCTCCTTGCAAAAATAATAGTAATGTACTTGAGAAAACAATAACATTTAACCAATGGTAGATTTAGTTTATTAGTTTAAGAAAGTAATAATAATCTTATAATTTTCCAGGTAACCATGTTGAGAATGCTGGAAATAATATCATTAGTATTCCATAAATTATTCCAACGACTGTAAATAATGGAACTTCTTTAAATGCCTTTGCAGGATTTTCTTTTATAACTCCTGCAGCTGTATAAATTCCAACACATACTGGGGGTGTTATCATTCCTATTCCAGCAAAAGCAACAAATACTACATAAAGATGAAGTAAGCTTTGATTAAAGGATAATGTGATAGCTGCAAAAATTGGAACCGTTAAATAAAAAACAGGAACTATTTCAATAAAAGTTCCAAGGATTAAACAAATTGCTCCAAGCATAATCCAGAATAAATTTACACTGACACCTTTATCTGTGAAGAATGTAATAATTGTTTGTGGAGCTTGAGTGTAAGTTAAAACAACACTTAAGAAAGTTGCTGTTGCAATTATTGAAAATATTACCGCTGTGATGATCGCAGTTTCTCTCAAACAATCTATCAAAGACTTAAAAGTCAGTTCTCTGTATATGATAAAACCGATTAATACTGCATAAACACCAGCAACAGCTGCTGACTCAGATGGGGTTAGTATCCCCGCATAAATTCCACCCAAAATTATAACTGGTGTTATCAATGCTGGTAGAGCAGAGATAAAAGAGCTTATTCTTTCTTTTAAAGATGCCTTCTCATCTGTCCTAATATGCCTGCATTTAAACAAAACTAGAAGGACCATCAAAACTAACAGAACTAATCCTGGAATAACTCCAGCAGCAAATGTTTTTGATACTGGGACATTGGTTAAAGCGCTGAATAGGATTGCTGCGTTGGATGGAGGTATCAATGCTTCCAATAGAGCAGCTGAGGCTGCTAGAACGACTACAAATGGAGTTGGATAACCTTGCTCAATCATCTTAGGCATCATTATTGTGCCTACGGCTGTGATAGCTGCCAATATTGATCCACAAAAGGCAGCAAAGAAACCCATAGCAATAACCATTGCAACACCAAGTCCACCTGGCCAATGACCAACAAGAGTTGTTGTGAATTTTACTAAACGTGAAGCAGCACCACCTTTGAGCATTGCCATGCCAGCAAATATAAATAATGGAACTGCAATAAGAACATGTTTTGTTAATGCGCCAAAAGATACTTGTATCAAAACAGACCAAGGTAAATTAAGACCACCGATTGCAGCAATAGAACTTCCCAACCCAAAAACTAAAAAGATTGGAACTGAAATTATTAATGTAATAAATGAAACAATAAAAGCAGATGCAAACATTAATCTACTTTCGAAAATTCTTTGATGTTTTCAATAAGAAGTTCAATTGAAACTAATCCCAATATAAAAAATCCGACTGGAAATGCCAAAAACATCCACCAAATTGGAACGCTCATTTCAATTTCAAGCATTTGACCTAAGTTAAAATATAAAACTGTTGCATCGTATCCTGCTTTAAGAAAAACACACGATGAAACAAGAACCACAAAATTGACAATAAAGTTTAAAATTTTCTTTGATTTTTTTGAAATTAATGAGGTAATAAAATCAACTTGAATGTGTTGGCTTCTTTTTAATAATGGACCAAGTAGTGGAAAAACTAACCAACTTACTAAAACTGGTGGAAGTTCTATAAACCAAGCAAATCCTGAGCCTGTTATAAATCTGGTGCTAGCACTTAAGGTTAATGCTGCAACCATTATAAAAATTATACATGTTGCGAGTGTCATAGCTATTTTAGATAAAATGCTATTAACAGCTCGCAAAATGTTCATAATTTTAAAATAAGTTTTTACGTCTTACTTTAATTATTTTTTGCATACTCTTGAGCAGCAAGTAAAGCGTCAGCATCCATCATTTTAGCCATGGCAGGCATAACCTTATCTTTCATAAGCTTATCAAACTTAGCTTTTTCTGCCCCTGAAAGAGTTGTTACAATTCCACCTCTTTCTTGAAACTTTTTAAGTGTGCTTTCACCTGTGTCCATAATCCTGTCTGTTGAAAGCTTTCCAACCTCTTTACCAACATCCATAATTATTTTTTGAAGATCAGCAGGTAGGCTATTAAACCAAGTTGAGTTTGCCATTATGTATGCATCAGCATAATATTGATATGGCTTTTGACCGTATTTTAAAAATTCCCACCAACTATAAGCTTCTATACTGCCTGGAGGACTGCTTATTGTATCAATCATTCCAGTTTGTAGCGAGGTATACACTTCTCCAGTTGGTAATGAGACACGATTAGCTTCTAATGCATCCCACATTGGCTCATCAGTTTTAAGTAATCTTCTAGCTTTTAAACCTTTCATTGCATCAACACCTGTTAGTTCTCTCGCACTTGAAAAGTTCATAACTGGTCCAACAGGATTATACATAATTAATGTTGAGTTTGTTTTCTTCGTTAACTCACCCCAAATTTCTTTCCCCTTTGGCGAATTTTGAAAAAAACCTCTTTGTTGTTCCCAAGAGTTAAATAACCCTGGAAATGAAGCAACATTAAAGTTTTTGTTAATCGGAGGAAAACTAACTACTCCAAGAATTCCACCCAATTCTACAGCGCCAGAGGCAACTGCACCCATCACTTCTCTTACTCCAAACAATTGTTTTGATGGATAAACTTCAATTTTTAATCTTCCATTTGATCTTTTATTGACTTCATCAGCAAATATCTGTGAATGTTTTGCACTATGATGCTTCGGGCTCCAGTGAACAGATAATCGTCCTACTATTTGCGAAAAAGCAGCTGTAGAAGTAAGAACAAATGAAAATATAAATGTTAAGCTAATTACAGCTTTGTATATAGATTTTAATTTACTCATTTTCCCTCTCTTTTTTAGAATTATATTTTATTAATTGCATATATTTAAACAATGTAAATTTTAAAAAAATTTAGTAAAATATCTTTATGAAAAGTAATGGATTTACTTTAATTGAGCTTTTAGTTGTTGTTGCTATAATCGGTATATTGGCTGCAGTGGGAGTAGTAGCTTACAGTGGGTATACTGCTGGAGCAAAAAAATCTGCAGCTAAATCTAATCATAATGCAGTAGTTAAATATATTATGAGTGAAACTATGAAATGTTCATTGGGAGAATCAAAAGCAATGAGTGATAATTTAGATTGTACAAAGCAAAGCTTAGCTAATTGGAAGGATTTTGTTGCTAAAGCAACTGAAAAAGCACTTGCAGATTTCAAAAATCCTTACGATTCATCAAGAGTTTCAGTAACTCATGGCGGTGGCGTATCAAATGATACAGATGTTGGATTTAATAGAATGAGATCTCCTGGTACTACAATTCAGGTCCTAACGTGTATTACCACTCCTTGTACAGGTACTATGTGCACTGTACCCAATCACCTTTGTAGTAAAGACATAACTATAAAGTAATGATACACAAGGGGTTTACTCTTATAGAGCTATTAGTTGTAGTGGCTATAATAGGAATTTTAGCTGCAGTAGGTGTTGTAGCTTATAGTGGATATACAAAGTCTGCAAAAAAAAAAGTTTGTGAAGATAATCACAGTAAAATTGTTAAAATTATAAAAGAAAAACATGCTTTTTGCGAGTTTGAAAGCTCCATAAAGCTTAGAACTTGGTATAGTAGTCATAAAAAGGGAGCGGAATATGATTTTAATTGTTCTAATACTTTTGAAAATTTAGCTCAAAGTGTAGGAATCCATATGACAAATATTCTCAAAAATGTCTATAGTCCCAATGATCATTGGGGTTATTCATGGATGGGTAACAGTGGAACTCCATCCACAGAAGGTCAAACATTTTATTATACTAATAACAATTCGATAAGAATTAGAACATTATGTGAAGGAAGTATAATTGAAACAACGATAACTGATAATTGATTACATTAACAATAAACTATATGTTTCATAAATTCTAAAATGCCTTACGACGATCAAAATATATTTGCTAAAATACTAAGAGGTGAAATTCCTTGTGATAAAATTTATGAAGATGATTTTGTATTATCTTTTTACGATATAAATCCCCAAAAAAAAATTCATGCACTAGTTATTCCTAAAGGTAAGTATATCGATTTAGATGATTTCAATACAAACGCTTCAGATAAGGAAATAATTGGATTAATGAAAGGTATTACAACAGTTTCAAAAAAATTAGGAATCTCATCTATTGATGGCAAAGGTTATAGAGCTCTAGCTAATATAAGTGATTATGGTGGACAAGAAGTTCCACACTTACATTTTCATTTATTTGGGGGTGAAAAAGTTGGCAAAATGGTTTCATGATAACTAAAGTTGATAGAAAATATTTAGAGATAAAATCACCTGAGGAAATCAATTTATCTGATAAGCCAAACTCCAAATGTAAGATTGAAATTAAGAAAGATCCAGATTTTCAACTAAACAAATTTTTTTATAAACAAATTGGAAAAAGTTATCGTTGGATAGATAGATTAGTTTGGGATGACGGCAAATGGATGAATTACACAAATAATACGAATTTAGAAACTTATATTTTGTCAGAAAATGAGGAATTAATTGGCTTTTTTGAACTTCTTTTTCATCCAGAAACTAGAAAATGTGAAGTTGCCTATTTTGGTATCCTAGATCAATATATTGGAAAAAAGTATGGTAGTTACTTGCTTTCTGAGGCCTTAAAGCTTGGATTTCGTAATAATACTAAAAAAGTTTGGCTGCATACTTGCTCTTTAGATCATAAACATGCACTTAACAATTATTTAGCAAGAGGCATGAAAATATTTAAATCAGAAACTATTAACTTAGATATTAATTAATATATTTGCTTACAACAAATATACTTTGATCAATCATCATATTTGTTTTTACTTCTAATAATTTAGTTTCAACTTTATTTCGATACATATCGATTGTTGTCCAGCCTTTAATATCATAATTTTCTTTATCAAAGAATATTGTCAGCAAACTATCATTATGATTAATTTTAAAAAAAAAGGTTTCATTATTTTCATCAATGTTTTCTATTTCATCAATTTTTTTTAACAAAAAATTTTTATCTAAAATTAAATTTAGAGGTGTATCTTTAAGTTTATAATTAAGGTAATTTCTTATTTTTTTGCTATTTATAATCAACGATCTCCCATTAGATACTAGTACTTTATCAAAAACATCATCGTATTTACATAAAATCTTCTTTGGGTAAGATATTTTACATTCTCCTTTCTCGACTTTATTGTCAATGTTTTGGATAAATTTAAAATATATATTATATGTATTTTCTAATTTATTTTTAATCTCACTTTTTGTAGATCCGTAAGAACTTAAAGGTAACAAAAAAAAAAATAATACGTAAATAATTTTCATTATTTTAAGACTTCTCTCTTGCCAACATGATTGGCTTTACTTACTTCTCCGTTTTCTTCCATTTGGTCAATTATTCTTGCTGCTCTGTTGTAACCAATTTGTAGTTTTCTTTGTAAAAAAGAGGTTGATGCTTTCCTCTCAGATTTAACTATTTCTAGTGCAGTAACATATAGTTCATCAACATCTGAACTAACGTTATCCTTCTCAGAATTTTCCCTTTCGTCAGCAAAATTTAATATTTCATCGACATAATCAGGTTCAGCTTGATTTCTCAAAAAATTATTTACTTTATCTATTTCTACTTCTGAAACAAAAGGAGCATGAATTCTTGTTATTCTATTAGCTGAAGACATATACAACATATCTCCTTTTCCTAAAAGTTGTTCTGCACCCTGCTCACCCAATATTGTTCTGCTGTCAATTTTAGAAGTTACTTGAAAAGATATTCTTGTTGGAAAATTCGCTTTTATTGTTCCAGTTATCACATCAACACTCGGTCTTTGAGTAGCCATTATAATATGTATTCCAGCGGCTCTCGCCATTTGAGATAATTTTTGAATATAGCCTTCTATTTCTTTGCCAGCCACTAACATTAAGTCTGACATTTCGTCAACAATTACAACAATATATGGCATTTTAATCTTATGTTTCTCATTATAACCGTCGATATTTCTAACTCCAATTCTAGTCATTAATCTGTACCTACTCTCCATCTCCTTAACAACCCAACCTAAAACAGAGGCTGCTTTTTTAGCCTCAGTAATTACTGGACATAATAAATGAGGTATCCCTTCATACGTTGAAAGCTCTAACATTTTTGGATCTATCAAAATAAATTTACAATTCTCAGGAGTATGTTTGTAAATTAGAGAAAGTATAATTGTGTTTATACACACAGATTTTCCGGACCCTGTTGTTCCAGCAATTAATAGATGAGGCATTGAATTTAAATCACTAGTTATTGGATCACCTGATATATTTTTACCTAATGCGATTGGTAGTTTTATATCTTTTCTTTTAAAATTTTTGTCTGAAATTATTTCCCTTAAAAACACATTTGCTCTTGTTGTTTTTGGTAATTCAATTCCAACAGTATTGCTTCCTGGTATAGTTGCAATTCTTGCAGACTCAGAGCTAGTATTTCTAGCAATATCTTCAGATAAATTTATTATTTTTGAAACTTTTACTCCAGCTGCTGGTTCAAATTCATTTAATGAAACTACTGGTCCATGGCTTATTTTTTTTATTTTACCTTCAACTCCAAAATCTAAAAGTATCTTTTCTAAACTAGATGCATCAATTTTTGAGTCATCTGCCTTATCAGAAAATTTATCTGGTTTTTTTAAAAATTCAATTAAAGGTAATTTTATCTCTGAAACATTAGCAGTATTTTTTTTACTGTTGGAAAACAAATCTTCCTGCAAAGGTGCTTTTTGTATTTTTTCATTAATTGTATTTTCTTGAACAATAGCACTTTGGATATTTTGATTTCTCTTTTTAGATGAAAACAGACTAGCTAATATATTAAAAAATATAGATATATGATATATTTTAAAATCACTGCTAAACAAAAAGAATAGAAATATAAAAAAAATTAACAAATAATAACTAATTGATTCATTGAGTTTTAAAAAATCAGTAATTATTGTTTCAGACATTAAACTACCTACAAAACCATTATTCCCGTTTATTATTAACCAGTAAGTCTCTTTATGAAAAATACTAAAAAAGAATGTTGCAAGCGTTACATAAAGAATTATGAAAAAAATATTTTCTATAATAATTATTAGTCTTTTATTGTATGTAATTGATATTCCAGTGAAGAATATTGAAAATGGAACTAATAAAGATACGATACCTATTGATTGAAAAAATATATCCGCAACAAAACTTCCTTTTAGCCCAAGGATATTTTTTATCTGTTGGTTATCTGGAAAAATAAAATTAGGATCTTCTGGTGAGTAGCTTATAAGAGATAAAAAAAGTAAGACTGATATTGCTATAAAAAGTATGCCTATAAGTTCGGCCAATCTTTTTGTAATGAAATCTGCTATTTTGTTGAAATAATTTTTAAATATCATGAATCAAAACTGCTTTTGTCACTTTGTATCATTTAATTTTTATTGTTAAAATTATTTTGTTATGAAAATTTGTCTTATAGGCCTAAATTTAACAAATTTAATTCTCGCTAATGATTTTGAGGAAAAAAAACTTAAAGTTGATATATATCTAAATAAAAAAATAAGAAGCATAAAAACAAATAGAACAATAGCTTTATCAAGTGAAAATTTTGATTATTTACAATTTCTAGCAAAATCAAGTATTGTAGCTTGGAAAAGTAAACAAATTAATATTTTTACAGAAGATTCTCAATCTAATGAGATAATTAATTTTAATAAAAGAAGTAAAGAAGTTTTTAATTTAATATCTTATTCAAAACTAAATGAAATTTTTTTGAAACAAATAAAAAAATCAAAATTTATAAGATTACTTCATTCAGAAACATCTAATCCAAAAATCCTTAAAATAATTAAAAATTACGATTTAGCAATCAATAGTGAAAACAAAAATTTCATTTCAAATAAATTTTTTACAAATAAAATAAAGAAAAACTATAGAAGTAGGGCTTATACATTTATAATAGATCATCAACGAAGAGATAATAATATTGCAATTCAAGTTTTTACAAAATTTGGACCTTTAGCATTTCTACCATTATCTAATATCAAAACATCAATAGTTTTTTCATATAAGGGAGAAGAAATAGATGACGGGAAAATTATCAATATATTCAAAAAATATAATTCTTTTTATTCATTAACTAAGATTAGTAAAATAGAAAAATTTAGTCTGAGTTTTGAAATGCTTAGAAATTATACTCATAATAATATCCTTGCATTTGGAGATTTAATACATCGCATACATCCCCTTGCTGGACAGGGATTTAATATGACAATTAGAGATATAAAAATAATTTCAAGAATAGTGAATGATAAAATATCATTAGGTCTTCCAATAGACATTTCTGTGGCAGAAGATTTCCAGAATTCCACAAAACATCTTAATTACCTTTATGGAAAAGCAATTGATGGAATATATGAATTTTTTAGATTAGATAGTAATATTAACAATTCAATTTCAAAACCTGTCTTTAAAATTTTAAACAAAAATTCTTTTTTTAAAAAGTATTCTAATATTCTATCTGACAAAGGATTAAATTTATAATTTACTGAAGAGTAGTGTTTTCAAATTCGTCTTTAATATAATTATTTAAAATTTGTTCCATTTTTTCTTTTCTTATATTTATATTAAGGCTTTCTAAGAGAATTTGTTTTTCCTCTAATGAGAACGGTGATGCCATTGAGAGATCGTTAAGTGTTTGGTTTAGATCCTTTTTTTCTAAATCTTTTAAGTTTACAATATAGCCTTGTTTCTTAAAAAATTTTTTCATATTTTCCATGATTATACTTAAGTCGTTAAAATTAACTTCGTTGCTTTTCTGAGACATATCATCTGAAAAATCAGTGTATTCAACATTACATTCACGATATAATTTATCAGTTTTTATCTCTGAAATAATTTTAAATCTGCAAACTCCATTTAAAATAATTAATATCCTACCATCTTCGGTTTCATTAAAGCTTGTAATTTTACCCATACACCCAACTTCATATAAGTCTGGTTTTTTTAACATTCCTGTTTTTTTAGGTTGTATCATGCCAATCATTCTATTATTTTTCATGCTGTCATTTACCATTTGTAGATATCTTGGCTCAAAAATGTTGAGAGGGACAGTTGTTCCAGGAAACATTATAAAATTTGATAATGGAAAAACAGATATTTTTTTTGGTAGTTCATTAATTTTCATTAACTAATTATAATCATTCACCTCCAAGTTACAATTGGACAAAATTGGTTTAATATTTTTTTAAAATTTTTAGTTTTGCAACATCGTCTCTATACTTTTCTACAATTTTTATATCCTGCTTTTTTTCAAGTAAACGTATTAAGAAATCAGCAAAATCGTAAGAGTTGTAAGAATAATGCATAATGTTGATAAATTTTTTTAGATCTTCACTGTTTAAGTTATTAATAGTTTCATAACTTGGCACAAATACACAATCTAATTGTATTAGAGTATGCAAACCATTAAGCGAGCTTCCACCTAAAATAAAAGGTTTAAATGTCTTTGTATTAATTTTTTGGAACATATTTAAATTAAAATTTAAATCCTCCATTTGTTTACACACATAAGAAAATTTCTTTTCTTTTTTATAAAGTGGAATTGGAGATAATTCTAATTCCACAACTAAACAATTTTTAATTGTATTTTTTGAGCATTCTATAATTTCAGATTCTAAACCTTGTACATCAATCTTTAAAAAATCAACTTTATTTTCAAATTCGATTTCATCTAATTTTTTTGTCTTTATTTTTATTTTATCCTTAATTACTGCATCTAGCTCAAATCTATGAAAGTTTTTTACGTAATCTATATCTGCTTCAAGAAAAGAACTCCAACCTGGATACTCACAAATATTAAAAAGTTTCTCTTCCCCATTCCCAATTGCGTAATTAAAAAATTCTCTATTTATGTCTTTGTTTTCTGATATTAATTTTTCAAATTCAATTTTATTTGGTTCAAAACCATATAATTTCGAGTTAGTATTTTTTAACAAATTATCAATATGTGGAGTAGGATCACAATTACTAGCCCCTATATCACATGCAATTATTTTTGAATTATTATTTATGTAATCCACAATATTTAAACTTTATTATTAATCATTTGATACACCTTTATAATATCATTATTTTAAATTTTATCACAAGGGTAACTAAACCTGTCAAAATAATAAATTATTTTGTCACTTGCTAATTTTTAGAAAAGCTACTAATTTCTAAACTAATAGAACAAGCGGGCATAGCTCAGTGGTAGAGCGTCTCGTTGCCAACGAGAAGGTCGTGGGTTCAAGTCCCATTGCCCGCTCCATTATAGGAATTATATTATGAGCGATCTAGCAAATAAAAAATGTATACCTTGTGAAGGTAATATCCCACCATTCAACACAGAAGAAATTCATAAGTATCTAAAACAAGTTGATGGATGGGAAGTCATTGAAGATAAAATTGATGGATTTCATTTAATAAAAAATTTCAAATTCGATGATTTTTTACAAAGTCAAGAATTTGTAAATAGAGTTGGTCAAATTGCCGAAAAAGAGGGACATCATCCTGACCTATGGTTTGGCTGGGGATACGCAAGAATTAAAATTTTTACTCATGCAATCAAAGGTCTTGCTGAGAGTGATTTCATTCTAGCTGCTAAAATAGATAAGATAAATTGATTAGTGGTTAAAGTGTCTTGTTTTGGAAAAAACTAAAATAGTGTTAGTTTGGTTCGCAAATTTAATAATATCTTTATCATTTTTTGAACCTGAGGGTTGAACGACAGCTGAAACCCCTGCTTGCACGAGTTTTTCTATACCATCCACGAATGGAAAAAAGGCATCAGAAGCTGCTAATATTTCATCATCGTCATCGATTTTCTGGAATTTTTTCATTTTATTTATAGCTATCATACAGCTATCTAGTCTGCTTGGTTGACCTGAGCCTATACCTATTGTTCTAAAATTTTTTGTAATAACTATTGCATTCGATTTTACGCTTCTACATACATTGAATGCAAAAATAAGCTTATTTAAAGTTTTATTCGTAGGTCTTAATTTTGATACAATTTTAAAATCCTTTTTAGAAAAACTTAGATTATCTGGATCTTGAACTAAAATCGAATTAAATTTATTTAAAAAGTTAAAATTAAATTTTTTTTTGATTTTACTTGAATCAATTAACCTCAAGTTTTTTTTCTTTTTTAAGAGTTTGAGTGTTTTTTTATCAAATCCATTTGCAACTATTACTTCAAAAAATATTTTATTAATTTCTTTAGCTAAACTAATATTTAATTTAAAGTTACATGACACAATGCCTCCGTAGGCACTTAATGGGTCACTTTCCAAAGCCTCTTTAAAAGATTTGATTTTGTTTGGATTAATGGAAACTCCGCAGGGATTAGCATGCTTAATTATTGTTACACCTTTATTTTTTGGTAAAGTTTTAGATATATTTAAAGCCGAATAAAGATCGTTATAATTGTTGTAACTGAGTTGTTTTCCACTGATTTGAATAATTTCCTGCTTGTTAGTTTGTGAATATATTGCCGCCTTTTGATGAGGGTTTTCTCCATACCTTGTCTTCTCAACTAAATTTCCAGAAAAAATATTCTTAATTGGGAAAATGTTTTTAGACTTTTGATTGAAATAATTAAAAATTTTTGATTCATAGTATGCAGTTTCCATAAATGCTTCCTCGGCCAATTTTTCTCTAAATTTTAAATTCGTAGACCCTTTATTTCTATTTAATTCATCATTTAAATCCTCATACTGTTTTGTGTTACTTAGGATAACTACATCATTATAATTTTTTGCAGCTGATCTGACCATTGTTGGTCCTCCAATATCTATATTTTCAATTATATTTTTGTGGCTAGAATTACTTAACAAAACTTTTTCAAACGGGTAAAAATTTATAATAACCAAATCTATATTTTCATAATTGTTAATTTTCATTTCTTTTTGATGTTTTTTATTCTGTCTAACATTCAAAATTCCAGAATGAATTTTTGGATGTAAAGTTTTTACTCTTCCATCTAGCAACTCTTTTGAATTTGTAAATTTAGATACTTTTAAGCATTTAAATCCCATACTTTTAATTTTTTTGTATGTGCCACCTGAGCTTATTAATTTGATTTTATATTTTTTTAGTAAACTTAATAATGGTCTTAGATTCGATTTATCTGACAATGAAATTAGAGCAGTCTTGATTTTTACTGTATTTTTTCGAATACCCATTTAATTTCCTGAGTTATATCCTCTATTTTTCCTGATAAACATATATTTTGGTTTTCATTAGTTAAATTTTTATTACCGAAATATATACCCGTTTCAATATTTATAATCTCGCAGTTAGTCGAAAATTTCCACCCAGAATTCTCAATTTCAATTAGTATAGTTTTATTATCTAGGGTTTTTGTTAATTTAACACCTGGCTCCATATGAAATCTGATATCATATTTTTTTGGTTCCAACTTATTTTTTGAAATTATTTTATCGGTTCCTATCAATTTATTTTTTGCAACGAAATATTCTAAAGATCTTTCGTGTAAAATTCCAAATTTTTTTAAAAAGCCATTATGAGATGCTTTGATCAACCAATATTTTTTTTCATCAACAATATTTTTGTCACTAATTTTCAAACCATTTTCTAATGTTTTATATTTTCCATTGATTCTAAATGAACAACTTGAATGATTATCAATTATAAGTGTTGAATGAGCAGCAGTAGATTTTGAAATTAGATTTAATTTATTTTTATAATCCTGAAAATAACCAGAATTAGAAATAAGTTTTTTATCTTTGTAAAAAAATTCAAATGAAAGAGCTCCACTTTGATAGTTATTTGAAAATGTTTTTTGAGGTGAATTTCCAACGTCCA
This sequence comes from Pelagibacteraceae bacterium AG-470-G21, assembly GCA_003211555.1. Taxonomy (GTDB): domain Bacteria; phylum Pseudomonadota; class Alphaproteobacteria; order Pelagibacterales; family Pelagibacteraceae; genus Pelagibacter. Next base: position 49,761 of record QCSH01000005.1, read on the forward strand.
TTGCAAGAATACAATTTTTATTTTTCAAAATAGCATATCCTCCTACTTCATTATTTGAATTTTCGAACTTATATTTATAAAGTGCAAGATATTTATTAAATTCTTTTAAATCGCCTTGATGATTTCCATTAAATAGTAAACTTTGTTCGAGTTTAGAAAAAACTGAATAAGATTTTCCTAGATAGAAAATTATTTCATCAAGGTACTCAGGTATATCATTAAAAGACTCCTTTAATAATTCTCTAACAAGTACAAAATATTTTAAATAAAAATTTAATTGCCTAATACTTCTTGTTTTTGGAAAATACTCACCATCAAAAGAATTAATAATAATTTTTCTCAGTAATTCTAAACCATAATTTAAAAATTTTTCATTTCCGTATGATAAACCAGCGATTATTGTTGCGGTACATCCTAGTAATTTATCATTAACAGATTGAGATTTACTTATTTCATTTATTAAATGATTAATTTGTTTGTTTACAGAAAAATTAAATTTATCTTTATATTTAGTGTCGCTTTCGTCGTAAGATAATTTAGAGTTTGCAATCCATGATATTATTCTCTTTGATAAAACATCAATTTGCCATGTTAACGAATTATAATTTTGATTTTTTTCAATCCATTTAATAATTATCGATTGTGTAATATTTGTTGAGGATTTTAAATCAATACTAAATAACCAATAAAAATTATTTAGTTTATAGATGTTATTACTACTTAATAATTCATTTTCCCAAATGTTATCTTTATCTAATTCTTCGATTTTAATTTTTTTTTTATCATATTTAACCAAACAACTTAAAATACTTAGAGTTGGTCTATAGGTAATGTTGCTTATCTCGATTTTTGAAATTTTATTATTATAAAAGCTCGATTTTAAGTATAAATTTCTTATTTGACTTTTTGATGAGTAAAAAAATTCATTTATTAAAATTAAAGAATTTTTTAAATGCATCTTACATTGATCTTAGAGTTTCTATATTTTTTTTTATATCGCCGTTGTTTTCTTTGAATATTGTTGTTCCAGAAACTAATATATTTGCTCCTGCTAATATAACCTCTTTTGAGTTAGAGAAGTCTATTCCACCATCAACTTCAATATCAAATTTTAAGTTATTATCTTTTTTTATTTGATAAAGTTTTTTAATTTTTTCAATGACTTCTGGTATAAATTTTTGACCACCAAAACCAGGATATACACTCATAATTAAAACTAAATCAATTTCTTTTAGTAATTTTTCAATGACTCTTACTTCAGTATTTGGATTTAAAGATAAGCCAACTCTTTTCTTTAATTGTTTTATCAGTTTAATTGACTCAATTAAATTGTCAGTTGCTTCAGGGTGAATTGTTATTATATCAGATCCTGCTTCAGCAAAATTTTTAATATATTTATGAACTGGTGAGATCATTAAATGTACATCAAAAGGTAATTTTGTATAATTTCTAAGTGTTTTTATCACTGGAGGACCAATAGTAATATTGGGAACAAAATGTCCATCCATTACATCGACATGAATTAGGTCTGCACCACTGTCCTCTAATCTTTTAATCTCACTACCCAATTGACTAAAATCTGCAGAAAGTATTGAAGGCGAAATTTGTATATTTTTCATTAATAAATAAAAACTAGTACTATCAATTTTTGAATATATTTGAATTATTATTTACCAAATATTTTATAAATTTCTGCAGCTATTTCACTTTCTAATGGAAAAGATAACATACCCATAACTGAATACCCCATTAAATAAGGCATTAAATAAAATCTGAACATATAAAAAAACCACGCAACATATAAAGGAACTAAAGGTCCAATTATAAAACTGGGTGTTATAAACTTAAATATTCTTATTATAGGGTTTGTATATTTTACAAAAACTTTCATAAAAAAAAATTCTGAGTCTTCTCTTTGAAAAATATTCATTGCAGATCTTCCTATTAAGGTCCACATAACAATTCCTAAAATATAGTCTATTACTAAAATATAAAATGGCATTTTTTGAAAAGATGGGGGCGAATATCGCCCCCAATAAAGTTTAAATTAGTGTTGCTTACCAAGTATTGTTTTACCACTCGGTATTCTAACCTCATCTACCATTTGTTGTGTAGCTTTGTCTGGTTCTTCAGTCATTAGACTTACTATAACCATTACTACTAAACAAACACTAGCTCCGATTATACCGAAACGTAAGTGGTCGATGCCTAACCATGGTGCATTACCCATAAATTTAGGATACACATAAATCAGATAAGCTGTTCCAGACCCAAGACCTGCAATCATACCTGCGATTGCACCTTGTCTTGTTGCTCTCTTCCACCAAACTCCAAGTATTAATGGGAAGAACAACCCTGACATTGCAAAGTCAAAAGCCCAAGCAACTGCACCAAGGATACTAGTTATCCTCATTGATGCAATGTACGCAGCCGCAGCTCCAATCACAATTAAAAGTGATCTGGCAACTAACAATCTTTTTCTTACATCTGCTTTTGGATCAATGATTTTATAGTAAATATCATGTGATAAAGCATTTGCGATTGCAAGAATTAGACCATCAGCAGTTGACATCGCAGCAGCCATTCCACCTGCAGCAACTAGACCAGAGATTACGTAAGGCAATCCAGCAACTTCAGGTGTTGCTAGTACAACTACGTCACCTCTCATAAACCACTCATTTAACTGGAGAATACCATCTCCGTTAAAGTCTGCAATGAAGGCTTGTTTTACGTTTATCCAAGAGTTTACCCACTCGATTTTCATTATCTCTGCAATTGGTTTTCCAATAATACCCGTTGCCAAGTTTGGATCCATTAGTGAGATTTTAGACAGTGTTGCAAGCATTGGTGCCGATGTGTAAAGCAAAGCAATAAAGAAAAGTGACCATGCCACTGATTTTCTTGCAGCTTTTACACTTGGAGTAGTAAAGTATCTCATTAAGATATGTGGTAAAGAAGCTGTTCCTACCATCATGCAAAGTGCTAATGAAATAAACTTCCATGCAGCCATTCCACCTTCTGGCACACCTGCGTGTGATACGGCGATAGATTTTAGACCTCCTGGAACTCCTGCAGCTTTTATATCTGCAGCTGCATTTTTAACTAATCCAAATTGCGATTCAAGTGCACCCAATCTAGCCACTTCCTCACCTAACATAAAGTGTGGAAAGAAACCAAATCCAGATTTATTACTAATCCAGAATACTGGAATTAAGTAAGCAATAATCAGTACTATATATTGAGCAACCTGTGTCCAGGTCACCGCTCTCATTCCGCCTAGCATTGAACAAAGTAAAATACTTACTAGTCCAACCCAAACTCCTAATTCAAATGGAATACTTAGTGCTCTTGATGCTATTGTTCCTGTTGCATTAATTTGAGCCGTTACATAAGTGAAAGAAGCCAAAGTTAAAACAACTACGGCACAGAACCTTGCAAAGTTTCCGCCATATCTTGTTCCTATGAAATCTGGCACTGTGTAACATCCAAATTTTCTTAAGTATGGTGCTAATAGTGATGATACTAATACATATCCCCCAGTCCATCCGACTAAGAAAGCCATATATGTGTAACCACCAAAATAAATACCACCAGCCATAGCAACAAAAGATGCACCTGACATCCAGTCAGCTGCAGTAGCCATTCCGTTAAAGACTGTTGGTACCTGTCTTCCAGCAACATAATAAGCGTCTACCTGAACAGTACGAGACATATATCCAATAAAAGCATATATACAGACTGTAAAGGCCACAAACAAAATACCAATTGTTTTCGCGGTCATTCCTGCCTGCTCTGCGATAGCCATCAATAAGATGAATACAATGAAGCCCCCAGTATATGTACCGTAAATTTTTGGTAGGTTGTCAATAAAATTGCCTTTAAACATTAATCATCCTCCTTTTCGGTAAAACCAAACTCTTCATCAATTTTTTCTTGTCTATTTGCAAACCAAAAAATTAGAACTACAAATGCAATGATGGAACCCTGCGCACACATGTAATACGCTAGTGGATATCCCATAAAACTTGAAGTGTTTAGGTCAGAACCAAACATGAAGATCAAATAACCGAAAACGAACCAGATAAGCAATGTAACAATCATTAGCCCTCTAGTTTTTTCCCAGTGTTTTTCTTTGTTTGACATTATTTTAATCCTCCCTATAGGTTAAAAAATAAAACCATACTCATTTAAAGTGATATTTAAAGTGTTAAAAATGGCTTATATTTATAGTAAAAGTTGTAATATAGGATCTAAATGGGCATTAAATACAAATTAAATCTAAAAGATTTGAAATTTCAGTACTTAAAAGAATATTTCATTCCATTTCTCAAATATTTTAAAAAATCAAAAAAAATTGAAAATTACTCAGACCTTAAAGAATTTATTCAAAAAAAATCGGCTTGGGTAAGTCAAGTTACGCTTTATGGGTATCTAAAAACACGAATGGGAGCAAAATATGTTTTAATGTTTGAAGATGAAATATTTTTGGGCTCTATTAATAAAGCAAAGTGGAATATTTATTCTGTAGCATTACAAGATTTAACTTTTTACACAATTTCATTTTTAAAAAGTATTCGGAATCATCATGATACTGAAAAAGCAAACGAAATTTATTTTCAAATTTTAGACAATGAAATTGAAATAAATAAGATGCCCGAAGAAATATATGAGAATGCAAAAAAACAATTCCAAGACCGTTATCAAAAACTAAATTGGAGTGAATATCATGAGTCCTTACCATTCAATACTAGCGCACTATCTTTATATGAGTGGTCACCTATTGCGGAAGAACTTAAATCTCTAGATAAAAAAATTGTTTTAAATTCTATGATATTGAAATGGGATAATGTAAAAAAAGAATTTATCGAGTTAATTAAGTTTTAACTATTTTTTCTGTTTTCAACCAAACTTTTTACAACACTTGGATCAGCTAAAGTTGTGGTATCACCCAATTGATCATGTTCATTAGCAGCGATTTTTCTTAAAATTCTTCTCATTATTTTACCCGATCTAGTTTTTGGTAAACCTGGTGAAAATTGAATTAAATCTGGTGTAGCGATTGGGCCAATTTGTTTTCTTACCCAAAGTTTTAGATCTCTCTCCAAATCTAAAGTAGTTTTTTCTCCAACATTCAAAGTTACATAACAATACAATCCATTTCCTTTTATATCATGTGGATATCCAACAACTGCTGCCTCAGCCACTTTTGGATGTGCAACGAATGCACTTTCTATTTCTGCAGTTCCAAGATTATGTCCTGAAACTATAATTACATCGTCTACCCTTCCAGTAATCCAATAATATCCATCTTTATCTCTTCTACATCCATCTCCAGTAAAATATTTACCATCAAATTGAGAAAAATAAGTATCAATAAATCTTTGGTGATCCCCATAAACAGTTCTCATTTGTCCAGGCCAAGATTGTGCAATACATAAACGTCCCTCTGCTTCTCCTTTAAGGGCTTTACCATTTTTATCAACTATGACTGGCTTAATTCCATAAAACGGTTTTGTAGCTGAACCTGGTTTTAAATTAATAGCACCAGTTTGTGGGCTTATTAATATTCCTCCTGTTTCTGTTTGCCACCAAGTATCCACTATAGGACATTTTGAGTCTCCAACAGTTTTATAATACCATTCCCATGCTTCTGGATTTATTGGTTCGCCCACTGTTCCTAGCAATTTTAGGGTTTTTCTTGATGTTTTTTTAACTGGTTTGCTACCTTCTCGCATCAGAGCTCTTATTGCTGTAGGCGCAGTATAAAAAATGTTTACTTTATATTTATCTACTATTTGCCACCATCTAGAACTGTCAGGATAAGTTGGTATACCTTCAAACATTATCGTAGTAGCTCCATTTGATAATGGTCCATAGATAATGTAACTGTGTCCTGTAACCCAACCAATATCTGCTGTGCACCAATAAATATCTTTAGGTTTATAATTAAAAATATATTGATGGGTCATTGAGACATAAACCATATAACCACCTGTTGTATGCATAACACCTTTGGGTTTACCCGTAGACCCAGATGTATATAAAATAAACAAAGGATCTTCTGCATTCATTTCCTCTGGATCACATTTATTAGAAACTTTTTTTGTTAATTCGTGATACCAAACATCTCTTCTTTCATCCCAATTTATTCTGTTTCCAGTTCTTTTAACTATGACACATTTTTTTACATTTGGACAATTAACTAAAGCTTCATCAGCTATTGATTTTAAAGGTATTACTTTTCCACCTCTTACCCCTTCATCTGCTGTTATGAGATAATCAGACTTACAGTCGTTTATTCTTCCTGAAATACTATCTGGAGAAAATCCACCAAAAATAATTGAATGAACTGCACCTATTCTTGCACACGCTAACATTGTATAAGCAAGTTCAGGTATCATGGTCAGATAAATTGTAACTCTATCACCTTTTTTTACACCTAACTCCTTTAGTCCATTTGCAGCTTTAGATACCTCTTTATGTAATTCTTTATAAGATATTTTTTTTTGTATTTTTGGATCATCACCCACCCATATTATTGCAGTCTTATCTTTATTTTTTTTTAAGTGTCTATCTATGCAATTTGCTGAGGCATTTAGAGTACCGTCATAAAACCACTTAATTTTAACATCTGACTTACTGTACTTAACGTCTTTTATTTTTGTGTAAGGCTTTATCCAGTTTATTCTTTTTCCTTCTTTTTTCCAAAAGCCATCATTATCCTTAATTGAACTTTTGTATTTTTTTTCATACTGAGATTTATTTACTAAAGCTTTACTAATCCAATCTTTCTTTGTTCTGTATAATAGTTCTTTTTCTTTTTTTGGTAATGCAGATTTGGTTTTATTTTTTTTTTTAGTAATAATTTTTTTTTTTCTTTTTATATTTTTTTTTTGGGGCATGGATTATAATTCCTAGATACTACCCATCTTCAAAATAATTTTCCAGCATTTAGTGTCGATTGGCATTACAGATAGCCTACTCTGTTTTATAAGCGCTATATCTTTTAAATCTTTATTTTTTTTAATATTATCAAGAGAAACTGGTGTTTTTAGTTTACTTTTATACTTTACTTTTACTGCTACAAATCGCTTCTCTTTATCAGATGGGTCGATAAACGCTGTTTTACATACCTCAACAACACCAACGATTTCTTTTCCAATATTTGAGTGGTAAAAAAAACAAAGGTCTCCTTTTTTCATTTTTCTTAAATTATTAGCTGCTTGATAATTTCTTACACCATCCCAGTCAGCACCTTTGGCACCTGACTTTATTTGTTGTTCTATAGACCAAACATTTGGTTCAGATTTTAATAACCAGTACTGCATTATAACAAATTATATTAGATTGATACTTGTTTAAAAGGTATAAAAATCTTTAAAATTCAAATAAAAAAATACTTCAACTCCAATTTCTATATAAAATATTAGTAATAATATTTAATAAAATAATCAGCAATTTATAGACTATTGTTGTATATTTTAATCATTAATGAGAAGTTTAATCCAAGAAGCATTTCTTCTATTTCAAAAAAATAAATTTAAAGATTCTTTAGAAATTTGCTTAAAAATTCTGAAAAATGATCATAATAATTATGATGCTAACAATCTGATTGGAGTAATTTATTTTAAAACTAAAAAATTTAATGAATCTGCAATTTATTTGAAAAAAGTTATTCAAATTAATCCTAATAAACTTGAGGCATATAATAACTATTCTTTAGCATTATGCCAGACCAAAAATTATAATGAAGCTCTCAAAAGTTGGAATAAGGCAATTGATGTTAACCCTCAGTACGCCGAAGCCTATTTTAACATTGCTAATGTTTATTCAACTTTAAAAGATTATCCAAAATCTATAGAGAATTATAATAAAGCAATAGAAAAAAAAAAAAATTACAAAGAAGCATATAATAATCTGGGAAGTTTGTACGCAGAGCTCAATGAGCATGATAAGGCCATAGAAATTTTTAAAAAAGCAATATTAATTAAACCAGTTCATTTTAATGAGTATAATAATTTAGCGAATGTCTATTATCAATTTAAAGAATACAATAAGGCTATTGAAAATTATAATATTGCCATAAATTTAAATCCTAATTTTGCTTTAGGTTACTATAACAGAGCTAAATCTCTCGAAGCAGTTAATAAAAAAAATGATGCAATCTCAGATTATAATAAAGCAATAACCTTACAAAGTAATTTTTCAGCGGCCTATAAAAATTTGGGAAATCTATATATGGAATTAAAAATTTTAGATAAATCAATATATAATCATCAACAATCTTTAAAGATAAATCCAAACATTAGTTATTTGCCAGGCACAATACTTCAAGCAAAATGTGGTTTATCTGATTGGAATCACTTTGAAAAAGATAAAGAAATTTTAGAGAAGAGTATTATTAATGGAAAAAAAACAGCAGATCCATTTCCTGTCATTCTAATTTATGACTCACCATTTTTACAAAGAAAAGTAACGGATATGTTTGTTCAAAATAAATTTGAAAAATCAAAAAAATTTTCTTTCAAAAGAAATACAAATAAGAAGATTAGAATAGGTTATTACTCTTCTGACTTTCATAATCATGCAACTATGTATTTAATGGCCAATCTTTTTGAGTTACACGATAAAACAAAATTTGAAATATATGCATTTTCATTCGGTCCAGATGATAACTCTGAAATTAGAGAAAGAGTTGTAAAAACTTTTGATAAGTTTTTTGATGTAAAATTCAAAACAACAAAAGAAATTGTCCACATATCTAGAGAACTAAATTTAGATATAGCAATCGATTTAAAAGGTTTTACTAACAATAACAGATTTGATTTATTTGTAGAAAGATGTGCACCTATACAAATAAGCTACTTAGGTTTTCCGGGAACAACCGCTTCTGACTGCATTGATTACTTAATAGCAGATAAAATATTAATTCCAGAAGAATGTAAGTCTTATTATTCTGAAAATATAATTTATCTTCCAAATTCATATCAAGTAAACGACTCTAATCCCAAACTTTCAAAAAAAATTTTTACCAAAAAAGATTATAATTTACCTGAAAAAAGCTTTATTTTTTGTTGTTTTAATCATAATTACAAAATTCTTCCTGACATGTTTGAAACTTGGTTAAGAATTTTAAGTAAAGTTAAAAATAGTGTGATTTGGTTACTCATTGATAATGATATAGCTAAAAATAATCTAAGAAAAATTTTAACTTCAAGAAATATAAACCCTGATCGATTAATTTTTGCAAATAGAGTGTCACACTCGGAACATTTGGCAAGATTAGGCTTAGCTGACTTATTTTTAGATACTTTTCCATGTAATGCTCATACAACAGCAAGTGATGCTATTAGGTCGAATTTACCAATTATCACTCTCAAAGGAAAATCATTTGCAAGTCGAGTTGCGTCTAGTCTATTAACATCAGTCGGATTAGAACAATTGATAACAGAAACAGACGAGGATTATGAAAAATTGGCAATTAAAATCGCAGAGGATAAAACTTTTTATAATGATATTAAAAAAAAATTAAAAAAAAATGTTATTAATATGTCATTATTTGATACAAAACTTTTTACCAAAAACATAGAAACTGCATACGAAGAAGTTCACAAAAATTTACTGGAAAATAAAAAACCTAAAAGTTTAATAATTAATTAGATTTTTATAATTTAATTCCAGCTCCTTTTAAAAATGCAGCATTTTTATCTAAAGGAAGTCTGGGTGTAACAGGAAAATCTAAATTATTAAATTTTTTTAACTTAAACATTTCCATACCAACCATTGCAATCATGGCTGCATTATCACCACATAATTTTGGATTTGGAAAAATTACTTCAAAGTTATTATTATTACTTGTTTGAATTAATTTTTTTCTTATTCCATTATTTGCAGCAACACCTCCAGCAACAACAAATGATTTTTTTTTAACAGAATTAATTTTTAAAAATTCATCAAAGGCAATTTTTGATTTAATACTCAATATTTCTTCTATAGTTTTTTGGAAAGAAGCTGCCAAATCATATTTTTCTTGTTCTGTTTTTATGTTCTTTGTTATTCTTAAAATAGCAGTCTTAAGTCCAGCAAAAGATAAATTACATCCACCTTTGCTTATTATGGGTTTGGGAAGATCAAATTTATTAGAATCACCTCTTTCTGCAAATTTTTCTAATTTAGGACCTCCTGGAAATTCTATTCCTAAAAGTTTTGCTGTTTTATCAAATGCTTCTCCTAGAGCATCGTCAATAGTTGTACCTAATCTTTTGTACTTACCCAATCCATTTACACTTAGAAACTGACTGTGCCCACCTGAGATCAATAGAAGTAAATAGGGATAATTTATATTAGTATGTAGCTTTGGACTTAAAGCGTGACCTTCTAAATGATTAACACCAATAAAAGGAACATTTAAAGAAGACGCAAGTGCTTTTCCAAAATTTAAACCAACACTAAGACAAATCATTAATCCAGGGCCTGCAGTAGCTGCTACCGCAGATATATTTTCTAGGCGCATATTGCTTTCATCCAAAGTTTTTTTTGCTATTAAATTAATTTTTTCAACATGAGACCTTGCAGCCAATTCAGGAACAACCCCACCAAATTCTTTATGAATATCAACTTGGCTAGATACTATATTCGATAAAATTTTTGGTATACCACTTTCATGATCTTGAATAATTGAAACTGCTGTTTCATCGCAACTTGTTTCTATACCTAATATTATTGGATTTTTACTCATAAATTATTTTTTATAATTAATACAATTAAACTATAAGAATGTAATAAAAATAAGTTTTATGAAAAGAGCTAATCTAACAATCGGAACACGGGGAAGTAAGTTAGCAATGATTTATGCAGAAAATGTGAGAAATGAGCTAAAAAAATATTTTTCCAATAAGATTGAATTAAAAAAAATAGTTACAACAGGTGATCAAAAACATGATCAAAGATTATCCGAAATAGGAGGTAAAGGTTTATTTTCCAAACAAATTGAAAAAGATTTATTAAATAAAAATATTGATATAGCGGTACATGCGCTGAAAGATATGCCTACAGTTGAAACCCAAAATCTTTTAACTAATAATTTTTTAAAAAGAAACTCACCAAATGAAATTTTAATAAGCAGAGATAATATAAAATTTGAGGACCTAAAACCCAATTCTGTTGTTGGAACATCTTCATTTAGAAGAGAGTATCAGCTTAAAAAAAAAAGACCAAATTTAAAATATAAATTAATTAGAGGAAATGTTGATACAAGGATTAAAAAATTAGAAATGGGTGAATATGATGCAATAGTTCTATCTAAAGCTGGAATAGATGTGCTAAATTTACAGCATAAAATTTCTCAAGAATTTAGTATTGAAGATATTATACCTTGCGCAGGTCAAGGCATAATAGCAATTCAATGTAGAGAAGATGATACTGAGATCAGAGAATTGCTGGAAAAAATAAACGATTTGAATTCAAGAATTGTTGCTAATGCCGAAAGAGAAGTTTTAAAAATTTTGGATGGAGATTGCGACACAGCTGTTGGAGTTTATGCCAAGATAGAAAATGGAAAAGTAGATTTAACTACAGAGCTTTTTTCCGTTGATGGAAAGCAAAGATATTTTATCAAAGAGAGATCGGAAATTGATCAAATAAAAATTTCTAGTAGAGCAATTGGAGAGAAACTAAAACAACAATCAAAAGGTTCATATAAAAACTAATATGCATATATTACTAACAAGACCTTTAGATGATAGTAAGGAATTAATTTTAAAATTCAGTTCACTGAAACACAAAGTATCTCATTTACCCCTGTTAAATATAAAAAAAAAAGAAACAAAAGAAATAGATTTTGATCAGTATAAAGGAATAATTTTTACAAGTGCAAATGCTTTAAAAAATCTAGACACAACAAAAATAGGTAAAAACATATTTTGTTTTTGTGTTGGTCTTGCAACAGAAAAAAAAGCCAAAGAATTAGGTTTTCAAAACATATTTTGTGCAGAGGGTAACGTAAATAATCTTAAAGAATTAATATTACAAAGTTTCGATCCAAAAATAGGATCATTACTTTATGTAAGTGGAGAGATTATATCTTATAATTTAGATAGAAATTTAATCGAAGAAAATTATGCTGTTGATAGAATTATAAATTATACAGCGACACCAAATGAAAATTTAGATGATAATTTTTTAAAAGAAATTAAATCGTCAGTTCCTGAAATAGTTTATATATATTCTGAAAATAGCGCTAAAACTTTTTATACAATTATAAAAAAATATAACTTAGATAATATCTGGATGGAAACCAACCTAATGTGTATGGGTGAAAAAGCATCGGCTGCATTAAATGACATTAAATGGAAAAAAATTTTCTTATTTAACTCTGGTGAAGAAGAGTTTTTGCTATATAAAATTTAAAAATGGACGTTTTAAATAAACTACAAGAGCTTTTTTTATCGGTATGGCAACAAGGACTTTTGGGAGTTGATTTCTTTCAAATATTAATTGGTCTAGGAATATTTGTAGTTTTTTTAATATTTAGAGGTTTTATAAGTAAACTTGTAATAAAAAAACTAGAATTAATTTCAAAAAGAACAACAAATAAACTGGACGACACATTTGTTAAATCAATGGAAGGACCTGCAAGGTTTCTTCCAATTGTCCTAGGTATTTTCTTTGCTAGTTATTACATGGCATTCGATAATGAAACTAGGAATTTTATAGATAATATCAATAGAACTTTAATAACAATTTTAATATTTTGGATAATCCATCAAATAATTGAACCAATATCTTATGTGTTAAGTGGCCTAGATAAAGTACTTACAAAAGAATTAATAGGTTGGATTATAAAATCTTTAAAAATTTTAATATTTATATTAGGAGCGGCAGCTGTCCTTGAATTATGGGGAATAAAAATTGGACCTATTATAGCAGGATTAGGATTATTTGGTGTTGCAGTAGCATTAGGGGCACAGGATTTATTTAAAAATCTAATCTCTGGAATTTTAGTTTTGGTTGAGAAAAGATTCAGAATAGGGGATTGGATAAAAGTTGAAGGTGTAATAGAGGGCGTTGTAGAGAATATTGGATTTAGATCAACAGTAATTAGAAAATTTGACAAATCACTTGCAATCATCCCAAATTTTCAATTTGCTGAAAATGCAGTTATTAATAATACAAGAAAAACAAATTGGTCTATTAGTTGGATTATAACTCTTCAATATGACACTACTATCGATCAATTAAAAACAATCAGAGATGAAATTGAAAATCATATAAATAAGGGTGAAGATTATGATCAATCTGTAGGAGTTGCTGTAAGAGTAGATAAGTTTTCTGACAGTTCAATTGATATGTATGTAAGATGTTTTACAAAAACAAATAGCTGGACAAATTACTTAAAGGTTAAAGAAAACTTAGCACTTGAAATAAAAAAGATTGTTGAAGGGAAAGGTGCAGCGTTTGCATTTCCTAGCCAGTCAATTTATGTTGAAAAAAAATGATTGCTATATTTTATCTGGCTCTTCAAGTTTTAAAATTATACTCTTATGTTGTAATTGCAAATGTTGTTATTAGCTGGTTAGTTGCATTTAATGTTCTAAATACTAGCAATCGATTTGTTTATTTAATATTAGATTTTACTTACAAATTAACCGAACCACTTCTGATAAGAATTAGAAGATTTTTACCTAATCTTGGTGCTTTTGATATTTCACCTATCGTACTTCTTTTGTTGATATGGTTTATAGAAATGTGTATGAAACTCTACATTGCACCACTAATATTTTAATAAATGATTTTAATCGATGGAAAAAAAGCTGCTGCTGATTTAAGAGAAGAATTAAAAAAAGAAGTCTCTATTTTAAAAGATAAGCATAATAAAGTACCAGGTTTAACAGTCATATTGATTGGTGATTTAGCACCTAGTCAAATTTATGTTAGAAATAAAGAGAAATCTGCCAATGAAGTGGGCCTTAAATCAGAGGTGATTAGATACCCTGACAGTGTTGAAGAAAGTGAAGTTTTAAAAAAAATCGATGAACTTAATAATGACGATACCGTTTCAGGAATTTTAGTTCAGCTCCCACTTCCTAAACATATTGATAAACAAAAAGTTATAGAGGCAATTATGCCAGAGAAGGATGTAGATGGATTTCATCCCATGAATGTTGGTAATCTATCGTCAGGTTATGAAAGTTCTATTCCATGCACTCCTTTAGGTTGTTATTTATTAATAAAAAAAATTGAACCAAACCTTAATGGAAAAAAGGCTGTAATTGTTGGAAGATCAAATTTAAATGGTAAGCCAATGACACAGTTGTTGTTGAAAGAAAATTGTACGGTTACAATTACTCATTCAAAAACAAATGATCTTAAAGGTGAATGTTTAAAAGGAGACATTATAGTTGCTGCTGTTGGGATTCCTGAGCTTGTAAAAGGTGATTGGGTAAAAAAAGATGCAATTGTGATTGACGTTGGTATTAACAAAACTGAAAACGGCCTAGTTGGCGATGTGGCATTTGACGAAGTATCAAAAGTTGCAAAAGCTTTAACTCCAGTTCCAGGTGGAGTCGGACCTATGACTATTGCATGTTTACTTAAAAATACAATTGAGTGTTTTAAGAGAGCAAATAAATAAAATTTATTACTGATTTCTAATTAAAGGATAAACTTTAGGACTTAAGTATTTAAGATTAGTTAACATAATTAAAATCAAGGTCACAATTCCTATAGAGGCACCAAGGTAAATTAAAACTTTAAAATCGAATTGCCAAACTAATTCAAAAATATTCTCCATAATAAATTTTGATCCAATTACTGCAAAAAAAATTGCAATTAATATTACCGACATAAAAATAATTATAAATTCTATCAAAGACGAAAATATAATTTCTTTTTTTGAAAAACCTAAAATTTTAAATACAAGATTTTGGTACTCTTTTACTTTTCCTTGTACCATTATAGCACTTGAGATAACAATCAATCCAATGACAATTGTTACACCAGAAATTAGGGTTACAGCTATGAAGACTTTATTTAAAACTGATGTTACTTTGTTTAAGTAATCAGCAATTTTTATCATAGACAAACTCGGCAATACTTCTAACATTTTGGTTTCATCAAAATTATCTGGATTTTTAAATTTAGCAGTTGCTAAATATTCATGAGGAATTTTTTTCGCAAATTGTGGATTAAATAACATCGCAAAATTAATACTTAGATCACGATAATCAACTTCTCTAAAATTAACTATTTCTCCATCAATTTCTCGACCATAAATGTTTAAAGTAAAAATATCTCCCAACTCAATATTAAAATCTTTAGCCACTTTTGCATCAAGTGATATCTGAAGTTGGTTAGGTTTAGATAAATCCCACCATTCTCCTTTTATAATTGGGTTATCTTTAGGTATATTTTCAACCCAAGAAGATCTTCTTTCACTTCCAATTACCCAATAACTATCATTATCTGGTTTAATATAGCTATTTGGATTCACACCATTAATTTTTACTATTCCTGAAGAAACCATAGGCACTATTTCAATGTTCGCATCAGGGCTCATTTTGTAAACACCTTGTTCAAATTTTTTCTTTTCACCTTTTTGAATTCCAACAAAAAAATAATCAGGTGCAATATCTGGAATAGATCTTGCAATTTCTCTTTTAAAATTTGTTCCAACCAAAGCTAAAGTTAATAATAAAGTTACACCTAAGCCTAAAGACATAATCGTTATAGGGGTGATACTTTTTGTTTGAGTTATATTTTTTATCGATACTTTTAAAGAGATATTTGAAATAAAATTAAACTTTTTCAGTAAATAAATTATAATTTTCGAAAGTAAAAAAAATACAATTAGACATACAAAAAAAGCCAGAAAATAACCCAAGCTATAAGAAGGCCTTTCAGATCCTAGTGTAAACAATAAAACTAAAAATGATAACAAGATAAAACTCAAAATAACCGACTTTTTTGAGTAATAAAATTGTAGGTTTTGGAATACATTTCTAAATAGGTTTGATGCTTTAACTTGATCAATTGAACTTATTGTTGGTATTGAAAAAATGATAAGAACTAACAAACCTACAATAAATATTTTTATAAAATTAATTAAAGAGAATTTTGGATAAACATTTAATCCCAACCCATCAGATAAATATTTATCTGCAATTGGTATAATTAAAAAACTTGAGCTATAAGAAATTACAGTAATAATAAATAATAATATTAATAATTGAAGATAATAAAGTGTTTTTATATTCCCTGAATAAAATCCTACAGCTTTTCTTACAGCTATAGACATATTATTCTGGTTTATAAATGATAACAATGTATTAGCGATACCTATTCCAGCAATTAACATTGCACTAATTGAAACTAAAGAAAGAAATTGGGAAAAATTATTAATTATCCTTTTTAAGCCACTAGCTGAATTTTCTGGAAATCTAAGTTTTACTTTTTGGTCATCTTTAAAAATATCTTTGATCTTACTTTCTATTTTTTCTGGATCATCACTTGGTTTAAACTTTACTTTATATTCATAATTTAAAAAACTACCTATTCCATTTAGTTTTAGTATCTCCAAAGTTTGTTTTCCTGCTAATGCCCAATCTCCAAAAGCTACAAACCCACTGACATCGGGTACAGATTTTATAATTCCAACAACTATGAAACTTTGATCTTGTACCTTAACTTTGTCATTTATTTTTATCTTTAAAGTTTTTGATAAACTTTCATTAATCAAAATTGTCTTGGGTTCCTTTTGCATTCTTTCATAAGCTTCTTCTGGCTCATAAACAACTTCACCGTATAACGGATATTTTTCATCAACTGTTTTAATTCTTGTAAATAATGATTTATTTTTTTCTCTGCCTGTCGTAGAAAGCATTGTACTGAACTCTATCATTTGTGAGACAGTTGAAAATTCCTTTACTTTATTGACTAAATTAAGATCCCCCTGATTACGGTTATAATCGATTTCGAGATCTCCACCCAAAAGAACTTTTGCATTATCATTAAGCTCTTTTTTTAAACTATCTTCAATTGTAAAGATGGCACTTAAAATAAAAAGACTTATAAAAAGCGTTACAATAATGCTTGAAATTTTTTTATAATTTCTGCTTAAATCCTTTAAAGCATATTTGAATATTAAACTTAACTCCGAAGGATTATTTAATTTTTCCATCTTTGATTTTAATTTTTCGTTTTGCTTTATCTGCTAATTTTGGATCATGTGTCACCATTATTAAAGAAGACCCTTCTTCTTTGACGTATTTAAATAAAATTTCAGAGATCATTATTGAGTTTTCGGTATCTAGGTTACCAGTTGGTTCATCAGCTAAAATCAAATCTGGTTTCATTGCAATAGCTCTTGCAATCGCCACACGTTGTTGCTCTCCGCCAGATAATTGACTTGGAAGATTATTGAATCTATGTTTTAGACCAAATCGATCTAATAAACTTTTTGCTTCTTTCTCAGGATTTTTAAATTCATTAAGTTCAAGTGTTAAAGCTACATTTTCAACTGCTGTATAATTTGGAATTAAATAGAAAGATTGAAATATAATTCCTATATTTTGCTTTCTAATTTCAGATACTTCGTCTTCATTAAGATTTGTTATTTCCTTGTCTTGAAATATAATTTTCCCTGATGTTGGGCGTTCTAGCCCACCAATTAACATAATCAAGCTAGTTTTTCCTGACCCACTTTCTCCAACCACAGATACAGTTTCTTCTTTTTTTATAGTTAAATCAATATTTTTTAAAACATTGATATTGTCCTTTCCAGTTTGGTATTTGAGATTTATTTTTTTTAATTTAAGAAGTGTGTTCATGAATAAAAGTTTATTTATAAAAATATTGTTATTCTTTCTAGTGCACATAAATGCAAGTGCAATAGAAAAGGTTATATTATTCGGCGATAGTTTAATGGCGGGCTATGGTCTACCTAAAGAACAACACTTATCTTTGGTTTTAGAAAGTAATCTCATTAGGAGTGGTTTAAATATTAAGGTAATAAATGGAAGTGTATCAGGAAGTACTTCATCTAGTGGATTGAATAGAGCAGAATGGAGTTTATCAGAACCCGGTATTGATTTAATCATCCTTGGTCTTGGGGCAAATGATATGCTTAGAGGAATTCAACCAGACGAAACCGAGAGAAATTTAGAAGAAATAATTAAAATTGCTAATAGTAAAAAAATAAAAATTATAATAGCTGGCATGGTTGCGCCAACAACTCATGGAACTAAATATAAAAAAAATTTTGATACTATTTATCCTAAATTGTCAAAAAAATATAATTTACCTCTAATTCCATTTTTGTTAGAAGGTGTTGCTCTTGATCCAAATCTAAATCAACAAGATGGAATACATCCTAACAAAGCTGGAACAATAGTAATAAGTAATACAATTCAAGATATTATTTCAAAAAATTATTAATCGGATATGAAAAAAAAATATCATCATTTAGCAAATGGCACATTTCGAAATCCTGAGGGATCAAAGGTGATTGATATGAATTTCAATTGGTCGTTTAAGGTCTTTAACCAAGAAAAAAAAAAATTAGATATGACTTTTCCTGAAAGTAATATTATTAAAAAAGAAAAAGTTTTATTGGATTTAAATAATTTCCAAAAAGAAGATTATGTAGCGTGGATAGGTCATGCAACATTTTTATTAAAATTAGGGGAAACAACAATAATAACAGATCCAGTTTTTTCAAAAAATGCAGGACCTTTATTTTTCGGGCCAAAGAGATATAACGAACCAGCATTAAAACTTAATGAGATACCAAGAACAGATATTTTTCTACTAACTCACAATCACTACGATCATCAAGACATGAAAACAATAATGAGATTTCCTTATAAAGATTCTAAAGTCTTGATACCTTTAGGACTAAAAAAATATTTTAAAATTAATAGATTTAAAGATGTGAATGAAATGGATTGGTACGATCAAATAACAATAAATCAGAATTTAAATATTACTTTTTTGCCATCAGTCCACTGGTCAAAAAGGAGCTTAACGGACACTAATAAAACTTTATGGGGTAGCTATTTGATTGAATACAAAGGAAAAAAAATATTATTTTCATGTGATACTGGTGTTGGAAAAATATATAAAGAATTGGGAGATAAGTACGGTCCAATTGATTTAACATTTATTAACATTGGCGCATATAATTTTTATCCTATGGCTTCAATTAAAGATTCTTCTGCTTATCACACCAACCCTGAAGAAGCCCTTGGACTAGCTAAAGATTTAAAAAGTAAAAAAGTAATTGGAATGCATTGGGGAACTTTTGTTTTATCACTTGAGCCAATATTAGAGCCCCCTTTAAGGTTTAAGCAAAATGCAGAAAAATTTGGATTTAAAAAAGACGATGCAATTATTTTTAAAATTGGTGAGTTTAAATTATTTAAAGAACTTTTTGATACTAACTAGAATTTTCCATCAACCACAATCCATCTTGATTTAAAAAATATAGTTTACCATTTATAGGATGAATTTGTATGTCTCTGATTCTTCCAATTTTATCTTTAAATATTATTTCCTCTTTTACCTCTGATAAATCATTAAACTCTAATTTTCTTAAAGACTTATCTTTAAGAGAAGTAATTAATGCATGACCATTCCATTCTTTAAATTCATTCCCTTTGTAAATTGTGATTGCACTTGTGGCTATAGATGGAACCCAATATTGAATGGCTTTTGTAAAGCCAGGTTTCCATTTTGGCCCTATTGGTATACCTGAATAATTTGTGCCACCCCATCCAAGAATTTTCCAACCATAATTTTCACCTTTCTTTGCTTCACCAAACCAATCGCCTCCTTTTGCACCATGATTGCTCATATAAATTTTTCCATCAAAAGGTGATAAAGTTAAACCTTGAGGATTTCTTACACCAATTTGATATATTTCAGGTAGCCAGTCTGATTTCCCCTCAAAACGAGGATTGTCTTTTGGAATGCCACCATCTAGATAAATTCTAATTATACTTCCTGGATGTTTATTTCCATCTTGAGCAATCATTCCCCCACCTCTTTCACCCGCAGAAGCAAATAAATATTTGTCTTTAATTACCAGTCTTGAACCAAAATGATAAGGTGAGTCAATTGGTGGATTGGCTTGAAAAATATTTTTAAAATTTAATTTGTTTTTATTAAATTTTGCACGTGCAATTGAAGTACTGGTCTTCCAATTATTTCTATTTTCTGTGTATGAGATGTAAATATAATCTTCATGATACAGAATATCCAATAATCCTCCCTGTCCATATTCTACAAAATTTAAGTTATGACCAATTTCATTTATCTCTTTTGTCGAAATATTAACAAATTTTATTTTGCCACTTTTCTCGGTAACAATCATTTCATTATCATTTACGAATGACGAGCCCCAAGGTGCTTCTAATTCAGTAATTTTATTAAAATTAAAATTTTTACTAAATGAATTAGTTGAGAATAATATTAAGGATAAAAGAAATAAAAATTTCTTCACTTTATGAAAGTTTTGATCTACCACCATCGACAGCAATAATTTGTCCTGTAACCCAAGAACTGTCTTCAGTTATTAAAAATTTTGCAAGTGAAGCTGAGTCTTTACCTTCTCCAAGTCTCTTTAATGGATGAGCTTTTGCGATACCATCAGCTAAAACTTTATTTTTAAGCATCGGCTCTGCAATTTTTGAATTAGTTAAACTTGGTGCAATGCAATTTACTCTTATATTTGGAGCAAATTCTGCTGCTAAAGAAACACTTAATCCTTCAACAGCTGCTTTAGTTGAAGCTATAATTGCATGATTTGCAAAACCTCTTTGAGCAGCTACAGTTGAAAACAAAACAATCGATCCTTTATTTTTCTTTAAACTTTCTTGATAACCTTTAATTAAATCTACTGCAGAATATAAATTTAGTTTCATGCATTTTGTAAAATCTTGTTCTGAAACCATTCTCAAAGGTTTTAAATCAATCGAACCAACGCAATAAGCTACACCTTTGATATCATTTATTTCGGACTTAATTTTTTCAACAAAACCATTTTCTAAAACATCAGCAACTGTATATTTACAATTTAGTTTTTCAGATAAAGATTTTGTTCTTTCTTCATCTCTACCAACTAAATGTACTTCTTTGCCGGCTGCATATAACTGTTCGGCTAAATTAGATCCGATAGATCCTGTCGCACCTACTACTAAATATTTTTCTGACATAAATTTTTAAAGAGTTATATATAGTTAATGAAATTATTTTTTCTACTTGGAAATCAGCTTTTCTCAGAGAAATATCTAGAAAAGTACAGAAAAGACCACATTTTCTATATGGCAGAAGATTATCAGCTTTGTACATACGAAAAGCATCATAAACAAAAGATATTATTGTTCTTATCTTGCATGCGATCTCACGCAGATAGACTAAAAAAAAATAGATTTAAATTAGAATATTCTTCGATCGAAGATAAATCTTTTAAGCTTGATTACACAGAAAAATTAAAAAAAATAATTAAATCAAAGAAAATCAAAGAAATTTCAAGTTTCGAAATTGAGGATAAGTTTTTTGAAAATAAAATTACCAATTTTTTAAAAAAAGAAAAAATTAAATGGAATATTATTCAAACACCAATGTTTTTGAACTCAAGAGAAAAATTTAAAGATTATTTATCAAAATCAAAAAAACCTTTTATGGCAGTTTTTTATAAAGAAACTAGAAGAGATTTGGACATACTCATGAAAAAAGATGGTAATCCAGAAGGAGGCAAATGGAGTTTTGACGAAGAAAATCGAAATAAACTTCCAAAAAATATATCTATACCCAAATTTCCTAAAATTACTGAGACTGTTCATACTAAAGAATTAAAAATTTTAATTGATAAAAATTTTAAAAGTCACCCAGGTAATACGAAAGACTTTTGGCTTGCTACGGAATATGATGATGTAATTAAATTATTAAATTTTTTTATTAAAGAGAAATCAAATTTATTTGGGGATTATGAAGATGCAGTTGATCAGAAAGACAATATATTATTTCATAGTGCTTTAAGTCCTTACATCAATTTAGGTCTTATCACTCCAGAATTTATAATTAAAAAAGTTTTAGATTTTCACAATAAAAATAATATAAGATTAAATTCCTTAGAGGGTTATATTCGTCAAGTAATCGGATGGAGAGAATTTATGAGGGGAATTTATCAAAGCTATTCAAAAGAAATGGAAACTAGAAATTTTTTTAAACAAAATAGAAAAATGAAAAACTCATGGTACGAAGGAACAACAGGATTACCACCTCTAGATTATGCTATTAAAAATGCAGTGAATTATGGTTGGTCACATCATATTGAAAGGTTAATGATTTTATCAAACATAATGAATTTATGTGAGGTGAAGCCAACGTATGTTTACAAATGGTTTATGGAAATGTTTGTAGACTCCTCTGACTGGGTAATGGTCCCGAATGTTTATGGAATGGGGCTTTTCAGTGACGGAGGAATATTTGCAACAAAACCATATATTTGTGGCTCCGCTTATTTCATGAAAATGATGGATTTTAAAAAAGGAGAATGGTGCAATACCATGGATGGTCTTTACTGGAGATTCATAAATAGAAATAGAGCCTTCTTCTTAAAAAATCCTAGACTATCTATGATGGTTAGAATTTTCGATAAAATGAAACCTGACAGAAAAAAATTAATTTTAGCTGAGGCAGAAAAATTTATTAAAAAAAATACTGCATAGTGAGAAAAGAAAGTTTACCCACAAAAATTTGCCCTGTATGTAAGAGACCTTTTACTTGGAGAAAAAAATGGAAATTAAACTGGGATAAAGTGAAATATTGTTCTAAGAAATGTTCAAAAAATAACTAATTAACAACAAGAGCAGCTTTTCTTTTTCTCTGGTTTTTTTTCCTCAATCATTTCTTCCTTAGCAGCTGATTGTTCAAGAATTTTTGCTGCTTCAGCTTCTTTCTCTTTTGATATTTTACTTTCAATGTACGCATAAAGGGAGTTGAAACCCAATTTTGAAGCTTTCTTTTCTTCGTAATTCCTTCTACCTTTAAGATTTTCAATAATTTCAAGAACTTGTGGGTTATTCATATTATTGTTATCTCATAATTTTGATAATTTACAATAGTACTTTAGAAAAATTCTTTAATTATAGTTGGTATATACTTTTTGAAATTAAAAAAACCTTTATTGCAATATTTCCAAGAACTTCGGTCTAAATTACGATAAAGAAATTTTATATTATTTAATCCTTGAGAAGTTAGAAAATCTAAATTTTCTCCAACACAAGGATATAAAAAATAACTATTCTCAATTGTTTTAAGGTTACCAATATCAATAATTTCACAATCCAAAGATTTTTCATCCAACCTTCTTTTTTGATCCTGAATTAAATTAGTCTTAAATTTCAATGTTTTTTCACTAAGTTTAATATTTCTACTGTGGTTATTATTATTATTAACTAAATAAATCTTTTTAAATTTATGGTCTTTGAAATCAGTGAACTCAAAAGAAAGATTATTTTCAAAAATAATTAAATTTTGCTCATCCAAACTTGCTGGATTACTAAAATCTTTTAAGACAGCCTTGTAAATTTTCTCACTAACTTTAGGTGGTGCATTTTCATTTAAATTAATGTTATTAAATCTGTTATTAGTAAATTTTTTTATATTCCATTCACTTGCCAAATAATGCTTACCTTGTGTTTGCATCCCAGCAACCCATCTCCATCCCAATGTATTAGATGCTGCATCTCCATCATAGAGATGCTTCATAAAAAATTCAGCTCCTAATTGCCAAGGTAAATTTAAAGTAAAAATCCAGATACTGGCAAACCACATTCTTGTATGATTATGAAGGTAATTAAATTCTTTTAATTCTTTAACCCATTCATTAAAACATTCTATATTTGTATTTCCATCAATGGCATTTAAATAATCTTTATTATCTTTGTATTTTTCTCTTATAATTTTTAGTTCTATTATGTAATCTGTCCATACATTAGGTCTTAATTCTAACCATCCTTTCCAATAAGTACGCCACAAAACCTCTTGAATAAATTTTTCATTTTTAGAAAATGAATATTTCTTTAAGGCTTTATCTATAACTTCTAACTCATTTAATATTCCATGAGATATATATGGAGAAATACAAGATATATTTGATCTTTTATCTGGACCAAAATCAAAATTTCTCAATCTTGAATATTCAGAAAGATTATTTTCAACAAAATTATCTAGTTTATTAGTGGCTTGCGCCCGACTTGGTTCAAAATTCATGATATTTTATTTTAATTTTTTCTTGTGAAAATTAATAAATCTTTCAACATTTGATTTATTAAAAGTTTTATTTTCCTCAAATGAAACTTTTTTCATAGAATAAGCTGAACTTTTAGTTATTCTTGAATGAATAACAACATTCCCTTTATATAACCTCAATTTAACTGATCCATTAACTTTACTTCTCTTAAGATCTACAATTCTTTGTAACTTAAATCTCTCTTTAGAAAACCAATATCCATTGTAAATCAGTTCCGCATATCTAGGCATAATTTTTTCTTTTTTATGCATTGTATCTTTATCAAGTGTAACAGACTCTATAGCTCTATGAGCGTGCATTAATAAAGTTCCGCCTGGTGTTTCGTATACACCTCTTGATTTTATACCGATAAATCTATTTTCTACTAGATCAACTCTTCCAACAGCATTTTTTCCAGCTATGTCGTTTAATTTTCCAAGCAATTTAGATGGAGATAATTTTTTCCCATTCACTGCAATCGGATCTCCACTTTTAAAGTCTATTTTTACAATTGAAGATTTATCAGGTGCTTTTTCTGGAGATACCGTTCTTTGAAAGATAAAGTCAGGTGCAGAGTTTTTTGGATTTTCTAACAACTTTCCTTCTGTTGATGTATGAAAAATATTATCGTCTACTGAAAAAGGTGGTGCTCCTTTCTTATCTTTAGGTATTTCAATTTTATTTTTTTTTGCATAATTAATTAGATCTGATCTAGATTTCAGCTTCCAAATTCTCCAAGGCGCAATAACTTTTATTTTAGGACCAAAATAATGATAACCTAACTCAAATCTTACTTGATCATTTCCTTTTCCTGTTGATCCATGAGACACAGCATAGGCATTAAATTTTTTAGCAATTCTAATTTGATCTTTGGCTATTAAAGGTCTAGCAATTGAGGTTCCAAGCAAATAAACACCTTCGTATATTGCATGTCCCCTAATCATTGGATAAACATAATCTTTTACAAAAATATCTTTTAGATCTTGAATAATAATATTTTTTACGCCAAGTTTTTTTGCATTTCTGAAAATTTTATTTCTATCTATTTCTTGACCAATGTCTGCAGTATAACAAATTACTTCTGCATCATAATTTTCCTGTAACCATTTTAATATGATTGAAGTGTCCAAACCTCCAGAATAGGCAAGAACTATCTTTTTCTTTGATTTCATTATTTAACTGCAGCTTTTTTTAGCCGCGTTATATGCTTTAGTGAAGCCCATCAATGAATAATGATCAATTGTTTGAGATCCAGATTTATTATATCCAGTAACCATTAATCTTGAGGCCTTTTTCATTTTGCTAACAACTTTTTTTTCAATTTTATTACTTGAAATCCATGCAAAATTATCTTGAGCTATATCAAATTTATATTTTGATTTACCAGAGCTAGCTGTAATTGAATTTTGACTGTTGTATTCATAGCCTGAGGTTGTGCTTACTTCGTCTTTAATTTTTTCAGATGGTCTAAAAGTTACAAATAATCTTGCATCTCTATCATTTTTTTTTGGAGATTGAAGAACAGGTTTAGATTGAGCAAAACATACTTTACTATCCCCATTAGTAACAACAATTGTATCCCAGTCTTTAAATGTTCCTATTTTATTTAATTCTTCTGAATAAGAAGTTGATCCTAATAAGAGAATAAAAAAAATTATTTTAAAAATTATGGACATGGATTTGGATATTTTTTTTGAATTTCATTAATTTCATTAATTATTTCTTTATCAAGATTCACTTTTACACTTTCTATATTTGTTTTCAACTGCTCCATTGTTGTTGCACCAATAATAACGCTAGACATGAAATCCTGTATCTCACAAAATTTTATACACATTTGACTCATATCAATGTTGTATTTTTCACTAATATTAAAATACTCATCAACAGCTTCGTTAGTATTTGGTTTTCGATATCTTGTCCAAAAATCCCAATCTCTTTCCATCCGAGATCCTTTTGGAAATTGCTTATTTCTATATTTACCACTTAAAAAACCACTGGCTAAAGGAGAATAAGATAAACAGCCAATATTTTCTCTTATAGACACCTCAGCCAATCCAACTTCATATGACCTATTTAATAAACTATAGGGATTTTGTATGGACATCATTCTTGGCAAACTCTTTTCCTTTGAGAGTTTGAGATAATTCATAACACCCCAAGGAGTTTCATTAGATAAACCTACATGTCTAATTTTACCTTGATCAATATACTTTTGTAATTCAACCAACACGTCTTCGAATTTATTCCATTCATTTTCTTTATGCACATAACCAAGTCTTCCAAAATTGTTTACATTTCTTTCTGGCCAATGAAGCTGATATAAATCTATATAATCAGTTTTAAGTCTTTTAAGACTGTTATGAAGTGCAGTTTCGAGATTCTTTCCTGCAAAACTATTTTCACCATTTCTAATATAATCTCTTGCAGGACCACAAACTTTAGTTGCAAGTATCACATCTTTTCTTTTTTTTGTTTTTTCAAACCAATTTCCAATTATCGTCTCTGTATGACCAAAAGTTTCAGCTTTAGGAGGTACCGCATAAAGTTCTGCTGTATCCCAAAAATTAACCCCATTTTCTAGTGAGAAATCCATTTGTTCGAAGGCCTCTTCTTGGCTATTTTGTTCACCCCAAGTCATGGTACCGAGACAAATTGTGCTAATATCTATATCAGTTGTTCCTAATTTTTTATAATTCATTAAATATTAAGTACTTGTTACCTATATTTTGACTGCTTGAAAAATTTAGAATTTATTACTATATATTTAATTATGGAATTCAATAGAGACAATATTTTAAATAGATCAACGACAGCAAAAAAAGCTGTTGTGATGGATGAAGGCCTTAGATCCTACATGCTTAAAGTTTACAACTACATGGCAACTGGAGTTTTGCTAACGGGAATCATTGCATTGCTATCATTTAAAATGTCCGTAGTAACCGATGCAGGTGGATCTATTGTTGCTCTTACAGAATTTGGTAACGCCATTTATCTTTCAGGTTTAAAATGGGTAGTTATGTTAGCTCCCCTAGGAATTGTTTTTTACATGAGTTTTGGGATAAATAAAATGAGTGCTTCAAAAGCACAAACGACTTTTTGGATTTTTGCAGCATTAATGGGTTTGTCACTTTCTTCAATACTTTTAATTTATACTGGATTAAGCGTAACTAGAGTTTTCTTTATTTCATCAGCTACCTTCGGAGCTATGAGTATTTATGGATACACAACAAAAAGAGATTTAACAAAGTTAGGATCATTCCTGATGATGGGCTTAATTGGAATAATAATTGCATCATTAGTAAACATCTTCCTAAAATCATCTATGATGTATTTTGCAATTTCAATTATTGGAGTTCTAATATTTGTAGGTTTAACTGCATATGATACTCAAAAAATCAAAAATATGTATGCAGCTTCAGATACTGGAGAAATGATTGGTAAAAAAGCAGTTATGGGTGCATTAACTTTATATTTAGATTTTATAAATTTATTTATAATGCTTTTAAGATTATTTGGTCAAAGAAGATAATTAAAACTAAAGTTTTTTCCAATTTGTTCTTTTTAAAAGAGTTTCAAGATCACTAGCATTGTTCAAAATTTTTCCATTTCTATCCAAAATCAAGTATTTTAAATTTTTGTTCGAGGGTTTAAAATTTTTACTAATATTGTAAATAGCTTTTTCAGCAGCATTTTTGAATATGCTAAAGCTCACTCTTTTACTTGATATTGATAAGCCATAATCTTTCCAAGATCCTTCAGATACCATTTTTGCATACAAGTCTAATATTATTTTTAGCTCTTTTTTTTCGAAGAAATATTTTTGGTTTTGTTCTTTATTTGAATTGTTAATTACTAATTTTAAATTACTCATTCAATTTATATTTGTTAATTATGCCTACTTGTGATGCTGTAAAAATAAAAGTTAT
The DNA here is from genome assembly GCA_003211555.1 of Pelagibacteraceae bacterium AG-470-G21. Lineage (GTDB taxonomy): Bacteria > Pseudomonadota > Alphaproteobacteria > Pelagibacterales > Pelagibacteraceae > Pelagibacter. The sequence continues at coordinate 77,982 of QCSH01000005.1, forward strand.
TGGTAGCATTCCCCAAACCTTAAAATTAACCCAAAACTCTTCAGTTTGTGTTCTCCACACAATTTCATTTAACAATGCCAAAAAAATAAAAAAATAAGTCCATCTATTATTTAGAATTTTCCAACCTTCGTCAGACATTGGTAATGTTTTTCCTAGAATTAATTTTAAAACTGGTTCGTTTGTGAAATATTTCCCAAAAAATAATGCTAAAGCAAAAAGAATATTTATAATTGTGGGCTTCATATAAATAAAAATTGGGTTATCAAAATAAATTGTTAAACCACCAAATAAAGTAATTAAAATTCCACCTAATAGTGGAACCATTGGAACTTTTTTTTCAAGTATCCATACCAACAGTACTGATATAACAGTTGCAACAATTAGAGGTGGTATTGCAACTTTCAAATTTTTATCACTGTTATAATAAAAAAAGAAAAAAATAGCGAGAGGTCCAACGTCTGTGATGAATTTTATAAGAGATTTATTCACTGCTACATATTAACAGATTAATAAAACATTTATATTTTTTTTATTGATTTTTTTCATCAAATATCCATATTTAATATCGTGAGTACAGATAAAGCTAAATTTTCGATCGGTGATGTAGTTAAACACAGACACTTTGATTTCAGAGGTGTTATCTATGACGTTGATTTTGAGTTCAATAACTCAGAAGAATGGTACCAATCTATACCTAAAAATGTCAGACCAAGAAAAGATCAACCTTTTTATCATCTTCTTGCAGAAAATGATGAGATAACTTACGAGGCTTATGTTTCTGAGCAAAATTTGCTATTTGACGATTCTGAAGAACCAATAAAGCATCCATTAATAAATGAAATTTTTTCTGGCAAAAGGGGCTCAAGCTATTTTAAGCCTTCAAATTAATATTAAGCCAATATTTTAACACAATTGATACAAACCTTTGTCATATCTTTCATCTATAAAATATTTAATTCTGATCAAGAGTACTGTTTTTCCTCTATCCATCTCCCTCTGTATTCTTGGTCAGAAATCATTAGACAATTTTAATCTAAAATTTATGTGTTATAAAAAAATATGATTAATTATTTTAACCCAAATAATACTCTTCAGATAATAAACAAAATACAGAAACTTGTTTTTGCACTTTTTGTTATTGTTTTAATGCTTGGACTGATTGAAGCTTTAATTCTTTCACCAGAAGATTATAAACAAAGTGATTCAGTTAGAATAATGTATGTCCATGTTCCTTCTGCGTGGATATCCCTTGGAATATTTTCGGTTATTTCAATTCTTTCATTTGGAGTATTTATTTTTAAAAATAAAAACTTTTCTTTAATTACAAAAAGTTTAGCTCCATCAGGTTTTGTATTTAGTATTGTAGCTTTAGTAACTGGATCAATTTGGGGCAAACCTACTTGGGGGACTTGGTGGGCCTGGGATGCAAGAATTACATCTATGCTTTTGCTTAGTATTTTTTATTTATTATTTATTTTGTCCTGGAGAATAACTACAGATACAGATAAGGCACAAAGAATTAGCTCGTTCATAGCTATTATCGGTCTTATTAATATTCCTGTCATCAAATTTTCTGTTGAGTGGTGGAACACATTGCATCAACCAGCCTCAGTCAATATTTTAGAAGAAACTACAATCCATTCCTCAATGCTGACCCCATTAGTTATAATGACTGCGGCATTTGCACTATTTTCACTTTTGATATTTTTAATGAAATATAATACAGAACTGTTAAAAATTAAGAATAAAGGTCTTAATAGATTATGATTAATGAAATTATAAATATGAATGGATATGGTTTATACGTTTGGTCTTCATTTATATTCACTCTAGTTTCTTTTGGTTTCTTGTATGTTGTAACAAAATTAAATTTGATTAAAGAGAAAAAAAAGTTTGAGAAAAATTTTAAAGTGCTTGATGAAAATAAAGTTGTATCAGCAAATAAGCAAAAAACGTACAGAGAGATATTAGCAAACACTCATACTTCTAAAGTTTAATTAAAATTCACATGTACGGTAAAAAAGTTAAATTTAGAGCTCTCTTTATATTCTTAATCTTAATATCTATAATACTTTCAATTTTTCTTGTTACAAAATCTTTGGAGGAGAATGTGGTATATTTTAAATCTCCAACCGATATTAAAAATTTTACAGAAGTTAAAAATACTGAAAAAATTAGAGTTGGGGGAATGGTAAAAAAAAATTCAATAAAAATAAATGATAAGGAAATTTTCTTTATTATTACTGATTTTAAAAATGAACTTTTAGTAAACTTCACAGGCTCTGTCCCTAATTTATTCGAAGAAGGAAAAGGTGTTGTAGCCGAAGGAATTTTAAAAGATAAAAGTTTTCTTAATGCTGATAAAATCCTGGCAAAACATGATGAAAATTATATGCCACCAGAAGTTAGTGAGGCATTAAAAAATAATTAAAAAAATGTCAAATTATTTTGGGAATTATTCATTATACATCGCTTTAATTGCATCTATCTACCTGATAATTAAATCTTATATAGACACGAATATTAATATTAAAAATCTAAACAAGAATTTAGTTTTAATTACGTCAGTGCAGACTGTTATGATTATAATTAGTTTTATAAGTCTAGTTGTTGCATTTATAATTTCAGATTTTAGTAATGAAACAGTTTTTAATAATTCGCATACCTTAAAACCTTTGTTTTATAAAATTTCTGGTTCATGGGGAAATCATGAAGGTAGTTTGTTACTATGGCTGCTTGTTTTATCTGTTTTTCTTTATATTTTTTTACTAAAATCAAGCTCACAAAATATAAAGTACAGACTCTTAACTTTGTTATTTCAGCAAATAATTATTTCAGGCTTTTTGATTTTTATTTTATTAACATCCAATCCTTTTAATACTGTTTTTCCAATTCCTTCTGAAGGATTAGGACTGAATCCAATTTTACAAGACCCAGCTTTGGCTATTCATCCGCCAATTTTATATTTTGGATATGTTGGAACCTCAATAATATTTTCAACATCACTTGCAGCAGTAGTAGCAGGGAATATTGGAGACAGTTGGGCCAAACATATAAAGAGTTGGGTTTTAGTTTCATGGATATTTTTAACAATCGGAATTTTGCTTGGCTCTATATGGGCGTATTACGAGCTTGGATGGGGCGGTTTTTGGTTTTGGGACCCAGTAGAAAATGTTTCACTAATGCCGTGGTTTTGTCTTACCGCGCTCTTGCATACTGTAATTGTATTAGAAAAAAGAAATTTGTTTAAAGAATGGACAATAATTTTATCAATTACCACATTTTCATTAAGTATGAGCGGTACATTCCTTGTAAGATCAGGAATTCTTAATTCAATACATACTTTTGCTAATGATCCTTCAAGAGGAATATTCATATTAAGTTTTCTGTTTGTATTGGTGATAATGTCTGTAACAATTTTCTTCTTTAATCAAAAAAAACTAACTAGCACAATTAAAAACAGCTTTATAATTAGCAAAGAGACAGCAATATTGGTTAACAACTGGTTTATGATGTTTTTCCTTTCAGTAGTATTAGTTGGAACAATTTATCCAATTTTCTTAGAAGTTTTGAATGGGTCTAAAATTTCAGTTGGACCGCCATTCTACCATAATCTTTTGATACCTTTTTTAATACCATTTTTGGTGTTTATGAGTTTTGGTCCAAGTTTAAAATGGATTAAAGATAAATTAAAAAAGTTTGAATATAATCTTTTAATTATCTTTTTAGCATCAATTTTAATTTCTTATTTTATTTTAATAAATACAGAAAAAAAATTTTTGTTATCAGTCCCATTGATAATTTTGAGCTTTTATCTTTTGTTAGTTACAATAAACGACTTTTTTAATAAAAAATCATCTTTGAGCCAAAAGATCTCTCATTTTGGATTTAGCCTATTGATTACAAGTATTTTATTAAATGGTTTATTTTCAAACGAATTTAACGCAAATATGAAAGTAGGTGAGGAAAGAAAATTTAATGATAAAGTTATTAAACTTAATAGTGTAAATGTTCGAGATATTGATAATTACAAATCTCTCAAAGCAAATTTCGAAATTAAAAATCAAAATTCTTTTATCCAATTATCACCTGAGGTCAGAATTTATCAACAGCCTTTTACAATTACTAGTGAAGCAGATATTAAAACAACTTTATTTTCAGACAATTTTTTGGTTTTTAATATTCTAAAAGATGATGGTTACTATAATGTCAGATATCAATATAAACCTGTCATGATTTGGATTTGGATATCTACAATACTAATAAGCATTGGTGGTTTACTAAGTTTAATTAAAAAAAATGAAAAAAAATATTAAATTTATAAGTTTATTATTATCTCTAATAATAGTTTTTATTATATTGCTTAAAGGATTAAATGTTTCAAAAGATTATTCAAATGAGAAACTAAACAGCAAAATAGATTTTTCTTTTAAAGTAAAAAAATTATTTAATGATGAAGTGATAAATATTGAGGATTTATTTAATCAAGAGGATTTATCAGTTGTGAATATCTGGGCTTCTTGGTGCGTCCCTTGTAAGGATGAGCATCCCAATTTAATGCAGCTAAAAGATATGAATATTAAAGTGGTTGGAATAAATTATAAAGATAATCCAAAAAATGCAAAAAATTTCCTTAATTTACTAGGAAATCCTTATTCAGAAATAATAACTGATAAAGACGGAACAAAATCCATAGAATTTGGAGCAATTGGTGTTCCTGAAACTATTGTTATTAATGGCAAAACAAAAAGTATTATAAAAAAGTTTATCGGACCATTAAGCAATGAAAATATTATAGAAATAAAAAGTTTAATAAATGAAAAAACCTAAATTTATAAATCTTATTTTAATTTTTATTTTAATTTTTAAAACTTCTTATGCTAATGAATTAAATTCACAAGTAGATCAAATCACAAAAAATTTAAGATGTTTGATTTGTCAAGGTCAATCGGTTTATGATTCACAATCTGATTTTGCAATAAGTATGAAAACTGTTGTAAAAAATAAACTTGATGAGGGAAAAGAAGAAAAAGAAATATATGAATATTTAAAAAATAAATATGGCGAATGGATTGTCTATGAACCAGAATTAAATCAAAATACTTTTTTACTTTGGCTAATCCCTTTGATTTTATTCATTTTTGGTGGTCTATTAATTACTAGAAAAGTATCTATAAAGTAATTAAACTTAGTTATGAAAGTTATTTTCAAATCCTTATTTTTTCTTTTTATTACTATTTCATTTTCTAATGCAGAAAATAAATGGAGTTTTTATACTGGAATGTTTGATTTTAGTGATGACGGAAAAAAAGCAAATCTTTTTGGAGCTGAATATGTAAATTATTCATCAAGCAAGGACATTTTTTTAGGCAATGTCCAGCCTGTAACTGGTGGAATGATAACTGCAGACGATGCCATCTATGTTTATACAGGGTATCAATTAAATCAAAAAACTAATTCAACTACTTTTTCTCCTAGTTTTGCAGTTGGATTATATGATGAAGGTGACGGCAAAGACTTAGGGCATGCAATTGAATTTAAAACGCAAATTCAAGTATTATTTGAAATATCTTCAAGTTCCGAAATTGGTATTTCATATAATCATATTTCTAATGCAAGTTTAGGAGATAAGAATCCTGGGGCAAATAGTTATATGTTTAATTTTACTAAAAAATTTTAATTTAAGTTATGAGATTAAAAGATTGTCATAATTTCTATGATTTTAGAAAACTAGCTAAGCAAAAATTACCATCGCCAATTTTTCATTATATTGATGGTGCAGCTGATGATGAAATAACTTATGCAAGAAATAGCAGTGCATTTAATGATGTAGATTTAGTTCCAAATGTTTTGAGGGGAGTAGAGGATGTTGATTTATCTACTACAATATTTGGAAAAAAATTAGATTTACCATTTTACTGTTCACCAACTGCTCTTCAAAGGTTATTCCATTATGATGGTGAAAGAGCTGTTGGAAAAGCTGCTCAAAAATTCAATACAATGTTTGGTGTTTCAGCATTAGCAACTGTTAGTGTTGAGGAAATATCTTCTTTGATTGATACTCCAAAAATGTTCCAATTTTATTTTCATAAAGATAGGGGTTTGAACGATTCATGTCTGGAGAGAGCAAAAGCAGCCAAATTTGATGTTATGGCTCTAACGGTTGACACCATTACTGGAGGAAATCGTGAAAGAGACTTGAGAACAGGCTTTACTTCACCTCCTAAATTAACATTATCAAGCCTATATAGCTTTGCTACAAAACCTATGTGGGGAATAAACTATTTGACAAAAGGAAAATTTGAGTTACCTCACTTGCAGGATTTTGTAAAAGAGGGAACAGATACCAATACTTCTATTGGACAATATTTTTCTACCATGTTGGATCAATCTATGAATTGGGACGATGCTGAAAAATTATGTTCGCAGTGGGGAGGCCATTTTGCTCTTAAAGGTGTAATGAGTGTTGAAGATGCTAAAAGAGCAGTAGATATTGGATGCACTGGAATAATGGTTTCAAATCATGGAGGTAGACAGTTAGATGGATCAAGATCGCCTTTCGATCAATTAGCAGAAATTGTAGATGCTGTAGGTGATAAATTAGATGTTATTTGTGAGGGAGGATTTCAGAGAGGAACTCATATGCTTAAAGCTTTATCCATGGGAGCAAAAGCTTGTGCTGGAGGAAGATTGTATCTTTATGCTTTAGCAGCTGCAGGCCAGGATGGAGTAGAGAGAGCACTTAATTTATATAAAACAGAATTAGTGAGAGACATGAAATTAATGGGATGCACAAAAATAAGTGATCTTAATCGAAATAATTTAAGGTTTCGAAATGTATGAGTTTAAAAGATTGTTACAACTTTGAAGACTTTAGAAAATTAGCAAAAAAAAGATTACCGTCCCCGATTTTTCATTACATTGATGGAGGTGCGGATGATGAAACCACTTTAAAAAGAAACACAAATTCTTTTGATGATTGTGACTTAGTTCCTAATATTCTAAGAAGTGTTGGAGAGCCAAATTTGTCAACAACAGTTTTTGGTAGAAAAATAGACATGCCAATTTTTTTATCTCCGACTGCAATGCAAAGTTTATATCATCCAGATGGAGATAAGGCTTCTGCAAGAGCTGCTGAAAAATTTGGTACAATGTATAGCATGTCGACAATGGCATCATTTTCGATTGAAGAAATTGCCAACATATCAAGTGGTCCGAAATTATTTCAACTATACATTCATAAAGATAAATCATTTACGGATGATTTAATTGATAGATGTAAAAGAGCAAATTTTGATGGTTTATGCTTAACTGTTGATACATTAGTTGCTGGAAATAGAGAAAGAGACCATAGAACTGGATTTACAACACCTCCAAAATTCACTTTAGAAAGCTTAATGAATTTTGCAATTAAGCCTGGATGGTTGTTTAGATATTTTACTAATAAGAAGTTTGAACTCGCGAATATTAAACATAAAACTGACAAAGGAACTAATATCACCAAGTCTGTAATTGATTATGTTAACGAGCAGTATGACCCCAAAATGAATTGGGAGGATGCAGAGTATTGTGTCAAAAAATGGGAAGGACCTTTTGCGTTAAAGGGCGTGATGTCAGTTGAAGATGCTAAAAGAGCAGTAGATATTGGTTGTACCGCAATCATAATATCAAATCATGGAGGTAGACAATTGGATGGTTCGAGAACCCCTTTTGATCAAATAAAAGCTATTTCAGATGCAGTAGGTGATAAACTTGAAATAATTTTAGATGGAGGGGTCAGAAGAGGAACCCACGTATTAAAAGCATTAGCCGCTGGAGCAACAGCTTGTAGTTTTGGTAAAGCATTTTTATTTAGTTTAGGAGCAGGTGGACAGCAAGGAGTTGAGAGGCTGCTTCAAAATATGCACGATGAAATTAGGCGTAATATGATCCTGATGGGCTGCAAAAATGTAAAAGAGTTAGATAGATCAAAGATTATTTACCGCAATTAAATTTTAATATAAAAAATATTTATAAATTTTTTCATTTTAAATAAATAGACATGAAGTATGTTTTCAGTTAGTTTGTCGACGAAAAATTATGATTGAATTATCAAAAGCATTAGACCGTCTAGGAACAGAAAGTGCATTCTCTGTTTTAGCTGAGGCAAAAAAATTAGAAGCACAAGGTAAACCAATGATCCATTTAGGCTTGGGACAACCAGATTTTAAAACTCCAAAACATGTTGTTGAAGCTGCAAAAAAAGCATTAGATGACGGACATCACGGTTATGTTTTGTCAAATGGTATTCCAGAATGCCGTGAAGCTGTTGCAAGGTGGGTAAAGAGACTTTACAGTACAGATATTGATCCTAATAGAGTATTAATAATGCCAGGTGGTAAACCAACGATGTATTATGCAATCACTTGTTTTGGTGAACCAGGTGCAGAAATAATTCATCCAACACCAGCTTTTCCTATTTATGAATCTATGATTAATTATTCCGGAGCAAAAGCCGTTCCTTATGATTTGACAGAGGATAAAGATTTAAAATTTGATCCTGATAAACTTTTATCTTTAATAACTGATAAAACTAGACTTTTAATTTTAATAAATCCCAATAATCCAACTGGAAGTTTCGTTGAAAAGCCAGCTATA